>NZ_JBBKTU010000001.1:3090781-3781562 GCF_037892605.1 Lacibacter sp. H407 | reverse complement strand
ATATTTATTGCCACAACAGGTGGTATCCTTAAAACGTCAAATGCCGATGGCGCATCTGTAGATATTCTGCAACTCCCCGTTACCGGATTAAGAATAACTGATATTACAATTCTAAATGGGGACGATGTTTTCTTCTCAACAAATCAAGGAATTTGGACCTTAAAAAATAATACCTGTGAGCAAATTCCTGGAACCGAGAATGTTTACAGTTCCAAAATTATTACTGATCAAAAAGGCCAGATATGGAGTATACTGAATGGTAAACTTACGATCCTGAAAAAAAATCAGCAATCATATACAATTGAGGAGGTCAAATCATTTCCTAAAACAATTGTTTTGTCCTTGTGCGAAGCAAAAGATGGCACAATATGGATCGGAACGGACAACTTTGGCCTGTTCAGCCTTCATCCAACGGACCATTCCGTAATTCAAAATATTAAACACAATGCATCGGACAATCGGGGATTGCTTAGCAACTCGATTTTAAGTCTCTATTGCGACAAAGACAATATTTTGTGGATTGGTAACCGTCAGGGACTTTGCTATACGAATCTCTCACAGAAAGGCTTTCAACATATCTCGTTTGAAGGGTTGCCGAATGTAAGTCGGAGACCGCATATCCGTACCTTATTCATTGACGATGAGAATCTCTATTATGGAATTCAAAACAGAGGCCTGTTCCGCTATTCATTCTCAACCAAAAAAACAGAGGAATTAATTAAAGAAGAGTACACTTTTCCTCTGTGTATAAATAAAATTGATGGGATCATTTATGTGGGAACAAATAAAGGCGTCTACACCAATTCGAATAGCAGCATAAATTTTACACCCATTAACATCGTACCCAAGCCGGACAATCTTCTTCCAACACAAGTATTATCCATATGTGGGGATAATACCAATGGAAGGTATTTTGGCACATTTTCCGGGCTCATTGTAACAAAAGGAAATACAACCGATTGGATACACAACCTGTTTCCGCAAGCTGAAATACTGAGAGGGAAACGAATTTTCAGTCTGCTTTACGATAAGGACGAGAACTGTATATGGATTGGCACTTTAAGTAATGGACTATACAAATTAAACCTTACAAGAGACGGAAATTTTCTTTCGCTTGAACAGTACAGCCAATCCATGAAAACGAACTACCACATCGCAGATAACAATATCTGGTGTTTTTATAAAGATAAAGATGGCACCCTATGGATTGGTACTGACGCAGGGCTACTTCGAAAACCAAAAAATTCAAACCAAATATCTCAGTTAAATATTGAAGAAATCGTTGATAAAAAAATTATGGGTATCGTGGGCGATGACGATGGAAATTTATGGTTAACCAATTCAAAAGGGCTTATTCGTTTCAATATTGCCAAGAATATTGTGCGACGATATTCATATAACGATGGATTGCAATCAAGCACATTTACCGAAGCTGTTGGAAAAGGAAAAGATGGCACACTCTATTTTGGAAGTATACACGGAATCGACTTTTTTAATCCACAGCAAATAGCTGTTAATTCATTTAAACCGGCTATAGCGATTTCTGATTTTAAAATCCACAACATTAGTATTTCGCCAACGAAAAGTTACTTTGGGAAACAGGTGTTGGAAAAATCAATCAACCTAACCAACGAGCTCTCGTTGAATTATAAACAGAATAACTTTCTATTTGAATTTACAGGAACAAACTACGATAATACCAATGAAAACCATTTCCGCTATAAATTGGATGGATACGATTCCGGCTGGATATATAAAACCGGGGCTCATCGTTTTGCAAATTATTCCAATCTTAACCCCGGAACATATACGTTCTGGGCTGATGCTGCTAACAGTGATGGAGTTTGGAGCGATTCGCCAAAGAAAATTCTCATTACTATTTTACCGGCACCCTGGTTTTCATGGTGGGCCTATTTAGCTTATTTTGTAATTGGAGCAGGTATAATTTTTGGCTTTATCGTACTACGCAGCAACCGACAAAAACTGAAACATGAAATAGATCTGAAAAATATGCAGTACGATAAAGAGAAGGAAATAAATGAACTCAAACTGATGTTTTTCACTGATGTTGCACATGAATTTAAAACCCCGCTTTCGTTAATTGTTGGCCCGTTAAATGATTTAACTAATAATAACATAACAGATGAACATCGAAACTTTTGTTTTACAATCATCTCAAGAAATACAAAAAGAATGATGTTTCTGGTCAGCCAGTTGTTGGATTTCAGCAAACTGAATGCAAATAAAAATATTCTTAAAATATCCAATAGTGATCTTTCAGAGTTTACAACTCAAATAACAAAAGCATTTCAGTGGCAGGCAAAAGACGAAGAAATAAATTTTAATGTTATTGCACCAGAGACATTTGAATGTTTCTTCGACAGAGATCTGATTGAAAAAGTAGTTTATAACCTGCTGTCAAACGCATTTAAATATACTCCGGCGAACGGCATTGTTGAAATTGAAGTGAAGCCGATTTGGAATAATGAAAAACAAATCGCCAATATAATCGTCCGTGACAGCGGCAAAGGAATACCCGATGAACAGAAGGGAAAAATTTTCGAACGTTATTTCCATGGAAATCAAAGATCTTCATCCGGCATTGGACTTCATTTAAGTTACAGCTTGATAAATGCACATAAGGGAAAACTGACTGTTGCCGACAGTTCATATGGTGGCACTGAATTTATTGTTACTATTTCTGTTTCAAAAAATGATTATCAGGATTTTGAATTTTCGAAAGTATATGAGGATAAACCGGGGGCAGAGGATTTTCTGTTGGAATCGGAAGCATCAAAAAAAGAATTTAGTGAAGAACATGAAAGAATTCTGATTGTTGAAGATGATCATGATTTGAGAGCCTATTTAAAAAATTGCCTGAAATCCAATTATTTAGTAATCGAAGCGCAGAATGGAAGTGATGGCTTGAAAAAAGCTACGGAAAAATCCCCAGACATAATCATAACCGATGTGATGATGCCGGAAATGAACGGGATTGAAATGTGTAAAATACTTAAAGCAAATCCTGAAACATCGCATATCCCGATCTTAGTGCTCACTGCTAAAACAGCACAGGAGCAGGAAAAAGAAGGATTGGATGCAGGTGCGTTTGATTATATAGCCAAACCATTTAATACACAATCGCTATTGAAGAAAATAGATAATATTATTGAGTCCCGGAAAAGTTTTAGAAACGCTATCTCAAATTTAAATCTGAATTTTGATCTCAAAAAACACTATACCCCTTTCGATCAAAAACTACTGTCAAATGCAATTAAAATAATTGAAGAAAATATCAGTGATGAGTATTTTTCAGTGGAAGATTTTGCAAAGCAGGTTGGATTCAGTCGAATGCAGTTACACCGTAAATTAAAAGCACTGACGGGTTGTTCAGCAACTGAATTCATCAATACTATTAAAATTAATTATGCCACAAAAATGTTTGACGAAGGGTGCGACCGGGTCAACGAAGCGATGGATGCTGTGGGCATTACCAGTTATTCCCATTTTAATAAACTCTTTAAAAAAGTAAACGGCACAACTGCCTCGGAATATCTTAAAATAAAAACGTAATGCGTTCTCATTAATTAATTGCTAATTATTTATAATCAAGTAATTAACTATGTTTGAAATCAGTTTTCTGATCTTATTAAAAAAAACTGAGTTCCCTGTGTAAAGAGAACTCAGTTTTTTTCTTAGAACAAGAGGCATTTTTTATTGCTTCACCAGCTTCATTAATTTTTTCTTTTCACCCTGCAATACTTCTACAATGTACATGCCGGGAGAATATCCTTGGCCCAGTTCAATTATTTGCCCTGCACTTATATTACTTCTTAATTCTATTTCCTTACCCGTAATATGCAGTACTCTTACTTGAATTAATTCTGTTACATCTGAGCTCTCAATTTTAATTCTGAAATAAGAATTACTTGGATTAGGATATACTTTAGCAACTAAATTAACTGAAGCTGACTGTGCAAGTTCGGCGGCAAAACTGTTCGTTCTGTTTACAGCAGGGGAGCAACTTCCGCCACCAGTTACAGCTACTTCACCACCGTTTAAGTTTTGTTTTATGGTAGCAGTGCCATTCCAATTGCTCGAATACCAGATACCGCCGGCTTTTCTGTAAAGAGAGATGGCTACTTTTTGATCGCATGCATTTTGATATACAATCATCTCAAACGTAGAACCACCTTCAATTTGTACCAGACCCAGGTCAGGCATCTGCTCGTATAGATTGGCTTTTGCACTAAATGTTGCAGTAGCTGTTGGCATGCCCACATGTAAAGACGAAATGGCACTTGTTGCAATGATGTACGTATGTAATTCAGTATCCAGTGTTCCATCAGGTTTATAATAGCTGCGTATTAAAACATTTGCTTTTCCTTTTGGATTGGTGCCTGATTTGGTATAAGCAATATCTGCCTGGAAATCTGTATTTAATCCCGACTGGCCTTTAATGTAACCCGAAGAACTTCTATTTTCTATTCTTCCGCCACCTACCATGTAACCGCCCGGAACAGGTTTAGAAACTGTAACAATTGTTTGGGCTGAAGACAAGTTCGGATTATTCGTGTATGCTCCTGAAATGCCTACAGCAATCAGGAAGTTTTGTGCATTATTCGAGCCGGTATTAAACTGTACAATGGCGCTGGCTGTCCCAATAGAACCATCTTCAACATCAATTAAACCCACGGGCAGATTTTGTGCACCGTTAATAGGCGTTAATGTAGTACCATTTACCAGATAGAAAGTAACTCTTGCACCTCTCATATCACCTCTCGGCGCACTGTTATCTCTAATCGTTGTTGATAATGTAACAGATGCACTGTTTGAAGTTGCGTTTGATGTCCATGCAAACAAAGTACCGGTATAGAAACCAACATTATCATTATAAGGAATTGCAGTTCGCTGCAACACCGTTAATGATTTTGATTGATTGCTTCCGCTGTAATTGTTATTACTGCTTGAAAATACTGCTGTAACTGAATAAGGATTTGCAGCAGGCAGATTTGATACCTGTGGCATCATCGTTGCCTGAACTGTACCTTCTGCATCGCCTGGAACAGGTACTACTGAAACAGGTGAGCCATAAGGAACTCCTCCAATGGAGAATTGAACAGTTCCTGTTAAAGCCTGTGCAGTGTTTGCAGGTTTTATTTTTGCCGTCATGGTTAATGGATCCATATAGCGAACTGTTCCAGCACTTGTGATCAATGTAGTTGTAGTTCCGGCCTTTTGAATAGCTGCATTTGCAGATGCTGTTGAATTCAACAGTGTATAGTTGCCCGCATCATTTCCTGTTAAACTGATGCCTGTTACAGAAACCGGCCATGTTCCGGCGTTAAAGTCGTCAAAGTTGGCCGAAGCGAAAGTTGCTGTTACCTCATCACCTGCAACTTTATCAGTAGAAAGTACAACATCAGCTGTTGTATTTCCATCAAACACTTTGTCAACACCTGTTGCAGACACCGTTAAATCTTTTGGAGTAATAACGGCATTATTACTGGTGCTTGCTGATGTTTCTGAAAGTACATAATTATCTGCAGCAGCTCCTGTTATTTCCAGACCTGCAACATTAATAACATGAGTGGTGCTTACAACTTTTGAATCAAATGTGGAACTTGTATAGCTCACGGTGATGGCATCGTTATTCACTCTGTTATCAGATAGCTTCACATTGGCTGTTGTATTTGCAGGGTCAACAGTTACACTCGCCCCTGCATTGCCATCATACACTTTGGAGGCACCACTTACAGCAGTTACAGTAAGAGGTCGTTTATCTATCTGCAAACTGCCATTAGCAACTGTAACATCGTAGTTAGGATTAGAACCTAAGGATACAGTAATGTCATAAATGCCGGCAGTAGAAAATTTTTCAGCAGTGGTTGAGAATGTGTAATTCAACACATCTCCATTAATTGTGCCAATGACTGTTGCATTTAATGTTGGATTATCCTCACCGTAGGTTTTCGTTTTGTTGTTAGCAGCAATGGTTGCTGTTGCTGGATTCACTGTAAGACTTACCACATTCGTGATCAGGTTTCCACAACTATTTGTGATCAAACATTGGTATTGATAACCGCTCATCGCTACTGTAAGAGAAGCGATGTCCAATTGTGCAGCATTAAATCCTGTATAAATATTTCCGGCATTGTTTTCAGTTGCAGTGATGTTTGCAAAACCGCTACCGGTGTTAATTTGCCATTGATAGGTAATAGCCGTACCTGTTGCAGCAAACGAAAACCGTGCGGTATCACCATAGATTTTTACACGGTCAACAGGTTGTGTAATAACAGAAGGCACAGCGCAGGTTAATTCATATGCACCTGTAATAGTACTTGGCTGTGTTGCTGCAAATTGATAAGTGTATCCCTGTTGGGCAGATGCTGTAACAGTTCCACCGCTTGCACTTACTCCCGATAAAGAATAAACATTTCCTGCTGTATCAATTATTGTGGCAGGATAAGAGAAAAAGATTTCTTTAGTGTTAGCTACGGGTGCAGTAAAATCTGTTGGCAGATTTAATTGTGCACTAAGCGTAGTAGAATTAGTATAATATTGATGCGTAACATTTACAGTAGTTGCACCAGCAGGTAAACCACTTGTTGTAAACGTTACATCACTGGTGGGCTGTTCAATTTTGTCTCCCAACCTGTGAACTAAGAAGTCAATATTCACATAACTACCAAGTGCACTTGCGTTTTGCAATCCGGTATTAACAATCCGTAGAGTATGCGTAGTGTTCACTAAATTACTGTTAGAGTACACAAGGAACTTCGTTTGGGGCGGGCTGGAATACAAATCAAAATCATCCAATACCAGGCTTCCGTCCAGGTAAACATCAACTTTACCCATGAACTGTCCTTTTCTTGCATAGTATGCAATGTAGTTTCCAACAAAATTAAATTCTGCATAAGACCCGGCTTTATTGTTCCAAGTTACAGTGCCTAAACTATCTGACGTGTTATTTGAAACAGGCCATGTTTCACTGTAATGAATTGCACCCTTCGATAAATCATTTGTAACATAATCATCATAAACGACATTTTGGGTAAAGTTCGATGTTGTCGGAAGGTTTCTCAGAATTGGAGTCGTTACATTATTGTAAATGTTACTCCATAAGTGTATATTCATTGCGTCCCGTATATTATAAGCATGGGTCTCATCTATAAATCGGTTTTTAAAGAGATACATATTACCATTTACGTTTGCGTTGTCTATAAATAATTGATCGATCAAAATACCACCGGGGCCCAAAGTGCCCATTCTCCGAACATTGTTTTCGAAAAGGCTGTTTTTAACAACAATATTCCATGCCGGCTGCGCTTCTTTAAAAAACGAATTGTAAGACGACCCCAACGCTATACCTGCATTTGCATTGAACCTGAAAGTGCTCGAGTCAATTACAACATTGGTGGTTTTTGCAGTAATACCAAATCTGCCTGTGTTTTCAAAAATTGAGTTTTTTACAATAAATGATTTGGGTAACCAATCTAATGGACTGGCGAATGTACCTGGCACAATCCAGCTTGGTGGTGTTTCTTTTAATACAACAGTAACTTGTGAGCTGCTGTTTACAGTTTGCGGAGTAGCACTCTCAACTGTTCCCGTCCACACAGGTTGAAAATTTGCATTAAGGAACTGGATACGGCTGTTTACTTTCATGTCGGAAACAACAGATTCAGCAAACATGACTGTTCTTGATGAAATTGAACCAACACTTAAATATTCGCCATGTACATTTAATCCATCATCACCGGGCGTATTTTTAACCACAACACTATCAAGTGAAATTAATCCTGTACAATGTGCAAAATGTATCCCATCCCGTGGCGATACTGCAATTCGGTTTCCAACAGGTTCAATTTTAACTCTATTCAAAGTGATATCTTTATTATCTACAAAATGATAGACAAACCCGGTAGAGTTATTGGTAACAATGTTGTTGAATGTTATATTTTCTGATTTACCCGTAACACATTGAGTGCCCCCATGATTGCCTTGAAACCAAAACACGCCATCACCAACATTCACTTCACTTGCAAGAGCACCATAATCTAAACTCAGTAATCTTCCGGAACCACCGGTAACAGGCGCCCAAGTAGGTAAGTTTGTATCCCAGGTAGTTCTCAATGTTTTATTTTTATTGTTTGCCATATCGTAAACACCCATGATATAAGGTTTCAGAATATTCATGGGATGGCCCGGTAAAATATCCACCATTACAGTTGTCCCGGTTTTTTCTGTTACAACACCGGCTGTATAATAGTATGGATCATTGTCGAAAACTAAATTCTCAACTGTAATGTTTTTTGAGAACCTTATCTGAAATAAAAAGGGTAACACCGCATTCTCAACTCCATTATTAAATCTGACCAACTTAGTGGCAGGCTCATTATTAATAGCAACACCTCTAAGTGTGATATTATTACCATTAAGAATTCTGATATAAAAATTAGCAGTACCGGCGGATATTAAATCATATCTACCTGCTTCAAATAGTACAACTTGAGGTGAATTTGTTGCTATTGCAGCATTTATTGCGTTTCGTATAGCTTGAGTATCGTCAATCCCATCGTCAGGAATAGCTCCGTATGTGCTTACCATAATGGTTCCATAAGCAGATGGATTATCCGCATCAAAATGGGCCTTTACCTTTGACCAGGTTACTAAAAGTAATAAAATCGAAACGATAACATGTTTCATTTGCTTGATTTTTATTGATGAATAATTTGGTAAACCTTCCGTTATAAAATGAAAAAAAGAATTCAGGCGCTGTTGCATTTACAACTTCGCAAAATTGCTTTTATGGGTACGCTGAAATAAACTCCTTTTAATCCCCGTTTCTATTATATATGCTTATACAATAGAAACAGGCAAGTATCAGAATCCTTTGTTTTGTTTGTTAATAAGCGTTTTGGAGCTTTTCTCATCGGCTTTAATCGAAGTAATCTTATTTCCTATGTAGCTGTTTTTCTCTAATACTATGTTGCTGCAGTTCTTAAATTCAAAAAGCGGAGCATTGGGATAAAGCTGTTGGGCCTCGTTTGTTTTAACAATCGTATTGCCTTTAATGATCAACCCATCCACACGATCAGCCATAACGATTCTGTTGTCAAAAGTGCGAATGATATTATCCTCAAACCGAATGTTGCGATCGAAGATGGCTTCTTGGTCAAACGTTTTTCCCAATCGTGGGGTTATGTTGAGTACAGCATGTTCTGCTCCACTGTAGGCACAGTATTCAAATTTATTATTACGAATAAGCACATCGTTTACAGCTCCTGATTCATACCAGAAAAAAGATTCACCTCGCAAGAAAACCGACGACATCATTGATGAAAAGAAGTTGTTCTCAATTACTGTTCTTAATGGAGTTTTAAGAACAATATTCCGTGCCCTGTGATTTTTGATAGTGCAACCCCGCATAGTGAATTCAGGATTCCATGTTTTGTTTTCAAGGATATCGCCCTTCCTTAATCCGTCAGGCAATGCTGATTTAAAAACGATTTCAGCATATTCTTCATTTATCTTTTTCACTTTTTCAACAACCGCAGCAACTCCTCTTTGTGGTGAAGGCTGCATAATGAACCAAACTTCGTCAGAGGCATCTGCAAATAAAAACCCCATTTGTTCGAAATGTTTTAATTTATATCGCAGTGTATTTTTATTAATCACCTCATCTACCTCAACATAAGTTCCATGAACATTGGTTCCATCATCCAGCATATTTTCAAATCTGCAGTTTTCAATAAGAATAGATCCTTTACAGTTACAGAAATGAGTAGCATCGGCCGTTGTTGATACAACCCGGTTTGAGCCTTGCCGGAGATAGATTCCACTATTGATTATTTTTATCTGTTGCGATCGTTCAAATAAAAAGCCCATTCCCAATGCATGATGGATCACAATACCATTCAGTTCAATATTGGATGAATTTCGAAAATCAAATGCAGGTGCATAACGATCATGTTCCCTGTCCCCTTTTGAGTCCAATAATGAACCTACAGGAGGATACCTTTTCAACTTCTCATGAAAGCGCAAAATACCATCCGGCAATTGCTCAACAAGTGTTGGATCACTTTCGATATCCCATGCCCCGTGAACCGGCCTTTTCCCGTTGGCATCAAAAGCCAATGTGCTTCCTGGCACAGTGTAATGAAAGCCATCAACATTCGGGAATTCAAGTCTTCCATTTCTTACTCTCCATGAAAATCCTTCTTTCATGGGTTTTATATCACGCCATCCTTCCTTTTCATTCACTGCTACAACTTCACCCAAAAAATTAAATGGTATATCCCAGTCGATAATAAGATTTTTTACAACTGCATTTTCGCATCCATCAAATAAAAAAGGCATGGCCTGTCCATGAAAAATAAATTCTGCATTGTTGCCTTCAATAATTACCGAACGAAACTTGTCGAAATTGAAGATGATCTTTTTGTAACCATTTCCGTGATTGGTTATTTCAAGATATTTTCCGGTAGCATAATCAGGTAAAAACTTGTATACGCCTTTCTCAAAAATCAAATGGATAGCACTGCCGCTGCTTTTATCAATGATACTACGGATTATTGGAGTCATATCAGCAGCTGTTGACTTTATCATAATCGGTTCACCAGCAAACAGGTTTGCTGATATGAGCAGAAGCAAAGCAACAATGAGCTTCAACTTGATAGTGAATGATCGAATCATGATTTGAAAACAATTATTATTATGACAATAAAATCCCGTTCTCCGTTTTGGAGTTCTTAGTATTCAGCACTAACTTGATACTGGTTTTAACGAAGCTGCGAGAGAAACAATTTCTTTAATCCTGACAGAGTCGAAACGTTGAATTTGCCTATTCTTTTATCTGGTTCATTTTTGGATGAACAATTTCATTGAACTCATTTAGTACCTTAAAATTTACGCCAACGATGTCCAGAATTTTTTGTGTATTTGGATATACATTCTTTTTTCGATAGGCATCTGTATCGGCTTCTGACAATTCACCCGCCTTCTTTTTTCGTTCCATTTCTTTTTGAGCAATCATCAGATTAAGCTTAGACTCGGCAATATCCTTTTTCTTTGACTCATTCAGCTTAAAATAAGTGATAGCCTCGGCAGCATAGAATTCAGCTTTCTTTTTTTGAAGTTCTGTTTGAGCATTAACAACTCCTGCAAAAAACAATCCGGTAACAATGAATAAAAGTTTCATACTCCAGTTTGGTTTATAGTGTGATAAAACGTTGATTATTTTTTGAATGGTTTCTTTTGAATGTATACACGCTAACTATTTATTGGAATTGGTGAGTCCGAAATTCTCCTTTACTTTTTCCACGTTCTCCAGATAAACATGTCTGCGGGGATCTTCCTTTCGTCCAAACTGTATACGGGATGGATCTAAAGCTTTAATAGTAGGTGATTCAACTTTGTTATTCATAAAAATCAAGCCATCAGTTGAAGTAACCACAAAAGCAGGACTAAGTGAGCCGGAAACTTTATTATCAGATATCGTAATATTGGAATGAGCCCCGGTAGATGCTGTTTTCCCATTGCCACCAATGGCATAAACAGCAATAGCGGCATCACCACAGTTTTCAATAATGTTATTGATGATCGTTAGATTTTTACCGCTACCGGCCTCCAGCCATTGGTGTTCGGGAGAACATTTAATACCCATTCCCCAATTACTGATGCATCGGTTATTTGCTATTGTTCCATTACTTCCTTTTACAATAATGCCTCTGCTACGGTTAGGACCCGCAATACAATTGATTACTTCAAACCCATTCCCCAATCGATTGGCCGAAGCAATAACACTGCCCATTGGAAGTTCTACACGTTGATCGATTTCAATGATATAAACATTGGCTGCATCTTTGGTATTGGCTGATTCACGAAGCAACTTCTGCGTACCTAAAAAGTTTTTTTCTGTTACATTTAAAGGCCTGTCTGCTTTAATTGAAAGAACAGTGGCATCCGGAAGCCGTGTGCCATCATACGACACCAACTCCACCACATCGCCAACAAAAATATCAGGTGTAAACCCAGCCTTTCCAACAACGGTTAGCAGGTTGCCATTGGCTTCGGTAATTACATGGTAATTGCCACTAATAGCAAAACCATCATCGCCGTTATATCTTGTGATACAATTTCTGTAAGACGGACCAACTTGAGCCGACTTGGAATGAAATCCATCTGCATTATTACTCCTCATTCTCATCACACCTCTTTTAACGATCTCGTTTTCCAGTGGCCTTCGATCTACTTTGCAACCAATATATCTGGAAGCATTACATCTTTTTTCAAAGAAAGCAAATGTAGGGCCGGCAAAAACCTGAACATTTTCGAGCGTTAATTTTTCACAATCTTCCATTACAATAGCATGAGGAGCCTGGCGTGTGTTGTAAGAATCAAAAACAATAATATCGCCAATCTCTTCAAACGAATACGTTTCATTTGCCTGTGGCTTTTTGGAAAAAACGACCCGTCTGTTTGCTTCATCCACTTTATAAGTAACAGCATAATATGTACGTGTAACTAATTCACCTGTTTCAGGATCGTAAATTTCAAGCTTCTCGTTGCGCAACTTCGTAGAATAGCCATCAATAATATCAACGGTAAGTTTTGTTTTATCATTCGACATAGCAACAATTCTTCCCTGTGTAAACGGCAAAGGATCATAATCAACCGATAATCCTTTAATTGTAAGATTCTTACAATTAATGATATTGATGGCCTGCACAGTTTCAGTACATATTAACTCTACACCATTCGCCAGTATGGTTACATCTTTCAAATTTTTAAGCAGCAGATGCTTGTTTCCGTTAGGTTTTACTCTGTATCTGCCTGCTGGAATATGAATTTCTTTTTTACCCTTTACCAATTCCTGATCAATAAATCCCTGCAGATCGAAGTCTTTTCCGGGATCAATTTGCGCCAAAGAGTGTATACTTACAATTAGCAGTAAGCATAGTATCCCAATTATTTTATTTGTAACCAGTTTATTCATTTCAAACTCTTTCTTATTTTTCTGCTTTTGTACAATCAGAATCATACAATGAAATCTGCAATCATTCCTGCGCTATCATGCTATCTGCTATTTCTTATTAGGTGGTTGCCGGATAATTCTCAGTTGCTGTTGAAATTCTTTTACAAGAGCAGGATATTGTTCTGCAACATTTTTTTGTTCGGATGGATCCTGTTCCAGATTGTATAACTGAACAACATTTGATAAACCCGATTCAACTTTTTTATTAGCAAACCATGCAGGCACTGTTCCTTCAACCGGTGTAATAAACTTCCAGCTATTTTTACGAAGTGAGAATGTGTAAGATTCTTCAAACAACCATGTTCTTCCTTTTTGGTTTTTTCCCAGCCATGTGTTCAATTGATCTTCACTATCAGCAGCTTCATTGCTTTGCACTTTTGCATTAACCAACTTAGCCATTGTTTTATAAAAATCAACCTGCGATACCAGTGCTTTACTTACGCCAGGTTGTATTTTTCCTTTCCAATACATAATCGTAGGAACTCTTGTGCCTGCTTCATATGCACTGTATTTCCCTCCCCGATAGATACCCGATGGTTGATGACTACCGACCAACTGCTCTGCAAAATCTGTATACCCATCATCTAATACCGGACCATTATCACTGGTAAAAATCACCAACGTGTTTTCTGTAAGCCGTAACGAATCGAGCAGTTTCATTACTTCACCAACCATCCAATCCATTTCCACAATCACATCACCACGTGGCCCCATCTTTGTACTGCCAACAAATTTTTGATTGGGCACTCTTGGTACATGAATATTGGGGAATGGATAAAACAAAAAGAAAGGCTCCTTCGTATGTTGAATGATGAATTGCTTTGCTTTTTCATTTAATACCATCGGAATTTCTTCATCTACCCATCTTGCCGATTTTCCGCCGGTCATATAACCAATGCGACTGATGCCATTCACAATGGTATTGCTGTGTTGTGTATCGGCCTTTTGTTTCAACAGTTGCGGATGCGATAAACCAGTGGGTTCATCACCGATCATATTGCTGTAACTTACCCGAATGGGATCGTTTACATCAAGGTTGGGCACTTTACCATTCTCCACATATACTGTGGGTACACGATCTGTTGTTGCAGGAATTAAAAACGAATAAGCAAAACCAATTGCCTCAGGTCCCGGTGCTATTGTTCCGTTCCAATTGATGGTACCATTACCCAAACCCAAATGCCATTTCCCAACAACTCCTGTTGCATAACCATTTTGTTGAAGCATTGTAGCAACGGTTGATGTGCCAGGTTTAAAAAGCAAAGGGGCATCACCCGGAAGAATAGCAGCTTTGTTTCTGAATGCATATTCACCCGTTAGTAAACTGTAACGTGAGGGTGTACAGGTGGCTGCCGTACAGTGTGCATCAGTAAAACGTACACCGCCTGACGCAAGCCTATCAACATTGGGTGTTTGCACTGCTGTTGCACCATAACAACTTACATCGCCATAACCGAGATCATCGGTATAAATGAGAATAATATTGGGCTTCTTTGCAGTTGTTTGTGATTCAGCAGTCAGAAAACACGCTAC
This sequence comes from Lacibacter sp. H407, assembly GCF_037892605.1. Taxonomy (NCBI): domain Bacteria; kingdom Pseudomonadati; phylum Bacteroidota; class Chitinophagia; order Chitinophagales; family Chitinophagaceae; genus Lacibacter; species Lacibacter koreensis. The sequence continues at coordinate 3,766,990 of NZ_JBBKTU010000001.1, read as the reverse complement.
GAAGAAGAAAAAGAGCAGTGATGAAATTTGTTTATTATACATATCTAATAATATGAAATTTTCAATACGCCGGTACAGCTTGTTTTTCCCACGCATTTAAATCATCCATTAATCGTTTAGCGATGCTGGGATGATTATAAATGAGATTACTCACTTCACCACTGTCTTTTTTGATATTATACAATTCTGTTTCTCCTTTGTGATACTTTATCAATTTCCAGTCACCATCAATTATGGCTGCATACTGGTCTTCGTAAGAACGAAAGAAATACAATTTCCTTTCAGGAAACTTTTCACCTTTCACCAATGGCAGTAAGCTCTTTCCCTGAATTTGTGTATCGGTGCAGGGTTTTCCTGAAACAATTTCTACCAAGGTTGGGTAAACATCTAATGTTTGAATGGGCACATTACATTCTGAACCCGCTTTGGTTTTACCGGGCCAGTACAATACAAAAGGAACTCTTGCTCCGCCTTCACCCAATGTATGTCCACCTAATTTTTTTCCCCGAAGAGGGTAATTGGAAAAATAGCCTCCCTGATCCGAAGTAAAAAGAATAATTGTGTTATCGGCGATACCTTTTTCTTTTAATGCTTTACGTAATCTGCCCAACGACTCATCAACTGCTGTAACCATTGCTCCGTACTCAGCATACTTATCTTCCCAGCCCTTTGCTTTGTATTGAGCAATGAATTCTTTTTTCCCAATGATGGGACCATGTACACCGTAGTGGTAAAACGAAAGTTCAAACGGCTTATTCTTGTTATAGGTTTTGATGAAATGAACAGCACTATCAGTTAATACATCTGTTAAGTATTCGTTTGTAGCATCAGGAAAAGGATTATCGTTTTTCCAATAAGGTGGATAATAACTACCTGGTTGTCCAAACCCTGTAACACCAATTTCAGCATCAAATCCTTGCTTAGCAGGATAATAAGCTTCTTCGCCCAAATGCCATTTACCAATAAACTGATTGTAATAATCGTATTCTTTTAATTTCTCAGCATAAGTAATTTCATTCAAAGGCAACCAATTGCGTGATGGCATATTCACAGGATCTGTTGGCCAATAGTTGTATTCATTAGCAGCATTCTTTGCACCTCTGTCAGAAACATGCCGGGGCATTGTAAATCGTACCGGCTCCCTTCCCGTTAACAAAGAAGCCCTGCTTGGACTACAGGTTGGCGTGGCTACATAGGCTCTTGTAAATTCCATACCATCTTTTTTAAGCTGATTCAAATTGGGGGTATTGAAACCCGGATTACGTACACCCCAATCAGCCCAACCCATATCATCTACAAAAATGATGATGATATTTGGTTTTATCGTTGTTTGACTTTTACTGTGCAATGAAAAAGTCAGCAAGACAAAAAATATCGTTATTGTTTTATGTATCATGTTTAAAACCCTCATTCTATTTTTGCTGATTAGGTTCGGTCTTTTTGTCTTGTAAGTCAGCATCAAAGTCTGTTTTGTTCACCCATCCGGCATTCACCTTTTCACCACTCATAAACCTGTTATAAAAATTCTTTACATCGCCTGCATACTCATATTTATCAAATACATCTCCATTGCCCAACATGCGGGGATCTTTCTGTTCCAGCAGCTTCTGAACCATAAAGCTGTTTAGTTTTTCTTTTAAAGGAGCATGTTTTTTATCGGCAGCAAGATTACTCATGCAATAAGGATCGTTTTGAATATCATACAACTCTTCTGCATATCGTTTACCGAAATTTAATTGCCAGAAGTACCAATTACCGTGTTGGCGCCTTGTATTTAAAATAAAAGTTTTGGTTGGACTTCCATCGGTATTTAAATAACCCGTTTCAGGATTGCCCATCGGCCAACGATCGGTCTTGTAGTTACGGAGGTACATGTACCCATCTTTTACAATTCCTCTGATAGGATAACCTTCATCATTAGGTCGGCCTACATCATGACGTTCCTGACCAATAAGTGTATAATTACGATTTGGATTTACTGTTCCTGATTTATCAGAGAATAATATATCTGTCAAACTTTTTCCTGTAATTGGCTGCATGCCTGCTTTTGCAGCGCTGATGCCTGCCAATTCTAAAAAAGTAGGTGCAAGATCAATAAAACTTACATAATCATTTACTACACGACCCGGACGTTTAATGCCTTTAGGCCACATAATCGCTAATGGCATATGACTTGCATATTCATATTGATTTCCTTTGATACGTGGGAACGGCATGCCATTATCCGATGTAACTACTATGATAGTGTTATCCAGCTCTCCTTTTTCTTCCAGGAGGTTCAGCATCTTTTGTAAATGCTGATCGAAATGCTCGACTTCATAACCATAGTCAAGCATATCTGTTCTTACAGTATCAACATCGGGCCAAAAGGAAGGAACCGATTTTATATTCCCCGGTTGTAAACCACCTTTATTTCTTCCGGAACCAAATTCATAACTGCGGTGTGGTTCATGACTTCCAAACCAGAAACAAAAAGGTTGATCTTTTGGTTTCTCATTCAGAAACACTTCGAAATTTGCTGCATAATCAACATCAGAAATACCAGTTGTTGGCGCAGTTGTTCTTATTTCATTATATTTTTTGCCTGTTAATTCACGTGGCTTACCATTAATTTTTCCTGCATTACCGGGCAACCAACCTTTTGCCACACTTCCTGTAAAATAACCTTGCTCACCAAGTGCCTCTGCATACGTTTTAAACTTAGCAGGAAAATATGCAGAATGATTCCCTGCTTCTTCTAACTGCCAACTGTTTCTTCCGGTTAATACGCATGCTCTTGATGGAGCACATTTTGCATTAGGTGTATATGCATTCGAAAACAATATGCCCTCCTTGGCCACCCTGTCGAAAGCAGGTGTCTTGATCCATTCGCAACCATAGGCTCCAAAACTTGCCCATGATGCATCGTCGGCTATAACAAACAATATGTTGGGGCGGATGGGGTTTGCATTTTCTGGTTGGCGGAATGCCAGCATAACCATGAATACAAACACACAGGATAATATTATTTTGCCTTGCATATTTTTAGTTTACATTAATTGTTTCCCGAATGATCATTTACATAAGGAAATACTGATTCATTCTTTCATTTCAAATAAACAAGGCAAATCAGAATCCCGGGTTTTGGACAAGGTTCGGATTCAGATCTCTTTGCGCCAGTGGAATGGGGAACCAGATTCGTTCAGGTTTCCAGTTTTGTTTGATTGTTGTTACAATCGTATTATAGAAACCGAAATTTGAAACCATACCGGCTATCGCATCATCATACTTATTGAAACGGGCTAAATCAAATCTTCTCCAATGTTCAAAACAGAGTTCACGAGATCTTTCATCAAGTAGCTCCTGAACAAAATCGGCTTTGAAATAAGCTGTATTGAGAGTGTTGATATTAGAGCCTGTTTTTAATGCTCTCTGTCTTATTTGTGTGAATATAGTTCTGGCTCCTGTTTCATTACCGGTAAAAAACAGTGCTTCTGCATGTAACAATAAAATATCAGCATATCGTAAGAGTGGTATATTAATACTACTTGCCCATAATGCTGTATTCTTTAGAGCCGGATCCATTGCACGGTATTTACCCATACTAAATCCTCCTACATTTGGATTACCTGCGGGCAATGCATTCGGTATATAATACCGAACCCCACCAATTACTTCAACCTGAGGGCTAGCTGGAAAATTACTGGTAAGGTTGTGATTAAATCTTCCGTCTGCCGCAGCATTATATTTTCTGTAGATTTCTCCTGTAGGTCTGAAAAATCCATAGCTCCCGCCAACGGTATTTACATTTCCCTGCGGGCACCAACCGTGCGTTACAATAGAAATAGACTCCATGCCGGCAGTGTTAGCAGCCTCAATACTTAATAAGCTCTCTGAATACTGATCGCTCTTTGTAGTTTCTCTGAATAAATAATCGTAACGTGGTATTAATGTATACCCACTGTTTTGCACAACCTGAGTAGTATAGGTTAATGCTTTTTGATAAGAATCATTTGCATCTACCCACGCAAAACTATTAAGCGCTAATCCAAAATCAGAAGTACCTGAATTTTTCGCACTCGCTAAATAAGTGTACACTTTGGCAAGCAATCCGGCTGCTGTCCATTTATTGGCTCTGCCAGTGATTGTTGCTCTGTTCGGCAAATTATTAAATGCAAATTCATAGTCTTCTAAAACCTGTGCATACACTTCTTGTATGGGTTGACGGGCTTTTTGAGGATCTTGAACAGATGTTGTGTAAACAGGTATACCTCCATGCATCATTGCCAGGTACATATGATAAAATCCTCTCAGCAATTTTGCTTCTGCTTCAATTTGAATTTTTCTGTTTCCCGTAAAATTGTTGATGCCCTCTAATTTTTCTATAAGAAAATTAGCACGGTTTATTCCTGCATATAAAAAGAACCATGCATTATTAAGAGCTGTATTGTCACTGGAAAAACCAGCATTTCCAAAAGGAGCCAAGCCAACATCATTGTAATTACTTCGTATTACAACCTCATCCGTTGCACCGTTTACAATACAAGTAAGATCACGACCAAAACTGGAAACGTTTCCTTGTTCCTGTACATTTCTGGCATTGAGTGCATTATAAACTCCGTTTAATGCCATCTCAGCATCAGCCGGTGTTTTATAAAAATTTTCAGGAGATGTAAAAGAATATGGAGTGGCATCCAAAAATTTCTTACAACCGGTACCGGCAATAAGAGTGGCAAGCAGACAAACAAAAAATATCTTTTTCATGTTTAATCGTTTTTGTTGTTTTAGAATCTAACGTTTACACCAAGTGCAATGGTTCGGGGACGGGGGTAAGCAAATCGGTCTAACCCTCTGAATAACGGATTGCTGGAATTCACTTCCGGATCAAGCCCTGTATATTTTGTCCATGTAAGCAGATTGGTTGCAGTAACACTGAATCTTACTGATGACATCCCTGATTTCCTCAGTATTTTATTAGAAACATTATAACCAAAACCAAGTGTTTTTAACCTGAGAAATGAACCATCTTCAACAAAGTAAGAAGAAGGTAAAATGTTGATCATACCAAGTCCGGGATATACGTTGGATGGATTAGTTTCGGACCAATAATTACTATAATATTCTTTTGTTACATTAAATGCAGGCTGGTATCCATGTTCTCTTAATTTTGATTCATTGAAAATATCATTTCCGTAGCTCCATTGGAAAAATAGATTTAAATCAAAATTTTTGTATTTGAACGTGTTGTTTAAACCACCAAAATGTTTTGGATTGGAATTTCCAATTACAGTTCTGTCATATTTATCATCAATTTGTCCGTCTGGTTTACCGTCGGGGCCACTAATATCTGCATACTTCAGTGCACCTGGCACAGCAGTGCCACTAACGAAAGTTGGATTACCTGCTTTAAGTGTATAGATCCTGCTTCCGGATGGGATGTTTGGATCACTTCCATTTTGCCAATCAAAATCTGCCAGTTGATAAATTCCGGCAAAAGAATATCCATACATTGTTCCGATTGGTTGCCCTAAGATTACACGGGCGGCATTTTGGATCCAGCTACCTCCTATTGTAACAGGTATAAAATCAGCACCACCAAGTTCCTGAACGATATTATTATTGAAACTGATATTGAAACTGGACTCCCATTTGAAATTCTTTTTATCTACATTGATTGATGATATCATTAACTCAACTCCCGAATTATCAATGGCACCGATATTAAGCCACTGCCTGAAGAATCCGCTTTGAGCAGAAACAGGTGCATCCAGCAACATATCTCTTGTTTGTTTCAGATAATAATCAACCGTTAGATTTAATCGATTGCCAAAAAGGCCAAGATCTATACCTGCATTATATTGTGAGGTTGTTTCCCATTTTAAATTCGGATTTGCTAAAGATCCCGGCGACATTCCGAAGAGTATGCTATTGTTACTCGCATAATACGTATTCTGTAAACTGCCGAAGTAGGTATAGGCCGGAATACCTTCATTTCCTGTTTTTCCATAACTCGTACGTAATTTCATGTCGCTTACAAATGGTAAACGTTCCATGAAACGTTCTTTCGAAACTCTCCATGCGAATGCCAGTGAAGGAAAATAACCCCAACGGTTACCAGGGCCAAATTTATCTGAACCATCTGCTCTAAAACTTGCAGTAAAAAGATATCTGTCTTTAAAACTATAATTCAACCTGCTGAGATAAGAAAGACGGTTGTTCCTCCATCTGTTTGAACTATACTCCAGTAAACTGGATCCTTTACTCAAATCATTAACACCGGTAGATTGATCAGCAAAATTTGCAATTCTGTTTCGGAAGCTTTCCCAATTATTACTATAAATCTCAAATCCACCCAACGCATTAAATCGATGCCCCTTTATTGTCTTAACATAATTTAATTGTGAAGAATGATTATAAGAAAACGTTTCTACCTCTGCAATTCCGGCCAGGCCATTGTAAAAAGTCCCCCAACTGGTTTCATTACTGTAAAACTCCTGCAATTTTGAACTGGAATAATTTCCAGCTAACAGGCCAACATACGTTAAGCCGTTAAGAATTGTGTAGTCCACCTTGGCACTTCCTGTCAACCGCATCATGCGGGTGTTCTTAAAAGAATTCTTTATCAGATCAAGTGGTGTAATAAAATTATCTGACGTCGGATCAATCAATGAAATATCTGTATTGTCAGAACTTAGAATAAATGGCCTTGCACTGATCAATGTTTGTGTAAGTCCATTATAACTGTTGGGGCCTCCATTGTTGGCAGCACCATTTGCATTGGATAAAGCTGAGTTCATATTGAACCCGAATTTCAGTTTATTAGAACTTTTATGATCTAAGCGCAGGCGAAAATTATAGCGATCGTAATTGTTATATTTTATCAATCCCTCTTGATTGAGATAACTCATACCGGCTGAAAAATTTGTTTTGTCATTACCACCACTAACTGTAAGATTGTGGTTATTTGTAAGAGCAGTTCTCAATGCTTCATCCTGCCAGTTGAAAGATGGTATCTTTGAAAAATCTCTCGGTGTATCGGGTGTTCCATTACCATCTGAATCAACCATGAGAAATTCATTATTACCTCCTCTTAAGCCAGCATAAGTCAGATAATCCTGCGAAGTCAGAACATTTACTTTGTTCAGTATCTGCGAAAACCCAACAGACCCATTGTATTCAACAACTGATTTTCCCGACTTTCCTCCTTTTGTAGTTATGATTACAACTCCATTTGCTCCCCTTGAACCATAAATGGCCGTGGCTGAAGCGTCTTTTAATACTTCAATCGACTCAATATCTGAAGGATTGATCATTGACAATGGATTCATTGTTGCCTGTGATGAATTTGTTTTAGCCACCTCATCATTATTTAAATCCATTTGCACACCATCAATTACAAACAATGGAGAAGAATTACCAATAATTGAATTTGCACCTCTTATCTGAATATTAATACCGCTGCCGGGCTCTCCGGATTCTGATATGATATTTACCCCGGGTGTACGCCCTTGTAAGGCCTGCAACCACTCAACTGATTGCGATTGCTCAAGTTCGCCTGCCTTGATAACCGACACAGAACCGGTAAGATCTTTTTTCCGTACAGTTCCGTATCCAATTACAACCACATCTTCAAGCTCTGAAGAAGATGAGGCAAGTTGAACATTAATTACCGATTTGTCTTTGATTGCAATCTCCTGTGCTGCCATTCCTATAAAAGAAAAGACAATTATTTTAGCGGTTGCAGGAACGTCAAGTTTATACTTTCCATCTTTTCCTGTCATTGTTGCAATTGCGGTATTCTTAACAATAACACTTACTCCCTCCATCGGATTTCTGCTTTCATCGGTAACAGTACCGGTAACAGATTGTTGCGCAAAACCAGTAACGGTAATACATATCAGCAGCAGCAGAAATGATATACTTTTTCTCATAAATGGCAATTGTTTGGTTATAGAAATTATGCTAGTTTAATTTGGCAAATGATTTGTTTTTCTTCAGATCTACGTTCGTTGTTTTTTCATCAATTGATAATGTTCCTTCTTTACCCGATAGAGACTTGTAGGTATTGTTGCCTATAACAACCCTGTTACAATTAACAATTTTCAGGTTAGGTGTGTTTGGAAAAAGCGGTTCATAAGCATTCGTTTGTTCAATCGTGTTTCCTTCAAATACAATTCCGTCAACAGAAGTAGCCAGGAGAATCGGGGAATCAAATGTTTTTATCTGATTATTCCGGATAAAAATATTCCGGCTGTAGGATTCATTGATATTGTTCTTGTCAACATAATCAGGTTCGATGGAAAAAATCGCATGCACACGATTTCCTCCATATGCACAATTTTCGAAGGTATTATTTTCAATAATTAAACTATCCGTAGGTCCGGATTCATTCCACAAAGCCAAATCACCCGACACTAGTATTGCTGCCATTTGAGAGGAAATATGATTATTTCTTACAATAACTTTTCTTGGTACAGAAACAAGAAACCCTCTGGCCCGGTTATTACGTACAATATTATTTTCGATGATAGCGGTAGGATACCAGGATATATTTTCAATCCCGTAGTATTGATCTACTTTACCCTTTATAGATTTATTGAATGTAAGAATGCTTATTTTTTCATTAACCCGTTCCACATTTGTAAGAACTAAACCTGTGGCTGTTGGTTGCAATGTATTGCTTTCAATAATTCGTACGCTGTCGCCGGCTTCACCAAACAAATACCCATTTTGATGCGGATGATACGTTTCAACCGCAACCCGGCGATCATCCAGCACCCGGTTTACCCGAACATAGGTGCCGTGTATATTGGTTGCATCATCCAGCATATTCTCAAAAACACAGTTCCGGATAATAATCTCACCACGAACATTACAAAAATGAGTGGCGTCTGCAGTGGTAGTCACCATTCTACCGGAGCCTTTTTTGAGTACCACATTAAATCCATCAAGGGTGATGTTTTCGCTACGCTCTGCAATTAAACCCATAGCGCCGGCATGATGCACATTGATGTTGTTGAATAATAGATTTTTGCTTTTGAATGACCAAAATGCGGGGCTGGTTCGATTATACAGATAGGCTCCTTTTGTAACAAACACCGATCCTACAGGCGGCACTTGCTTTACAGGTCCCGATAAGCGAATTAAGCCTTTTTTCAATTCTTCCGCAGCAATGCTGTGCTGGTCGATATCGTATTTAACCGTGTTGTAATAAGGAGCCATTGTTTCAGGATCCCACAAAATATTCTGGCCAGCCTGTAAATCGTACCCTTCAGGCACAGCAAACCGAAACCCATATTTATTCTCATAAGGCGATTTTTCACGTTCCAGGGTTAGGTACAAATGCCCGTATTGTACTTTATGTGGTGTTGATACTTCTATATCAAATGATTTCTTTTCCGGATTATTTGCCACCACTTTCCCTTCCAATGTAAAGGCTACCTGCCAGTCGATACTGAAGTTTTTAAGCGTTAGATTCGAGCTGTTCTGAATAATGAATGGCAGCATTTTCCCGTGAAAAATAAATTCTGAGCCATTACCATCAATTTCAAGTCCATCAAAATCAATCAGCGGAAATGGAGTTCTTTTCAGACCATTGTCGTTGTTGGTAATAGCACAATAAAAGTCGGGGGCAAAAGTTGGGTAAAAATGATAGATCCCTTTGGGGAATTCGAGCTTGCTGATTCCTTCCTTTTTGCAGGTTTTTAATGCCGCAACCACGATCGGTGTAGCATCATTTGCTGCAATGGTTCCAAGTTCCTTGAGTACCAGGATCTTTTCTTTTGAGGAATTTTGATGTGTTTTTTGCTGGGCATTACTGTCAGTCAACAAAACGAAAAAAAGCAAGAACAAAAGGAAAACTTGTTTCGACATAATATGGCATTTGCAATTGTTACACAAACTAAACAAGAGCAAAGCAAAGCGACTTCCGCTATCGTAACATGGTTTTGTGCAGATGTAACATTCTCTGATTAATGCATTAAAAATAGGCCAAGTAGTTGAATTTCAAATGATTAAATTACAAAACCCAATTGTAACATTTCTTCGCTCTATTGTAACATTACTTTTTTTAACGGGCAATCGAAGCCTGAGTATGCAGAGCTACTATTTGCAAAAAGGAGTTTTTCAAAATTAATATGCTAATGGCTTGTGGATGTTTAAAGGAAAAATGGATGCACCTGCGGTTGCTTATTTCTGTGCTATTGGATGAAAGTCTTTGATAATTGAGCGAGTGAATCGATATAAGATTAAACTTCATGACGTCAATATTTTATTTGACTGTGTAAGTACGATCCAACCAGTCCACAACATGCATCCAGCTTTCACGTGGAATCTTCGCATGAGTAGCGCTTTTCATAACTAGAAACTCCTTTTTATCACCGGGAATCACGTTATACAACTCTCTGACTTTTTCCACGGAGAACAATTCATCCTCATCGCCGATACCGACCAAAACAGGAATTGTTATGTTTATTGGCAACCTTAGCTTTTTAGTGTCGAGCATCAGCAGGAATCTGGGCGTATAACGAAAATTAAACAGACTATCCTTGCTTACAGTCATCCCTTCCCGGTAATACTGATAGGACTGATAGGAAGGACGCAGCAATCCACTTGCAAAAAACCGTACTGTTTCCACAAATGAAGGTGGCTTGGATAAGCCTTCCCTGCCCTCATAGGCGCCAGACAGCAATACTAACCCCGCTATTTCGTCAGGAATTGTATTTGCCACAGAAAAGGCAGCCGCAACACCAAGACTGTGCCCAAGGACAACCACTTCTGAAAACCCCAGCTTTTTGATATATGACACCGTCTCAGCCATATCCTTAATCCACCGCTCCTTGCCCGGGGTATCTCCCCTGTTACCCGATGACAAGCCATGTCCTCTGTAATCCAGACCAAATGTTGTGTAGCCATTCTCAGCAAACGGAATACCCGCCATTTCATACGGACCGCTATATGCTGTAATTCCATGCAGAATAAGGATGGCGATTTTTTTATGATGAACACTATCAGGGTTCCATCTCCGGAGAAAAAGTATTGCATTATCAGACGTAGTGATCAAATGATGTGAACCAGTAAATTCGTTTCTCAGTTCCTTGGCCTTTTTTTCGGAAATCCCGACATGGTTTGTCTTTTCCACAACCGGGTAGTAGGCTAAAATAAATCCCACAGCAACAATAGCAACTACAATACAAAATAAACCTTTAAAAATTTTTTTTATGTTCATATATCAGAATATTAAGGAGTCAGTAACTTCTGATCAACTGTGGCTGGAATAATTTTTTAACCAAAAATGGATTTTTGATCAATTCCAATCAATCATAGTCCGGTTGATTCAATCGGTGAAAATTGTGCATAGTTATTTCACAACGGTTGCTTCGAGTTCCACTGTTAATGTTTCAAAAAGACTTACCACCTCCAATAAGGTCAAAGCTTGTTGCATACCATGTTTTTCCACCCAATTTTGCAGTATGTTGAAATATGGCCAAAGATCTTTGGTAGATGTTGTGTAAATATTAAGGCGTACAATATTCTTGCAATCGTAACCTGCTTCGTTAATTACTTGTTCCAAATTCTTGATCGCCAACTCCAACTGGGTTTTCATGTCAGCGGTACTTGATTCACCTTCATCATTGATGGCCGTTTGACCGGAAACATAAAGTGTTCCCGTACTATTCGTTACCTCTACTGCCTGGTTATAACTACGTTCATTTTGCCAGTTCCAGGGGTTAATTACACGTTTTTTCATTCTTCAAATTTTTATTTTTGAATAAATCGATTAATTTTTTAAGCTGATTGTCCGTATTATGATAATATCCTGTGCAGCGGATAAAAAGTGAACTGATGTTTGGTTTAAAGAATAATAAATTCCATAGTTCAGTTATTTTAAATGAGCCCTTAACATCCAGGCCATTTTTTCATGCACTTCCATCAAGCCGGTAATAAAATCACTGCTGCCTGCATCATGGTATTCGTTCGCAAACAAATTGATTTTGCCCCTGATATTTGTAATAATAATTTCATGGTCTGCCAATAACTCTTTGATGAATCCGTGGCGATCATTTTTTTCTCTTGATAGTTCAGAAAGATGGGTTAGTTGCAAATAGTTTTTTAATGTAGCCGGTGCATGGTGATCAATGGAACGTATACGTTCTGCAACATCATCTATCACTTCATCAAGTTGTTCATATTGATTTTCAAAAAATTTGTGCATGGTATAAAAATCTGGCCCTTCTACGTTCCAATGGGCATTACGGGTTTTTGTATACAATACAAATTCATCAGCCAGCATTTTCGATAAATCGGCTGCCACTGCAGCTGCATTTCCTTCCTTAATACCAATTCCTGTTGTCATATTTCTAAAATTTAGATTGAATAGTGATGGCTGCAAATACAATTTCTTTTCCGGCACTTACTTCTTTAAGATAGCTGCCTGCTTTAAAAAAAGTAAGCTCTGGTGTAATTACAAGATATTGTATTGGAGTGTACTCAAAACTTATTCCTAACTGGTTGCCGATGTGCTTACTAAAAGCCGCCGGGTAAAGCATTGCCACATTTGCGCCATATATCCCATCAGCAACACTGTATCGCCAAAACATATCGTAGTCTGCAACAAACGATATTTTGGTATGTAATTTTATTTCAACCGAAGGATGAAAGTCTATTAAATTCACCGGGCCTATTAATGCAGCCAGCCCGAAGTAATCACCTCTTGGAAAAAGTGGATTAAAAGTATTTACTTTTTTATCCGTAGCTGATTTATCACCACTGATTACCTCTGTTTTAAGCCCAATGCTTGGAGTATACTTTCGCTGATTAAAATGGTAAGTGATATTTGCCGAAGCGGTATAAGCATCAATAATTCTCCCACCAATTTTACCAAACTGGTACAACGCTTCTACGTCATATTGAAATGAATTTTCGCTTTTCCAAAGCCTTGCTCCAATTGAATGCCTGTTCTCAGTTGCTGAAATATTATAGAACGAGTTAATTTTATTTTGATAACCGATGTAATAAAAATCCCCATTATGAAAAATCGGCAGCTTATTAACAACCACATAGACACTCCATAGTTTTTCATTACGATTGATTGGGTCATCAAACACACCGGTACGGTTACGAACAGGCCGACTGTAAAACAAATCAAGCTGTAAATGCTCTTTCTCATAGAAAGCTTTTACGGCATCAAAACTAAGACGGTTATTAGGGCCTTCTCTTACCGCTATTAAACGTTGAGAGCCATATAACAATTCCTGGCGTCCTGCACGAAGTATTAATTTACTTTCTGAGTTCTTGAGCAAACTGAAGTCAGCAAAAATCTGTTGTATATCCAGCCTGTTTTCATCAATTGAACGAAAGGGTGGTTCTTTGCCTGCGACGGTAGTGCTTACTAATTGCCCAAAGAATCGGAAACGTTTCCCCATGTGAAAGTCGCTATGCAGCAATAAGCGGTTATAAATAGCTGTGTATTCTTTATTTGCGGCATCGCCCCAATCTTCATTTTTTAAGTATTGTAATTGATACCTGTACTCACCGCCAACAGAAACGTAAGAAGATGTTGATTTTTTAAGCGGAATATATTTAATTGCCTTGTACCATTTTTTTGATGTATCCTTTTTCCATACTGAATATTCTTCATTAAAACGAAGATTTAATAAAGGCACTTGCTGACAGTAAACCGGCTTAATCGTTGCACAAGCTAATATGAGCAATAAATACTTCATCTTAAAACTTGCGGATGATGATTACTCCCGATACAATAAGAAAAATACCTACAATACGACAGATGTTGAGACTGTGTTGCTGATGCACCAAAATATTAAAATGATCAAGCAATATGGAGATAAGCATTTGCCCAAGTACTACGAGTCCAAACGTAAGAGCAGGGCCGATACGTGGAAATGCAAGTATAACAGCCGTTACATAAAATGCACCTAAAGCCCCGGCTATCCATACATAACCGGGTGCAGATTTTATACCTGCCCAGGAAACAGATTGTTTTTTTAGTAGTATGAATAATGCTACAGCCAATGTACCGGTAATAAAGGATACCATGGAAGCATGTACAGGGCTTGCAATAGATTTACCCAACTTTGCATTTAAGCCTGCTTGAATTGGAAGTAATGCTCCGCCTAATAGTGCGATAAAAAGCCACGCAACTTTCATGATTAAATCTTTATGCGTAAATAATTAATAAACGGTTTTCATCATTACTGATATTCCAATTCACTTCATTTATACTGATAACCGCCATAATATTTCACCGGACTCCATGCAGGAATTACAGGAAGTGCAGCAGGTGCAACTCGTTTATATTCATTTGCGCCATACACAATTTTTCCATCCACAATGGTCAGCAATGAATTAATAGTCGGTATCTCTTCATCAGCAACAGTGAAAAAATCTTTATCCAGCATTACCAAATCAGCAAAAAAACCCTTTTGAATTTTGCCTTTATTATTTTCTCTGATGAGCGAGTACCCACCTACTGTCATTAATTTCAATGCAGTTACTCTGTCCAATACATTTTCGCTCGACATTGTTTGCGTACGGCCAATTGTTTTTCCGGTAGTAATCCAATACAGGGCAATCCAGGGATTATAACTTGCCACTCTGGTTCCATCTGTGCCTAATCCAACAGGTAATCCTATTTCCAGCATTCGTTTTACCGGTGGTGCAGCCAATGCCGCTTTTTTTCCATAGCGATGGATAAAACTTTCTCCCTGATAAGCCATCCGGTGCTGAATGGCAATACCGCCGCCCAATGCTTTTATGCGTTGCATATTTTCTTCACTGATTGTCTCTGCATGGTCAATAAACCAAACCAATCCATTCAAAGGGGTCTCTTTATTTACTTCTTCAATTACATTCAGGTCTCTTGTAATACTTTCATTATAGGTGGCATGAATACGAAAGGGCCAGCGGTTTCTTACAAGTATTTGTATAACCGGTTTCAAATTACTTTCCATAGTAGACGGTAATTCAGGCCGTACAAATAAAAAGTTTTCAAAGTCTGCTGCATCTGCCACTAAGTTTTCTCCACCGCCTTTAACATGATAATCCACTTCATTTATCCCATTGCTGCTTTGCTGATCAATATCAACCATAACGATCCATTTTTTATAGTCGGTAAGTTCCGCTCCTTTCTTTTGTGCAAACAAATAGTAAGGAAGACGAATGGTTATTTTGCCCGCTTTGTGCAGAGAATCTGTAATGACATAATCATCCGGAAAATTCTGAAAGCCACCCCCGGCATCCATTACGGCTGTAATACCAAGCCGGTTTAGCTCGGTCATGTATTGCAGCGTGGAATTTATTTTTTCTTCGTTACTTAGCTCAGGCAGCTTTGCCAATGTGGAATAAAGGATAAAAGCATTCGGCTCTGCTACTAATAACCCTGTTGGATTTCCATCATTATCCTTTTCGATTAACCCACCGGCTGGATTAGATGTTTCTGAATTGATGTTGAGCTTTTGCAATCCAGCCTTATTCACCCATGCCTTACCATACAGATACAAAATAAAAACGGGCACATCACCTGTTGCTTCATTAATTTCTTCCAATGTTGGTAAACGTTTTTCGTCAAACTGATATTCATTCCACCCGCCTACTACTCTTACCCATTGCCCTTCCGGTGTTCGTTGTGCCTGTTCTTTCAGCATTTCCAATGCCCGTTTTAATGTACTCACTCCATCCCATCTTAGTTCTGCATTATAAAATCTGCCGCCACGTATTACATGCAAATGGCTATCAAATAAGCCGGGAATAATTCTTCTGCCTTTGGCATCAATAATTTTTGTTGATGTGGTTGCGAGTTTCATCACCGTTTTATTATTGCCCGTCAATATAATTTTGTTTGCCGCAATAGCTACAGCTTCCGTTTCCGAATTACTATCATCCATGGTGGTTATTCTTCCGTTGATGATAATAATATCTGCCTTTTTCTTTTGTGAAAAACATGGCGTTGTACAAAGAGTAAAAAACAGAATACTAAACAGGTATTTCATAAAAGGCGATTTTAAAAGGCAAGCATTGCTACCTGCCTTTTTATTACAGTAATTGAATTAATAAAGTCTTGGAGGCAATTAATGCTTCAGCATATCATGTGCATACAAAATCCCTAAACCATAAGATCCGCCATATTTTTTTACTAAATCAGTTACAGGTTTGTAAGTTTCCTGACGAGCCCAATCTCTTTGTAACTCTAATAGATACTGAATAGAAGTGATGGGTGTTGCACCAGCCTGCACCATACGGGTTACGGCCTGGTCGTGTGCTTCTTTAGATACATCGCCGCAGGCATCAGTAATTACATATACATCATAGCCTTCATTAATAGCAGATAAAGTTGGGCCAACGATACAAACACTGGTCCATAAACCGGCAATAACCAGACGTTTTTTGTTTTTACCCGTAATTGCTTTGTAGGCATTCAGGTCTTCCCAGGTGTTCATAGTTGTTCTGTCAATATAACCACTAGTTGCTTCAGGATAAAACTCTTGAATTTCAGGAAATACGGGACCACTGAAAGATTTTTCAGCAACAGTTGTAACTACAGTTGGCACTTTGAATATTTTAGATGCGCCGGCCACAATACCCACATTGTTTCTCAGCTCATCGGTGGTAATATTTTTAGTAGCAAATGCCATTTGGCCTTCATGGTCTATCAAAACCAGTGCATGGTTGGTTGAATTTAATAATTCAGGTGAAGGTTTTTGAGCAAACCCGTAGAATGATACTGCTGCAACAAATGCTGTAAAGATTACCTTTTTCATTTTTTATTTTTTTGTTTTATAAAATATTTATGTTGATTACCCTCTATTTTACAGAAGTAATTTGCTGATTTAATTTATTTAACGAAAGTAGAATAGTAAGAGATGGATAGTGTTGCTTGCATCAAAGCATTTACTGCTTCCATCAAAGATTCGTTATCAAATAAGACCACAGAACATAACCATAAAATGACACATGATTGTTACATGCGAATGAATTTTATGATGCAGCTGAGGTGAATGTTCAGCGGATTGCTTACTGCTATAACTTATGCATGTAAAAAATAAATTCATTTAGTTATGCCCTAGAAGCTGTTTGAATTTCATTAGTACAATTGTGCTATAAGCATAAAGCTGATATGAAAAAATAATTTGAACGGAGCGTCGCCTCTATCGCACCACAAAAAACAAATACTGGCAAACAAAAAAAGATTGTAGACAGCTTTTAGAAATAGAGGAAATGATCAATTTGAAAAAGGCAATTTAATGAGTGCAGAAAAATCGGGCAGCTTTTAGTAATTATATAGCTTTTCACGGCTATAAACTACTTTTATCAATGCCTAACTTTTTCATTTTTGAGGTTAAAGTAGTAGGGGGTAATTTCAACAAGGCCGCAGCACCATCAGCGCCATATATTTTATTGTTACTTTTTTTTAGTGCATTGATGATATGGGTTCTCTCTGCATCTTCAAGTGATTGTGAAGGTGATGATAAACTGTTTGTATTGTTAAGATGTTGAGGCAGTAAAAACTGCTCAATCGTTCTTCCGGATGCCATCAATGCACTTCTTTCCACCACATGCTGTAACTCACGGATATTGCCCGGCCAGTCATATTGCATTAATTGAAGTAGTGCGTCATTGGTTATTTTCATATCCTGGCCGGATTTTCTACAAAACTCTTCAATAAAGTAATTTACCAGTAAAGGAATATCATCCATCCTTTCCCGTAGTGGCGGAACAATTAAAGGGAATACATTCAACCGGTAATATAAATCTATCCTGAAGCGACCTTCAGCCACTTCTTTTTCCAAATTTCTGTTCGTTGCAGCCACAATACGAACATTCACACTAATACTTTTGTTACCTCCTACTCGTTCAATTTGTTTTTCCTGCAACACCCTTAATAATTTTGCCTGCATATCGATTGGCAGTTCACCAATTTCATCTAAAAAAATAGTTCCTTCATGCGCCATTTCAAATTTACCTTTTCGTTGTGCCACTGCTCCGGTAAACGCACCTTTCTCATGACCGAATAACTCTGACTCAACAAGATTTGGCGGTAAAACAGCACAGTTTACAATTACGAAGGGATTATATCTGCGGGGTGATAACTCATGTACTGCATATGCCAATTTTTCTTTACCGGTACCGGACTCACCCAAAATTAAAACTGAAGTATCCATGTGTGCCACCCTCGTTAACTGGTCAAATACCTGCAACAGAGCAGGGCTTTTACCAATAATATTTTCAAATGCCGGATGGTCTGTGGTCGCCTTTTGCTGATTGTTACTTCGGGCAGGCTCTGCATTCAGCAACTCCATTTTTTGCCGTTGCCTGTACTGCGCAATTTCAATGGCAATCAGTAAATCTTTCTTCCGATAAGGTTTTACCAAAAAGCCATAAGGCTCTGTAATTTTTGCTGCTTCAAGAATAACCTGGTTTGAATTGGCAGATAAGTAAATAAACCCAATTGCTGATGCGTTCAATTCTTTTGCAAGATCTATCCCTGACAGTTTCCCGTCAAGATGGATGTCCAATATTACTAAAGTTGGTTTCTCTAATAAGATAATTTCCCTTGCTTTTGGAACTGAACCGGCAATTTCACAAACATCAAACCCTGCCTCTTTCAGCATTAAGCGCAAACCATTAGCAAGTATAAATTCGTCTTCTACTATTAATATTTTTTCTTTCAAGTCTTGATTTTTTTGGAATATATAAATTAGTAGTTTTTTACAAGTCACTTGCTTCTTCAAACTCCATTATAATCACTGTTCCGTTTTCACTGCTCATCGAAAAATCAGCATTGATTTGTTTGCTTAACCCCTGCATCATATTTATGCCAAGTGTGTTTGAATAAAGCGGATTGTAATTATCGGGCAGACCTTTGCCATTATCTTTAATCAATAATGTTATTTTGTGTCCATGTTTCCTTTGTAATTGTATGGAAATT
This sequence comes from Lacibacter sp. H407, assembly GCF_037892605.1. Taxonomy (NCBI): domain Bacteria; kingdom Pseudomonadati; phylum Bacteroidota; class Chitinophagia; order Chitinophagales; family Chitinophagaceae; genus Lacibacter; species Lacibacter koreensis. The sequence continues at coordinate 3,748,068 of NZ_JBBKTU010000001.1, read as the reverse complement.
ATTTTTCGCTTTCCATTTTGGAATGCATATTTAAGAGAATTCGTTATTGCTTCATTCAAAATAAGACCAACAGGTATAGACCGGGAAATATCTAATTCAATTGAATCAATCAGTAGATTAAATTCTATGTCTTTGGAAATAGTAAAACTATCTTTTAGATAATCGACCAATTCGTGAACGTAACTTTTCATGTTCACCAACTGCAAATTATCTGATTGATACAGCTTCTGATGGATGAGCGAAATTGCCTGGATCCTTTGCTGCCCTTCATTAATTGCTGCTAAAGCCTTTTCATCTGTAAGGTAATTCGCCTGTGTATAGAGCAGCGTGCAAACCATCTGAAGATTATTTTTAACCCGATGATGTACCTCTTTTATCAGCCACTCTTTCTCTGCAATAAGTTTATCTTTAAGTTGTAACAAATCTTCTTTTTCCCTAATCAGGCTGTTTAATATTTCATTCTTAGATTTAATTATTTCCTGTTGTGACAGAAGCTGCCTGTTTGACTTTTGTTTTATGAGATACCTGTTAATACTTAACCATAGCAAAAGAGCCAACATAATTGCACCAGCTATCAACATATTTCGTTCAAAGAGTCGTTCCCTCAACTTAATTTGTTGCTGCTTGTTTTTATCGATCAGATGAATAATATCTTTTTCCTTCTTTTCTGTTTCGTACTGAATTTGGAGGCTGGCAACCTGGTTGATTTTTTTCTCATTAAAGATTGAATCATTTAATGTTTTATATAACTGGTAATGATTTATAGCCGCCAAATAATTAGCACTGGCGGAATCAATTTTATATTGTTGCAAGTGAATTGCAGACCTATTCGCCATGGATTTTAATGTCTTCTGCTGGCTAGCCTTTGAAACATATTTATTGGCTTCTTTAAACCTCGACTGACTAATGTAAAAATCAGCCATTTTGATGTATGAGGCAAGCTTGAAGTAATCGTTGTACTCATTATTGTACATTTTTTCCTTCAACGCCAGCATATGCAGATAATGATTCTCCGCTTTTTCATATTTTTTTAGTGAAAAATAAATATCGCCCAAAGTACGTCCGTCAATGTAATACTCAATACTGCCAAATTTAGCAGGGCGTGTTGAAATAGTATTTTCGTAAAATCTAAGTGCTTCATTCGGCTTACCCGATATGGTGAGAAGACCCGCAATATTTGAGGCCGCTGATCTTAAAAATGCATAATTGTTTTCGGCAGCTGACACTTTCTGCAGTGAAATTTGGGCGAATTGAATTGCCTCATCATATTGATTAAGCCCTTTGTAAATTTCAGCAATTCTGAGATAGAACAACGCAATATCAACAGTGTCTTTTCTTTCCTCAGCCAATTTTAAAGTTAGAAAACCATATTTCAATGCTTCGCCATAATTCCCCATATGCCGATAAACAGTTCCAATCAAATCATAGGTGTAATGAAGATTTGTATAACCTGCGTCCTGATAAATTTTCAAAGCTTCGAATAATACATTTAACGAAAGTTCCAATTTATTCTCAGAGCGATAAATATCCGCTATGCACTTAAGAACATATGCTTCCTTAACCCTATTCCCGACTTTGTTATATAACATTCTGGCTGTAAAATAATACTGCTTAGAAGTATTTGTATTGTCATTACTGAGCCATAAGCCCCTTATATACCACGCATAGGCTTCCATTTCAATATTGTTATCCTTTTTGCTCAGCGCAATTGCTTTTTCAATTGCGTTAAAGGGCGGGATGGTATCTTGTAATGTAAAAGATAGGAAAGCAGCCTGATAGCATAAACTCCTTATTACTCCATTTTTGTAAAGTAATTTTTCACTTAATGTCAATGCCCTGTCGATATAGGGTTCACTGGCTTTATCTTTGGCATATAAATAGTATCTGGCTATTGACAAAAGTGACTTAACCAAATTGGTATCCTGTTTCTCCCTGTTAATCCGGCCAATTAACTTATTTACAATATCTTTTGTGGGGATAGGCTCTATAGGCTCTGCATTTGTTTCAGCGCACGGGAAGATTACCAGAAGAAATATGCCGGTAATGTGCAACATCGTTGATTTACAAATAGCTATCGCTCTGTTCATAGTTAGGTCTGTATAAAATTACATTATTCTAAGCCGCTGCAGCAAAATACTGTTTCCTGAATACCCCCGGTGAAATTCCGGCATGGCGCTTAAAAAAATTAGTAAAGTGCGCAGTTTCGTTGAAGGATAATTGCCAGGCAATTTCTTTCACTAACAATTCTTCATTCAGCAAAAGTCTTTTCGCACAGTTGAACAATTGCTCATCAATATATTCCCTTGCAGTTTTACCAGTTTCTTTTTTAACCAGTGCATTTAGATAATTAGGGTGAATAAAAAGTAACGAAGCATAAGCGTTTACCGTCTTACGGGCAACGCTTTTATCAGTGGCAATAACTGTGTCTAGCAATACTAACGATTTGAACTTTCTTACAATTTCTCCAGGTTGTCTTTTACTTGTAGTATTTTCTTCTATTGTATCTGAATAAGATTCATAAACTCGTTTTATTGTCAAAAAAAGTGCCTGAAGATAAACAGTTGCCATTTCTATGCTATTACTGTTTTGATGATTATACTCTTCATATACTTTCTTATACAGGTCTTCAACCGCTTCAGATTCTCTGTCACTTAACACCAGCGGTCTATTTTTAAGCAAGCTTATTTCAAAAAAAGGGAACCCGGTTATGATTGATAGTAATTGCCTGTTATTTAATAGAAAGATCTCTGTAAACTGAATACAAAAGCCGTTAACAATATTTCGCTGTTGTATCATTGCATCAATTTGTCCCGGAGACTTAAATATCAAATGACCATTGTTTTCCGTCTTGTTATTGTTCCCCTTTTCATCATAGGTGTAAAACAGAATTGCAAAATGCTGATCACCGGAGTGATGAAAAGGTGAAATTTGCTGAAAAGACTGTCTTTGAAATGAAATGATACGAAAAGAGGTATCAGAATATTTCATTTTTTTTGCTTCCGGCACATCACCTGCTTGAGCTCCCATATAATTTCTTTTTACAAGCGACGATAAGGCTATTTGTATGCCACAAACAAAAGGCATGATTATCAGATACATGCACCTCATATTTTTCACATGGCAGCGACATGAAGTTATTTTAAAAAAAGCAACAACGAAATAGCGTTGCAGGAAGTTTATATTTCTATGCCGATATGAGCAAGCAATAGGTGAATTTACCAGTAATTATGAATAGAAAAATATTCGGCGGGTGAATATAGAGTTTTGCAAATAGTACCAGCAATACTACAAAGCCGCCATCAATATCCCATAGATACGGAGCTTTAAGGCCAATGAAATAGTAATAAGAGGTCTCCATTTGCCATCTTGGGTAACACCTAATTTTTGCATAAAGACTGCTTCGTCTCGATTCACTTTGTATTTAATTTCTAAAACCAGTTACCAACTGATTACTACTTGCCGTTGGGTAACCACTCTATTTAAGAATCTTTGATTCACGCTGTAAATGCTTTGATGCAAGCAACATCGGCCCTACTTTACTATTCTATTTTTGCAACAGCACAAACCAAGTTTAGAGTGAACACAACACGAAAACAGTTTGAAAGTCAAAAAAATCTATTAAAAAGAATATTAGTTTCTCAACACAAGGGCAAAGAGCCGACATCGGCGCCATTAAATAGAAAAGATTATTTCGATTATTTCAGAAGATGTTATCCCCTGTTTGTTTTCTTTGAACGGAATGTAATTTTTCTGTTGAATTTTTAAAGAAAGATAATTATGGAAATACTATTAAAAGAAGAAAGCTCCAAAGGCTTTGCGATGGCAAGGAAAAATAATGAGCGTGCGGGGATGATGACTTATTCTATTGCACGAGCAGCATTGATTATCATAGACCACACAGAAGTTGAGCCGGCATATAACGGGAAAGGTGTGGGTAAACAGATGCTCTATAAAATCGTTGAAATGGCAAGGGAAAAAAATATAAAAATTATTCCCTTGTGTCCGTTTGCGGCATCTGTGTTCAAGAAGGAAGTAGATATTAAAGACGTCCTGAAAAATTAAACATCGCAATGGAAACGATCAAAAAATATCAAAAAGAAAATTTAACGGTAATATGGAAGCCACAAAAATGCATCCATTCAGGCGTATGTGTAAAAACGTTACCGAGGGTTTACGATCCAAAATCCACACCGTGGATTAAATCAGAAAATGCTTCAGTAGAAGCTTTAAAGAGTCAGATTGATGCTTGCCCATCCGGGGCATTAAGTTATACAGAAACAAATGATGACAACTAACAGATTAGAAGCTTTTAGTGATGCTGTACTTGCCATAATTATTACAATTATGGTGCTGGAACTTAAGGTGCCGGAAGGAAATGACCTACAGAGTTTAAGACCGCTGGCACCAACTTTTACAACATACATTTTAAGCTTCATATACCTTGGTATATACTGGAGCAATCACCACCATTTAATACAGGCTTCTACCTCAGTAAATGGAAAGATTTTGTGGTGCAATTTACACCTCTTGTTTTGGTTGTCGTTGTTGCCATTTGCAACAGGTTATATGGGAGAAAATCATTTTGAAAAACTACCAACAGCTCTGTATGGGTTCGTTCTTTTGATGTCAAGTATTGCGTGGCAAATATTAGTGTACGCTTTACAGAAAAATCGCTCTATAACTACTTCCGTATACGCAGGCTATACTGGCAAATTAAAAGTGTTTTCCTCAATTATACTTTATGCGTTAGCAACCGGATTAAGTTTTTTAAATCCAATAATAGCCGTTTGTATTTACATTTTGGTTTCTGTATGCTGGTTTATTCCGGATAGAAATCTGAAAAAAAACCATTCAGTAGTTGTTGAAATTAAAAATGAATAATGTGCTGTAAAGATGAAGACAAGAGACCTGTAAATGAATATAACCAAGTAATAACTTTTTTGTCAACCAATTATCAAAATAGTATGAAACAGATCAGCGTATCAGTAACAACAATTCTATTCGTTTTAATCAATTTAAATTCAACGATCATGGCACAAACAATCCCCGGAGAAAAAGATCCGAACATTTCAAAAGATACCCGTGCATTTTTAAAAGCACTAAACAGTGGAGATGGTCCGCCCTTGGAAAAATTATCGCCAAAAGATGCCCGCCAGGTTCTTATCAATGCACAAAATTCAGTGTCCTACGACTACAGTGATATTGAAGAATCAGAAAGAACCATTACCCAGGATGGTCATACAATAACCATTCATATCGTGAAACCAAAAGGAGCAAAAGACAACCTCCCGGTATTTATGTTTTTCCATGGTGGCGGTTGGGTACTCGGTGATTATCCAACGCATAAACGTTTAGTAAGGGATTTGGTAGTGAAAAGCGGTGCGGTTGCCGTCTTTCCAGATTACACCCCTACTCCCGATGCTCAATTTCCTGTGGCTGTTAACCAAGCTTATGCTGCTACTAAATGGGTAGCCGAAAATGGAAAGGTTATAGGAGTTGATGGCTCTCGATTGGCGGTTGCAGGTAACAGCGTGGGTGGTAATATGTCCACTGTAGTGGCCTTAATGGCAAAAGAAAAAAAAGGACCTAAGCTGGCTTTTCAACTCTTGTTATGGCCGCTTATTGATGCGAACATGAGCCGCCCATCTTATACAAAATTTGCGCAGGGCAGATTCCTCACTACGCCAACAATGAAATGGATGTGGGATATGTATATCCCTAATCCTGAGGACCGCAAACAAAAATACGTTTCCCCAATTAATGCTACGCTGGAAGAATTAACAGGATTGCCACCTGCATTAATTCAGGTTGCCGAAAATGACATCTTGTATGATGAAGGAATTGCGTATGGCCGCAAACTGGATGAAGCAGGTGTACCAACCACTGTTACGGTATATAAAGGAATGATTCACGACTATGGAATGTTGAATCCTTTGTCACATATTCCGGGTGTTCAGGAAGCGTTGAGTCAGGCTTCAGCTTTATTGCGGGAAGCTTTGTTCCGGAACCCTTAAATATATTTTTATGAAGGCTGCAGTATTATATGAATTCGGGTCGTTTGACAGTTTCAAAATTGAAGAAACAGGCACTCCAACTCCAAAATTTCAGGAAGTTCTTGTAAAGGTTCTTGCATCTTCCGTCAATCCTTTGGATTATCAGGTCCGTCGTGGTGATTATAAAAATGAATTAACTCTACCTGTTATTACAGGACATGATATCTCAGGTGTAATTGTAGAAACCGGCCCCGGAGTTAAAAATTTTAAAGTCGGTGATGAGGTTTACTATTCACCCGAAATTTTTAAAGGACAAGGAAGCTATGCACAATATCACTGTGCCAACGAATCTATCATCGGCCGAAAGCCTGAAAATATTACCCACTTAGAAGCTGCAACACTTCCATTAGCTGCAGGTACTGCGTGGGAAATGCTTGTTACAAGAGCACAACTTAAAATTAACCAGACAATATTGATTCACGGAGGTGCAGGTGGAGTGGGAATACCCACGATTCAAATTGCTAAAGCTATGGGAGCAACAGTATTTACAACAGCGAGAAAAGTGCATCACCCGTTTCTTCTTGAACTGGGGGCTGATTATGTCATTGACTACGAAAATGAAGACTACTTCCAGGCGATCAATCACTTAACCAGTAATAAAGGAGTAGATGTGATCATTGATACTATCGGTGGTAACACGCTTTCTGATAGCGGAAGAATACTTAGTCAGTTAGGACAAGTAGTAACGTTAGTTGATATTGAGAAGCCACAAAATCTTGTTGCAGCCTGGGGGAAAAATGCAACCTATCATTTTGTTTTTACCAGACAAAGTAGAAATAAACTGGATGAACTGACGAAACTCGTAGAAAGCAAAAAACTAAAACCTGTTGTTACCAAAATTTTTCCTTTATCAGATATTGGTAAAGCGCATAACCTTTTGGAAACAAAAGCCGGTGATGATAATTTCTATGGTAAAATAGCAATAGAAGTAGAACATTAAATGCTATGAACGAATTTTTAGAACCAAAAAATATTACTTCTTATGCAATTATGATGCAAGATTTTGGAGCCCCTATTGGATTCAGAATCGCAACGAAGCATCCGGAAATGATAACCGCAATAATCAATCACAATGGGAATGCTTTTTAAGAATTGGATTGGAAAAGAATGGGCAACGATTGTTAGCAGAAAAAATCATGAAGCAAGGCGGACTAGCCCTTACAGTATAGAATATGTGCTTAAAAGCATTTGGAAAATCTAATACAATGGCAAACGATTTTGATGTAATTATAATAGGCGGAAGCTACGCAGGACTTTCAGCAGGAATGGCTTTGGGTAGATCTTTAAGAAAAACCTTAATAATAGACAGCGGAAAACCTTGCAACATACAAACACCTCATTCGCATAACTTTTTAACACAAGACGGAAAAACACCGAAGGAAATTTCAACTATTGCCAAACAAGAAGTTGTACAATATAAAACAATCAAGTTCTTCAACGGACTTGCAATAAGTGGAAGAAAAACAGAAAATGGATTTGAAATAGAAACAGAAAATGGCAATATTTTTAAAGCTAAAAAATTAGTATTTGCAACAGGTGTGAAAGACATTATGCCAAATATTAATGGATTTTCTGAATGTTGGGGAATTTCTGTTATACACTGTCCTTATTGTCACGGTTATGAATATAGTCACAACAAAACAGGCATACTTGCAAATGGAGATCTAGCTTTTGAATTAGGTAAATTGATCAATAATTGGACAAACGATTTGACAATTTTTACAAACGGAAAATCAACATTGAAAGATGAACAAATTGAAAAACTTACAAAGCACAATATTAAAATAAACGAAACTGAAATTGACTACTTCAACCATTACAAAGGATATTTAGAAAGTATTGTTTTCAAAAATGGGAAAACTCAAAATCTGAAAGCTTTGTATTCCAGACCTTCTTTTGAACAACATTGCAATATTCCACAACAATTAAATTGTGAAATCACTGAACAGCACTATATTAAAATTGACCCTTTCCAAAAAACAACGATTCCCGGAATATATGCTTGTGGGGACAATACAAGCATGTTACGGGCTGTGTCTTATGCAGTAGCGATGGGAGGAATAGCAGGAGGAATGGTAAACACAGAATTGATTGAAGAAAATTTCTAAATAGTTATAAATTCTGCACATATCATCGGTTTGGCAATATGAAGGCTGAAGTGCTGCTATGAGCAATTTGTGCAAGGTTCAAAGTCTGGAATACTATGAACCCAAATACTAAGAAACCGCCACATCACCTATCCTAAAAACGAAGGAGCCATATAGTCCGATGGTCACACCTTTAGTATTAATAACTAATGAAAGAAAAAACGAGTTGTTATGGAAATAAAAACACAAATCACAATCAATGCCACACCTGATAAAGTTTGGGCAGTGTTAACCGACTTTGAAAACTATTCCAATTGGAATCCTTTTATTAAAAGCATCATAGGCGAACCGAAGGTTGGTAGTCAAATCACCGTAAGCATTGTACCGCCACAAGGCAAGAAAATGACATTCAAACCAACCGTATTAGCGTTTAAACACAACATCGAATTTCGTTGGATAGGAAGATTATTATTGAAGGGTGTATTTGACGGAGAACATAAGTTTGAACTCATTGATAACGGAAAGGGTAAAACTATCTTTCATCATAGCGAAACGTTTAAAGGAATACTGGTAGGCCTATTCAAAAAACAACTTGAAAACAATACGAAGAAAGGCTTTGAATTAATGAACGAAAGCTTGAAGAAGCGAGTAGAAAATACGATGAATCAAGAAAATTCAAATACAGAATAGCAAACAGTAATTGAAAAAGAAAGTAACATGCAACAAATCAAATACAAAACATTAGATGTAAATGGAGTAAGCATTGCATATCGTGAAGCTGGTAACACAAAACAACCAACAATAGTATTATTGCACGGTTATCCTTCTTCTTCCCACCAATACAGAAAAGTATTGAGTCAACTTTCAGATGAATTCCATTTAATAGCACCCGATTACCCTGGATTCGGAAACAGTGACTTTCCATCACCCGAAGCTTACGAATACACATTTGAGAGTATTGCGTTAACGATGAATACATTTTTAGAACTAAAAGGCATTCATTCTTATGCTATCATGATGCAGGATTATGGTGCCCCTGTTGGATTTAGAATAGCAACTGCAAATCCGGAAAGAGTAACTGCAATAATAACCCAAAACGGTAATGCTTATGAGGAAGGTATCGGTGAGGCTTGGCAAGGGATAAAGGATTTTTGGGCTGACAGAAATGAGCATACCGAAAAGGCTTTATTGCCTGCTTTTACATTGGAAGGTTTAAAATGGCAGTATACCCACGGAACCAGAGATCCTGAAAACGTAAATCCTGATACCTGGCATTTAGATTACCTGAGAATGAGCCGTCCGAACGCTCATAAGGTGAATTTGGACTTGTGGTACGACTACCAAAGCAATTTAAAACTATATCCGGAATGGCAACAATACCTTAGAGATAATCAGCCACCATTGCTGGTTGTTTGGGGGAAAAATGATGAATACTTTCCCGAAAGTGGCGCTGAAGCATTTAAAAAAGATGTAAAGAATGTTGACTATAACATTTACGATACAGGGCATTTTGCTTTGGAAGAAGAAGGGGATCAAATCATTGAAAAAATCAGAGCTTTTATGATAGATGTTGTACGTGAATAACATGAATCATATTTAACGGTTTTCATAAAAAAACAATTCAAAAACATTAATGTATTCGTAAAATAAAAATTAAGAAATGAATCAATTAAAAGAAAAAATAGCAGTAGTTACTGGTGGAAGCGCAGGAATCGGCTTTGCTGCTGCAAAAGAATTTATTGCCCAAGGCGCCAAAGTAGTAATTACAGGTCGCAGTCAGACAGCTATTGATGAAGCTGTAGTAAAATTGGGTAGTAACGCAATTGGTATTCGTGCCGATGTTGTAAATCTCAACGACACAGAAAATTTGGTAGCACAGGTAAAATCCCTGTACGGAAAGGTTGACGTATTGTTGGTGAATGCCGGTGTTTCATTTCAGGAACCCGTAGGACATCTTACCGAAGAGGTATTCGATCAGCTTTCAGATATAAATTTTAAAGGTGCGGTTTTTACAACCGAAAAATTTATACCCATTTTAAATGACGGAGCCTCTATCATTCATGTAACCTCCGTGAGTGCTTTTACCTACGCTGCTGGAACCAGCATTTACGCAGCAAGCAAAGCAGCGTTAACTGCCTATAGCAAATCGGCATCGGTTGAGTTGGCTGGTAGAAAAATAAGAGTAAATACAGTTGCTCCGGCGATGACAGAAACAGCTATGATTTACCGGGGTGAACTGGGGACTGAAGAAGTGCATAATTTTCTGAAAGAGAAATTTATGCCTTTTAATCGCTTTGCTAAACCTGAAGAAATTGCAAAGCTTATATCTTATCTGTCATCAGATGATGCTTCATTTATTTCGGGTGCCGAATTCACCATTGATAGCGGTGCTTCAGTAAATGCAGTACGTTTATAGTTTTTTGCATAACAGTGGAATAGTCGCTCCTGTTTTTATCTCTAACAGTAGTAGACAACCAGTTAGAAAAATCATATTGATGCTTCCTTTCAATCAATTCAATAACTGCGATCTAAACGTAAAATAAAAAGTCAGGAAAATGGAAAACGAGTAATTGCTGTTGAAAGAATAATCAAAACTACCCGAAATACTTCTGCAATAATGCCTGAAACAACTGCTCCAACTCCTGTTCATTTTCCTGCTGCTTTTTACGCAAGGTTTCTGCCTGCGCTACAATAGCGGCAAATTGTTGCTGAAGGGAAAGAGGTGGAACTATTATGTTTAAACTTTTTAATTGTGATGCTGATAGTTGTGGTTGCGCAGAACCAGATCCTAGTTTCCAAATTTGCTCGAACATTCTAGGCTCTTTTAATTGTCCAATCAAAAAATAGCTATTAATATTTCTAAACGATTTTAAAATCACTAATTGAGCATTTATAAATCCTTCATCATAAATCCCATCAAAAACACAACACTTGCCAAGGCCGTTTCCTCGTAGTGTAAAAATTATATCCCCCCTTTGGCACCTACCGCTTCTCAAGGAAGCATACTTTTCTTCCGTAATAAAATTTGGATTCTCGGGAACAAATCTGAAGTCATTTATATTCGCAGAATTAATAAAGAGAACTCCACTTCTTACCACTTCGTTTCCACTGGGGTAATTTGAAGACCTGTCACCATTCTCAAAATCGCAAACGTCATCTAATCTTTTCACTCCCCACCCCTTCTCATTCTTCACCGGATCACCAAAGAGCGAAAGAAAACTGCTTTGCAAAAATTGATCGGTAAGTGCATTGGCTTCTTTGCGTTGCTGACGGGCTTTGTCGGCTTGTTCTAATATTTGGCTTATGTCCTTCTGATCTTTAATATCATGAACTGCTATTACAAATTCCTCAAGCTTCGTTTTAGACAATTCTTTAAATGTTGAACCACTACCTAAATTATTCAACTCTTTTTCGCTTGTTAACAGTAGATAATAAAAATAAAGCGGATCAATTTCTTTTGCATTTTTGGGAATTAAAGCCTTGCATCCTTGGTTACAAGCCATTTCATCATTCAATATTGCAACATATCCAATAGGTGCTCGGCTTGAGATGATTATACTTTGAGCAGGAATTTTATGAGCAGAACAACTTTGCAATCCTTTCACAGAAATTTTCCGTTCTGTTTTGTTGATGTACGCAGTTCCTAATCGACTTAAATCTTTTGGAGTGATCCACTTAATTCCCAAATCATCAGAGCTCCAGTATTCCGCTTTGGAAGTTGAAGGTGTTGATCCGGATACAACATCAAACAATTCCGATACACGATACTTCTTTTTTTGTCTAAACATTTCGGGAAAAAAGTTGATTACTTCTTTGCTTGTTCATTACGTTGTTTAATTAAATCTACAACGTCAATACTTGGCAACCAATATTTACCCATTGGATAATGTGAAGTAACGGTTGAGATATATGTGCGTACAAAATTCAGAAGCATGGCCAAAGCCGAACGAACCAGAAGATTTTGCTTTTCTTCTTCACTTTCAACATTCTGAATTTTAAAAATACCAACAGCCTCGCATGAAATTGCATAACCAGCCATTTGTTCTTCATTTCGGTTAATTACTGTTTTCATTGCAACCTGGTGCAAACCATCTTCCAGCAAACGCATACCAAAATCTATCTCCACAGGATAGGCATCAAATACAGTCCTTATTTCGACGTCTTCTTTTGGATGAACAAATTCAAATTGATAATTTACAACAAAGAAATCAACCAACTCAAGCGGGGATGGCTTCACTTTCATAGTTAATATTTTGTGCTTTTGCTATATCAAAGTCAAATTTATCTTTATAAATATCCCGATCAACATGTATTGCTGGGTTACAAAAAGTCCAATAGCCTTTTTCTGAATGATATTTTTTAATTCGATCACGAAAGAATTCTTCATCCTCTATACGCACCTCTTCATTTACAGGAACAGCTTTTATTATAAATTTTAATTTTAAAGCATCCTGCATTTTAACAAGAGTTACAAAGTTGAGGGGCTTATTTCCCCGCCACAATTGAGTAAGATAGCTTGCCGAAGTTTTAATTTTCTGCGCTAGGCTTTTACGGTTTATACCCTGTGCCTCTTGGTATTGTTCAACTTCACTTAAAAATTTAAACATGAGAATTTGAGCATCATGTTCATATTTTTCTTTCTCCGATTTAAAAGAAAACAAATCCTTCCATGCATTAGCCATTGGTTGGTCGCTCTTTAATTTGGTATTCATAACCGGCAACTTTTTGAATTAATGTTTTTGTTTTCCCTTTTACTTTCTGATCTTTCTTCTTTCGCAATAATTCTGCAACAATTACGTAAAAGGTTCCTGATTCGTTCGACTGTTCTTTACAATAAAGACGGATGTTTTGTCCCCCTTTAAAAAGTTTCATCGCCGTAACTCCCTTTGTAGCACGATCTATTTCTTCTTTATCGTAAAGCTCTGTATTACGAATGTTTTCGAGGATAATTGTAACAATCTGCTGGAATTTTTTAAGCCGTGCAGGGTCTTCTTGTAAGAATTGGAGTATGGTTGATTCATTAGTGGCATCAATGCAAACATGACGTTTCTGGTTTTCAGATGATTGTAATATATAGGCTAGTCTTGGCACGAAATTAAGCTATAGGTTAATTAAATGTATACATTTTAGATAGTTTTATCAAAAAATGATAGTTTTCACCTAATATTTTTTTGATTTACGCTGTTTTTCAACGACTTAACAATATACCCGATCTCTTCTTCCATCATCATCAGCTTGTCTAATATTACATCGGGTTGTTCGTACTGCACAGCCGTGTACTCCACCGGTTTGTAACGGCTGATGCTGAGATCGTATTTGTTCTTTTTAATATCTTCCACATCAACCAATATCACTTTCTTACTGGTTGGTTTGTAGGCAGCAGGTTTGCTTTGCCATTTGTGATACTCTGCAATAATTTCTTTGGTATCATCAGCAGCAATCTTCTGTCGTTTATCATCAAGACTAAAACCATCGGCCTGCATATCGTAAAACCAAACCTTATTGGTAACACCGCCTTTGGTAAACAGCAAGATGGCAGTGCTTACTCCGGCATAGGGTTTAAACACACCGCTGGGCATACTTACAATGCCCTGCAACTGGCAATGATCAACCAACAACTGACGCACCGCTACATGTGCATTGCTGGTTCCAAACAATACACCATCGGGCACAATTACACCGGCACGGCCACCCATCACCAGCAAATCGTAAATGAGTTCCATAAACAGCAACTCCGTTTTCTTGGTCTTGGTTTTAAAACGTGCATTGATATCGCTTTCATCAATGCTTCCTTTAAACGGTGGATTGGCCAGCACTACATCGTACAAATTCCGTTCTTCAAAACTTTTGCTGAGTGCATCGCTGTAAATAAAATGCGGATCATCAATACCGTGCAGCATCAGGTTCATGGCACCAATACGCACCATGGTACTATCGTTATCAAAACCGGTAATGGCTTTACTTTTTAAAAACTTGTGTGCTTTGGCATCGGTTATCTGATCGCCAATAAGATTATGTGCTTTGTCTTCCTCATCGTAGGTAAGAATATCCTTGCTGGTGTTTTGTTCCAGTATATGTTCGTATGCACTTACCAGGAAACCGGCACTACCTGCTGCAGGATCGCAAATGCGTTGACCGATTTTTGGATCAACCATACGTGTAATCATACGGATGATGTGGCGTGGTGTGCGGAACTGTCCGTTTTTACCACTGCTGCTGAGCTGGTTGAGCAGGTACTCATACATATCGCCCTGTACATCGGCATTCTGTTCGCTGATGTGAAGGTCTTCAATAATTTTTACCGCTTCCTGCAACAGCGATGCTTTGGGTATAATACATACGGCATCTTTCATGTATTGGGTAAAGCTGCTGCCATCGTTGCCCATGTTGCGCAGAAAATGAAATACATGATCCCGAACAAAGCCCAGCATTTCTTCGCCGGGCAGCTGGCTCCAGTAACTCCATTTGAGTTTGTCGCCTTGCTTATCGTTTTTTAATTCGGTGGGCAGGTTGCCAACGCCTTCTTCTTTACGCCGCCACTGCATGTAGCGTTCGTATACACTGGTATAGTCTTCTTTTTTGCGTGCTGCTTTACGTGAGCGTGCATTCTCCAGGTCTTCGAGCCGCTTTAGAAAAATGAGATAGCTCATTTGCTCAATGGCTGTTAACGGATTGGTGATCCCCCCGCTCCAGAAACGATTCCAGAGGGCATCTATTTGTGATTTGAGTTTGTTATCGGTGAGCATGGACTGTTGGTTGATTTTGGTAGCGAGCAAATGTAATTCTTATGGGCGTTTGTTGCGTCGCACACTTGTGCAGCAGAAAATTCCTTTAGCAAACTATATCCAAATTTCGTCTGCATCACGATCGCTTTCAGCTTTAATTTTCTTTTCAAGATCTTGTACATGAAGATCAGCCCAGATTCGAACGTTTTCCAAAGGATGATCAACAAGTCTTTTGAATAACATAAGGTCTCTTTCAAGTTTGGGAACTATACTTCCAATCCAAGAGTAAGTACCAATTTTAGCACTTATGTATCCAAGTACCTCTTTGCTTTCACCAAATTGATCAATAAATTTTCTTGCATAAGGATGCCAATCAAAACTTCCATCGCCGTTAGCAAGGTATATTGGTAACAATTCAGCAATTCTTGACACTACTGATAGATTTTTTCCTTTACACCATTCAAAGACGATTTCAAATTTTTGCTTATCACCTTTGAAAAGCAAGCCTTCCGAGTTAGCATAGGCATCTTGTCTTGATCCTAATAAGGATTTGAAATGGAAAGCGGCTAGTCCAAACTCGCTAACATTATTGTATAAATCTGAAACATGCTGCCAAAATGAATCAAAATACTTTTCTTGAATCTTTTCGAGTACTCTATAAAAACTATTCTCTTTACTATAGAATCCTTCAAAGTCTTTGCATTGGTCAATTATTAATGTCAGAATAAAATCTGCAAATTCAGAATCGTCAATTTCATCTAATAGTTTAATGATAGGATCTGACCAATAGTAGTAATCCATCGTGCCCTGCATCGTTTCAAAAATATCTTTACTATCTTCTAGTACTAACTCCCTTATTTTTAATTTGTAGATATCCCATATATCAGGATTGGCATGAGACCATTTCATAAGAGTGAAAAATGAGACTGCCTTTCCCATGTTATCGATTGACCTTAATGTGTCAATTATTAAAACTACTTTGGGAAAATCCAAATGCTTAATTCCCCAACCATATTCGAAGCTTGAAAATTGTGATGTTGGGAAAATTCCCTCTTTTGTTTGTATTAAAAGCTTATTAATTTCTTCAAAAGGAAGTTCAATACTTCTTGCAATTGCAAAAGAGAGATCTCTTATCTGTGTACTTGAAAGAAATTCGTTAAATATTTCAACATGTATTTGCTTGTCATCAACTCCTGACAGTAACCCTATAATTACAGAAATATTTCTCGATTCCTTTGGTATGTCAAGTAGTTTAGATATCAATAGTTTTAGAAGATCTAATTTTTCAGAGTCTGAGGAAATAATTTTTGATAGTGCCTTGCCAAAATTAAATCCCTCATAAATATTCCCAGCTACCAAATTGTCTGAAAGTTCATTCCAGTATTCTTTCTCTTTATAGAAATCATTTGCTACGTTATCAATTTTTTTAAGGAGAGATTCATGCCCACCTTCACTATCCTCCGGGAAATATTCATCTGAAGATGGACTTTGTACATAAATACTAAATTTTTCGAAGAATGATATTGGAGTTAACGATTCAAAAATTCGCTGTAACTCGGCAAGAATGGAAGTATCGAATATCCTTTTAGAATTCAAAACAAATTGGACTTTTTTACGTGCTTCCATTTTATCGATAAGATCTTCATTTATGATCCTTTCTATTACAGGTACTATTATTTGACCAGCTCCTTGAGAACTAAGTCCGTAAAAATTTTCCAATAAAATGTCAATTGCCTTTTCTGAATATTGACCCTTATTGAATGCAAATTCGCTTAGTTTATCAATTGCCTTTTTCCAGTACTCGAAAATTTCTGTTCCACTTGGATTATAGTCGACCAATGGTATAGGATCTCCTTGATCTTCCGCTCCGCCCATTCTTTGGAAGTTACCGACAGCCAAGCTGCTGTTTAGAATTCGAATTCCCAGCATGACATAATTTTCATCTTTAGCCAAACAATATTCCACAATCCTCCAACGTCTTTCTAGGTTTGTGGTGGTGCCAGGAAGAAAAATGTGAAATAGTTGAAGGAACTGATTTGTTGCATTGTTACCAATATTTTCGTTCTCCCCCACCGAGAAAGCAGCCATTACTTTAACAGCTTCATCAAATGTTTCTTCTCTAAAACAAAGCTTTTCAAGTGCCCATACTAAATTTCGTCGGCCTTCTCGAAGCTCCTCGATTTGTAATTTTGAAAGGTTTAAAAAAGCTTTAACCAAAGCTTTTGAACAAGCAGTTGGGTTCACATATACGAATGAGCGGAAGAGGCGTGAACCCACATTACTATTTAAAACTTCCGCTGAACTGAAAACCCCATCGCACAAATCTTTTACTATAATTTGAGCATTTTCTACATGTCTTAAGTATTGAAATTGCTCACAAAAGCTTTCAACGAGATTATTAGCTTTTAAAAACCCGATAATTCTTTGAAACTTGGTGAGGGTACATTGTTTCCACCATTCTTCTGCCATTCGAATAGCTAAAGGTGATGGCCGAAAAGCATAAGTCCTGCCTTTTCGTTCTAGCAGCTGCTTCTCAATAAGGATTTTACAAATCTCTCTAAATTTGTTTCGTTTTAGCTCTGACGATTCTGCCGGATCAGTTGCTTGAACTTTAAAGGCACATAAATCCTCAAATTCGGCTAGATTATCAGCTTGATAAGATAACTCATCATTAAATCCAATTTTTGAGAAAAGACAACATGTATAAATCACTGCTTTACTGTCGTTATCTAATATGAGTTCTCCAAGAATTCTTTCAACCATGTCTCGCCTGCCTAAAGAGCCAGGCTGAGATTTTCCTCTATTCGGATTATTAGCCATTAATGTCGCAAAAAAAGAAATGCCACTTGAAAAATCAACCAATAAATCTTTTTCGGCATCATCAAGCTCTGAGAAATTATTTGCTAGAATTTTTGTAACAGTTTCTTTACATTGCTGATTATCGATAATTAGCATTTTGGTTATACCGTCAGTATCAACTTCTTCAACTCTTTCATCTGGGTTAATACTAACTGTAATTAGACTTAATTTGCTATTTACGTTTGTAATTATTGGAACAAGATCTGAATGTAATTGCTTTGGACAATTATCAATAATTAATATCCTATTCTCGTTATTTTGAACCAATTTTTTGACGGCCTTTAATATATTTTTATCATCATCTTCTTTTAAGTCAACATATAAAATTTTATTAGTTATTTCTTCAGGAATATTTTCGCCATTATGTTTAAAGCATTCAAATAGCAACCTAGTCTTACCTATTCCAGACAGCCCACAAATTCTATAAACAGTTTTGGCGATGTTTAAGGTTCTTATTTGCGAAAAAACATCTTTTATATAGTCGGTAATTTCAAAAGGAAAATCACGTTTCAATACCTTTTCCCATATTATCCAATTATAGAAAGGTTCGAACTGAGGTTTTTGACGTTCGAGTTCTGTTTGAAGAATCAACTTAATACGTTCTTTTAAACCTGTTACTAATTTTTTTCGTTCGAGAAGACGTTGTTCGTTCGAAGTAGAGTCACTATACTCATACTCAATTGGGAATCTACTTTGTTTTATATCGAAATTTAATTGGTTAGGTGATCCATAAAATGTATTCATTATTGTTACTACTCGCTCTGACCCTTTTACAGCTCCCTTTGCAATTCCTAGTTCCTCCGCAACATTTGTTGAATAAACCCCCTCTTGGACCCATTTGTTTTTACCCAAGAGCTTCTCTTTTAAAGTTCTTTTTGCATTTTCCTCATCTGTATCAATGTATGCGACGTACGAAATATCTCCTACAAAAATGTCACAAAAAAGCAGCTTCTCTTCAATTGTAGTAGGAATATTCGGAAGCCCAGGCACATCTTTTGTATCACGATCAATATAAAAGTCTGGACTATCGTCCTTCATTTCCCTTTTTAATTGTTTAATAGCTTCCTTGAGACACTCTTCGATAAAATACTTATTATACTTTACTTGGGTTTTACTTTGCCAAGAATAAAAAATTTTGAACGCCATAAAATATATTTATGCAATTAATCTTTTCGTTAGTTCCAATATCTCTTCCACTTCATCCTCACTAAATAGTTTCTCCACCGCATTTAATCCAAAATTGGTAAACGGTGCTTCATACAAATCGCCTACTTCAATACGGCGCTTCTGTACATACACGGTTTGCACGGTACGCAGGAAACGGGTTTGGTCTGCATTGTACCGGTGTTCCAGTATAAAGGCATCAAAAGCTTTACGTACTACATCGGCAAACTCCGGCAAATGCTCCAGCTTCAATATGTATTTGAGAAAATCGGTTAAGGCACCTACCCGCACACCAAATGCTTTCAGCATATTGTCTTCGGTCAACGTCAGTTCATCACTCCGTAGTTCGGTTTCAAGTGTATGTTCAAGTTCCAGTAAATCGTTAATGGTAACGGCTTCGTTGCGTAACAGTTTTTGGATGGTAGGGTGTTCTGCCGACAGTTGCTGGATGCGTTCTTCAATTTTCTTCTTGTACTCTTCCACCATCAGCTTTTGTCCGCCCTTGTTTACAATCACCCATTTACGGCTTTCAATTACATCATCCAGCCCCAGTTCAATAACCATGGGTGGTTGCTCCCGTTTGTATTTCATTAAAGGAGCTAAGGTTTTACGGGCTTCGTCAATTTGTGCAGTCGTTATATGTTCCCACCATGTAACACCAAGCATATCGTTAATTAAACCGGCATGTGGTGCTATTTGTGGCAGGTTACGTGGTAACAGATCTACTTCCGCCTTTATGTTGGCTGCAGCAGCTTCCACGTCTTTCTGTTGAAGTAATGAATAACTGATGCGTTCCATCTTGGAAATAAAGAAAGCCTCTGCCAAATTACCTGCACTTGCAAAACGTAATAATGGCCCCACCTTCATACGCAGAAATTCGATTTTCGGAATATTCAGGTATTGCCACCACTCTTCTTCAAATACATCCCGTATGTCTTTGAGTTGCTGTTTTACTGTAAAAGAATCTAATGGCAGTTTGGCAATATCAGCACGTAAATCAGCAATTACACGTTTTGCATCTACACTTTGCTGATTACCGATTACTAATTCCAGTTTCGATAATCGTGTATTAAAGATGGTTACCAGTATAGGTATTTGTTGTGCACCCTCCTGTTCATCTTTCGGCATCATATTGAAATGCTCGAAGTTTTGCCAGTAATCAATAATCAGAAAATTCTCTTTCTTATAACCGGGTATCCATTGTTTGTTTTTACATGCTTCATCACTACGAGTACCCCGGCCTATCATTTGCCAGAACTTTATCTGGCTGCCTATCGGTTTCATAAAAGCAAGATTCATTACTTCCGGTACATCAATACCTGTATCAAGCATGTCTACCGATATAGCAATACGTGGTACTGATTCTGTTTCAAATTGCTTTAATAAGTCTTTATTACGTTCTGTTTGAGAAGTGATGACACGTGCCAGCAGACCCTTATGTTCAGGATACATTTCATTAAAGGCTTCTTCAAGCCTCAATGCATGTTTATGGGTAATGGCAAATACAATGGTTTTTGCAGGTAATTGCCCTCCTGCATCCTTATAGCACATGTCCATATATTCGGCCCATTGCCGTTTCAGTGTATCCTTATTCGTTACTTTCTTTTCAAGGTCGGTCCCTTCATAATCGATGTTTTCAGGATCGATGCCTCGTTCACGTAACGTCTGCTGATCTTCTTCCGATAAATCAAGACCCTTTATACCATTTCGCTGAAATCGTGTTTGTGCTGCATATACATTATAATCGGCCAGGTACCCTTCTTTTACAGCATCGTCGTATTTATATAAAAACGTAGGCGCTGCACCATCTGTTTCAAAGAATTTAAATGTATTGCGATCAATGAAATGGGCAGGTGTTGCAGTAAGGCCTATTTGTACTGCATCGAAATAAGCGAGTATATCACTGAATTTATTATAAATCGACCTGTGACACTCATCTGTTATTATTAAATCAAATGCAGCAGGTGAAAACTGCTCATAACATAATTCAAGTGTTTGTAAAGTGGATACTAGTACTCTTGCGCCACGTATTTTAGTAGCTTCTTTCGGATCGTCTAATAAATAGGTTCGTATACGTTCCCTGCTTTCAGCAGGTATATGTTCTTTAAAGCCTTTTGTGAGTGCCTGATCAACCAGACTATCACGATCTGCAAGAAATAATACTTTCTGTGCATGACGGGCCTTCAGAAACACATCAATCAAAGCCATTACAGTACGTGTTTTTCCAGTACCCGTAGCCATTACTAATAATGCCTTGCGTTTCTTACGTAATTCGATGTGTTCGCCTATACGTCGTATGGCTTCTATTTGATACGAACGATTAACAATTGTGTCCTTGATTTTTATACTGGAAAGCTCCTGACGGTTTTGCTGCAGAAATAATAAACGTTCGAGGTCTTCTTTATGGAAAAATCCTGCTACAGGACGATCAGGGTAATGTACAGAGTCCCAAAACCAGATATCATCGCCATTACATAAAAAACCATACGGACGAAAAGACTGCTTGGCTTCAATTTTTGTAATGTATTGTAATAACTGTTCTTTCCCTACCCTTGCATCACGTTTGGTACGTTTTGCTTCTATTACTGCCAGCACTTCGCCATTATCACGAAATAAACAATAATCAGTAATACCATTTATGGGAGCAGCATCATAGCCATCTACAGGAATTTCGAAACCTACAGAACGTCGGTCGGCAAGGTTCCACCCAGCCTTTTCAATAAGGGGGTCGATTATATTATACCGGGTTTCTGATTCATTTAATAAACTATGTAACGACATAGGTGAAGAACAGGATTGGCGACAGGGCTCAATATAATTCATAAAGCTGAATTAATGAAATACCCGGGAGTATTTACATAGTGTGGATCATATACCTGAAATAATAATGCCCCTCATTAATTATAACAAAACACATTATTTCAGGAACGATCTTACTGATACTTATTGTATGTAGTAATGATGCTTACAAGTATATAAATAAGCTTCCATTGTTTACGATTACCTGATGAGTGGCATCTGGTAAATAAATCAAGGGCTGGTAAATTGATATAGTCTCCGGCTGCTATGGTATTAGTATCTAAGCATAGAGTATTATTTGCATACTATTTACTTGCGTTTATGCTGTTATCATACCTCTTTTATTACATGCGCATTTTTAATCGCTGATTAAGGGGCTATACTATAATCTGTATAGTTACTGATACTGTATTTGGAAACAGCAGGTATTTATTCAGTATTGCTGCATATCTATTTTGGAAATGGCATTTCAATCAGCAAATGGATAAACATGGCGAATTGCTGATTATGTGATTTAAAAGCCTTCTTGCAGCTCTAATTCCTTATTGAATTATACTATAGTGTAATTTTTTAGGGATTTTGCTGATTTACATTATGGTGTAATTATTTTGTTGTTCGGCTCAGCTAATGCCTTTCCCGGGGGAATAAACACCTAACGTTTTAGATCAAAGTTGTTGAATTGCTTTTCCCATTGGTGCAACGTGCGTTTCAAAAATTCCATGTAGTCTTGAGCAATAGGTCGTGTTGAAGAAAGAAATTGTTTACTCCGTCTGTCGAACATGGCTTCTCCAAATTCTGAGGC
The DNA here is from genome assembly GCF_037892605.1 of Lacibacter sp. H407. Classification (NCBI taxonomy): domain Bacteria; kingdom Pseudomonadati; phylum Bacteroidota; class Chitinophagia; order Chitinophagales; family Chitinophagaceae; genus Lacibacter; species Lacibacter koreensis. Next base: position 3,725,579 of record NZ_JBBKTU010000001.1, on the reverse strand, counting down.
AGAGAACACGCACCTGTTTCTGCAAGCTGAGTACGTGCAGGAAACATGAACCTCGCCCGGATGATGAAACATATATAAAGCTGTCAACTCTGTGCCATTTGATTCACCCTCTTCGTAAGCAACGGGTGGCAGCACAGGAATATCTGTGTCATAGAGGGAGGAAAGGGGAAATGTAGTGTGCATGATTAAATTTAGTAAAAACCGGCTTGTTGGGAAAGCAAGAGTAAAAATCCATTTTGAATTGAAATTTATTTTTTTCTCAGGTGAGTCTCTTCCAAGCTTTTGTCATATCCCTAGGACTTGCCGAATCCAATATTTTTTATAGCAATTTTTTTCAAAGGTAATTAAAATATTTGCAGCAGGGTAAAACGGCGAGTCCCTCAGCCAGCGCACGAAAGCCATTACAGAGATTCACCTGAGAATAAGTGTCAATTCGTGTAGTTTCATGGCTTTCTAACTCCGGGGGTCGGTGGAGGCAATACACCGAGCCGACAAAAGTGAGGCATTTATCATATACAAAATTGTCATCCTACTAAGGCAAATATTGTGAGCAGGGCAGAATCCTTTTTCATTTTTTGATCAGCTTGTCTAACTGTATAATATATCCTTCGAAGTCGCAATTGCCGGCTCCCTTTCGCCATACTTTTCCAAAGGGCACAAGGGTTTCAAAAATCTGCTGCTCTGGTCGCCCCGTGCCGCAAGGCGTTCATAGTATACTTCGATAGTGGTAAACCCAATTTTCTGAATAACACTGGCAGCCGGACTTACCTCGGGTATTTTTAATTGAGCCGAAGCTGAATAAACCGTTATCGGAACCAAAATAAAATGAAATAGTCGCATGTGATTTTGTTCGATGATAGAGAGCTGGAGTAAGTCGAGGGCTGGCTGATGCTCGGACTGCTTGGTTTAGGTTTTGTAGTGGCTTGTTTACAACCCCAGCAAGTAACACCACTGCTGAACCATTTCCCACTGATGCAGATGTCTTATCGAAGCTTAACAGCAAAATCGATTAAATGTTTCAAGTCGTCTATCAAAACGTTCGAACTTGGACTAGTCTTGGGCACGAATAAAATGGATAGATCGAAATTAGTTTCGGTTTGTCCATTTTTATTTTCGCTTTATCCCATCCTTACGATTCCGGAATTTGTTTTTCACGCATTTTTAATTCTTCAATGTCAATCAACGATTGATATTTTCTGATCAGGTCTTCATCAAACTCAGCTTTGTGATTCATTTTGTGCAGCAGCTTTCGTTGTTCATCCAGCAAATCAAGATAAACTACCTGAAAGTTTTTTAACGAGGGATCGTTTCCGTTATATGTTTCATCAAGTGCCCGGCTGAAATAATCCAGCTCGGTTTTTAATTTTGCTTTCAGATTATTGAAATGTTCATTATCCAGCAAGTGTGCTTCTTGTTTTTCTTCTAAGTATAACAACGAATAATGTGCCATTTTCTTTTGAATGATCTTCTCCTGATCTTCTTCCGACAATTCACCTTCCCGCTCACCTACATTCACTTTACGAATTACCCAGGGCAATGTGAGTCCTTGCAGAACCAATGTTACAAGAATAACGATAAACGTAATAAAGAGGATGAGGTTACGATGTGGAAATGGCTGCACTTGATTGATGTACAACGGGATTGAAAGTGCAGCGGCCAACGATACCACACCACGCATGCCCGACCATCCAAAAATAAGCGGCCCCTTCCATCCGGGATTTGCATCAGCAACGGTGATAAAACGACTGATGAAACGGGTAAATAACGATGCACCAAACGTGGAAGCAAGTCGTACAACGATCAATACAGCTGACACTGCAAGGCCGTATCCAATTGCTGCGCCAAGACTTACATCGCCCAGCTGTTCTGTAACAGTTGGAAGTTGAAGGCCAATGAGAAAAAAGATCAAGCCATTCAATACAAACACAATGCTTGTCCAAACATTTACACCTTCAATTCTGCTGCGATAGCTGAGCATTTGCTGTCGTTTGCTTGATAGCAAAAGTCCGCCGCATACCACCGCCAATACACCTGAAAAATGAAACGATTCTGCTGCATAATACATGCAGTAAGGAGTAACCAATGTTAAAAGAATATCGATGCTCGGTGTGGTTGGTAACCAACGGTGAATAGCATAAAAAATAAGTCCGATACCAATACCAATAACAGCTCCCATGATAATTACAAGTACGAAACTTGTGGCTGCTTCCTGCAAATGAAACTGACCGGTAATGACGGCCGCCAACGCAAACCGAAATACAATGAGTGATGAAGCATCGTTCAATAAACTTTCGCCTTCTGCTATACTTACCAACAGCTTTGGTGCTTTTACCTGTCGGAGAATGGTTGTTGCAGAAACTGCATCAGGTGGCGAAATAATTCCGCCTAACAAAAAACCAAGCGCCAATGTAAAACCGGGAATAATGGCGTTGGATGCAAATGCAACTACACAGGAAGTAATGATAACAATGGGAAAAGCAAAGCTCATGATGATGCGTCGCCATTTCCAGAATTCTTTCCATGATGTTTGCCAGGCTGCTTCGTATAGAAGTGGTGGAAGGAAGATGAAAAAGATCAATTCGGGGTCGATGGTAATATGCGAAAAAGCTGTTACAAAGCTCAGCGCCAATCCACCCAGAACCAAAACGATCGGGTAAGCGATACGCAATTTGTTCGCCAGCATCACCAGCGCTATAATGATCAGGACCAGATATACATAATCGATAAACAGGCTATGCATGCAGCAGTTTTTTACAGATAAAAATAACAAAAGCCTGTCATCGGCTATTCACTAAATTTCAATCCATCTGATATGGCAGGCATTTACGTTGTGGAAATTCGATCCTTACGATTATTGGAGCGAAAGATTGTTGTAATCATCAATCGTGTCAATATCAATATGTCCCTTGGGAAAGGGAACAAATGCTGTTTCGTGCAAGTATTTCCGCACCAGGCTCTTTGCACCAACATCACCTTTTAGTTGTAAGAGCTCCCGGAAAAACGTTTTATGAAACAATACCGGCGTACCAAATGTATCCAGGTATTTAGCAGCAACAATTTTACTTCCATTTGTACGATGTGCATCAAGCAATTGATCCAGCAACTCTGCTGTTGTAAATGGTTGATCGGCGACCATAAAAATAACAGCTTCTGTTTGTGGATATATAGAAGTGAGCGTATTTAATCCGAAACGAATGGTTGATGCCATGCCTTCTTTCCATTCGTTATGGACAATGATTTTGATCGCTGTATCGCTGATTGAGGATTGAATCAGATCAGCATTAGCTCCCAGCATAACCGTGATTGTTTCAACCGCAGATGCCCGTGCTACATCAATGCTGTGTTGCAGCAAATTTTTGCCGGCATAGGGCAATAATTGTTTGGGAGAACCAAGGCGTGATGATTCGCCTGCAGCTAAAATAATGATACTACTATTTATGGGATGGTTATCAACTGCCATTAATGACACTGTTCTGTATGTTCAATTCATTACGGCTATGAATACCCGCAGATCGGTTACGCAGAAAACTTCCGTTGCGATCAGCAAACACCGCTTTGATTTCTGCCAATACGGACAATGCAATTTCTTCGGCTGCTTCTGCTCCTATATCAAGACCAATTGGTCCAAAGATCTTGTTTTGTTGTTCACCGGTTACCGTAATACCTTCTTCTTTTAACTCATCGAACATGCGCTCCAAACGTTTCTTTGGCCCGAGTGTACCAATGTATCTGCAATTGATGGGCAATAATAATTTCATCATTGCCAGATCATACTTGTAGTTGTGCGTCATTAACAAAAATACTGTCCATTCATCCGGTACAAGTTGTTGGAACACATCGGCAGGTTTTCCGGTGATCAATTGATGCACGTTGGGAAAGCGTTGCGTATTTGCATGGGTGGCTCGCCCGTCGGCAACGGTTATCTGCCAGCCCAGCACCTTCGTCATTTCTACCAAGGGAAAAGCGTCGTTTCCTGCACCTACAATGATCAATGAAATGGGTGGTTGCAATAATTCGATAAAGGCAGTTAATTCAAAATCTGTGTATTCTTTTATAGCTGATGTTCCGGCTTCGAGTACAGATGCTGCATCGTCTTGAACGATGGTTTGCAGTACTGCATTTTCAATCTTGCTGTAAGAGCTTTCTGCATCCAGAAAAAAACAAGTACCGGGTTGAGGGCCATGAAAATTGTGTAATGAAAATAAGGTAGCCAAAACGGTTTCTCTTCTGTATAACTGCGCCCGTTCCAGCAATGCGATCGGGTTGTTTTCATCGTTTGCATCAATGGGCTCAAACAAAATATGCACAATGCCATTGCAACCTAACTGAACTCCAAACGCAACATCGTCTTCATCCAATGTATTGTAAGTAACTAATTTGTTTTGTTGCTGATGAATAGCCAGCAATGCTTTGCGAAGTGCATCTCCTTCCAGGCAGCCGCCGCTGATAGCACCCGTCATTCTTCCATCTTCTTCCACCAACATACGTGCACCCGGTCTCCGGTACGACGAACCTTCCACATACACAACAGTTGCAAGAGCTGTTTTATGTCCCTTTTGTTGCGCCAGTTGAAAGGCATTGATAATTTCGTTGATCTCTTTCAGCATCCTGTGTTCAAAAAGAATTTTAAGCCGAAATAATTTTCTGGCTTAATACTTTGTATAATCTTTTGATGGTGCTTTTAAACCTGCTTTGATCTCTGTTGGAAGTATTGGAGCAGCTTTATTCCCCCATGAATTACGAATGAAATTTAATACATCCGACGCTTGTTGATTCGATAAAGCAACGCCTGGCATTTCGCTGTTATATTGTACACCGTTTACTTTCATTGGTCCACGTACACCCAACAACACCACCTTGATCAATCTGTTTTTATCTTTCAAGTAATCCGACTTTGCTAATGGCGGAAACACTTCTGCAATTCCCTCCCCTTCTACCATATGGCAGGATGCACATTGTGTTGTATAAACTTTTTCTCCACGGGCAATACTCGCTTTCAAATCAAACGTCTGATTGAAAGAAAAGAGTGTGAAAGCGAATGTAGAGATGAAAAAAGTTACGAGTATCATTTTCATATGATGTGTCTGTTTAATTGCGTTTATGATTCTTGCAAATCTAATGCCCGTTTGCTGATTTAAAATGTTATGATTTTTTTTGAAGATCATTTGAAAAAGGCTGATTGTAAAAACGCTTCTTTTCACTTTTATACAATGCATTGGCAACTGCTGCAAATATTGGCGGGAAAGGCGGTTCACCTAACCCAGTTGGATTGATATCGTTCTGTACAAAATGCACATCGATCTTTTTCGGTGCTTCCCGATGACGAATCATTCTGTAACGGGTGAAATTATTCTTCTCAGGAACGCCTTCTTTAAAGGTGAGTTCACCATACAATGCATTACCTATTCCATCTACAACACAGCCTTGCACCATATTAGCAGCTGCATCAGGATTAATTACAATGCCACAGTCAACTGCACTTGTCACCCGTTCTACAAATGGTTGTCCGTCTTTCTTTACAATATCAACCACATGTGCCGCATAAGAATTGTGACAGAAATAAGCAGCCACACCACGACTGTATTGTTTGTTTGCTGCACTACCCCAACCCGATTTTTCTTTCACCAGTTTCAACACTTCTGCATATCTGTCTGCATCATACTCATTGTTTTTACCAACAGGATTTTCTTTTGCCCGTTTCAATAATTCCAATCTGAATTCAATCGGATCTTTTCCCATCACTTCTGCTACTTCATCTAAGAACGATTGCTCGGCAGCTGCATTAAAATTAGAACGTGGTGCTCTGAATGCACCAATCGTTATGTTAGAAGGTATTTCCCAACCTTCAGCTAAATAATTATCAACTGCACCTGCAGGAAACCTGTTTGCATGAATGGGATGTTCAGGAATACCGCCACCTTTTACATGAAACGCAATTAAATTTTTATTTGCATCAAACGCTGCACGGTAAGTGGCTGTGTACATCGGGCGATAAATGCCATAGGTCATATCATCTTCTCTGCTGTACACCAATTTCACAGGCGCTTTTACTTTTCGGGAAATGAGTGCTGCTTCTGTAAACGTATGTCCATATGCTCTTAAACCAAAACCACCACCCATGCGGGTGATCTGAATTTCAATTTTATCAGCCGGCAGATTCAACGCTTTTGATAAGGTCGGTTCAATCCAACCGGCAGCCTGGTGCGGCCCAACGATCAATGCTTTCTCATCTGTAACATGCGCAAAGCAATTCATCGGCTCCATACAATTGTGCGCTAAGAACGGTGCGTTGTAAGTGCGTTCAATCACCTTCGCTGCATTTTTAAATGCTGTTTCAGGATCACCATCTTTTCGTAACAGTTGCGCAGGCTTGCTTGCATATTCTTTCATTTTTGCAAGATGCGTGGCTGTACTTTCCAATGCACCCGGCACAACAACTTCTCTCTTTCCGCCTCTGCCTGCCATTGTATCTTTTGTATCGCCTTTCGGTTCCCAGCTTACTTTCAATTTTTTACGGGCATTCATTACTTCCCATGTTGTTTTACCAACAACTACCAGCAGATCGTTGAACGTACGTGTATCGAAACCGGCCTGCTCATATCCATCTTCATACAACTTCAATGTAAACACATCTTTGATGCCCGGCATTTTCAATGTTTCACTTGCATCAAACGATTTTACTTTCATACCGAATGCAGGCGGATGTTCGATCATGGCGATCAATGTTCCTTCCTGTGTATAATCTAATCCAAACAGCGGCTTACCTGTTACGATCTTCTGCCCTTCTACATTCTTTTGTGAGTTTCGTACAACAGTAAAATTCTTTACATCTTTCAGCTTCACATCTTTTGGAATAGGAATACCTGCCGCTTTGGATGCGAACTCACCATAGGTTCCTGACTTACCTGTTTTCTCGTGATAGATCATTCCTGCTTTGGTTGTAAGTTCTTCAACAGGAACATTCCATGTTTGCGCTGCTGCTGTCAGCAACATACTTCGTGCTGCTGCACCTGCATCACGCAAAGGTTTCCAATACATGCGAACGGAATTACTGCCGCCGGTAAATTGCGGACCAAGTTTTGTATTGTCGTGTGGCCCCATTTCTACCACTACTTTTTTCCAATCTACATCCAACTCTTCCGCTACGATCATTGGTAATGTGGTCATCACATTTTGTCCAAACTCAGGATTGGGATTGAATATTTTAATGATGTTATCGGATGTTATTTTGATATAACCTGTTAACTCATGCCAGTCAGCAGGTAGATCGGCCGGATTTATTTTATCCTCGAGACTGAACTCTGCCAATCCGCTGAAACTGATCATGAGACCACCACCTGCAAGAAAGGATGATTTTAAAAATGCTCTTCTGTTATAATCGGTTTTGAACTTTTCCATTGTTGATGACTTTAAAAATTTAAAATTCAGCAGACCTTCTGTTAAGTATATTTTACTTTTTTAATTTTCGAAATATGTCAACCATCGTTTCTGAATCGATATTGTTCATGTCAACAAGTTTCAACGACTTTACCATTTTAAGCGTACTTGTTTTATACTTTAGGAAATGAGCTGTCTTTAAATGTGCCTCATAAGCTTCCCGATTTGCATATATTTCTAAAATCCGCACCTGCGTTGGATTCGCCTTTTGATACATAGGATAAATAGCAATAACGCCTGGTTCCAGTTGAACTGAAGCCCTGGATTCTTCCTTAAGGATTGAATTATATTCTTTCAGATAGTTTGAATCTATTTCAATTTCGGATATACGAATCATCATGTCTTTTGATTGCGCAAAGACGTTACTGTATGTGAAAATCAAAAAAACTAATACATATTTCATTGAAAGGAAGCTTGAAAAATTTTATTGAATACCAGGTTCAACTCATCTTACTTTTGTTTCGCTGCCGTTTTAATAGCCTCTTTAATACGCAGGTAAGTTCCGCACCTGCAAATATTCCCACTCATAGACGCTTCAATCTGTGCATCGGTTGGATTGGGATTGCTTTTCAATAACGCAGCGGCTGTCATGATTTGCCCCGTTTGACAATAGCCGCACTGCGCCACATCCTGTTCTATCCATGCTTTCTGTACAGGATGATCGCCGTTTTCACTCAATCCTTCAATGGTGGTGATCGATTTTTTTGAAACTGCTGAAACGGGCAACATACAAGAACGTACAGCAACATTGTCGAGCATGATGGTGCAGGCACCGCATTGTGCAACGCCGCATCCGTATTTGGTTCCAACTAAATTTAAATGCTCTCTCAACACCCAGAGTACAGGTGTTGCAGGATCCACATCAATTGAAACAGATTTACCGTTTACGTTTAAACTGATTACTGGCATAGCGAAATACTTTTATGAAAGTTAGTTACTTTTTTGCAGGTTGTTTTCTAAGTAAGAATAACATACAACCTTTTTTTAAGTTCGTTCTTGAAAATTGATTTGTTGAAACGCAATCAAACAGTTCATCCCGGTTATAAAAGACAGGCTGAAGTATCGTGATTGCATACACGCACTAAAATTCCTAAGTTTTTCTGTTTGAATGGTATACAGATTACGGATTTACCTACCATAATTACTGATTCGATTGTCCGGTGAACAATCGAATCAGTAATTGATGCAAATCAACGTAAAGTAATGAAGGCCTATCTAAGCCAACTGCTCAGCAAAAGGAAGCTTACGTAATCGCTTTCCTGTTGCGGCAAAGATTGCATTGGCAAGTGCTGCCGCTATAGGCGGCAACGCCGGTTCACCTAAACCGGTTGGCGCTTCATCCGATTCTACAAATTGCACGTCTATTTCCGTTGGCGCATCTTTCATGCGTAAAAACTTATAAGTATGAAAATTTGTTTCTGCCACAGCGCCATTCACAAACGTAACTTTCGGGAACATGGCATGACTGATGCCATCTACAATGGAACCCTGCACCTGGTTTTCTGCACCGCTCAAATTAATTACACGACCGCAGTTTACTGCACAATACACTTTCTTCACCTTCGGTTGTCCATCCACCATTTGCACATCCACCACCTGCGCTACATAAGAACCAAACGAAAACCAGGTGGAGAAACCTCTGAATAAGCCGGGTGTTTTTGAACCCCACTTACTCATCTTCGCAACAAGATCAATTACACTTTTGTATTTCTCCGGATCGTAATTAATTTTTCCAACAGTTTGCTCTTTTGCTTTTTTCAACAACTCTAAACGGAATGCTATCGGATCTTTTTTCAATGCAGTGCAAACTTCATCCATAAAACTTTCAGCAACATAGGCCAATGTATTTGCACCGGGCGCTCTCCACCAACCTGTTGGCGTATTGCTGGTAAAGCCTTGCCCTTCGGCACGATAGTTTGCAATTGCACCAGCCACATAACTGTCGCCACGCACACCCCGACCAATACCAATGCCTGATTGATGCCATGATAATAAGTTATCGGATGAAAGTGCTGCACGGTAACGCCACATTTCTGCAGGACGATAAAAATCATTCTGCATATCATCTTCACGAGTCCATTGTACTTGCACAGGACTTTGTGCTGCAGCTGAGATCAACGCAGCTTCCACTCCATTATCAGTCATTAACTTTCTGCCAAAACCTCCGCCTTGTCGGGGCGATGAAATGGTGATATTTTCTTCAGCTATACCTAATTGTTTTGATACTTCTGTTCTTACAGCACCGGGCACTTGTGTTGGACCAAACAATTCCACTTTACCATCTTTCACATTCGCATAAAAATTAAGCGGCTCCATTTGTCCGTGCGACAGTGTTGGTATTTCGTATGTAACATCAAGAATTTTTGCAGCACCTTGTTTTGCTGCTTCAACATCTCCATCATTCCTGGCGGGTTCTGTTGGCGCAGGTTTTTCAAGTGCCTTTTTAAACGTTTCAAAATGTTCGGCACTGTTCTCCAGCTTTTCACTTGCATTCCATTGAATCACCAATGCATCTCTTCCTTTTTTTGCAGCCCATGTTGATGTTGCAAGCACAGCCACTGCATTCTTGATCTTCACTACTTTTTTTACGCCTTCAATTTTCAATGCAGCTGCATCGTTTACGTCGCCCAATGTTTTTCCATAAGCAGGCGCACGGCTTACCATAGCGAACAACATTCCTTCTCTTCTTGTATCAATGCCAAACAACGGCTGACCGGTTACAATTTTATGTGCATCTACATCTTTCACTCTTGTGCCGATCAACTTAAATTCTTTCGGATCTTTTAATGTTGGTTTAGCAGGTACTTCCAATTTCGCAGCTGCAGATGCTAACGATGCATAACTCAATTTTTTTCCACTTGCTTTATGTATCACTTCTCCATTTTCAACGGTACACTCCGTTACAGGAACATTCCATTGTTGCGCCGCAGCAGTCGTCAACATTTCACGTGCGGTTGCTCCCACAGTACGCAACTCTGTAAATCGTCCTCTTACTGATCCGCTGCCACCTGCAGTTTGTCGGCCCATTTTACTATGTAATGGTGCCAATTCAACTTTTATTTTTTTCCAATCAACACCCAGTTCTTCTGCAATGATCATTGGCAACGATGTTTTTACACCCTGACCAATTTCGGGGTTTGGTGCTAATAATACAATGGAACCATCCGCAGCAATTGTGATGTAAGCATTCGGCGTAAAGATCATTTCTTCCAACGCCTTTGCTTCTGCCGGCAGGTTGAGCAAACTAAAACTGATGAGCATACCACCACCTGATAAAGCAGATACTTTCAGAAAATTTCTTCTTGAATGTGTTGTTGCCATAATTATTTTTTGCTTTGTGTTTTGGCTGCTAAATGTATTGCTTTGCGAATGCGGACATGTGTTCCGCATCTGCAGATATTTCCCGACATCGCATTGTCAATGTCCTGATCGGTTGGTTTTGGATTGCGTTTTAACAAGGCAGCCGCACTCATGATCTGGCCCGCCTGGCAATAACCACACTGCGACACATCAAGTTCTTCCCATGCCTGCTGCAACGGATGATCACCCTTTTCGCTTAACCCTTCAATGGTAACAATTGCATTATTTTTTACAGATGAAACCGGTAATGAACAGGAACGTACGGCGTTACCGTTTAAATGGACAGTACATGCACCACATTGTGCCATTCCGCAACCGAATTTTGTACCAACCAGATTTAAATGATCACGCAGCACCCATAACAAAGGTGTTGCCGGATCAACATCAACCGATAGCGTTTTACCATTTACATTCAAATTGATAGCTGCCATAATGGAATACTTTTAGGGAAGTTAGTTATTCTCAAAATATAAAAACGTAAAACCAACGACAATTATATGAATGACTGTTTTGTGGAGATTAGCGGGAACAGTGTAAAAAGAATTGCTATTTGTTATTGCTTCTGTACTCTTCGTCCGTCACCGGCTTCAACCAAACGACAGCGCTTTTTTGCGTGTTGGTAATGGCAACCTGAACAAATGCGGAGTCAACACTTGCGCCATGCCAATGAACAACATTTGGCGGACACTTTACAGTATCACCTTTACGCAGGATCTTTTTTGGACTTCCTTTCTCCTGGTAATACCCTACTCCATCGATCACCAATAAAATTTGTCCTCCCGGATGATAATGCCAGTTTGTTCTTGCCCCGGGTTCAAACGTTACATTACCTACTGATGTTTGATTAAGACTATCGCTGGCAACAAGCGGTTGCAGATAAGCAGTGCCCGTGAAATTATTATTTGTGATCTTATCTCCTGTCGGGAAAATGTGTGCAGGCAACTTGTTGTTATTTGTTTCATGAATAGGTATTGCAGTTGGATTTTGTTTCAACACAGTCTTTAATACTTCATTTGCAGCAATGCCATCTTTTGTAGAGACTTTTGTGTGAATGATGGAAACTAAGTCAACAAGTTGCTGCTCGGTCAATCCGTTATAGATGCCTACATTGAAATGAGAACGTAACTGATTTTCTGCGCCACCCAATCCGGCCAACGCAGCAATAGTAGCGATCTCTCTTGTTTTCCAGTCGATATTATCCCGCCCAAAAATATCGCCAAACAAATGCTCTTTTAAAAACTGATCAATGGCGGGTGCAAACGTATACACTTCACCCTTTACAGGTTGCCCAACAAGTTTGGTTTGCATTTCGGTACCGAATTGAAGCTTGCTTTGATTTGTTGGCAATGGCTTGGGTTCTTTGCCCTGCACATCATTGATGCCTTTTTGTTTACGTTCTTTCAATACACTCATAAAACTGTTGAGTGCATTTAAGCTGCGTGGAAATCCGGCGTAAGCATATAACTGCACCAAAACTTCTTTCACATCATTCACCGTTAAACCGGCATCTAATCCATCATTCAATGCTTTATGCAATTGCAGCTGATCTCCTTTGGCTGTAAATGCTGAAATGAGAACAATGCTTTGCTGTTTCTTATATAAGCTTTCGTTTGTATGCATCGATTGCTGAGCATTTACTATAATAAAACAAGATGCAAACAATATCAGAACTGCGAAAAACTTTATTGTACCCATACAACTTTCTTTTTTATGTTCGATACAACTAATGTTTAATTTGATGTGTATCCCGAACGCTGCTGAATGTTAGCGCCAATAACTTCCAATTGCCTTGTTGCTTTTTGTATACTTCAGTAACTGTAAATTCAGTTACAGCATCGGTGTTGCGAACCATAGCGGTCAGCGTAATGCGGTTCCAAACAGTGGCAACGTCATCAACAATTTCTACTGCAACGTCGTGCACATCTGCTTTTTTGTACCAGATGCTTCCTGTTTTAATGATCTCCAGTTCCTCGGCCTTTTTCAGGTTCCACTCATATGCACAAATTTTGATTGATCGTGAAAGAGGGTGGCCAGCTTATCTACATTCTTATCTGCCATCCACTGCCATTTCTCTTTCGAGAGGCTGATAATTTCCTGCTGCGAACTGGCGTTGTTGGCAGAGGACGAACTGTTCTTTTGTGATGAACAGCCTATCGTTAAGCTTATTAGTAAAAAATACATTCCTGCAATTGACAGTTTCATATAGCTACTTTTTTATTGGTTTAACGATTTATCTTTTTAGCACTTTCGGGTTTAAAATATTGCTTCAAAAATGCTATTTATTAGTATCGTTCAATTTAACCGGCCTCATCAACTTTGAAAACGTAAGTGAACCCATCGTCCATTTCCCATTTTCTTTGATATATACTTCCGTAACCATAAACGGATTGACCACTTCGTTTCCGCCAACAACAGCCACTAAGTCGATGTCGTTTAACAGGATGGCTGTATTGCCAATAATGTTCACAGAGGCTGAGTAAACTTCTGCTTTCTTATACCAGATGCCACCGCTTTTGATCACGTTGATCTCCTGTTCCTTTCCCCAGCTTCCGCCCATATGCACAAACATCGATTTCGCATGAAAGAGCGAGGCAAGCGTATCTGTATTTTTATCTGACATCCAAAGCCATTTCTGCTTTGAGAGGTTAATGATCTCCTGCTCTGTTGCAGAAGGATTACCGATTGTTTGTTGCGCAGTGCTGCATTGTACAGTTGCTAACAAAAAACAAAAGCCAAGCATCGTTAATTTCATATTGTTGTATTTAAATGTTTACGATTCGGAATTGTTGTTGATTTATTCTCTATCATTATTTAATGTAAGGCATTTAAAATTAGAAAGCTTTTGCCGCTTTTTGTAACCACTTCTTTACTTCAATTTCCACCTGCTTTTCTTTTTCTCCCAGCATTACAAATAAAACCCCGTCTCTTTCTATCCCTCCTTTTGTTGAAAACCCGTTCAGCACGCTACAGCCCGTACATAATGTCTTTAAAGTTTCAAAACCACTTCCCACACCATAGCCTGCATTTGTATTAAAAGGAATCACTGTTTTTCCACTCAGATCATATTGCTTTAAGAAAGTTTTCATGGGTGGTGGCAATTGCATTCCCCATGTAGGAAACCCAATGAACACAATATCGTATTGCCCGATGTTGTCAATCTTTGTTTTCAAAGGCGGCAGAAATCCTGTTGCATTTTCTTTTGCCACCTGCTCTACTATTGTTTTGTAATCTTCGGGATAAGGATTGGCAAGTACTAATTCAACTAAAGTGCCACCGGTATTTTTGTGGATGATCTCTGCAACTGCCTTCGTGTTTTTTGTTCGGGATAGATAAACGATCAACACATTCTTGTCTTTCAATTCCTGCTGAGCTGTTGCACAGCCAGAAAGAAAAACAAAAGCGATCATGAATGTTACGATATATCCGGAATTCAATTTCACCTCAATTAATAGTATTGAACAGTAGAAAAATTATTTACCAACGAGGTTCTGCAATTTCTGAGGATACCTTGCTCCTTGTACATTTATTTCAGCCAATACAGTTTCTATTTCCTGCAACTCAGCTGATGATAATTCAATGGAAACTGCTCCCATGTTTTCTTCAAGACGATGCAATTTTGTTGTTCCTGGAATGGGTACTATAAACGGCTTCTGTGCCAATACCCACGCTAAAGCAATCTGTGCATTGGTTGCATTTTTTTCTTTCGCAATCTTTCCAATTGCTTCTACAACCAACTGATTTGACTTCCTGTTTTCTTCTGAAAAGCGTGGTACAATATTTCTGAAATCAGTTTTATCAAATTGCGTGGTTTCATTAATGGCTCCTGTTAAAAATCCTTTACCCAACGGACTGAATGGTACAAAGCCAATACCCAGTTCTTCAAGTGTTGACAAAATCTCTGCTTCAGGTTCTCTCCACCACATGGAGTATTCGCTTTGCAGCGCAGTTACAGGTTGAATGGCATGTGCTCTCCGAATAGTTTGCACACCGGCTTCACTCAACCCAAAATGTTTCACTTTGCCTTCTGCAATCAAGTCTTTTACTGTACCGGCTACATCTTCAATCGGCACTAGCGGATCAACTCTGTGCTGATACAACAGATCGATCACATCTGTTTGCAAATGTTTCAACGAAGCTTCTACTACTGTTCTTATTCTTGCAGGATGACTATCTAAACCTTTTGTTGAATCACCATCCTTGAAACCAAATTTGGTAGCGATCACTACATCATTGCGATATGGATTTAGTGCTTTTCCCAACAATGCTTCATTGGCACCTTGACTGTACGCTTCTGCCGTATCAAAAAATGTTACACCCAATTCCACTGCTTTTTGAATAAGTGCAACTGCATCTTTCTCATTTGTTGCAGGGCCATAACCAAAAGTTAATCCCATGCAGCCTAAACCTAATGCGGAAACTTCTAACCCGCTCTTTCCTAATGTTCGCTTTTTCATACCCATCCTTTTGTTTTACAAAGGTGACTTTAATAAACCACCCTTACGTTATACAGATTACTGTTTTACCTACCAAGATTACTGTTTTGGCCTTGAGGGTTGGGTAACAGATGAGGAAAGCTGTAGCTTTGATAGAGTAAAATATTTTGCTATGAATGAGATGCGCAGATTTGAAACCATTAACGATTACAATGTTTTCAACAACAACGAAACCAGACATCCGCTGGTGAGTGTGGTTGACTTATCAAAAGCGGCTCCACGCCAGGGTTCACGCATGTACTTTGGATTCTACACCATCTTTTTGAAAGATGTAAAATGTGGCGACTTAGTGTATGGCCGTCATACCTACGATTACCAGGAAGGCACATTGGTTTTTCTTGCGCCGGGACAGGTTGCAGGTGTAAACAATAATGGCGAAACGTATCAACCAAAAGGACATGCATTGGTTTTTCATCCTGATCTGATACATGGCACTTCGCTTGGCAGGCATATACAGGATTATAGTTTTTTTGGTTATCAATCGAACGAAGCATTGCATTTATCAGAACGTGAACGAAAAATTATTCTCGATTGTTTTTCAAAAATTGAATTTGAATTGGAGCAAGCCATCGACAAACACAGTAAGCGATTGATCGTATCGAATATTGAATTGTTTTTAGATTATTGTATTCGTTTCTACGACCGCCAATTTATTACACGTGACAATCCGCATAAAGGCATCCTCGAAAAATTTGAGAATTTATTAAATGACTATTTTCAATCAGACAAACCACAAACAGTCGGTTTGCCTTCTGTAGCTTATTGTGCAGGTGAATTGAATTTATCAGCCAACTATTTTGGCGACCTTATTAAAAAAGAAACCGGTAAAACGGCACAGGAGTACATTCAATCAAAAATGATCGATGTTGCGAAAGAACGGATCTTCGACCGGAGTAAATCAGTAAGTGAAATAGCGTATGAGTTAGGATTCAAATATCCGCAGCATTTTACACGACTGTTTAAACAACGTGTCGGGCAATCGCCGAATGAATATCGCAATCTGAATTAAGCAGAATTCGTTTGGTTTTTACTTCTCATCGTGCCGCATTCCCTTCGCCACCCGAAATAAATGCAACACATAAGGGAACAATGCATCCATGGTTTCTTCTGCTCCTTTTGTTGAGCCGGGTAATGTAATTACGAGTGAGTTACCGATAAAACCTGCAACACCTCTCGATAACATCGCATACGGTGTACGTTGTTGACCATAGCTGCGGGCAGCTTCCATCATACCGGGAATTTCCCTATCGAGTAATGGTTGAATAGCATCGGGCGTAATATCTCTGGGTGAAAGCCCGGTGCCGCCTGTAAATAAAATGAGATTATAGTTTTCTTCGCTGTATTTTTTTGCTTTGGCTTGAATCACATCAAACTCATCAGGGATAATTTCATACACTGATGCTTTAAGTTGATGTTGTTCTAATTTTTGGAGAATAGCTTTGCCGCTGCGGTCTTCTTTTGTACCTGCTGCAACAGAATCGGAACAAACAATTACTGCAGTGCGGATGCTTTCTTTCAGTTCATCTTTGAAATCTGTTTTACCACCTTTCTTACTTTCGAGTTTGATGGAAGATATTTCAACGCCTTTATCCAAGGGCTTCAACATGTCGTACATGGTTAGTGCAGTGATAGCTGCGCCATGCATTGCTTCTACTTCCACTCCTGTTTTATAAATGGTATGCACTTCAACTGAAATCAAAATACTTAAACCATCGATTGAATGTTTGATGGAAGCAAACTCAACCGGCAACGGATGACAATCAGGAATCACATCACTTGTTTTTTTGATGGCCAACAAGCCGGCTGCACGTGAAAATTCAAAAACGTCGCCTTTGGGAACGGTTTTGTTTTGAATAGCAGCAATGGTTTCCTGTTTAGAAACAGTAAGTAATGCTGTGGCAATTGCCTGGCGTAAGGTTGTTGATTTATGCGTAATGTCGACCATTGTTTATTGATTTACTTTCCATTGATGCGTTTCATCTTCGAATAATTCCTTTCCCCAAACCGGTAATTCTGTTTTAATGCGTTCCACTACTTCGTTGCAGGCATCAATGGCTGCACGGCGATGTGCGGAGGATGTAAACACAAACAAACAGATTTCTCCTGCTGCCACTGTACCCAAACTGTGATGAATATGCATACAGGTGAGTTCATATTTAGCAAACGTCTCTTCACGAATGACATGCATCTTTTCTAATGCCAGTTCTTCGTAAGTCGTATATTCAATGGCTGTTACTTTCTTCTCATCAATTACATCTGCCCTCACCTGCCCTAAGAAAATGCTATGTCCGCCAATATTCGTTTTTGAACTATGCTTGGCAATACTGTCAGCAATAAAGGCAGGATCAATAGCTCCTTGCGTAAATATATTCTTGGGTTTACGTTCCATTACACGGTTTATTTTTTTGCTGCACCCATTGCTGAATACCGCCTTTTAAACTATAGATCTTTTTTGAGCTGCCAAATAATTCAGTCAACTGTTTAGCCGCTGCAGCACTTCGCTTGCCTGATAAACAAAATACAACAATCGTATCTTCTGTTAACCACGAGGTATGTTGCTGCAATTGGCTTAACGAAATCTGCATATGACTGAATTCTGTTACAACAGGCAGTTCATCTTTTTCCCGCACATCAACAATAGCAGCTTTGCCTTGAGCAATCATTTCATTAAATGCAGTTGCGTCAATTTCGTTTGCAAGTGTAGCAGTGCTGCACAACCAATCATAATCCGTTTCTTGCAATACTTCTATTGTTGCAGGAATGAGTGATGCTGTTTCTGAACGTTTGCTCAATTCAAATTCATAGGTTTGATTGTTGAGTGTGTTATAGGTAAATAATTTATTTGCCAGCAACAATCCTGTGCCTGTAATGCGTTTAATGGTTTCATTCGCCATCATACTGCCGATGATACCGGGCAATACACCCAGTACACCCGCTTCAGCACAGTTCAATACTTCGCCTTCTTTTGGCGGATGCGGAAACAGATCACGGTAATTGGCTGAGAGTTCATTGTTTTGTTGTACATTAAACACAGTCACCTGTCCTTCGTATTGTGAAATAGCACCATAGACCAATGGCTTATTCAATAATACACAGGCATCATTCACTAAATAACGTGTAGCGAAATTATCGGAGCCATCGACGATCAAATCAAATGCAGAAAGAATACTTACTGCATTTTTATTTGTCAAACGTTCATTGTAAACAGTAAACTTCACTTGCGGATTCAGCTGTTGCAATACTTCAACAGCACAATCAACTTTCGGCCTGCCAATCATTTGCACATTGTACAACACCTGACGATGCAGGTTTGAAAGCGACACTACATCATCATCTACAATACCAATACTACCTACACCGGCCGCAACAAGATATTGCAACACCGGACAACCCAACCCACCTGCGCCAATTACCAATACAGATGCCGACAACAGTTTCTGTTGTGCTTCGGCACCAAATCCTTTCAGGATCAGTTGGCGTTGATAACGTTCGTATAGTCTGTCGTTGTTCATGTTTTATCCGCCGGAGAAAGGAGGTAATAAAGCAACCGAGCAATTATCAGCCAAAGAAGTATTTGTTGAGATCGCTTTTTTATCAACTGCAATCATATATTTTTCTGCAGCAAGCAATGGATATTGCAAACGTAATTGCTCCAACAACTCATCGGTTGTTTTCACATTATCTATTGTAAGCGAAGCGCCTGCAATTTCAACCAGCTTTCCAAAAAATAAAACCTCCACACGCATCATTGTTGTATTAAGCAGCAAAAATAAACCAACTCAGGTTACCAATAGTTTTACCGCAGCAATTAATAATACCGTTGCCAGCATATATTTCAGCATCCCCTGTTTCAACTTAACCGAACCGAAATAAGCACCGGCCAGTCCTCCCGCAAAAGCTATGACTACATAGAGATACATATCCGTTGTAAATTGAATACCTTTTGTTAATTGTCCAGCCAAACCTGAAAGTGAGTTGACGAAAATGAACAAAGCGCTTATTGCTGCCGCCTGTTTCATGTCTGCCCACTTTAACATTAAAAGTATTGGCGAGAGAATAATTCCTCCTCCTATTCCGATAAGTCCGGAGAGAAAACCAATTGCTGCTCCAATTACGACAGCTAACCCCGCATTTACTTTCTTCGGTTCATCTACCTGAATATTACTGAAGAAAAGAAATCTTGCAACCGGTATCAATAAAAGCAGACCAAGAATTTTCTTATAAACATCCGCATCAATACCAACCTTGCCACCAAAATAGGCCATTGGAACCGATAGTAAAGCAAATGGCCAAAAGACATTCCATTTAAAAAAACCACCCCGATAAAACTGGATAAACGATGTAAGCGATACAAATAAATTCAGCAACAACGCTGTTGGTTTCATTACTTCAGGTGCTATACTGAAAATGGCCATCAGTGCCAGGTAACCGCTGGCGCCACCATGCCCGACTGAAGCATATAAAAATGCAACAAGAAATAAAAGAATATAAAACAGGTAAATAAAGTCCATTGCAGTTAAACAGGTAAAAGATGAACAGTGACGGTATCGTTTGTTTTGTACTCTTCTTTCTCCCCATTCAGCACCAATAAACAATTGGCTGTTGCAAAGGAATTTAATTTGTACGATTCCTGTGCAGTTAAGGGCAACACCGATTCGCCGTTGTAATATGCTTTCTGAAACTGTGTAAGTCCCGGTGGCTTGATGCAATCTTTCGCCAGAACTGTTTGCACGGTCTTTAATTGTAGTGGACGTTTTGTTTGAAGAGCCAATGCTTCGGTTACGTATTCATAAAAACAGGTGAGTACCGACGAAGGATTGCCAGGTAAACCAAACACCAGCTTGTTCGCTTTCGAACCAAAGAACAATGGTTTTCCGGGCCGTTGTTTGATTTTATGAAATTGCTGTTTTACTCCACAAGCAGATGCAGCCTTCAATACAAAATCGTAATCGCCCACACTTACACCACCGGTGAGTAATACCAGATCACTTTCATTCAACGCCTGTTGCAATATTGCCGTTAACACTTCGGGATCATCTTCTGCCTTATAAATTTGATGAACCGGAAGATGCAGCGATGCCAAGGCAGTCGTTAAACTGTATGAGTTTGATTCATAAACTTGCCCGTACGCCAATGCTTTGCCCGGCTCTTGTAATTCGTTGCCGGTAAGGATGATGCTGATAACCGGATCAGGAATAACAGATACTTCTGTAATACCGATCCCTGCTAAAAAACCAATTGCAGCAGCGGTAAGCACACTTCCTTTCGGCAAAGCCAGTTCACCGGCTTTTATTTCGGAGCCAACGGAACGAACATTGCTGTTGCGTTGCAGTTTATCATCTTCAATAATTAAGATGCCATTTTCTGTTCTTACTTTTTCCTGCATCACCACCGTATCGGCTCCTGCAGGAACAGACGCTCCTGTAAAAATGCGGATAGCTTTACCGGCTGCCACTTCAACAGATGATGAGCTTCCTGCAGCCATTTCTCCTTCGATGATCAATTCTTTTTGCAGATCATCAAATGCAAATGCATAACCATCCATCGCCGATTGCGGAAATGCAGGAATATCAACGGTTGCAAATACATCGGCTGCCAATATTTTCGCTCTTGCCTGTAACAGGGAAACCGTAACAGGGTTTAATGCTGTTACATTTGATGAAATAATTTGTTTTGCTTCTGTTACAGAGATCATTTTAGTTAGGTGAATGGTTTGGGGTGAAAGGTATAAGGAAAACACATCTTACAATTACCTTACAGCTTTTATGTTATGCTTTTGGGGTTCTACTTTCTGCTATCCCGTCCGACGAGGGCGTCTGACGTGGCGTACTTCTAGCTTCGTACTTTGTACTTTCAACCCTGAACTTCCCACTTTCTCCTCATCCTCCAATGCCGATCATACTCCGGTTATGAATCGTTTCTGCATTGATGTGTTCAAAGTCGGCAGTGAATTGTCCGCCGAGTTCTTTTGCTTTATCAGCAATATTTTGTTGGATGAGTTCGGTTACATCTTGCCCACTTCGTAATGCAGTTAATAAGTCCATTTCCTTTTCAGCGAACAAACAGTTTTTCATTTTACCATCTGCGGTTAAACGCATGCGGTTGCAACTGCTGCAGAAAGGCGCACTCATGGTACTGATGACAGAAAATGTTCCTGTATGACCGGGAACGATATAACCTTTCGCAGTATCATGTTCTTCATTTTTCAACGGAAGAAAAGAATATTGTTGATCAACTACCTGTAATATCTCTTGCCAGGTAAATACCTGGTTGCTTGTCCATTGGTTACCGCTGAAGGGCATAAATTCAATGAAGCGAACATGCACAGGTGTGTCTTTTGTCCACGTAATAAAATCATTGATCTCGCCATCATTCAAACCTTTCATCACCACCACATTTACTTTTACGTGAAAGTTGCGGTTGATGAGCAGCTGAATATTCTCCATCACTTTTTGAAACTGATCTCTTCGTGTAAGATGCTGAAAAGTGGCAGCTTGTAATGTATCGAGACTGATGTTGAGTGAACGCACACCGGCTTCTTCCAGCACATCAACAAACTCATGCAATCTTGTCCCGTTTGTGGTGAGCGTAAGTTTAACCGGCAACTTTGCCAAACGAAGAATAATATCTGCTGCATCTTTCCGTACCAATGGTTCACCGCCTGTTAAGCGGATCTTATTGACGCCGAGTTGTACAAATGTTTTTGCCAGCGATTCAATCTCATCGGCTTGCATCAGATTTGCTTGCTTCGTAAACTCATAATCCTCTTCCGGCATGCAATAAAAGCATCGCAGGTTGCAGTTATCGGTTAACGATATCCGCAAATAATTATGTACACGATTATATTTGTCGATCAACATATTCTTCTTTTTATTTAAGAGATGATCAGGCGTTCAACTGCAACGCTTCTTTTACCTGCACAACCTTCAACTCATCTCCCACTTTAATCATTCCCTCGTTCTTGTATAAAATATTCTGTCCGAAATACACTTTGTTATTTCCTGTTCTGTACGATGCTAATGTTTTCAACGGTTCCTTTGAAGTAATGCCGGTTTCCTGGTCGGTGGTTGTTACCACGCATCTTGCACAGGGTTTTACCGCATACAAATCAATTCCGTTGATCTGAAAATGTTTCATCGTGTCCTCTTCAAATGCAGCTCCACCTGTGAACACAATGTTCGGACGAAAGCGATTCATCGGTACAGGACTTTCTAAACGGTTGTTCAAATCATCCAGCGATGCCTGCCCGATCATTAATAACGGATATGCATCAGCGAAACCGGTGATCTCCATATTCAGCGCATAACCGGCATCCACTCTTCGTTTACTTACATCGGGCATATACATCAACTTACAGGACATGTTCAGCTTTTTTGAAAACCACTCATTCGCTTCAGTGCTGATCTCAATTGCATCACACACATCATCCCAAATTTGTACAGCGGTCAATTCGCTGCCCGTTGGATACAAGGTAAGGCTGATCTTGTCAGCTTCATTTCCCTTTTCATAAACGGTTAATTCATTTGCATGAATGGCTGTACGCAACAGCGCCATCTGCGGAAACTCCCGTTGTGTTAAAAAACGATTGTCATCACCCACCAACATCCATCGCCGGTCGTGTTCAAGCCCTCTGTCGGTTAAACGTGCCGAGCGGAGTTCAATTCCACCCAATGATTTAATGGGATACACATATAAATGGCTGATTGAAAGCATACCTAAAATTACAGTATTTGCAAACGTCTGCCAGCTTTGCTTTTGCCGCAAAGAATAATTTTTAACAGACTAAAATAACAGTAATTTTATAACGCTCTTTTATCCTTAACAATCAAGTTCAACACATGAAACCCGTTATTACCATTGAATACTGCCCCAAATGTCATTGGCTGTTGCGTTCTGCTTACATTGCACAGGAGTTACTCACAACCTTTGAAAACGAATTAAAAGGCGTTACACTGCAACCAAGTGAAGTAAGCGGCGATTTTCATATTTCTATTGATGGCAAAGAGATCTTCAACCGTAAAACCTATGGCGGCTTTCCTGAGATCAAAGAATTGAAACAGGTGGTGAGAGATATTGTAAGTCCGGGTAAAAGCCTTGGACATGCTGATACAAAACCACATCATCAAAGTTCACTTTAGTTGTTATGATCGGAATTATTTTATGCGGCGGACAAAGCACAAGGATGGGCAGCGATAAAGGCTTGCTGAAACTTGAAGCAAACACATGGGCGCAAACGGCTGTTGACAAACTCAGCATACTGGGTATTCCTGTAAAACTTTCGGTGAATCGGCAACAGCTGAATGATTATGCAGAAGTGTTTGCAGCAGATGATCTTTTTGTTGATGCAGCTTCTTTACAATTGCACGGGCCATTGCTTGGCGTGCTAAGTGCTCATCTGCAATTCAATACTGAAGATCTGTTTGCGTTTGCCTGTGATATGCCGCTGATGGAACCAATATTGATCAAAGAGCTTTCTGCTGCGTATAAACAAAATCCCGGCTATGATGCGTATGTGTTTATGAACGATCATGAACCTGAGCCATTGTGTGCTATTTATACTGCAAAAGGATTGGCAACTATTTTCGACATGCTGCAAAACGGTTCATTAACACGGCACAGCATGAAGTTTATGCTCGATCATTTAACTGTGTTCAGCATTCAATTAAATGATGCACAGAAAACGTGCTTCCGCAATTTTAATGCACATGCTGAATTAAACGGCTTGTAATCCCAGTTTCGATTTTTCAATTCTTGTAAAGCTTTCTTTCCCTGCATCGCATAAAGGGCAGCAATAATCTGCAGGCAACGATTCGAATTTTACACCTGCTGCAATGTTGCTTTCAGGTTCGCCCACCGATTCATCATACACAGTTAAACAATCAGTACATTGATGAACATATTGTGCAACTGGTTTCTTCTCCACTTCTTTTTTTGCAGGTAATACCTTTTCAACAATAGCCATCTTTCCTTCACGGTTCTGGTAAAATGCATTTACCGAACGACGCAACTGTTCTGAAAGTAAAAACTTTGGATTGTTGCTGCTAAACACAAATCCTGTACGAGCATTGGGGTTGAAATCGTTGGCACAAAGAATATCGTAGAGATATAATAATTCAAAACCGAATAACTTGATCAGCGGTTTACGTTTCACCAAAATACTACTGAACACTTCACTCTTGTTTCTTGTTTTAATACCAATACAAAGACCGAATGTTCGGATGTCTTCATTGTTCAATTGTTTGACGAGATAATTTTTCAACGCTAATCCTTCACTGCAATCATCTTCCACCTGGAAGTTTAATTCGTTGGCTGCATGACGTACATTGAGATGATATTTATCCAGTAACAAACTCCATTTACGTTTATCCTTTTCGTCAATCCCTTTTACAATAATGCTCTTCCATGGTGTAGAACATAGCTGTCCGATCTTGGTTTCCAAACAAAGCTTACATACTTCTTTCAGGAAATCAACACTAAACAATTCATCTCTACGGTACACACCCATCCAGTACTTAGTGTTGTTATATTTATTGAAGCCTTCGTAATAAGGCAGGTTGAATGACGGCAACTGCACAGGTTTTTCAACAGGCTTGGTAATATAACGATCTGTATGAACCAGTTTCATCAATGTTTCACCTTGCGCTTCTGCATTATCAAAAAAGCGGTCACGATGATTGGCGATGATCTCTTCAATTTCTTTCGACACTTTAGCAACATCGTTCGTGTATACTAACTGGTTCCATTCGTAAATGGTATTTGTTTTCGGGAAACGAATAAACAGATGCCAGAAATGTGCAGCTTCACTTGCAGCCACCCAGTTGATGTTACCGGTAAGCATCGGCGTGAAACTCTGGTTACTGTCGCTTACATTTATTTTTAATGTTGGCTGATAATCGATGCCATCAAAAATATCTTTGTACACACCTTCACTCAACCAGGTATTGTTGATGAAGATTTCTTCAGCAGGATAAGAACTCACAATGTTTGGATAATGCACACTTCCTGTTTCGTATGCAATATCGATCAGATCCAGTTCGCTCAGCAATGATTGCCTGTTTTCAACACTTACACTAATAAGCAATTGCTGACGCAAACCAAAACTCACATGTTTAATGCCTGCTTTAGTAGCAGCCACTAAAATATTATACAGATCGCCGGGTGAAATAATTCCACCACGAAAATTGATCTTTATGGTTGTACTGCTGTTCATACACACTTTATTTTTCTGCGAGTACTGTTTCTTTTACGCTTGAATGAAGATTATTTTCCAGGATCGTTTTCACTTCAGGTCTGCAACTGCCACAACCCATACCTGCACCTGTGAGTTGGCATAACTGCAAATGATCTTTACAACCTTCTTTTATTCTGTTGATGAGATTTCCTTCGCCCACATTGTTACAACTGCACACCAGTTTACCAATCACCGGTTCAGGTGCTTTGCCCGAACGTAATAATTGTAAACGTTTTTCGCTCAACTCCATTTTCTGTTCAATGAGGTTGCGGTATTCAAGGAACTCACTCTTATCACCAATTAAAATTGCACCGATCAAACGATCATTATGAATGATACATTTCTTGTAATAACGTTTGGCTTTATCAATAAACACCACTTCTTCATATGCAGGATCATCAGGACATTCCACTTCACCCAATGAGCAAAGTTCTGTGCCGTGCATTTTCAAAATATTCATGAGCAATGAACCGGAATAGTAGTTCGATATATCTCCACCTAAATATCTTGCAACAACTTCTGCCTGTTGTTCAGCAGCTGCAGTAATGCCATAGAGAAATCCTTTAAATTCTGCAATTTCACCAATGGCAAATACAGAAGGATCATTTGTTTGCAGGTATTCATCCACCACAACACCACGTTTGCAATCAATGCCTGCTGCTTTTGCAATTTCAATATTCGGCACAGTGCCGATTGCAATTACAATGGCCTGGCAATCGATCATCAAACCACTCTTTAAGCGAATACCTGTAACAGTTGTATCGCCAAGAAAGCGTTCGATCTCATCATTATAATAAATATCAACGCCTTTGTCTGTTAACTCTTCGTGCAACAACTGGCTTCCCAAGGGATCAAGCTGACGATCCATTAAACGGGAGATACGTTGCACAATGGTTACTTCCACTCCTACTTCACGCAACGATGCTGCTAATTCAATACCCAGCAAACCACCTCCAACAATCACCACTTTCCCTTTTGCAGGATCAACATGGTATTTGAAATTATCTGCATCAGTTCTGCTGCGCATTGTAAAAATGCCCTGCATAGCTGGCACATCACGCAGCATAGCAGCACGGCTACCTGTTGCCAATAACAACACATCGTACTGATGAACATTGCCTTTGCTATCGATCACCGTCTTTTGTTCACGGTTAATTTCTGTAATACTTACACCTCGGTGCAGTTTGATATTGTAATCATACTCTTCTGCATCACTCATTTTAATGAGGTTCTGCCATTGCAATGTTCCACTGATATAATCGGGCAGCAATACACGGTTGTAAAAAGGAAAATCTTCTTTGCTGAAGATTTCAATTTCATCTTCAGCATTAATCATGCGGTAGCTGCGTACAAAACCACAGGCACCAGCACCTGCACCCACTACAATGATTTTTTGTTTCGCTTTCTTATGCAATTTCACTTCAACAGCAGAGAACTTGAAATCAGGTTCTTTACTTTTCGGGTCAACTAAGTTGTTTGTGAGGTTATTCGCCCTGTTCAAATCACTATTCAATACTTTGCCCCAATGCATCGGCAAAAACACAACACCTTTTTTAATGTCGGTTGTAAATTTTGCTTTCACCCGCACATTACCACGTTCATTAAAAATCTCAACAAGGTCGTTTTCTTTAATGGATCGCTTCGCCGCATCATCAGGATGTATTTCTAAAAACGATTCTGAAATATGCTGTTTGAGTTTATTTACTTTTCCTGTTTTACTCATGGTATGCCACTGATCACGGATGCGACCGGTGGTTAACACCAATGGAAAATCAGGACTTAATTTTTCTGATTGGTTCTCATCATTAAAGGAATGAATGATGGCTTTTTGCGAAGGCGTATGAAATTTATGATCAGTAAACAATCGCTTTGTACCATACCCTTCTGATGAAGAAGTGTAAGGCCATTGCACCGAACGTTTTTCTTTCAGGATTTCATAACTCAAACCGCTCATGTCGATATTTGTACCGGCAGTAAGTGCTACATGTTCTGCAAAAATTTCAGAGAAGCTGCTGTAATCAAAACCTTTAAAGCCCATCTTTTTTGCAAAGCGGCAAATAATCTCTGCATCGGGCAACGCTTCACCCGGTGCATCTATAATTTTATTCAAGTAGCTGATGCGGCGCTCTGCATTCGTCATGGTGCCTTCTTTTTCGGTCCATGATGCAGCAGGTAACACCACATCCGCATACCTGATTGTCTCGGGGCGATTGCTGACGTCTTGCACTACTACAAACTTCGCTTTTTTCAATCCTTCTTCTGCCATACGTACATCAGGTAAACTGATGAGCGGATTGGTACAAAGAATCCAGATGGCTTTTAAGCGGCCATCGTTCAACGCTTCAAACATTTCTGTAGCAGTAAGACCAGGTTTAGCAGCGATCGTTCCCGGAGCAACACCCCAGAAATTTTCAACTGCAGCACGGTGTTCAGGGTTCAGCAGATCACGATGAGCAGGTAATAAGTTTGATAAGCCACCAACTTCTCTTCCTCCCATTGCATTTGGCTGACCGGTTAATGATAACGGACCTGAGCCTGGTTTTCCAATATGACCAGTAATTAAATTTAAGTTGATGAGTGAAAGATTTTTGTTTACACCAATCACACTTTGGTTTAAACCCATCGTCCACATGGTAATAAAACCTTTCGCTTTACCAATGTAAGAAGCTGCTAAACGGATATCTTTTTCAGCAACACCACAAATGATGGCTGCTTCTGCAATGGTGCGTTCAAATACAGTAGTTCGGTATTTTTCAAAACCTTCTGCATGGTTTGTGATGAAGTCGAGATCAATATCTCCGTTCTCGATCAACACTCGGCCAATGGCATGATGAAGTGTAACATCTGTTCCGGGATTCAATTGCAGATGAACATTTGCAATAGAACAGGTTTGCGTTTTACGTGGATCGCTGACGATAATTTTAAGATCAGGATTTTTCTCACGTGCTGCTTCTACTCTTCTCCAAAGGATTGGATGACACCAGGCTGGATTTGCTCCTGCAACAAAGATCACATCTGCTAATTCGAGATCATCATAACTCACCGGCACACTGTCTTCGCCCAAACTCATTTTATAACCAACCACCGCACTGCTCATGCAAAGCCGGGAATTGGTATCAATATTATTGCTGCCAATAAATCCTTTAATGAGTTTATTGATGACATAATACTCTTCTGTTAAACATTGACCCGATGCATAGAATGCAACTGAGTCCGGACCATACTTTTCAATTAACGTTGCAAACACTTTTGCTGTACGTTCCAATGCAGTATCCCATGTAACCCGTTGACGAGGCTGGTTACGATTGTAACGCATCTCCGGATAAAGCAAACGATCAGAGCGATCATTCACTGTGTAATGCAGATTCATTCCTTTACTGCAAAGCATCCCTTTGTTTACCGGATGATTCTTATCGCCTTCCACATGCAAACGCCCGAGCTTATCCTTGCTGGTAACAATACCGCAACCAACACCGCAGTAACAACAGGTGGTAAGGTTAGCTGCAGCATTTCCTGAGCTGTTTAAATCCATAGTATGTTCATTCGTTTCCTTCACTATACTTTTTTATAATAAGCAATCACAAAATCATCAGGCTGCTTTTTCCAGCGCCACATCCAATTCTGCCACTTTTTCTTTCTTTGTAAATCTTGTTACCAATACCAGTAATGATACAGCCATAACGATCATACCAATATATCCGAACGCATCAACGTATGTAATGTTTTTACTTTTAAATAGAAATCCAAACAACATACCACCCACATTACCACCTGCACCAACAATACCACTCACTAATCCTACATTCTTTTCATTTACAAACGGAGTAATAGCATAGGTTGCACCATTCGCCATTTTCAAAAACAATGCAAACGAGATCATGGAGATGATGGCCATGGTAAATGAACCGGCTTGTGCAAAGAGCATCAAACCTGCACCTTCGAGTAACAATACAGCAGCAAGCAATAAACCTTTTCCACGCATACCATATTTTCTACCAACTCTATCAGCAAAGATGCCGCCGAGTGCACGTGCAAAAATGTTCATGAAACCAAATACACCGGCCCAGAAACCTGCACTGCTTTGTGATAATTTAAACTCCTGTACAAAATGCAATGCAGCAATATTGTCGAATGTAATTTCCATACCAAAGCAAACACCATATGCCAGTGCAAGCGACCAGACTCTCCAGTCTTTCAATACACTGTAATCTGTTTTCGTTTTTATTTTTGCTTCACGTTGAATTTCATCGTAATTACCTGCAGGCGTATCTTTTGTATAACGGAAATAAAGGAATGCAACAACCAACATCATTACACCCGGAACGATCATTGCATAACGCCATGCTTCGCCTTTTGTATAACCAAAACCAACAATCGCTGCAAAGATCAACGGCATAACCATGTTGGTGATACCACCACCAAGATTACCCCAACCACCTGCAACTGCATTAGCTGTTCCTTTAATGTTTGCTGCGAACATCATTGATGTGTGAAACTGTGTGATCACAAACGATGCACCGATAACGCTGATCGCTAAACGGAACAACAAAAACGAAGTGTAAGATTGTGCAAAGCCAACACCCATTACCGGTATAGCACCAAGCAACAACAATACAGTATATGTTTTACGTGGACCCCATGTATCGCACAAGCGACCAATCAACAAACGAGCAATGATGGTACCTGATACAGATGCGATCACAATATTTCCGATCTGTGATTTATCTAAATGCAGGTCTTCTTTAATGGTTGGCATCAATGGAGCCAAACCAAACCATCCAAAAAAGCAAACAAAGAATGTAAGCCATGTAATATGGAAGGTTCTCATTTGCACACCACTCAATGAAAAGATATTGAGTTTGCTTAGTGGTTGTTGTAATGTTGCTTGCGACATCGTTTGTTGTTTACGTGTTAGAGTGAATTAATGTATATCGTTGATTGAAAATTTATCGATCAGGAGACTTAATAACTTGTCGTGGATCGCCATGTAACATTCATCATGAACGATCTCTTTTTTATTTCTTGGTCTTGGCAAAGGCACATCCACAATTTCTTTGATGGTTGCAGCAGGCCCATTGTTCATTACCACTACACGATCGCTTAAGAAAATAGCTTCTTCCACATCATGCGTAACGATCACAATTGTTTTTTCCCTGTTATCAAGATTCCACAATTTCAAGAGCTCAACATGCATATTGCTTTTTGTCAATGCATCCAATGCACCAAATGGTTCATCGAGTAATAAAATACTTGGGTTGATGGCAAATGCTCTTGCAATAGCCACACGTTGCTTCATACCACCTGAAAGATGACCCGGCAACTTGTCTTTGTGAGACCAGAGATTTACCATCTTCAGGTTTTTTTCTACCAATGCTTTTTTCTCAGCTGCCGTTTTATCTTTCAAAGCAGCGTCAACTGCTTCGTAAATATTACTGTACACACTCAACCAGGGTAGCAAAGAATAGTTTTGAAAAACGATGCCTCTGTCGGGGCCGGGTTTTGATACTACATTTCCATTGGCGATCACTTCACCTGATGTTGGTTTCACCATTCCGCTGATAGTACCCATTAATGTTGATTTACCACAACCGGAGTGACCAATGAGTGCAACGATCTCTCCTTTCTTTACATTCAATGAAATTTCTTTCACCGCTGTATAAACACCAGTAGGTGTTTTAAAGCTTACAGACACATTGTTTATTTCAATGCTCGATTGCTCAACAGTATCAACTGTTGAATTTATTTCTACCACCCGTGGACTCAGTTCTAATGTTGTTGCCATAACTTTTCAGTTAAGAATTTAAAATTTCGTTTTCTTTTATCAGCCCGTTCATGCTTTTTGCTTTGTTGCTTTTACTGATGAATAAAGCGATACACAAAACGGAGTAATGTAGGTAAGCATGATCCTTATCACATTCTTACCTGTAAATGTTCCCTCTACAAACACATCATAACTGTTTATGATATTCAAAACAGTTCCAACGATCACTGCTACCAGTAAAGCTGTTGTTATATTTTTCTTATTCATAAACATTTGTTTTACGTTTTATGCTGCGAAACTGAAACGCTTTTGAAGCGCCATGAAAATTCTGTCGAGTAACAAACCAACAATACCAATGATAATGATGGCTACTAAAATCTTCGCAATGCTTCCGCCGTTAAATCCTTCTTCCCAAACAAAATAACCAAGACCCATACCACCCGATAACATCTCTCCTGCTACAATTACCATCCATGCCACACCAATAGACAAACGCAAACCGGTTAAGATGTGTGGGAATGTATAAGGCAATACAATTTTTGTAATGTATTTCCAACGGGAGAAGCCAAATGCTTTTCCAACATTTTTATGATCCTGAGGAATATGTGAAACACCGAATGCTGTATTGATGAGCGTTGGCCATAATGAACAAATAAAGATCATGAAGATGCTTGCCTGTGGTGAATCCTGGAAAATGGCAAGACCTAACGGAAACCATGCCAATGGAGAAACCGGGCGAAGTATCTGTACCATTGGGTTAATGATGTTCATGGTAATTTTATTGGAACCCATGATCAAACCAATTGGAATAGCAATTAAACTACCAAAGCCAAAACCAATACCTACACGACTGAGTGAGCTGATCAGTTTTGTACCGATACCTTTATAATCAGGATCGTCCTGCATGGGATTTTGCATTACTTCCTTAAACACTTCCCATGTCATTGCCGGCGTGGGAATTTCGTGTTTAGTGATCGCTGCAATTAATTCCCATATACCACCCATCAGTGCAAGCCCACCTAAGAAGTAGAGCAGCGACTGGAGCGTTTTAAGTGAGAAGAAATTTTTCATCGTAATTATTTTTTGTGAGTAGTGAATGGTGAGAGCGAATCACTCACCATTCACCACTCACCTTTATTAATGCTTTGTTGTTTTCAAATACGCCGACACATTGTTTGGATCAAACGCTACATCAAAATTTGTTTTGATGACCTGCATATCGGGTTGCACCGGTACACCCATTTCTTTTGCTACCTCTGCAAACAGATCATCCAACACCAATTTCTCGGCAATGGCTTTGTAATTAGGCTCGGCTTTTAAATAACCAAAGCGTACATACTGTGCAAGGAACCAATGAGCGTATGATTTCTTTGGTGTGTTTACGATGCCGTTGTTATAAAAGGTCATGTAATCATCTTTGTATTTCTGTACACCTAATTCGCAACCGAGATCATAAGAACCTTTCAATCTTGCTTCAAGTACCTGTACAGGAGCATTTACATAATTCGGTTTTGAAAGCCATGAAGCTGCTTTCGCCCTGTTACCCATTACATCAAGCCACTTACAGGCTTCAATAATTGCTTTCATTACTTTCTTCAGGTCTTCTCTGTTACCCGCAGCAAAAGCTGAATTCACAACCAATGCTTTTTCCGGATGATTCTTCCAGAGATCCTGTGTTGAGATATGAGTGAAGCCAACATTTTGTGCAGCAGCCACACCATTCCATGGTTCACCTACACAATAACCTTCCATATTATCAACACGCATGTTAGCTACCATTTGCGGAGGAGGAATAGTGATGATACCAACAGATTTTTGGTTGATGCCTGCAGCAGACATCCAGTAACGTAACCAGATATCATGTGTGCCACCTGGAAAAGTTTGTGCGAAGGTTACTTCCTTTCTGCCCTGGATACTTTTAACTGTTGCAG
The DNA here is from genome assembly GCF_037892605.1 of Lacibacter sp. H407. Taxonomy (NCBI): domain Bacteria; kingdom Pseudomonadati; phylum Bacteroidota; class Chitinophagia; order Chitinophagales; family Chitinophagaceae; genus Lacibacter; species Lacibacter koreensis. Next base: position 3,692,366 of record NZ_JBBKTU010000001.1, on the reverse strand, counting down.
CAACTTTGTTGATTTGTTTAAAGCCAACCTGTCCGCAAAAATCTTTTGAAAGTGTAATGGCCTGTCCGTTGTTGTTCAGCACCATTGCAATCTTCATTTCAGATCCTGCTTTACCACCAACACCGGTGTAAACTGAAAGCGGCATTGAGAATAAACAATGTGCACCATCCAATTCGCCATTCAATATTTTATCACGCACTACAGCCCATGATGCTTGCTTTTCAAGTTCCACATCCACTCCATACTTCGCAAAAAGTCCGAGTTCTTTTGCCGCTACCAGTGGTGCGCAATCGGTAAGAGGAATAAACCCCAGCTTGATCTTACGTGAAGGTGTATTTATTTTAAAGGCAAAAATTCCCATGAACAAAAGTGCCATTGCTGAGAACAGTACCAAATTTTTTATTGAGAGTTTCATGTTTGTCGTTTTAAGGTTTTAAAATCATTGTTCATCACATCATCATTCATCACTGTTTAATTGCTACCGGTTTTGTGTAAAAGAAATCAGGTGAAAAACGGATCATGGCATAAAACCAATTTCCTGTTCTTCTGTAGTTGGCTGCTGCTGCATCAGTTGTTGCCTGTCCTTTTGCAATAGCCATACTACCGGTTGCATTCATGATTGAATAACCTAATTCAATATTTGTAAACTTGTTCATGTTGTAGTTCAACAGGAAATCAAGTTCATTACCCAGATCTTTACCAATGAAAGAGCCGTCAGCTTTCTTCATACTCTTATCTATAGAGAAGAGATGAAAATCAACACCTGCTGTTAAAGCTGTACCTGTGTACTTCACTTTGAAATAAGGATTTTTCAATCCACCTGCAGGCGAACCTGTTCCTACATAGAAATAATCCATAAAACCCCAGTGACGGTGTGGTGTGCCATACAGCGGATCGAATTTTTCATCTGTTGCTGTTGTTGCATCATTACCGCTTAAGAATTCATAACCCGGTGTAATACTGATCTTTCCTTTTTGATAAGTTGCAGAAAGAGCGTAGTGATAGGCATCTTTCATTTTTACACCATCACGGTTTTTACCACTTTGTGCATAGAAAGCTCCTTGAAAAGCTATCTTTCCAAAACCTGAAGCATTGCCTATTGTTTGGTTGAGCATTAAACCATACGTGTAGCGTTGGTTCATTCCTTTGTAGTTGAAAGGATCAGCAGCACTTGCCGCTACAAAGCGACGACCGTATACATAACCTGTTGCATCACTACCGGCTGAATCGAGTTTATATTTTCCAAAATTATCGTTGAAGAAGAGTGCAGAAAATTTGGTCTGCTTAATTTTCTTACTGATGTACAAACTTGCAAATGATTTGTAATCCTGGTTACCACCGTTTGTTGTGGGAGGATTCATAAAAACAGGGGCACCTGTTTTGCTGCTGTTGTTCGCAGCATTACCTGCCGTTGCCATTGGCAACATACCAGCAGGTGTTGGCACTAATGTACCCAATGAGTTTTTTACATACGCAGGTACATTGGATGGAACATAACCTGTTCCGGTATAACCAAATGCATCTGTGTTTTGATTAAAAGCATAGCCGATATCGATCTGCCATCCTTTGTGTACGGTTTTCAGCAAAGCCATATCATGACGGCGTGCCTGCTGTAACCAATCTAAATTGCCGATCAAACGCACATCATCATAAATTAATTCCTGGCGGCCCACTTTCAGGCTCATCAGGTCAATACCTTTTGCTTTGATAGTTGTATCTGCACTGTTGAACAATGTAAGATCTGCCCAACCTTCATGCAGCATTAAACGGTTTCCATCTGCATTTGAAATAGATGACGCATCCTGTCCCCAAACACGAACATCCTGTACTGCTACACCAAAAGTTAACCTGTCCCATTTATAGCCAAAATTCAATCTTGTACGTTGTGAAGTGAACACAGCGGGCTTTGAACCTTTCAATACGAGGTTGCCCAAACCGTTGCGCACTTCAGTACGTGTGCGGAGCTGGCCTGATAATGTAAACTGTGCCTTTGTTGTACAATAAGCGAGTAGCATCAAGCTCAAAAAGATTATTCGTGTTGTTTTAAAATTTTTCATGTTAATTTTGGTCGATTTTAAGGTGATAAATCCTGGAATCATACGGCCCGGTTAGACTGCCATCTGCCGGGCTATTTTTTTCAGCTATGCTGAGTATTTCGTTTACTTTCTCTTCATGTAGTCTGTAAGTTTTGGTTTTGAAATAGTTGTTTTATTAATCTTCGATGCCGATATATACCGTGCCGTTCTCCACTTTCACTTCATAAGTTTTAATGGCGCATTCATCACCACTCAGGCATTCGCCTGTAACCAACGAAAATGTTTTTTTGTGAAACGGGCAGGCCACCTTTGGTTCTTCGTTTTGTGTACCGATCATGCCACGGCTCAACGCCATTTGCTGACGATGCGGGCATTCGTTTTGGGTGGCATACCACTCATCTCTTCGTGTAAAATGGAAAAGTGCGATTTGTGTGTCGTTGTATTTCACACACACACCACCGTTAGCAGGAACATCTTCAGTTCTGCAGGCGGCAAACCAGGTAATTGTTTTTTCTGCGATCATATTTTTAGTACTTAAAGGACTTATTGAATACCTGTTGACGAAACAAGTGTTTACACAACAGGACAGAGCTTCCTTTTTTTATATGCAGGCAATCGCAGAAAAGTGGCCATTGGGGCCTTAGCAATCAATCATCGAAAATTCGTTTGAGGTATTATCCGGAGGTTATAAAGCAATTTTTTATATGGCGGCAATCGTATTATTCAAAACCAAAAATTCTTATTTCCATTCTTTCGCTCGTTTCTGTTCACGCATCGGATCAAACACAACTGTTGGATCTTTTTCTTCAGGAGCGTTTACAAAGTGATTAAAGCGTTTTCTTAATTCAGGTGTTTCAATGGCAGCTTTCCATTCGCACTCGTAAGAATTTACATGGCTTTCCATGGCTGCTTCCCATTCTGCATTCATACCTAATGCATCATGCACAACAACTGAACGCAAATAATCAATACCACCTTCCATCTTGTTCAACCATGTAGCAGTACGTGTTAACGGATCAGCTGTTTTTACATAGAACATTAAGAAACGATCGAGATACTTCACACATGTTTCTTCATCGATATCCGATGCGAGTAATAAGGCATGTTGTGGTTTACTACCACCGTTGCCACATACATACAGGTTCCAACCTTTTTCTGTAGCGATGATACCGAAGTCTTTACTCTGTGCTTCAGCACATTCACGGATACAACCACTCACACCACCTTTTAACTTATGTGGAGAACGCAAACCACGATAACGTTCTTCCACACGTATTGCAAAACTTACACTGTCGTGCAAACCGAAACGACACCAGGTACTGCCTACGCAACTTTTTACTGTGCGCAAACTTTTACCGTAAGCATGTCCGCTTTCAAAACCAGCTTCAATTAATTCTTCCCAGATGTTTGGCAGATCACTTAAATGTGCGCCAAACAAATCGATACGCTGACCGCCGGTAATTTTTGTGTAGAGATTATACTTCTTCGCTACCTGGCCAATCACAATTAATTTATCAGGTGTAACTTCTCCGCCGGGAATACGGGGAACTACAGAGTACGTTCCACCTTTTTGAATATTCGCTAAGAAACGATCATTGCTATCCTGTGCTGTATCATTTCCTTTTTTCAATATCACTTCATTCCACAAACTGGCGAGGATCGATGCAACCGGAGGTTTACACAATTCACAACCATCACCTTTCCCAAACTTATCCAGCACTGCATCGTATGTACGCAGATCATTTATTTTGATAAGATCAAATAATTCCTGGCGACTGTAATCAAAGTGTTCACACAATACATTGCGTACAACCTTGCCTTGTGTTTTCATAGTATGTACCATCAGGTCTTTCACCATTGGCACACAACCACCACAACCTGTTCCGGCTTTGGTACATTTCTTAATACCATCAACTGTTTCGTAACCTAATACTACCGATTCACAAATAGCACCTTTTGTAACTGCTTCGCAACTGCAGATCACTGCATCATCTGGCAAACTTGTAACACCTGCACCACCATCACCTTCACCACCTCTTGCACCGAGAATTACATCTTCTGTATTAGGAGGTAACACCACTTTGTTTTTGCAGGTTTGCAATAACATATTGTATTGTTCTGCATCACCTACCAGAATTCCGCCCAACAATTCTTTACCATCGGCACTTACATTAATACGTTTGTAAATACCTTTCACGCTGTCATCAAATACAATACTTCTAATGCCTTCACCGCTCACAAACGGATCACCAAAGCTTGCAACATCTACCCCGATCAGTTTGAGCTTGGTGCTCATATCAAAACCGGTAAATGATTTTTCGCCACCAGTTAAATTCGTGACCACCACTTCGGCCATTTCATAACCGGGAGCAACAAGACCGTAGATCATTCCTTTATGCAGAGCACATTCGCCAATAGCAAAAATAAAAGGGTCGGATGTTTGCAAGTTGTCGTTAACGGTTATTCCTCCACGTGGACCAACTTCAATTGAAGCATTTCTTGCCAGTTCATCTCTTGGTTTAATACCTGCAGAGATCACGAGCATGTCAACATCAAACGAACTATCATCAGAAAAACTCATGCTGCTTATAGCTTCATCACCATTAATAGCCGTTGTGTTTTTTGATGTATGAATTGTTAGACCGAGGTCTTCTAATTTCGATTGTAATAATCTTGAACCTGCATCATCAATTTGACGAGGCATGAGGCGTGGAGCAAATTCAATCACTTGCGTATCGGTAACACCAAGATCAAGCATGGCTTTAGCGGCTTCTAATCCCAACAAACCACCACCAATCACTGCACCTTTTTTTGATTTCTTTGCCCAATTGGTCATCAACTCAAGGTCTTCAATAGTTCTATAGATGAACACACCTTCTTTTTCAACACCCGGAATTGGCGGAACAAAAGCGGCCGAACCGGTAGCCAGGATCAGGTAATCGTAAGTTTCGGTTACACCGGCGTGTGAGTGCACGGTTTTCTTTTCCCTGTCGATTGAAACAACGGGATCAGAAAGATGCAGCACAATACCATTGTCACTATACCATTCTTTAGGGGCGAGGGAAAGATCGTCGGCAGACTTACCGGCGAAATACTCACTTAAATGAACCCTGTCGTAAGCAGGTCTTACTTCTTCTCCAAAAACCACGATGGAGATATTACCGGTACTATTCTTTTTTACAAGCTTTTCGCAGAACTTGTAACCCACCATACCGTTTCCTATTACTACCACTTTCATACGTTACTGTTTTAAACGTAAACAATAAAGTGGCAAGCAATCGTATAGTGATTTATTTCATATAATACTTATAGATCAATTTGTATGGCAAAACAGAGTATTAAATGATTTCTGTCATGAAATTAAGATTAAAAATTGTAATTTCATTAAACAAATCATGATATTAATCATATTTAATTTATCGTAATTTATATGCTACAGCGAAAATTGGTACTTATCGGGGCGGGACCCGGCGATCCGGAACTTATTACAATAAAAGCAATACGTATGCTCAAACAGGCTGATGTTGTGTTGTATGATGCGTTGGCAAACGACGAGTTGCTGGATTATTGCTCGCCCAAATGTATCAAGCGTTTTGTGGGCAAACGGTATGGCTGCCACGCCTTGTCGCAGGAGGAGATCAATACGTTAATTGTAGAATATGGCCAACAGCATGCATTGGTAGTTCGTTTAAAAGGTGGCGATCCATTTGTGTTCGGTCGTGCACAGGAAGAAATTGATACCGCCCGCCAAGCCGGTATGCAAGTTGAACTTGTACCGGGTATTTCAAGTGCACTGGCTGTACCGGCAAGTCAACTAATTCCCCTCACCTGCCGTGGTATCAATGAAAGTTTTTGGGTAACAACAGGTACCACAAAAGAAGGTACTATTTCACCGGATATTCAGTTAGCTGCTCAGTCATCCGCTACTGTTATTATTTTGATGGCGATGAGTAAACTGGAAGCCATCATGGATATATTCAAACTCCATGGAAAAGAACATACACCTGTTGCCATTATACAAAACGGTACAACGAAAGAAGAAAAAATGGTGACAGGAACTGTGAACGATATTTTTTTCAGAGCAGCTCATGCAGAGATCAGCAATCCGGCCATCATTATCGTAGGCGAAGTGGTACGATTGCATCCATCATATCTGTTATCGACGGTCAAGAAGCAAACTACTGCTCATCTCTCCCAAAAGAAAACATTGTAATTGCAGACAGGGCCGATTACCGTTACTTTGCAGCTGCACGAACGAAACCCCGGCCATGAAGCAAAACAAAAAGAACTGCGACCTGAAAAGCTGTGTACTCTGCAAGCAATGTCTTCCCGACTGGTTGCCGGCACTTGACGCCAATCGAAAAAGTTTTCATGTAAAAAAAGGTGAACTGCTTTTTAAAGAAGGTGAAGAGGTGAAAGGCATGTACTTCATCAACACCGGACTTGTAAAAGTGCACAAGCAATGGGGCAATGATAAAGAACTGATCCTGCGGATTGCAAGCAATGGCGATATCGTTGGGCATCGTGGATTAGGCAGTGATACCATCTATCCTGTTTCAGGCACTGCCTTGGAACCAACGGAGGTTTGCTTTTTAAGTCTTGATTTTTTTAATGCAACCTTAAAAGTGAATCATGATTTTTTATATCAGTTGATGATGTTCTTTGCATCGGAACTAAAAGAATCGGAAAAACGAATGCGTAACCTGGCACATATGAATGTGAAAGGACGAATTGCCAACGCACTGCTTTACCTGAAGCAGAAATTCGGAACAGAAAGTAACGGCTTTATTGACCTGTCAATCAGCCGGCAAGATCTTGCTTCTTATACCGGCACCACGTATGAATCATTGTTTCGTATTATGAATGAATTGGTTGCTGAAAATGCAATTTATACTGATGGTAAAAAGATCAGAATCCTGAAAGATAATTTGTTATTGACTTATACCGAACAGGAATAGATCTACTCAAGCACAATTACAAATCCACCCGCCGGTTGTAAGCGAATCGTTTGCTTTTTCGTTACATCAATCTGCTTTTCAGAAAATGATAAGTTTGTATCGCCTTCTGTAATGATCCGTGCTTTTGTTTTCTTGAATATCGCAGGATCGATCACAATATTTCTCGCTGTTTGTTCCCCATTGATCCCGGCGATATACCATTTCTGTTGATACCTTCTTGCCAGTACCACATATTTACCGGGGAAACCGTCAATGTATTTTACATCATCCCAGGTAGTTGGTAATTCTTTTAAAAATTGCTGAATGTTAGCAGGTACATGTTGCATGCCCTCAGGCGATTCTGCAAAATGCTGAATACCGGATAAGAATAAAACAGAGGTTGCCAGTTCAAACGCACTGGTTGTTTTCCGTACAACGTTGGTTTGAATTTTATACAAATTCATCGGCGTAAAATCCATCGGATCAAATGCATTGCGTGTAAAGGGAAGCATGGCACAATGCGTTGCTTCTTTATCAGCATCTCCTTGATTAAACGTGATCATTTCAAATCCACGTACCGCTTCTGCAGTCATTAAATGCGGATAGGTTCTGCTCCATCCTCTTGGCAATGTGGCTCCATGAAAATTTACGAGTAACTGATAATTGGCTGCATCTTTCAAAATAGCCTGATAGTATTCCATTACTGATTGACCATCGCCGGCAAAAAAATCGATCTTGACGCCTTTGATGCCCATATCTTTCAAACGCTGAAATTCTTTGCTGCGGCTTTCACTTGTAAGTAAATGATTTTTTGGAGTGTACTTTACTGTATTCCAATCACCCGCAGAGTTATACCATAATAACAACCCTACACTCTTTTGCTTTGCATAGTCAGCAAGCTCTTTCACTTTTTCATAACCAATCTTTCTGTCCCAATCAGCATCGATCAAACAGTATTGCCAGTTCATAGCAGCAGCAAAGTCAATATATTTCTTCTGCTCATCGTACACAATAAAATCATCTTTTGAATTGATCCAGCTCCACGATGCTTTGCCGGGTTTTACAAACGAAGTATTTTTTACTGCAGTTGCTTGTGCAAGATCAGTCCCTAATGTAGATTCAATAATGGTTGCAAGACTGCCAATGGCAATGATGCGCCAGGGACTTGTGTAAGGCAGTTTTACCTGCGGTAATAGATTTTTACCTGTCATGATCTCACGTGGATCAGGTAAGCCAATAAAATATTCACCATTGGGCGATGCTGCCTGTAATCGTGTTGCACAATCATTGCTACTTACGGAAGCTTCAGTGATCAAAGCCCAGGTAGTATTGTGTTGAAACAAGGCCGGGTACACCCAACCTGCTGCAGATGGTGATATTGTTCCAACAGGTATGTTTTGTTGATAATGTTCTTCATACGCAGGATTGGTTTGCTCCCATCCCGTTTTTGAAACCTGCATGGGTTGTAAAAATGCTTTTACTGAAGAAGGAAAATGAAAAGAGGTATGCTCGGCCGTTAGTGTTTCATATTGATCGTTCTTTCCCGGAATTGCATAGCGGAATGCAACACCATCATTCGACACCTGGAAGATCAATTCCAGAAAAGCACCTGACTGATGCTGATAGCGGATGGTTCGCTTCGTTGCTTTGTAATTGCTTTGTTTTTTCTTGGCATAGATCATGGTATACTGATCAGTAACAACTTGTGGTGCTGATGCCCGAACAAAACGCAGGTTGTTTGAAAAATCAGTTGAACCGACTGTGATGCCCAGTTTAGACGGGCGCAACAGTTCGGGTTGCCCCACATTGATTTTGTAGGTTGGTTTACCATCGGTAAGAGAAACCGTTGCAATGATCTTTTTATTGGGACTGCTGATAGTAACCTGTGCGGATAATTCAACAGCACAGATCAGGAGCATACTGCTAATTACCAGTAAACGAAACGACGAATAATACATGGTGCAAATTGATGAGTTTCCAGATCAATAAAATTAACGCATGTAAAATACTTCTTTCAGCGGAATACTTACCGGTGAATTATCCGGATTACTTTCCATAATGTCTTTCATATAGGCCCACCATTTCTGCATTACCGGATGATTGGGCAATGCATCAAGATGCAAAGGATTATCGATGTTCAATGTTGCAAACAGATCGCCGGTTGCTTCATCCAAAAAAATAAAGTATTCAGTGATCCCTGTTTTGCGAAGTAATTCTTCCAACTCCGGCCAGAGTTCATCGTGGCGACGTTTGTACTCTTCTTCCTTGCCTTTGAAGATTTTCATGCGGGATGCAATGCGTGGCATATTAATTCCTTTTATAGGTTTACTTTTTGATCATATAACGTGCTAACTCTCCCGGGTTTTGCAACAGCAATTGCTGCACCACTATTTCTGTATTCAACTTCGCTCCTTCCATACTTGTATGTGTGTGATCGCCATGAAACAGTTTCTTCACTTCCTCCTGGCCCATTCCATCATACTTATCGGCAATCAGTTTATTGAGATCTACAAAATATGCGCCTTCTTCCTTTGCGATCTGCTCGGCCCACAATGCATAATTATCTGTTGAGCGGTTTACTTTTCCCTCCTTCCAGTTATCTCGTGGTATCAATGAACAAACAATAGGAACAGCTCCTTTTAATTTTGTTTCACGAACATACTTGCGCATGTACCAACCATAACTGTACACTGTTTCATTGATCTTGCGAATGGGATTATAAATAGCAGAACTGTCATTGCCGATGCCACGGATTGTTCCTCTTGCACGTGCCGTATCATCTAACGGACTAGCATCGTTATGACCAAACTGCATGATCACATAATCACCTTTCTTTAAATTGGCAGTGATCTTTTCCCATCGGCCTTCTGTAATAAATGTACGGCTGCTTCTGCCTCCAATGGCATGATTCTGCACAGATATTTTCGATGAATCAAAATGTTCGGCGATAAAACTGCCCCAGCCCCATTGCCCATTTCTGCCGCTTCCATCTCCATTACGAACGGTTGAATCACCAATGATATAAAACACAGGCTTGGTTTGCATGATAGTGAACGATACTATACCAAGTACAATAGCAATGAAGAACAGCTTACTTAATTTCATACTTACAAATTTATATGTACTGTTATTTCTTCAGATAATTTACAAGAGGTATTTGATCACTAAGATTACGAATACCCTGCACAACAGATGCTGCATTAATCTTTGCACCTTCCACATTGGTATGTGTATGATCGCCATGAAAAAGTTTCTTTACTTCGTCCGCCCCCAACACATCATACTTATCTGCAGTAATTGCATTTAAGTCGATAAAGAAAACACCTTCGCTTTCTGCAACTTCTTTTGCCCATTTTCCAAAATCATTGTTTGCACGTTTTACTTTGCCGTCTGCAAATTGATTACGTGGAATCATTGAACAGATAATTGGCCGTGCACCTTTACTCTTTGCTTCTCTGATAAACTTTTTCAAATACCAACCATAGGTATGCACCGTTTCAACAGTTCCATCTTTCCAGGTCAATTCAACCGTTTCCTCGCCTGTGCCACGCAACACACCACGATATCCAGCTCTTGAAGTATCGGGCTTGCTGCCTTCGTTATGTCCAAATTGTATGAACACATAATCACCTTCTGTAAGCGTTGACAATACTTTATCCCAGCGTTTCTCTTTGACAAAAGTTCTTGTACTTCTTCCCGCCATTGCCTGGTTACTGATGTTGATCTGCGTTGAATCAAAGAACTCAGCAATCATTTCACCCCAGCCGCATTGCGGACGGTTTGTATTACGAACCGTTGAATCGCCAATGATATAGATGGTTGGTTTGTTGTTACTCAGAACAATAAAAGAGGTCATTACAAAAAATAATAACAGCAATCTTAGTACATGTGCATTTGCTTTGATCCATTTCATGCTCTGTGCGTTTTATTTTTTTGTAATGATCGTGATGTTCGGTTTTGGCGGCGTCTTCATTCCTTCGCCAATAAAATAACTAACATGCGGCGGTTGATTGTAAGCTACATTCTGCCAGGCAATACTTAAACGATATTGCGGATTGTGCATCAACGTGTACAGTTTTATTTCTGTTGGAATAGAAGTTGAATAGATGCGCAATTCTTTACTATCGGCTGTGCGACAAATAATCTCTTCCCTCCAGTCACCAAACAGGTCAGCACTTAAGCATGGATTTGCTTTGGTGCCGTTGTTACTTACACAACCGAAATCTCTTCCATCAAATAATTTCACCATTGAACTGTTGACATAATCCCATTTACTGATGTTCACACCATTCAATACTTCACTCAATACATCTCCATCCCAATAGATACCCATGTTACAGGGTGGAGTTTTATCGGCGATTTTATTTCCTTTATTATCAAACAAACCGGTGATACCTGCACCTGCTACCCAACATTCAAAGCCGGGATAACGTGGATCAATATCCAATGCCAACCCACGGCCTGGACCTTCGCCATCTTCACCTGCTTTTACAGATGCTTTCTTCCAGATCACCTCCCCTGTTTTTGCATCACGGAAATTTGCACCGGCATCACCAAACCGTTCCTGGATACCGAATACTTCCAAACCCGGACGCTCTGGATCCATATCACTTGTATGCAATGCGTCGCCATGACCAATACCTGTGCTGTATAACCCTTGTCCATTATCATCAATCGTCATTTGCCCATAAATGATCTCATCTTTCCCATCGCCATCAACATCAGATACATTGATATTATGATTGCCTTGTCCTGCATATTCTTTATTACCCGGTTCATTGCTGTCAAACACCCAGCGTTTTACTAATTGACTTCCTTTCAGATCCCATGCAGCCAACACCGTTCTTGTATAATAACCACGACACATTACTAACGATGGATGTTTACCATCTAAGTAAGCAATAGCGGCAATAAAACGATCCATCCGGTTGCCATAGCCATCACCCCACATCGTTTTTAGTTCGGCTTCTGTTGGGTTAAGAGAGGTTGGGTAACGAGGAGGATCATAACTAACTGTAGAAATAGCTGCACCTGTTTGTCCATTGAACACAGTGAGAAATTCAGGGCCGCTTAAAATATAACCACGTTGATTACGATAATCTTTTGTACTGTCGCCGATTAGTTTTCCTTTTCCATCAATTGAACCATCAGCAGTTTTCATAGCGATCTCTGCTTTGCCATCGCCATCAAGATCATACACCATGAACTGCGTGTAGTGTGCCCCTTCACGAATATTTTTTCCGAGATTGATCTCCCATAAAAATGTTCCATCGAGTTTATAGCATTGAATAATCGGCGGATCAGTCATACCGGCTTGTGAATTATCTCTTCCTCTGCCTGTCATATGAATAAATATCTCATACACGCCATCACCATCTACATCACCCACACTTGCATCATTTGCTGCATAGCCGGTTGGTGTTTTTAATGCAATCGATACATACGGCTTTGCATTGGCGGGAAGTATATACGAAGTGCCATTCTTTTCTTCTTTCTTATTAATGATTGCTTTGACAGTGTAAACATTTACTCTGTTTGTATCTACTGCCTCGTCTGTAAATCCGGTCGCTGTTTGCAAAGGCGTTTTGTTCAGCTTCGTTGTTTTACCATTCGCTGTTTTATACAAGTTAAAAGAAAGCGATTGATCTTCTGTTCCCAACAGTCGCCAGCTGACAAATACTTTTCCGTTACCTGCTGGTACTGCATGTACACCACGGGTGAGATACTCCATCTGGTATTGTGCATGTGCAGATAGTGCATACAAGCTAACTGCAATCAGTACTGATACAAATTTATTCATAGTAGAATTTGATTAACCTTTTAGACGCTCCTGTTCTTCAATCCCCGTGGGTTCTTTTTTCTTTTCAACAGGTTTGGTTGAAATATCAATTGTTGTGTTGATAAACTTCCAGCCTTTCGTGTATTCCATTGTACCAATTGTTCCTGCAGAAATAAATGAATTGATGAATTGAAAATCTTCCAACAAGGATTTAGGTAAGCCATTTATCTCAAATGCTTTTTGCGCGTTACTGATCTTTACGTTTTGAATGATAAACTTCCGAGCAGATGGAATTCCTTTTGCAGCAGGAGTAACCTTTTGCAGCATCGATTTCCAATGTGCAGGTACTGTTTCCATAGTATATCCTTTGGGCAACTCAGAATAACTGTACGCAGGATACCAGTTGAGATTGAACTGGTATGCATTACGCACTGAATCCAAAACAGAATTCACGAAGTACACATCTTCAACTATACCTCCACGTGTTGTTGCAGATTTTATCCGCAAACCATTGTCTGTATTTTTTGCGTAGAGATCAGTACAATAAATATGACGGATGCTGCCCGATGTTTCACTTCCTAAAGTGACAAGCCCAGCCCCTCTACGTGCAATTGATTTTCGTATCACCACATATTCTGTCGGACGGTTTACTCTTAAACCATCCCAATCACGACCGGCTTTTAAACAAAAATTATCATCGTTACAATCGATATCACAATTCTGTATCAACACCCAGCTCGATGAATCCACATCAATACCATCGGTGCTCGGCCCGCTTCCATCTTCATTGTTCCTGATCACAACGCCATCAACCGTTAAATAGGAAGAGTATAATAATTGTACTGTCCAGAAACCGGCATTCTTAAACGTTAATCCTTTAATGGAAACATCGGATGAATTTTGAACCAACAACGTACGCACACGTTTGGCATCATAATCAACGATCCAGCGTAAGCCTTTTTTATCGTAATCTTTCCGCATTTCCCAATATTTATCCCAGCAAAATTTTCCCCTTGCATTTACAATGCCTTCACCGGTGATCGCCACATTCTTTACATTCAATGCATTGATCAACGCAGCAGGCCATTTCATTTCTATTCCTGCAATACGTGTATCCATATCAGGATAGTCATCGAATTTTTGTGAACCAAGGATCAATACGCCTTTATCAATTCGCAAATGCACATTGTTTTTTAAGAAGATGGCTCCCGTAACATAGGTGCCCGTTTTAAACGCTACAATACCTCCGCCTTTTGCTGCACATGCGTCAATTGCTTTTTGAATGGCTTTGGTATTGACTGTTACTGTATCGCTTACTGCACCATAGCTGTTTACATAATAAACCGTTTTAGCAGTAGGAAAACTTCTGGCTCCTACATTCTTTGTCCAGGCAGGAGCTGTGAACGATTGTGCTGCGGCTGTAAAAGAAAAAACTGATAACAGTAAACTGTAAATGCTGTGCTTGAAACTCATTGTATGTTTTGTGTTTGAGAATTTTTTTGAGTGGAACAGTATCGTTGTTGAGATGCAGTTGAACGGACATCCGTTGCTTTTGCAGGAACTGTTCGGTCAACCTTGGTGAATTGACATGACATACGAATACAAGAAAATAGAATCGGAGATCCGGCAAGCATAGCAATACTTTAGCTCTGTAAAGTAGGCAGAGATGATGCCCTATCTATCCTGCTGTGTCCTGCACAAACGTTTGCGAAAACGTTTACATGAGTTTATTGCAGCAGTGCTTGTAAAACGAACCGTTTTTCAGGTAATTTCGCCTTTTAAATAAGCTATTGACCACTATTTCCACAGCAACCAATCACTACTCGAATCTGCAGATGCGCATTGCTGTATCTGTTTTCTTTTTCTGTCAGGGTATTTGCTTTGCCAGTTGGGCAAGCCGCATCCCTGATATTAAAACAACATTGCATTTATCGGAAGCCGCATTGGGGAGTATTTTATTGGCATTACCTGCCGGACAATTAACCATGATGCCCTTTAGCGGAAAATTGGTGACACGGTTTGGCAGTAAATATATTTTACGATTGGCTGCTGTAGGTTATGCATTAACGTTGATCACGATTGGCATGGCAAACTCACCGTGGTTGCTGGCTTTATGTCTTTATGTTTTTGGATTAACAGGTAACCTCTGTAATATTTCAGTTAACACACAAGCCGTAAATGCAGAGGCATTGTATGGCAGATCCATTCTTGCATCGTTTCATGGAGTTTGGAGCACAGCAGGGTTTACCGGCGCATTGGTTGGTTTATTGATGATGCGTTTGGAATTAATGCCGATGTTTCATTTCATGATCATTGCTGCGATGGTGATAACACTCAACATTTTCTTTCAGAAATATTTAATTATTACCCCAACCAGCAAAACAGCTTCTTCATTTAAACGTTTCCAGAAGCCAAAAGGGTTGTTATTGCAACTGGGACTGATCGCTTTCTGTTGTTTAAGTGCTGAAGGTTGTATGTTTGATTGGAGCGGTGTATATTTTAAGGAAGTGGTGCAGGTAAAAGGCGAATTGGTATCACTTGGTTATGCTTCCTTCATGATCATGATGGCAACGGGACGATTTACAGGTGATAAACTCGCAGAACGTTTCGGCAGAACAAAAATGGTACAGATAAGTGGTGTATTGATCTTTATTGGCATGATGACTTCAGTATTATTCCCGAACATCATCATGTCAACCATTGGATTCTTGATTGTTGGTTTTGGTGTTAGTAGCATTATTCCTTTGGTATATAGTACTGCAGGTAAAGTAAAAGATGTGGCGAGTGGTATAGCGATTGCTACTGTTTCAGGTGTCGGCTTTCTTGGATTTTTGATGGGGCCACCATTGATCGGTTATATTGCTGAGCTGGCAGGACTGCGTTATTCATTTGCAGTAATTGCGTTGCTTGGCTTGGCGATTAGTTACATGATCAGTAAGATCAAGTTGGTGTAAGAGGTTACGTTGTAATTCTTCTCAGTGTACTCTGTGTAAACCTTCGTGTACTTCGTGCAACTAAAACAGTAGCCCAAAGAACTCAAAGTATGCTCAAAGAGCACAAAGGAATTTCATTAGTTCATCATTTCGGTAATAATTCAAACTCTGCTTTGCTGATTGTAAAAATGGTACCATGACGGATTCCTTTTGGCATGGTTAACCTATCTGATACATCCGTCCAGTTTTTCAAATCAGTTGATTGCACAGCACCATATTTATGATCCCGGTATTTATCAAAGTAAACGATCCATGTGCCGTTGATCTTCAACGTGGTTGGCCCTTCTGCCCAATAATTGCCCGTGATGGGTGCAGATGCTTCGCTATAACCACTGTTGATCTTTTTGCTTGTAGCAATTTTTAAATTCTTTTGTACCGGCTCTCTTGTTTCATCTTTCAGGAACATCACAAACTTTTTTCCATTTGGAACGATCGTTGCATCAATTACATTGAAACCTTTATCGTACAGCATTTTTGTGTTGCTGAACGTTTTAAAATCTTTGGTGAGCACATAGTACATCCGGTGATTGTAGCCATTTTCTACTTTCAGATCAGCTTTGTATTTATTGGCAATGGTGGTAGCCCAATAGATCATGTATTGTTTACTCTTTGCATCGTAAGTGATCTCTGGTGCCCAGCAGTTGCGTGCAGAACCTTCATGCTGCATCACAGGAATAAAACGTTGTTCACTCCAGTTGATCAGATCTTTTGAGCTGGCATACCCAATTCCTTTATCGTTCCAGCTAACTGTCCACACCATGTGAAACAAATCGTCAGCACCACGAATAATACAAGGATCACGCATCAGTTTATCTTTTGCAACAGTTGGTTTTAAAAACGAACTGTCTTGCTTTAATGCATTCCATGCAAAGCCATCATTGCTGTAAGCCAGATGTAAACCATCCTGCCCATTGTTTTTGAAATAAGCAAACATGTACACAGAATCGCTCTGAGCATTTACACGCAACAACTGCATCAACACAATAACCAATAAACTGATCTTCTTCATCATTCAATTATTTAAACATCGCTTTGTAACGGATCATCGCTTCTACGAAATAGTAATCAGCATAAGTCAACGGCACATCAATTTCTGTTTGAGCCGGGAAATGACCAACGCTGTGTTTCAATAGAAACCCACCAGTGGTTCCTGCGGCTGCTTTGTATTGTTCGGTTGACAAATTCTTCAAGATTGTTTCAGCTGCTTTGAAATACTTCACCGATAATTCTTTGCTTACATAGCCGCTTAATTCGAGTAATGCAGATGCCATGATCGTTGCTGCCGACACATCACGTAAGGCAGTGGGAATATTCGGTGCATTAAAATCCCAGTAAGGAATTTTATCTGTTGGCAGATTCGGATGATTTAAAATAAAATCAGCGATCTTATTCGCCTGTTCAAGATATTGTTTGTCTTTTGTTTCCCTGTAGGTTTCAGTATAACCATACAAGCCCCATGCCTGTCCACGTGCCCATGCACTCTCGTCGGCAAACCCCTGTGCTGTGCGTTTTTGCTGGATGGCTCCTGTTTGTGAATTGTAGTTGATCACATGATACGAACTGTTGTCTGCACGAAAATGATTTTTGATGGTTGTGTTAGCATGAGTGACAGCAATCTTGTAAAATGAAGAATCATCTGTAACCTGTGTGGCCCAGAATAATAACTTCAGGTTCATCATATTGTCGATGATCACAAGGTATTCATTAGGCTTACCGTCCCAGGATTTAATGCAGCCTGTTACAGGACTAAAGCGTGTTGACAAGGATTTAGCACTTGTTACCAAAATATCTTTGTAGGCAGCCGATGGTTGAATAAGATTTGCATTCCCAAAACTGCAATACATCATAAAGCCCAGATCATGTGTACGGGTGTTGAATTGCTCTTTCTTTAACACTTCAAGAATTCGTTGAGCTTCTTTATAAAGTGCTTCGTCTTTTGTTTGTTGATAGAGGAACAACAACGTACCGGGATAAAACCCACTGCACCACCAACCTGAATTACTGAATTCATATTTGCTGGTTTTTGGAAAATAGGTTTTTGGAAATTTATCAGCTGGCAGGTTTTGCTGCAACACTTTGTACTGCGCAGCAGCTTCCGTAAAATTCTGTTCAATGGTCGACAATAAATTTTTATCCGGTTGATGCGTTGACTTCTTTTGTGCAACCACACATCCTGCTAAAATAACAACGATCAATCCAGTTAACAATTGCTTCATGCTTACTTGTTTTTAAATTTCAGCTCAAGTACCTGTACCAGCTGAGGACGGATGTTTGATTTGCCTTCCCCATCCTGCTGATCGGTATATTGAACAAATAAATGTAATTGCTTTTTCTGTTTCCACAAGTTTGTATCAAAGCTGGGCTCCCATGAACCTACCGAAGTATGGGAAAGATCGGTGAGCTCCCATTTGTTCAGCAGCAGATCATTACAGATTGCTACTGATACTTTGCTTTGCCGTTCTTCATCTCTGAAAATTAGCACAACCGATTTTCTTTTACTTTTATCCAACACAACGATCTGCGGTCTGGAGATCGGAATGCGTTTGGTACCCACACCACTCAAGCTGAATGCAGTAGTACGAAAGCCGGTATTATTCACGTTCCAATCGCTCCCGGTATTGTAAACAATATGATATTGCGGAATAGAATCACCTTTTTCTTTCCAATAAGATGCAATGAATGGATTGCCTGCATCATCAGTAACCATACTTGTTTGATTAATAAGTTCACTTTTCTGCGGGATCGTTACGATGTATTCAGCAGTTGCAGCATTGATGGGTAAACGATATAATTCATTTTTGGAGTTCATCCATGTTATTCCTCCATCTGTTGACTTTGCATAACAGAGATCATGATTCGACGCCACATCGCTGCTTTCACGCCACACCCATGAAAGATGAATGGTGCCGTTTTTATCGACACATGCCTGCCAATACGCATTGCGTTGCTTTTGTCCGTCTATAAGATTGGTATGTAGCTGTTGCCATTGTTTTGTTGTACGATCATAACGGTTGATGACAAGATTTCCCTGACCTGATTGACCATCACGATAGAAAAATAAAAGATTTCCATTGGGCAAGGAATAAAACTCAGGATAGGTAACATTTTTCTCAAACAATCCCGTCATTGGCATTTCATCCGTCAGTTGCAATGAACCGGGTGCAATGCTTTTTGCATAATGCAATTTGTTATTGTGATGATCCCAGGCAAGATGCAGGTAGCCATCACCGTCAACCATGATGCTGATGGAATTATGTGCATCGGCTACCTTACCCTTGAATGTGGTTTTTTGCAGTTTCCAGTTTTTACTACCCAGCTTTCGTTTCCCAATTACAACAAATCCTTCCTGATTGTAGAAAGAAATGTATTGCGTGTTTTTGTAAGTACACAACGAATTTTTACGAAACACGACTGTGTTGACTGAGTTATTTGCCCATCCACTGTCAACGGAAACTGTATTCACCCACTTCACGGATTGTGCTGTCGCTGTCAACACAAAAAATTGGAACGTAAGAAAGAAGGCAATTAATTTTCGCAGCTTCATATTCATTTTATTGCAGCAAGGTAATACCCATCAAACCAATTACCACGTCATTGGCGATTGTTTTTAAAACCAGACTCTTTAATTGCTTTCCGGGATTCAGCGGAAGATCAAGCATGGTAGCTGCTCCCCCATCGATAGCATAGTTAGCAAATCCTTTGATGCTTGTGTATTTGTATTTTTCCGGTATTACATCTCCTGTTTTTAACGATACACGAATGGGTTTCGGTGCACCGGTTGCAAATGCATATTCATCAATAAAATAATCCTGTTCAATGGGCCACCAGTTCTCGGGATTCTTTAATTCCAATACGGATGAACTTCCGTCGGTATAATGAACCGTGATCGCTCCATTCACCATCCGGCTTTGCATGGGATTGGTACTGCCTGCCATTAAGAAATACGCATGCGATGCAGTTCCGCTCAACGGTAATACAACCGAATCGGGATAATTATCCCACATTGATGTAAACACGATATTCTTTTTTTCTGTTGATGTAGTTTTAAATGGAATCTGATTGATCAGTACTTCGTTCTTCAAACCTGCTTTTGCCCGTAACCCACTATCGTTGATGTTCGCCGTAACTAACGGATAGGCCCAATTGCCTATGCCTTGTGTGGGTAATTGCAACGTTGGTACAGCCGGACGGGGCGATAAGTAGTCATTCTTAAAAATATTCGTCACTACATCATTGAAATGCGGAGTAATATCAACGGTTTCAAACTTTGTTTCAGGCGTGATCGTAACTGTTTTAACGAACGGCTCATCTTCGATCAATGAAAAACTCAACGGCTCAAACCAACTGAAATCACCTTGCTTCAACTGCAGGTACAAACTGTTTAAACCTGCATTACTTAAGTTGCCGGATATCATGTTTGTTCTACGCACTAAATTCCGTAACACTTCCACCGGTTGATACGTGTTAGTGATGATCGCCTTATTCAATTTCACTTGTACCAGTTCTTTACTGTTGTATGCTTGTTTATGAACGGGCTTTTCAAACCCTTCTCCTTTCCATTTAATGATGATTGCATAAGATTTTGCAGGTACTGCATCGATCTGTAAAGATGGTGTACCAATAATACTGTCAACTACTTTCCATTGTACAAGCTTATCATTTACCGTAATGGATTCAACAGATTCCCTATACGCCGGAATGATCAACTGCAGTTTCAGTTGTTTGCTGAAGGTTGGCTGCAGTATATATTCTTCAGTTAAGCGTGTGCGTTTGAACACAAACTGAATGTTGGGTGTTGTAAGCGCTGCATTGTTCCATTGTTTCGGCAAACCTGGTTTAATTACCAACCGATCATTCAACGCATCGGGCAACACACCAAACAAACCTTCCACCAATGTTCTGCCAGCCATAGCTATCGGATCAGCAAAATCTCTGTACAACTCGCCTCTTATCGCATCATAAAAACTCAATTGCTGAATACTCCCCGGACTTGCACCGAGATACATACTCTCCATCAACGAACTCTTCCATAACCGATACGCTTCTTCTTTATCGCCACCCTGCCAGTAAGCCAATGCAGTGTGCAGCAGTTCTGCCAACGCTACATTATTCAAACTCCAGGTATAAGGTTGCCAGTTGGTGGTTGACAATGTATAAAGCGATGAATCTTTCAATCCTTTTGCAACAATGGGAATATGTGGAATGTAATAGTTTACATAGTGCAATGATTGATACGATTGAAACGGATCAGCTATTCCCTCATCCAATGCATGATAGATGGTCCACAATGCAGCCGATTCATGCAACAGTTTATTCCCCAACAGATCTTTGTATTCTGCATACCAACCTTTGTTCTGCATCCATAACTCTTCATTGATAGCATCAAGAATTTTATTTGCTTCAATTTCATACTTCGTTCCATCAACACCAACAATCTTTGCCAGCTGTGCTGCCATTTTGTTTGAACGATAGTTATACGCCGATGAATGCGTAACGCCGCCTCCACTGTATTGCAATGCATCACTTGCCCAGATAGCAGCATACGAATCATACAAGCCATCGCCATCTGCATCAAAGTTTCGTTTCTCCCAATCAAGATGACGAACAAGCAATGGCCACATTTGTCGAACATAAGCAGTATCACCTGTCCAGTTAAAATGATTGAGCAACTGATCGATGAACACCAGGTTCATATCGTAGTGATGTGCACGCAGATCACCACCCGGATTGCGGGAGATATAACCGCTGCTGAAAACAGATGTGCCAAGCTTTTCCTGCTGACGACCCAAATGTAATGCTGTATCTGCAACAACAGGCCCGGTCAATGGCATTGTTACCTGCGACAATGCATAACCGTTAAAATGTTTTTTTGCACGATCGTGCCAACCAAACACATCTGCAATATAAGCACCACGCCAGCCATTCAAACGCATACGCCATGCAATGGCACCATGCATAAACGATGGATCTTCCCACACCGCATCAGCAGCAATGCCTAACACAGAACCCAATGTATTGATGAACGGATCAGGTGTTGAGACTTTGATACGATCAGCCAGTTTTTTTCTTGCTGCTTCTGCCTGCTGAAACAATCGTGGTAGTACATCATAATAAATAATACTATTCTTTGCAGGTTTTTGTACTGTGAAGTAATAAACTTCCTTATTCTTCAATTGAAGAGTTGCGGTTACTATTGGCGCTGTTACATTACTATCAGCCAGTAATAATTTAGCAGGCGATTGCTGTTGAGTGGCATCCTTAATTTTCAGTATTGATAATGTTGGAAAAATACCAATAAGTTCTTTTCCTTTGTCAGCTGCGGAAGATGTATTGTTTGCATTTGCAGGAAGATGCTGTACCTCGTATCGTTCCTCTTCACTCAATGGTTTTGCAAAACCATACAGCAATTGAAAACTGTTTTTTTGGATCTTGAAAATATTATCCTTGCAATACTCAGGTTTTAAATAAAAAGAAGATTCAGGATCGGCTCCAATATCACCGTCACGTGAAAACTTTTTTCCGGTAGCACCGCCATACACGGCAACTAATTGCACAGCAGTTGAAATATTTTCTGTTTGCAGTTGAACGATCATTCCTTCACTTGAATACAAGGCAATTAGATGTAGACGAATGATGCCCTCACCTAACAACTCATCTTTTATTTCGTACAGCATGGAACCTGCACGATAAATGGCTTTGATCTTTTTACACTCGATCAGCCATTTACTTTTTCCATTTATTACAATGCCGAATTTTAGATTACCGCCCATGCCAGGCATATACAATGCAAACTCAGGCAAATCACCTGCTTCTGCACGAAATGCTGTGTTGCCGCCATATAATGCACGGTTGAAACGACTTGTTCCGTTTTCAATGACAATATCATTTCCTTCCGGACGATAACGCAACTCCCGTTCAATGCCATGCCATAGCTTTTTTGTTTCCTGCGCATTAATTGCAGTCAACAAAAAAAACAAACTAGTAACAACTGAAATAAATCTCTTCATTAAAACATTTTCTTTAGTCCTTCCCATTTTACATTCCATGTTTTTGGAAAACCAATATTGATTCCTTTGTCTGCATCGGCACCCGTACACATCAAGGCAACAGCGTTCAACACACCACCATTACCGGGAAGATAAATCGTTAAACGATCATCCTGGAAATTATGTCCGTTGATTAAATACGTATTCGTACGCACTGGCATCAGCAATGCATTCACCGCTTCTTCACCCATGTGCAAACGTGCAGCCGTCATCGCCATGAGCGGATAATCCCAACCCCATGTTTCATTCCAATCCCATTTTTCCAAAACTGTGAAATAGGTTTTCTTCATCACCACCGTATCCAAACCATTGGCAGCAGGTATTGTACTGTAAGCTCCTAACACCGCAGGATGATCGGTTAAATACTTCGATCCTTTTTCATAACAATCAGGTGTGTTGCCTGCTGCGAGATAAACACCGTTCAATTGTGGCAATGGTGCCAGATTGTTAATGATCTCGTCCCACTTCTTTTCTCTGGGCAAACCGGAACGCACTCTCCATTGCTGTGCAACTTCCAATGCCCAGCTCCAGTATGACAATTCATAGGTTGGATTAAAAGTAGATACTGCATCAAAACATTCCTGTGCAGGAATTAATCCTTTACCCAGATTATATTTTTTTGTTGCTGCATTGTAAGAAGGAAACGATGCCATGAAATCGGCAGTCGCAAATAACAACTCTTTGTATTTATTGAGTGTTTTACTTGTTGGATTATGACGATACATCAACTCCGCCATATAAATAAAATGAGGTTGCTGCCAGATGAGGAATGCACCGACAGACGATGGCGCTTCATCACCATTATTATCCGTCATCTTTTGCCAACGCAACCCTTCAAAGCCTTGTCGCTTGGCAATGAGCTTTGCTTTTTCTGCAACAGTAAAATACCAGTCCAGACTTTTCTCCATCAGCTCCGGCCGGCCCCATTGTGCATAATGCACCGCATGCCACCAATGCATTTCCAGATGTGGTTTACCATACCAGCTGTTATACGTTAAGCCTGTTTCCTGTGGAGGATAAGCAGCCGAGCATTGTACTTTGGTGAGGTATTGTGATAACACTACTCTGCGTTCTAATTCAAATGCACGGGGATCTTTTGTGGCTGAGAAATCAACCGCACCACCATTAAGCCAGAATTTCTTCCAGCTTAGCTCACTGCTTTGTTTTGTTTTAAAGAAGTTGGTGATCGTGGTTAAGGGTTTCTTTTCCGAGAAACTGAAACTGCATTCAAATGAACCTTTTCCTGTAACAGGCAGCAGTTGAAAATAATGTGTGCCTACCTTTTTGATTGTTGCAGAAGAAGTCCAGTTCACATCAACGTAATAATTGGTTGTATCAAGCGTTCGCTTTATCAGAGCACTGCCGGTAGTGCTTGTGAGTGAAGAGCTATGTTTTTCATCGCTCTTAAAATTGTCTCCTCCATCTTTAAACTGTGCATTGGGATAAGGAAAACGTAAACGTACAGTGATCCTGTTTTTAAATAGTAATGGCGATTCAATACGGAACGAAACGGCATCGTGTTGCTGATGTGCAGCGGTGGTTACTTTTACAGGCACTCCTTCTACAGCAAAATTGCTGGTGATCACACCTGTCCAGACATTTAACTCCTGGCTCACTGTTTGGATATCGTTCACTGTTGCAAGTGTTCCATCTTTCTTTTTTATTTCCAACCCAATATTGCCTAACTGCAAACGATGCGGGTTCACTCGGAAATATTCCACCGCCATCTTCACTCTGCCCGGCTCTTTCGGCTGAACGGTATAAGAAATTTTTCTTCCTTCCAACTCATACACTTTCTGTGCTTCCTCAACCTTCAGATTTTCTGTATTCGGAAAACTATGCCAGCCCCACACTGATTGTGTACCAAGCGGCACACCTTTGATATAGGCCTCCGGAAAACTCTGCATACCTGTTGCATCAACAGTAAATGCAAAATTTCCATTGCCAACAGTCAATGAAGAAAGCGAATCGACTTTGTTCACTTTGACATTGTGGCGTTTCACAACAGCTTCACGGTTGATTTGTGAATTTGCCACGAAGGCACTAAGGCAGAAAGAAGCGCAAAGAAGAAAAGAAGAAAAGTTGAATTTCATTGTATTTATTATCATAATTAAGTTCGAAGACTCAAGTCAGCTTCATGCCTTTCTTTGCGCCTTCGTGTCTTCGTGGCAAAAAATCAGAACACATTATCCACTGCCGGTCTGCTGTAATTCTCTTTCGAATCCGTTGTCTTCGGCATACCAAAATAGAATTGCAATACACGTTTCTTGTTTCCACTCACATGATTCAATTCACTCATCGGGCCATACACTCGTGTGTTGGTGGTTAAACCAACCGCCAGCTTTGTTCCAATGGGCGGAATACAATCAAGAAACGAAATATTTCCAACAGGCACTTCAGGATGCGGTTTGTTGGCACTGCTCAATGCATAAAAATCAAAGAGGCGTACAAACAAACCGGTGTCGGGTGATGCAATATAAAATTTCCCTTCCACCGTACTCAGCTCCATCCAGTTCACTTCGCCATAATAACCTTTAAACTCGGGATATACCACAGGTGAATACCCTGTATGTGTGTTGTTGTATAAATTCTGCCACACATTTACAGGTGTTCCTGCAATCCGGTTTTTCCATTGGCGAACCGGGCCCTTCCCCAACCAACGTGCTGACAATACATAATTCTCAGGATAGTTAAAACTGATGCCGGTAAATGGCTGATCACCTTCTGTACTGTATTCATACTCCATGGTTGTCCAGCCGCTTGCATTGATCTTCCAGCGAACATATTTCATATCACCACTGTACAAAAATTCAACAACGGTGTTTGCATCTTCTTTATATGTTCTGGATGAAACAACGGTTGCTGAACCTTTCACCAACACCGGCCCGTTATTGAACGACAGTACATAATCGTTGGCTGTATTTTTTGTTGTAACAAGGTTTCCTGTTTTCTTATCCAGTACAACGGTTACATCGCCACCAGTGATCGCATAAACGGTATCGGTTTCTTTGATGGTAGTGGCATCATTTTTTACTGTTACAAATCCATTCAACTGTAATGCATTGCTTTTGATCTTCGATGTCCATTTGTACAGTTCATTGCCATTATTATCTTTTGCAACGATCACGAGTGCATCATAGTTTTTATAATCAGCAGGCAGTGGAAGTTTCAAGGTTCCTTTTTGTGTGGCAGCAATGTTCGGTGCTGTTGCAGTTCCTTTTTGTTTCACCACGTATCCATCAAAGCGGTCGAATGGTTTACTGAAATCAACCAAGGCCCAATAGAATGTACATTGATTGGTATTGAGAAAATGAAAACGGTTCTCCACTTCTATTTCAGCATTAAACGAAGCTGGTAATGCATCAGGCAAGTTCAACTGAACCGGTGAAAATATTTCACGTAATGCATAGAAGCTTCCTTCTTTCTCCCGATGCGGGCCAAGAATACCATCATTGGCATTCAAGCCATTTGCATCTAAAACATTGTTGAGATCAGTACGCATCACTGCTTCATCGGCCATCACCCAAATAAATACACCGCCACTCTTCTGCGATTTCCAATGCAGGTTCCAGAAGTCTTCCATCGCCGCACCACCGCCGCCATCATCCTGTGCATGCAACATTTCGGTGGGCATATAGATCAATGAATCATTCAATATTTTTTGTGTGCTGTAATAATCTTCATAATGATTACAATCAATGCCGTTAATCGCATTACCCGGACGATGATGTGCATGAATAACCGTCCGCTTCGAAAAATCATATTTGGCATAATCATCATCCAGTTCTTTATTATGTCCACCTTCGTTACCATTGCTCCACAAAACAATGGAAGGATGATTGAGATCACGCAACACCAATTCCTTTACCAATGGTTCACCTGCCTTGGTGCTGTAGGCCTTTTGCCAGCCAGCCAATTCATTCAATACATAAATGCCCAATGAATCGCATAACTGCAGAAAGTATTTATCAGGCGGATAATGACTGCAACGCACGGCATTCATGTTCATCTCTTTCAAGAGCAAGGCATCTTTTAATTCATTTTCTTTCGACAATGAACGTGCAGTCTCCGGCCAGAAGCAGTGACGATTGACGCCTTTAAACTTTACCTGTGTTCCGTTGATATAAATGCCCAGTCCTTGTTTTACTTCAATGGTTCTGAAACCAAACTTCTCACTCAGTTCATATAATTTCTTACCAGCCGCATCCTGCAATACCACCGTTGCCGTGTACAGGTTTGGTGTTTCGGAAGTCCAGGCTTTGATATTGTTTACCTGTGCAGATACAATGACGTTTTCAGCCGACTTTAGAACTGCCGTTTTTGTTGTGGCAACAACTTTCTTATTAACATCAGTAATGGTTGTAACAACAGTTGCATTTTGTGCAAGACCTTTTGTCCAAACCTGCATGGCAAACTTACCGTCATGTTTTGCATCAATACCAACATAGTCGATGTATTGTTTTGGTGTTACTTCTAAAGAAACGGGACGAAAAATACCACCGAATACCCAGTAATCAGCTAACCGTTCTGCATTGTTCACACTGGTATCACTGCTCATCTTGCTCACGGTTACTTCCAGCGTATTGGCTTTATCAAAATTCAACAGCGATGTTACATCATATTTGAAACGATAGAATGCACCACGATGAATGTCCCCTGCACTCTTGCCGTTGATCTTTACTTCTGTATCCGTCATGCTGCCATCAAACACAATATGGATGTTCTTTCCTTTCCATGCAGCAGGCACTTTGAATTGATATTTATACATCCCCTTCTCATCATAGAAACGAAAATTCTTTCCGTTGGTTTTGTAATCACGACCGTAATTGTAATTTCCAAACCCCTGTTGCTCCCAACAACTGGGCACCTGTATCTTTTTCCATTCGCCGCTGTTGCGACCTGCCGTGCAAAAGAAATCCCATTGCACGGTATTCTTTGCGTCTGTACCGCTTAAATATTGTATTTGCTTTTGCTGGGCTGATAAAGATGTTGTGAGTAATAGGTTAAGAGTTACGACTAGCCCAACTTTGAAAATCTTCTTCATCATATATTTTTTTGTTATCGACTTTTGCATTTCTATCAAACTTCGTTGCGCCAACCTCTTGTACGGCAACAAATCTTTCAGCATTCTCTCACCACTCGTTCCTATGGAACGAACACCTGCCTTTTTATTATTCTACCGATCAGATGTCCCCACGGGACAAAGCACGCATCATTCATCTGATTACTCATTACAGATCATTCATCATTCATCACTCATCATTCATAAATCTTCACCTGGTCAACAATCACCCCTTCATCAACTGCTGTAATTTTTATGATATGATTGCCGGCTTTACCAACTGCATGGCGTGTTGTGCGAATGGCCTGGTTCGTTAACACATTCTGTTTCCACTCTTCATTCCTTCCTTGTGTTGCAAAATCAATTGTTTGTACAGGACCGTTATCAATCTGTATGCTGTAACGGATCTTTGTTCCTTCAACAGGATGATTGGGCGCTAATGTCAATACTACTTTCACCGAATCGCTGTTGGTTGTAAACGCAAAAGAAACTGCGCTTCCTTTTGCAATACTTACAGCTCCACGTTGGTAACCCAATCCATGCGCCAATGGTTTTGTACCGGTAAATGTTTTATACTCTGTTCCGTTGAATACAAACAATGGCTTCACCGTTTGCAGCAATGGCTTATCGTTTGTTTTTTGTATCGCTTTATCAAACACCGCCAGTTTTCTTGGCTTCATATCCATCATGTAATTCCACTTTCCATTCGACAGACTGTTATACTTATTTGTTAATGCAACAATGGTATCATAAGCCGCATCACTTAAGCTCCATGCTGCTTTGCCAAGCCGAGCCAGTTGCGCAACCAATAATTTTTGATTGATGGCTGCTGCTCCTCTTACCGGGTATTCGATCAGTTGAAACCAGCTATCCTGTTTTGTTAATGAGATACGTTTTGCCAACTGGATCACTTTCGTATCAATCGCTGCATAATCTTTTAACCGTTGCCTGATCTCTTCTTCACTCCACGACAAGTCAGTTACTGTTTTATATTTCGGATCGCTTTCTTCTGTTCTTGTAGCGCCCATAAATTCAGGCTTACGGATATACGCCAGGCGATAGTATTCATTCTTTACCGCAGCAATCTCTTTTGCTGTTGCTGTTCCAAACTCTCTTGCAAGAAAGTTCTGCAAATGCTGCTCTAATCCTTTTTGATTGTTGGCAATGGAATCAATACTCCATGCCATATCTAAAAACAATTCGGTTAAATACTCTCCGGGTTTTATATCACCCACATTCACGATCCACATTTCTTTTGCTCCTTTTTCATAGGCCATCCGCATTTGTGTATAGATCTGTGCCGGGTGATTACTTGCCAGCCACAAATAATCATGCGGCCTTCCCCAATAGGAAATATGATAGTACACACCGTTGCCGCCATTTTGCGTTCGTTCTTTTTCATTGGGAAAATGTTTGATGTAGCCATAGTTGTCATCGCACCAAACCAATGTTACATCCTTTGGCACTTCAAAACCGGCATCATAAATATCCTGTACTTCTTTATACGGAATAAATGCCTGTGGTACTTTTGTAATATCCGGATTAATATGCTTTGCCAGCATTGCACGTTGTTCTTTCACAGCTTTCGCCATCACCTCTTTTTGTTCCTGCAGTGTATTGGCACCAAGCATTTTACTATCGTGAACTCCACGAATGCCTAATGTATAAAATGCATTGAAGCCTTTGCTTTGTATCACTCTCTCTTCCCAATAGCGATATATGGTATCATGATTGCTGATGAAATTAAATTCACCCATTGTTTTCTCCTTCCACTCATCCACATTATTCCGCAACATGGGTTCTGCATGTGAGCTGCCAATCACAATGGCATAATCTTTTGCCATTTGTGCATTGCCGGGATAATAAAAAAATGCTTTGGTGGAAGGATGCATTGCCGGCCAGATAAGATTGGCTCTTAAGCGAAGTAATAATTCAAAAATTTTTGCATAGGTCTTTGGGCCGATATCTTTTGTTTCAGGTTCGAATGTTTTAGCAGCCCATGGCTGCAAACCCCAATCTTCATCATTTAAAAAAATACCACGGTATTTTACAGTTGGCTCTTGTGAACTGTATGAACCCGATACAAACAGTTGCTTTCTTTTTTGCGGCGTTGCATCGGCCCACCAAACCCAAGGCGATACACCCATCAACTTCGACAAATGAAATATACCATAAGCGGTTCCTCTTGGGTCGCTGCCTGCAATCACTAATTTGTTTGGAGCAATTACTTTGATGAGGAAACTTTCCCATTTATGCTGAACAGCACTTACATCAATCTTCTTTTCTTTTACCAACGCATCAACCTGTTTCGATTGACCGATGGTACCCACCACAATCTGCATTGCATTGACCGCACTGTTCAGCTGCATTGTTTTTCCCGAGATCAGCTTGATATCGTTCATGAATGCATTTGCAGCAATAGTTACCACTTTTGCATCGTGTTCATCGACAGAGATGCTTGCAACAGTTGAAGGAGTAAATAAGGAAAAGGAAGAAGGCTTTTCAGAAACCGACAGTGTATTGGTTTGCGCCCTGCAAATAGTCACAAGAAAAAACAGACAGCAGAACAAGGGCTTGAACATCATCAGCATACAGCAATCGTTTAAACAGCATGTAAATTTAACGTACTGTGCTGCTAAGCTATCCTGCGGTGTCCTGCAATGAAATTGCCGGTTTTTACAGGTGCAGATCTTCTGAATGGGATCGATTCGACTTATGTTGGAAAACGATGTTTTGATCAGATTAGTAAAGCATGAACAAAAGTGAGAGATCAGCGCCAGCGAAAAACAAAAAAACATTCAGCAAAAGAAAAACCCGTAAGCAATTTACGCTTACGGGTTCATCTCCGGAGAATCAAAACAGATTTTGCGACAGCGGTTTTAAATTGCCATCAAACTCCAGGCGTAACCGTTTCCCTTTCTGTAATACGAATGCGCTGGAACAGATTTGAATGGGCCTTCCCCTGACCACTACATTATTTTCATCTTTCGTATTGATCGTTATCATCACGTTATCTATTTCCCAATCATCGCAGGTAAATACACAGTTAGGCCGGTCGAGAACAATTTCCAAAAAGTTTCTCCCGAGCTGCAAATCAGACACAAGAAATCTTCCGGTTGGACTAAGTCCAACTGTATTGTCAATACTTGGCCCCATTTGACCATTATTATTGGGAGAAGAAGCTACCACAACATTACCATTGTTGGCATATAATGTAAACGATGCGTTAGAACCCGATTCTTTGTAATTCCCTTTCGTAAACACATTTACAGAAACATCTGAAATATACAGCTGCGATTTTTTAGGCACACAGTTTTTCACAAGGTATTCATCGGTAGAGCTCTTGATACCTACCAACTCTCCTCCCATAGTTGAAAGTGTATAGGTAATTGGTTTTGCTGTTTGGTAGTTGGTGTTTCTGATACAACCATCTACAAAACTAAATACCTGATCAACCGTTGTTGGATTGCCTAGATTTTGCGGCCGGGCTCCAACCACATACGAATTGACAACACATTTAACGCTCTTATTGTCCATCAGAAATTTTAAATCAACATTAAAGCCTGCAGAATTCGGATCGCCGTATTTAAATTTCGAAGCAAGCTCTGTACTTAAAGTACTTTCATCAATATCAATGTTTACTAAAACCCTTGTACCATATGTTACACTGTTAACGAGTACAAGATTTGGTGTATGTTCCAGGTTGGCGTCATTCAAAAAGCCGGTTTGCGGAAAATTAGTGTACAGTGTGTACAAAGGAATTTTAAAATCGCAGGTTAAATAAATATGATTCGATTGTTTGTTTAAAGTAAATCCTGCAGAAGCAGCAAACCCGCTGTAGGCACCGCCACCGGAAATACTTAACAACAAACCTGCCTGGTTTTGCGAATAAATGTATTGTCCTATTTGCGATGCGGCAACATTAGTAACGGAATTATTACGTACCAGGCCGGCAATAGCATTGGTAATATTTACCGAGGTGGGATTCGGAACAGTTACCGATACATCGCCGGTGCTGTTTGCAAGATTATTAGTGAAAATCTGTATCGGGTTTCTTTTGCCAACACCAACTTCCCGCAGGAAATTGCCGTTCATATAATCTGCATAGGTATAAATCGCACCCGGATAAATACCATCGCCATTTGCTGTAACACTTAGAAAACTTTTACTGTCTGCAGTTACATATTCCCGGCTGGTAGTACATTCAAAACCATTTTCGGTAGTTTTTTGAACGGAATTTGGTACAGGGCGAATCGACATATTGTCCGAATTCACATTATTTACTACAGCAGTTGAAGTAACGTTTACTCCACCAACATTTCTTGTCACGGGGCCTGGGTTAAAAAGGCCTTTGTATTCCTCCCGTCGGGCAGGCGGTGCCAGGTTGGTTAATTTATTATTTAAGATATTGCTCTTGCTGAGGGTTTGCGTTCTCGTGCCCTGAACCGGTGTTCGCTGCGCTTTGCAGATGGATGCTGTACAACACAGCAGTAAAATAAAAAGCGTTTGTTTCATTGTTTGAGTAGATTAACTGTGGTGATTAAATATTTATGTAAACATAAAATCAGCAACAGTAACCGGCTATCCCCGGAAACAATGATTTTTTGGTTTCGGCCGGTTTGCCAACCTGTACCGATCCGTTACTTATTTTGGAATAACAGGTGTTGGTTCGATTAGTTACGACTGGACACAGATCAGAGACCTGCCTTTCCTTTGATGTAAGATGAAATGAGATTAATTTTTCAAAGGAAAAGCAGAGAGTTATTCTTTCACTTTTAAAAATCAGTAATCCCGAAATTCAACTTAACTTAGAAATCATAATTGCACGGTATGAAAAAATATTTATTCAGCTTATTTCTTTTGAGTTCAGTATTCAACATACATGCACAAGTGCAAAGACCTAAGTTAGTAGTAGGAATTGTTGTTGATCAGATGCGTTGGGATTACCTGCAGCGTTACAATGACCGTTATGCCCCTAACGGTGGTTTTAAACGCTTAATGAGTAAAGGATTTAACTGTAACAGTACAATGATACCTTTTACTCCCACCTATACAGCCTGTGGTCATGCCTCAATTTATACCGGATCCGTTCCGTCTATCCATGGTATTACCGGAAATAACTGGTTCGACAACAAAAAACAACAATATGTTTATTGTACTGATGATCCTGCTGTTTCAGTGGTTGGCAGTACCAATGCAGCAGCAGGAAATATGAGCCCGGTCAATATGTTTACAACTACAATTTGCGATGAACTGAAGTTGGCAACAAACCAACGAAGCAAGGTTGTAGGTATTGCTTTAAAAGACCGGGGAGGAATTTTACCGGCAGGCCACAGTGCCAATGCTGCTTATTGGTACGATAGTAAAACAGGCGATTGGATTACATCATCATACTATATGAAAGCATTGCCCGGCTGGGTGAACACATTCAATGAAAAGAAACTGGTTGATGAATATTACAAACTGGGTTGGAGTACTATTTTTCCCATCAACAGTTACACACAAAGTACATCGGATGAGAACGATTATGAAGTTAAAGTATTAGGTAAAGGATTTCCTTATACGTTATCATCTGTTATAGGAAAAAACTACAGCATTGTTTTAAGTACTCCTTTTGGAAATACACTAACTACTCAATTCGCAAAATCGGCAATTGAAAATGAACAGCTGGGGGCCGATTCCATTACAGATCTATTGGCGATCAGTTATTCTTCTACAGATTATATAGGACATGCATTTGGGCCTAATTCAATTGAAAATGAGGATACCTATTTACGACTTGATAAAGAATTAGCGGAGTTGCTCGACTACCTCGATTCAAAAGTGGGTAAAGATGACTACCTGGTTTTTTTAACATCAGACCATGGTGCTGCTCATAACCCAAAATTCATGAACGATCTTAAGATACCCGCCGGCAATGTTCTTATTACAAACATGGTTGATAGCATGAATTTAGTATTAAAACAAAAATTTGCAGTTGATGCTCTTGTTAAAGATATCATCAATTTCCAGGTGGTACTGAACCTTCCTGTAATTGCACGTAAACCGAAATTAAAAACCAATGAAATTACAGAATGGATTATTCAATATCTTC
The DNA here is from genome assembly GCF_037892605.1 of Lacibacter sp. H407. Taxonomy (NCBI): domain Bacteria; kingdom Pseudomonadati; phylum Bacteroidota; class Chitinophagia; order Chitinophagales; family Chitinophagaceae; genus Lacibacter; species Lacibacter koreensis. The sequence continues at coordinate 3,658,419 of NZ_JBBKTU010000001.1, read as the reverse complement.
TGCAACAGGAAGCAGTCGCAAATGTTTTTGCCTTTGATCAGCTCAAAAACTCTACCATACATGATACATTAAAAAGCAGGATTGCCAATGGTTATTATCAGCAGCGTTGCGGACAAATACAGATCGTATTAAAACCGCAATGGCTTGAAGGATTTGAAAATGGCGGCACTACACACGGACTTTGGAATCCATATGATTCACATATTCCATTGATATGGTATGGCTGGAAAATTCAGCCCGGTTCAATTTACAGGGAAACCTATATGACTGATATAGCTGCTACACTTGCAGCTTTATTAAAGATACAGGCACCCAGTGGTAATATCGGCCAGGTTATTACGGAACTAATCAGGTAATACAGCAGTTATTTTCAATTGAAATTATCTATATTGTATTTTCCTTCTTTCTCTGAAGAACCACTTTAACCAAAACAAACAGATTATGGAGAGTAATAAGTGGTCTATTGCTATCGTGTTTTTATTGTTGGCTAAGTTTGCCAGTGCCCAGCCAAAACCCATAAATGATAAAGAATTCTTCAAAGATGACAAAATCATAGAAGTAAAATTATCAACAGATATTAAAGGACTGTTAGCAGAAAAAAAAGACTTGAATTATATTGGTGCTACGATGTCCCTTAAATTTCAGGATGGTACTGTTGCAAGTGGCCCGGTTCAGGTAAAACCCAGGGGCAATTTCAGAAAAGATCGATGCAGGATAGCTTCTTTGATGATAGATTTTAAGAACCCGGCGTCTCCTGCGTTTTCAAAACTTGGAACGTTGAAATTGGTAGGTGGGTGTAATACTACTGACAACAATGAACAAGACCTGTTGCAGGAGTACCTTGTTTATAAGATGTACAATATGTTAACCGACCTGAGTTTCAGGGTTCGATTGCTACATGTTAATTATTCCGATGTAAAAGGCAAAATAAAAGCCTATGATCAATATGCTTTTCTGATTGAAGATGTTGACGACCTGGCAAAAAGAAATCAGTGCCGGGAAAAAGAAAATATCGTATATCCTCCTTTGGGTATGCGTCGTGATGAAACCACTTTATTTTATTTATTCCAGTATATGATCGGTAATACTGATTGGTCAATCCCCTATTACCACAATGTAAAACTCCTTGTTGACAAAAGTGATACCCTTTCAATGCCTTATCCAATTGCTTATGACTTTGATATTACCGGTTTAGTAAACCCGTATTATGGTGCGCCTCCTCCTCAGCTGGGAATTGAGCGTCTTACCCAACGATTATACAGGGGCCATGAGCGATCAATAGAGGAAATAGAAGTAGCAGTTAAATCCTTTCTTGAAAAAGAAGAGTCTTTTTATGCCTTGATCAATAATTTTGATCTGTTGACACCCAAGAGTAAAAAGGAAATGATTAATTTCTTAGAAGAATTTTATGCAGAAATAAAAAACAAGAATGAACGCAAAAGGATATTTGTTGATAATGCATTAAAAAATTAACACGGATTATTTTAAGAACAACCAAATATGAAACTTACAACTGAACTACTGCGGGAAACAGCATTGTATATACAGGATTATTACAATTCAAATTTTACCGACCAATATTGTTTTCATCAGTATAACCGCACAATCAATATTGTTCGTCATTGTGATGCACTTGCTTCAAGAATGGACTTGGGGAAGCAGGAATCCAAACTGGTGCATTTAGCAGCATGGTTCCTGGAAACGGGGTATTGTATCGATTATCAGAACTACCAGGTTAAGTCTGCAGAACTGGCAGCAGAATATTATAAAGCAAAAGGAGTTGAAGACGAAAAAATTGAAACGATCGTAGAATGCATTTTATCTACCAGGATGCCCATGCAGGCAGTCTCAGTACCATCACAAATTGTTTGCGATGCAAGTATGTATCATTTGGCTGAAAAAGACGCACATCAAATTCTTAATCTCTTGAGAATAGAATATGCCACACTTTCATTAAGAGAATTTACAGATGAAGAATGGATCAATGAAAATATAGGCAATCTTTCAAACCATTTTTATTTTACATCGGCTGCAAGGAAATTATACCAGAAGGGAAAAAGCAAATCGCTGGCGGGTTATAAAAAGAACCTTGAACTGTTGCACGAAATTGTACAGGAGCCCCATCATCAAACTATTCAAGTACCGGCCACTGAACATGAAAAGATTGTAGCTGAAGGTGCAGTAAAACTCGAACGGGGGGTTGAAACATTTTTCAGGATCACCGAGCAGCGGCACATGGAATTAGCTTCAAGGGCACATGAAAAAGCCAGCCTGCTCATCAGTATTAATGCCATCGTTATCTCCATTGTTCTGTCAGTCTTAATTACAAAGCTTGACGAAAGCCAGTATCTCCTGCTGCCAACTTTATTACTGATAATAACCGCTTCTGCAACAATCATATTTTCAATCTTGTCAACAAGGCCCAAACTGATAAAGGACAGTTCCAAACACAACCCCATTGCGGGGCATGAAATGAATATTATATTTTTTGGGGATTTCGCCAATTTATCGCTGGATGAATACAAAAAGTCCATGCAGGCAACTTATAAGAACCGGGCAACCCTCTACGACAGTTTGTCGAAGGATATTTATTACCAGGGTATTATACTTGTATGGAAATACAAGTATATCAATATTGCATACAATGTATTTATGTATGGTTTTATTATTACCATCCTTTCTTTTATTGTAGCCTACGCTCTTCATACACCTGCTTAAATAATGCCACTAAATATAAAATTAATGAGGATGATTGTTTCCCTTTTCATGATCTATTCTTTTCTTATTTTCAGTTGTAAGGAACCCGAAAAAAAAGAGACGGGCAAAAAAACGGAAAATCAAACAACGTCAGGGACGCAGGATTATAATTTCAAGTCGCCTGATGCAACCTGGGAACTCCCTTCTGCTTTGAAAGAAATTTCAGGCATGAATTTGTTGAATGATTCTGTTATGCTTTGCCAGGAAGATGAAAACGGGAAATTGTATTTGTATAATCTGTCATCAAAGGAAATTGACAAAACCATTCCATTTAGTAATCCGCAGGATTACGAAGACCTCGCTGTGGTGGGCGCTGATGTGTATTTGATACAGTCAAACGGAAACATTGTGCAGGTAACCGGTTATCTGCAAACACCTGTTTTAAAAAAGTACAAGACAGCCCTCAGCCGTAAAAATGATACCGAAGGAATCTGTTATGATCGTGTTTCAAACGCATTGCTCATTGCCTGCAAAGAAGATCAGTCCATTTCTGAAACCTCCAAACAGCCCAAAGCGATCTATACATTTAAACTGGACGGGCATGTACTGACTGAAAAACCTTTGCTTGTATTTGAAGAAAAGGATTTCAAGCCATCTGCTATTGCTGTGCATCCCGTTACCGGAAATATATTTGTATTATCGGCATCAAAAAGAAAATTACTTGAAGTAAACAGGCAGGGCGATGTGCTGCAGCGGTATGAACTGAAGGGCGACTTGTTTCAACAACCTGAAGGATTAACTTTTTCAGCAACTGCTGATCTCTATATTTCAAATGAAGGAGGAGCTGGCAACGGCAATATTTTATTGTTTAAGTACAAGCAATAGAAAGATATTGTAGCAAAAATCAGCCAATAGTAAGTTCTTAAAAAAGTAGCCAGACCCCGGGCTGACAGAAATTTCATGATTTCAAAAAGTGAGTAAATCATCCCTTCGTGATAGAAGTAAGTAATGAACGCTTAGTATTGAGGAACCGCACCCTCTATAATACTTCCTTCAGTTCCATCTGCAGCTATGTATTTTGCAAAAAATTTCAACTTTGTAGTATTCGATCCCCAACAAAAGCCAATTTTCGGAAAGGTTACAATGTTTCCATCTGTGTTTCCAGCTGAAATTGTCCCGCTGTTGAAGCCTGTCGTGCCGTCAAATGTGCCATTGCCGTCATTATCCCAATCTATTTTCCACATTATACTGCCGGATGTTGGCGATTTGTTATCCTTAAAACTAAATTTCATATCGTAGCTGCAGCTCTTATAATACGAGCAAATAGTACCAACATCGGAAAGATTTGCAAACGAAAAGCCGGAAAGAACAAACACTTCTGGTTTTGCTGAAAAAGAAATAACGTTCTCACTTATCGGCCAATCACAGTTTTTACTTTTTATTGTTGCTTCTACTATTTGTTCGCCATCTTCCGGTCCAAGCGTCCAGGAAAAACTCGATTCGTTCAATAATGAGGAAGCTGGAGCTATTGTTCCTGTTCCTTTAACATTACGCCATTCAACATTAAAATTTTCTGATGCTATTGGACTCGTTTGTCCATTACGAACATCATTAAATTTCAAAATGAGATTTTTATCGATTTTTTGATTTGGCGAGCCTTGTACATCAGTGTTCAAAGCAGTTATTGCAACAGTTGGATGAAATACATTAGTCGACGACTCTTTGGTTTTTGATATGGGGTTAGCTAAAGGTGTAATTAGTACTGAAGTTTTTCCGATTTCGCAGGGCATTTTCCATTGTAATGAAAAAACGCCATCAATATCAGTGTATTCATCCAGTTTAACAACTTCCCCTGGTAAAAAGGACGACGTTCCTTCTTGAATTTGGAAATTGACAGCCGCTAACGGTAATGGCAAAAAGAGTTCATAGGGATAATATTGCGGGTCGTACAATGTTCTCACTTTTAATTCAACCGTTTCGCCACTTGGATATTCATCTTTCACAACACCAAGGTTTTCAACCACAGCACAATAGTAAACTCTTTCTTTCGTATCAATTGTTAAACAGATATCAGCTTTTTTGGGAGAGCTTACCCACTCCGGATAAAAAGTCATTGCCGAAGCTTTTTCTTCGATATTGACAAATAGGTCTACAATCTTAAATATCATACCGAAAACAGATTCCACTAACGAACCAAAACATTCGCCAATTGTAGAAAATGCTTCGCTCAGGTATGGAATAATGATATCTTTTACGACGTCAGTATTAGGATTTTGTGTCAATTTTATTTTTGTAGTTTCTGTCAGGTAATCCACAGCACTCGTTACACATTTAGCATTTATTTTTTTGATACTTCCAACTTCCGGAGAAACATTATCAAGGAGTGCCAAATAAAGTTGAAGTAAATTTTCTCTTCGGGCTTTTTGATCTTCAGGTGTAAGATCTAATGCAAGACCGGTTCGTAAAATAATTTTATATTGTTGATTGGGTGATGCTCCAATGCTTCTGAGATTAAGAATTCGTTCAGACTTCATGTCTTCAGTAGTGAGATGATCAGAGCTTGAAAGATATGGCCGGATTCCCTGAATAAAATTCGATGAGCGTAAAAGTGAACCGGCAACCACAAAATTAGTTAGTAAAGGAAAATTATTATTCCCCACCGGGTAAACACTTCCAACATAACTGAATTCCTTGTTATTGCGAATGATAACATTCCCTCCGTTTACTTCTACATCCAGGTCGTTTGAACTTAATCGGTACCTATCATTGTTATAGCTCTTCTTAATTAATTTCACAACAAGGTTCCCTATTTGCGTATAAGCTGAATCAAAAAGTTTTTTTCCGGCAACATGAACGGCCTGAACCTCCTGTTTTAATGCGGTAAATTCAGGCTCATTTTTGTATTGAATTAGAAGTTGTTTTTTTCTTTCTGTATTTACTTGTTTTAAAAACGGGTACATAAGCAACAGTCCTGCTGTTGTAGTTTCAGTGTTTAATTCGTATTGGTTTTGCGATTCTAAAAAGACACCAAGCAAACAAACATCTTTGTTTTGATTGGTCACAATTAGTAAGTTTTCTGAAGAGGAATCAACTTTTAGTAACTCAAAATTACCATTGGCTCCCAATTTGCAGCTGTCAATCAGTGAATATGCCTTTAAATCTGATAAAGAATAGGCTGACCCTGTTGGTAGCGTCACAATGCCTTTTATCAATTCAGCACTTAGTACAATATCGCCCTGTATGTAGGCAGCTTTTATATTACTGTAAATATCTGTACAATTCGGCTCTGAAATAACAGCACGATAGTATGTTGTAACGGCAGGATAAGTTGTTAAATTAGATACCGTGGCACCAACGATATTGGTCCAGTTTATGTGATCTGGAGATTGTTGCCATTGTATTGTGCCTCTGTAATTATCAATTCTTAGTTGAAAATCTTTTGATTGTGCATGCACAGCGGCTCCACTCACTAACGCCAAACAAAAAAATATCCAATGTATAAATTGCTTTCTCATCTGTAGTGGTTTTGTTATTACTGTACAATTATTTTATACGAAGTATTGATCTTGCTGCTGCTAAACTTCAGGAGGTAAAGTCCTTTTGAAAATGTACCAAGCTCAATCGTTTGATAAAGGGCTGCCATTCCACTCACTTGTTTTGCATACAGCTTTCGGCCATGCACGTCAAACAATTCCAGTAATAATAATTTATCAGGAAGCGCCCGGCTGGTTCTGATATAGATACGGTCGCTTGCCGGATTGGGAAACAGGCGCAGGCCATAAACTGCAGAGAGTTCATCAATGGAAGTGGCAAAGGAAACTTTTAAATTAACCGCAGAAGATTTTGCACAAGCCAAGCCATCATTAACGGTTAATGTATAAGTAATATCCTCGTTAACAGTTGCTGTAGGACGTGCAATATCGGTTTTATCAAGTCCTTTTGCCGGCGACCATGCATAAGTATAAGTGCCCGATCCACCTGTTGCAGGCAATGCGCCACCCAGTACAATTGTACTGCCCTTATTAAGAGTGCTGTCTTTACCAGCATCTGCCTGTAGCAAAGGAAGTTGGGTTACAGTAAACTGAATGACTGATTGTGCATTGGAAGAGTAAATAGCACACACAAATAAAAAAGCAAAATACAGGTGCTTCATAATGCAGAGTTTTGGAAAAGAGGAAGGTACCGCCAATAAAAGGGACTCCAATACCCCAAAAGGAGTATTTTCTCTCGTCATTTTTTGTAAATTAATTTCAATCCACAACTCTGCCGTCGTTCCCGTCTTCTCTACTTAATGTCTGCACGGGGGGCTGGCTTCAGCCAACCCCTGGATTCCAGTACTATAGGGCATCTTCAATATGCATCAACTTATCGTAGCAGTAAATATCCTTTATAAAAAAAAGCACTTGAATGTGTATTGCCTTTAATGGTGCAGGTCTCCCAACATATATCGATCCGTTCCTTATTTTGAAATATTGTTGTGGTTAGATAAGTAACGCATGGGCAGACCCCGGGTCGACGAAAAACTGTCAGCATAAATTAATCTTCATTTGCAGAACCGATCCTGTTAAAGCGGGGGTTCACCACATTATTAAGCTTGGAGCCAAAACGGTAGTTGATACCAATGCTGCTGTAATAGTTGTAACCCGAAGCAAGTTGTCGTCTTCTTGCCAATACTTCTTCAGGTGTGGTATTTCCTTTTACAAGAAAGATCTGGTCACGGGTAAGGCCGCCAAAAGCCATAATGTAGAATGATAAACCACCTGTGATGCGAACGTTGGTATAAACATCAATTCCAAGATTAAAAAATTTCCAGTTGTTAAAATAATTATGATAGGTTATGCCTGCATAAGAGCTACCCCATTTCTGATTGAGAGAAAGTGAGGCGGTTGCCCGATGGCCATACAGGGATTCTTTTGTTTTATCATAAATAGTCGTGTCGTAATAATAATTCCTTCTTGCACTAAGGCTATAGCTAAGGGTAAATGACTTATTGTTTACTTCTTTATAAGGAAAGATATTGTATTCGACTCCTGCCCTCAGTAAGGCACGTCCCTTATTATTAGAAAAAGTATTCTGGTTGTATTTTATTTCAGTAGCCCAACTCCAGTGTGTATTGATGCTTTTAACAAGGTATTGGTTGATCGACCAATTATGATTATTGACCACAAACTTTTCGATCGTGCCGTTTTCTTCATACGCAAAAGTGGATTTGTTCTCACCCCAGTTCACAGCAATGCCTGTTTTTAGTTTGTCTGTAATTCTGTTTGCAGAAAAATTGCCGCTATAATTGGCGTTTTTATAGTTAGCATCTGCATTCATGTTTCCATCGGCACCAATGCGTAGTACCCAGGCATTCCATGGGTCTTTTGTATGGGTGGAATCAGTAGTTCCTGCCGCAGTTGTGTCTGTTGTCTTTAAACTTATTTCAATATTTTTCATAGCTGCTGTTTTTGCAATAAAAGGAATAAGCCCTGTTTTAAGGTATTTCAACAGCAGCTCTCTTTCTTCAAATTCGGTGGCATTCGGATCTGTACTGAAACGCAGAGTATCAGTTTGGTTTTTGAAAGATTGCTGACCAAAGAAAATAAGTTGGTATTGGTCTCCACCGCTTCCTGTGCTTTGGCTGGTAATAAGAACATGCACATCGGCTGCAGCGTTGTCAAGCAAAAAATCTACAATATTTATGGCCGACCTTATGTATTGCATATCGCACCAGGTGTTACTGCAATCAATAAACACTTTCAGTTTTGAAGGGATACTCTGTTGCGCAAAAGAAACAGTCGATGCAATCAGTAGTACGAAAGGAAGCACACTCATTTTCTTCATCAAAATTGTATTTATGCAACAATAGTGATATCGAATAATGTAACCTGCTTACAGTTGTAAAATGAATGTAACGAAGTGTAATTTTTTTGCGACACATGAATAGATGATTCCGTCCGCCCGGGGGTCTGGCGATAGCCGACCCCGGGATTTATGCACTACAGCACATCTTCAATACGCATTAACTTATCGTAAACACAAACAGCTTCTTCATAAAACAACGCACTTGAATGTGTATAACTTCAATAATCTTTTGCCAACATCCACTTACCATTTGTAGGATTATGATGTATATAATTTCTGACTCCCGGGGGGGCGGCTGAGGCCAGACCCCGGGCCGACGAATACCACATCAATAGATTATTTGCGTACTGTTCTTCGTTTCGTACACAGGTTTACCGCCGTTCACTGTTTTCACCTGTTCAAACCTCACCTGCTCTGCATCATTGATCACTACTTTCCCATTGTCAGGAAGCATAATGTTTATAAACAACACATTCTTCAACTTATGCGCCGGATGGCTGAACCCGTTGATATTGATCACCGGTTCTTTTACATTGGCTTGTGAGAGATCGATATTCTTGAACACAAAATTTTCAAACGTTGGTAATACAGGAGCCGCTTCACCATCGTTGTTATAGTTCACCGCAGAAAAGATCGTGATCTTTAATAACTGGCAATTCTCCACCGTTACATTCTTTACATAACCGCCACGGTCTTTCGTGCCTTTGATCTGCATACCATGCAGCAAAGCACCTGCTTTACAATCCTGCACCAGCACCCCACTAACACCACCACTCATTTCACTGCCGATAGAAATACCATGACCACGTTTAAAATCACAATCGGTGATGCGGACATTCGTTGTTGGTTTGGCTACATAATAACCTTCCGGATTCTTTCCCGATTTGATGGCAATACAATCATCACCTGTATCGAATATGCAGTTGAAAATATACGAATCAGTTGATGAGTCAGGATCAATCCCATCGCCATTATGAATGCCATGTGTTTTAATGGTAAGACCATGACAACTGATATTATCGCTGTACACATAATGCAATGTCCAGCAAGGCGGCTCTGTTAATGTAAGGTTATCGATGCTTACATCCCGGCAGTTCATTAATAAAACCAAACGTCCCCTGCTGCGGATGCCTCTTGCAGCTTTGCAGGCAAGTTCCAGTTTTTTTCCACCGCCTTTAATGGTGCCACCACCTGTTATGCGCAGGTGCTGCACATTATACGAACCATCACGGTTGATTGTACCGGCATTGATGAGACTTGCATAGGTTTCCATCTCCCATCCTTCGAAACGGTTTTTGATCAGGGGCAGATAATCGGTTGTATCAATAGAACCTTGCAAGGTGGCGTCTTCTGCAATATGCAAGGTCATATTACTTTTTAAAAACAATGCACCGGAAACAAATGTTCCTTTCGGAATATACACAGTGCCACCTGCTGTGCAGGCATCAATGGCTTTTTGAATTTGTTTTGTGTTGATGAAGGATGAATCGCTCTTTGCACCAAAGTCGAGGATATTATAAACCCTGCCTTTGGCTGCTGTTTTAAATTTCAATTGAAACAAGGCTGTTTGCTTTGCCTGTTTCAACCGCAGCGAAACCGTATAACTCGCTCCGGGTTTCAACCCGGAGATTGTATAATTTGTTTTGGTAGTAGTGCCATGCAGTTTACCATTGAGCAACAACTCATACACAACCGCTTCTTTTGCGTATTGCTTATCCCACAACAACACCACCGACGTTTCGGATAAAGTGCCGGGGGCAATAAGTAAGTTGTATTGATTGGAAGGAGTAGCAGAAACCGTTAACAGCAGACAGGATAAAATAACAACACAGAAAATTCTTTTCATACAGCGTGCTTTTAGCAATCGGATAAAAATAATGCTGTTGGGAGAAAGGAACATCCTGTACTGTTACGGGAGAATTATTTTGTTAAACCGGAATGTTCTCAGGCGATGTCTGGCGACGTCGACTCGCCGTGATACGAAGTGCAGAAATAAAATTAGTTTTCGTTCTTGATAACTGCAATTGCCGCTAAGCCAACACACATAGCTATCTGACCCATCGCCTGGGAAGTATGGGAGAATCGGCAGCGAAGGAAGAATGTATTCGACGCCTAGCTATATTGGGAATGGAATGTTTTGTGATGTATTTCATATAAAATGTCCGTCACAAAAATTAATGTTGTTAAGAATTGCAAAGTAAAAGGCTGTCTGCCATGAATTTTTATTTATCGCATATCGGCTATCATAGCAATCTTTCAAATGCTCTTTTAAAAGTATAGCACCGCCTGAATTATATAATTTTTCTAGTTGATATTTTATGTTTTCGAATTCTTCTAAGGCATGAGTGGTGTACAATGGGTTCAATTTGAAGGATTTAAAGTGGCCAATAACCCTACTTTTTAACAAACCACTCCATCCTGCAGGCGGATCAACATAATAATTAAATATTATCGGTTTTATTTGAATCACATTACACTTTAACCATTCAACATTTTCGATATTATCATAATAAGGATGTAGTGTTTCTTCATCATTGGTCGTCGGAAAATTGATTAATTTACCTTTATTGCAATCAGAACATGCGGGAATTAAGTTAAGTGGACAGACGCTTAACATTGGATATTCGGATTTTGGCAAGTAATGATCTAGTGTGGTAGCGATTCTTTGATTACACAAGGGACAACGTCCACTTGGGGCAGAAACCAAAATTTGATCATAGTAATTCCGACCTTTGTTGGTTTTGTTTACCATTCTGTCTGAATAGATTTTTTTAAGTTCAGTTGCATTAACAGTTGCATTTACAAAAGTGTTTCTCGCTATTAAATAGGTCTCATTCTTCAATTTCTTTTCATCGAAGTCTTTTTCAGCTAACTCAATTGTGTTTAAAGATTTTGTTAACTCCAATTTGAAATTAGCATCATTGACATTGTCAATGCAGTCTTCAAAAACTTTTCGAGAAGTAATTGTTGGCTTTTTAATCTGACGCATTATTCTTTTTAAAAATTAGGTTACGTAAAATTGCTTTTGCTTCCAATCCGAGTTGATTATCTAAGGTATTTGTTGCTTCTTCAAAACTTAGAGAATTATTTGACAGATTACGCAAGATTCTGTGAAAGCCAGAGTCGGTGACTTCTAGCCCAAACACCTCCTGAGTTAAGATGCCAACATTTTCCCCAAACGATTCAATTTCTAATCTCTCTGCTATTGCATTGGCACCTTGTCTTCTTAATTTCCAAACGCAGCTTTTGGGAACTTCTTGGAGCACCACTGGGGAATGAGTTCCAATAATAGCTACTGCATTTCGTTTTACAAGTAAATCTGAGAGAGCTCTTATAAACGCAGAGAGAAGTGGAGGATGCAAGTATGCCTCTGGCTCATCTAAGAGCACTAAGCTTCTTTCTTCTACTGTTTCAACAAGTCTTGTTACTGTTAGTAGGATAATTTTGTGACCTGAACTTAGTTTATTAAATGTGTCTGATGCTAATTCAACAAACTCATCCTCTAAATCTAATTTAGCTATTCGAGACACTTCGGCCTCATTGAAAATTGGGTCGGCTTCAAGCATTTCTAAGGCCTTAATCCATCTTTCATTTTTTGCACCTAACCTACATTTTTCAACACTCTTAACAAACTCATTTTTAAGTATTGTAGGGCTTTTAGGCGGGAGTTTCTCATTTTCTTTTCCTGCCCTCTTTAACCCAATATAGGAATAGTTTAAACCTTTAGTCTTATCCTTTTTTTCATCAATTGGATTTGATTCATCAAATGCACTAAAAGAAACTGACACTAAGTTTGCAAATAAATTTTCAATATTTTCTTCATCAGAAATAAATCGACCATCTTTGGAAACAATGCTATTTTCTTTAAGCAAAGAATTTATCATTCCATTAAATAAATGAGTTTTCCCAACTCCATTTCGACCGATAACTACATGAATATTTGTGGGAGGATTGGAGTTTGGAGTTACTGAAAAACTTAGCTCCATTCCTGGCACAACTGCTTTGTTAAGTTTAGGGGCAATGTATTTAAAATTGTAAGGGGTTAGTTCTGCATTTCCTTGAGCTAATCTTCTGAATTGGCCTTCAACCGAGGTCACCGAAACGCTCCTAAGTAAAGATATTTTAGTTACGTTTTCTTTTAACGCTTCCTTAAAAAGATTTTCATCTTTGGCAATGTCATTTAAGGTAGTTAAAACTTTATCTCTAAAGTCCTCTCCATACTTATTCAATGTTTCATAATAGCTAACATCTTGGCCAACCGAAAAAAACTCATTATTCAAGTTTTCAAAAAACTCTGGTAGCTGTGGAGATCTTTGTCCAGTCACCATGTTTGCTTGTCCAATTTTAATCGAACCGATATGAGTTCTATTTTCTGTTAGGTCATAGTAGTAAAGGTTGTAAAGAGTTGAGTAGGTAAACCAATCATCCCAACCATTCAAATATAAGACAATGATATCTTTCTTAGTGGCGTTGGTTAAAAGCGTAGAGTTACTTAAGTAATACTTCATGAAAGTAGTGTCCTTTTAATATATCACATAACATTTGAGTATTTGCAAAGGCAGGGAATTTATTGATTGTTCAGCCCGGCTTTTGTAAATACTTTTATTGGCCGTAGCTTTTTATGTCAGCACTTTAACTTTTTTGTACAAATTGACCAAATGATGCACCGGCATGTCAATTATTGGCTCATACATAAAAGCATTCACATGTATATTTTCGGGTGTCATTAGATTAACACGGTCCAAAATTGATAATGTGGCTTTATCAGTGTTTATAGCTTTAAAATGCGTCAATAATTCGGAAGTCTGGTTAGAAGTAATAACTATTGATGCTGAATTTGGAATTTTAGTTAGCATATATTCTTCTGCTTTAAGTCGAATAGCTATTGATAAAGTTATTTTATTCTCAAGCAGTATTTCATCAAGAGGGTTTTCTTGTTCAATTGCATCAGCTGTTTCAAAAATGAATTCCTTTATTGGCTTTGCTCCAAACGTAATGGTCTGACTTGCAGTCGTAGGGAAACTATTATGTATGAGATTTAATATGTCAGCACATTTTATTGAACTTGTGTCAGCCTTTAAATGAAGGCACGAAGTGAGTTGACTGTAGTTTGTGCCTGCTTGCCCTTCAATGTACTCAATCAAATTCCTTACTAATGGAATGATACTTGCAAAAACTTTTGCTTTGGCTAAGTTTTTTTTGAAATGGCTGAAAATGTCATTTAAATACCCGCCTTGTGTAAGAACAATTTCTCTCGCATCATTTCTCAAAGTCATGAGGATACATTGCCGGTCTAAGTATAATCGCTTACCAATTGTTCTGTAAAAATCAAAGTTGTGCGTGAGAATAAGGATCTTGAATATTGAATTTTGATGCAATTCTTTGATGTATTCAATAATAGCATATTTATTCTTATAATCAAACGAATCGGCAATGTCATCTAATATTAGCAGAGTTTTTTGATTGAGTTGCTTCCTTGATTCTATGTCAAAAAGAAGTTGTAAAATATAAAAAGCCCTTTGCTCTCCTTTGCTCAATATCGAAAGCAATGAGTTCTTATCTTTTCGTACTGGAGTTTCATTTGTATCTTTATAATCAAATTCCAGATTAGCCGTTTCTTCTTTTAAAACAACATCTTCTTGATTTACTAATCTAACTTCAAAAGGTACATAAAACCTTTCATTGAATGTTTCAACAATTTCCTCCCAAATTGCAAACTCCTTTTTAGAATCCTTAATTATTTTTTCGAGTTCAGTTTTTTTGCCTTCATAAAATTTGGCAAGTTCATTTGTTTCTTTAGCAAGAGTTGAGATATAATTTAACCAGACTTTTTTTCTGAAATCTTCATATTTGTCTATTTCAACTAATAAAAGGTTGTCTTTTTCAATTGCACTTTTGAAAGACCTCAATTCTGCATTTGCACCGATTGATTTATCAACTTGGTCGAACGATTTTTTTAGTTTCTCATCATTTACAATATTCTTTATCTCAGTTTGAAGTAACTTCTTTAACTCTTCTGCTGATTTAATTTCAGCATTGTCATTAAGTGTAAATTTATGACCAGCCTCAAAATATGAATTATCCTTCGTTGACTCAAGTAGCTCGTTTGCTTGATATGTGCCAAAGGAGTTATTTGAACTTTTGAAAAACTTAGATTTCTTTAAAAGTTCATCATATTTGGTGACATAGTCAGACAGAAGTTTTTGATTCTTGTCTAAAAATTTTTTGATATTACCTTTTTTATCAAAAATATCATTGTAGCGAAAATTGTAAGTACCTGGTTGATTTATTAATTTTTTTGAAATAGCCAACAATAATTCCAAAAAAGTGTCCTTTGGCGATTGACTATATGCATCGACAAATTCAGCTTCACAGTCCGTGCTTTGTGAAACTTGCTTTAGCTTCTTTATATAATCACTTTTTTGATTTTCTAACTCTGAATATATTTCGTCATATTTCTTCTTCAAATCCTTACTTGCAATAAATGAACTTATCTTATTTGAAGAATCATAGCTACTATCTTCGGCATTAACAACTAAAATTGATTCAATAGCAATAGCATTCCCGTCAACACTTATATTATGCGTAGTCACCCTGTTTTCATAAACTCTGTCACATGGCATTGACTTTGTGTCATTTTTAGCAATTAGGTCTAATGTCTTTGCTAACGAAGTTTTCATTGTTCCATTTGGAGCATAGATGAGAAATGAATTACTGCTTAGCTGTCTAAAGTCGAATTTGTGGTCAAGCTTGCCAATTCCGAAGCAGTTCTCGAGTTGAATTTCTACAAGGTTCATAGTCTGATGGGTGTCTGTTAAAGTTATCGCCAACTACTTAGGTGGCGCAACTCATATTTTTAATTTAATCGATAATCACTTATTATCAATTGCGCTTTTTCAATTATTGTTGCTCACTATGTATTTCCCATTATTCGCTTCAAAAGTTTATACACGAATATTGCTGAATTCTATCAATAACTTTTGGGGAGTATCCCGGCACATCATCTGTACTCTTCTCCTGCGCAGCAATCAAATTAAATAGTCCGGGGTAAAGCGTGGAGTTTGGGTTAGCTCTGGCTGTTCCGGTGGTTCACGGTAGCGGTTTCACTTGCTGGCGCAGCTCTAAAATAGCTTTTTTCTTAATACGGGAAAAGTTTTCTAACTAACGGGGCCGGCTAAGGCCAGCCTTTTGCAGTTCGTGCAAAGCCCTTTTATATACCATACAACGCCTTCTGTCCAGCGTACAATGCCCTTTTGTATACCATACAAAGCCTTTCGCACCTGATGGGAAAGGCTTCTTTATATCAAGGAAAGCTCTTCTTTATGTTATAAGAAACCTTGTCATGATGAAAAATTCAAAAGATGGGTGCTAACTACCGGGGTCGGCTAAGGCTAGACCCCGGGATGACGGAGATCTTCACAGTTCGTGTTACTGATTAGTGTTTTTTTTATAGATTTTTTTTAACTCTTCTATTGTGAATGGCACTTTCCGTCGATGAGCCATTGAATGGCAGTTTGGACACAATGGTTTTAAGTCTTTAATAGGATCAATTTGGTGGATGCTGCGAATTGATGCCAAAGGATTTAGATGGTGAACATGAATAAAATCTTTTCCAACTTCTCCATAGGATTTTTCGAAATCAATTTTACAAACCTGACACAAATATCCGTAGTGTTGAATACACTTATCTCGAACATGAGGATTTCTCTCATATTTTGTGACGATATATTTATTTGGTCGTCCTTCATTCTGTTCTTGTGATTCTTTACTTGAGTTGTCTTTTGACTGTTTTTGAAGAAGTTCAAACCAAATTTCTTCCAATTGATGTGCTATTGCTGGTTTAATTTCAATACCAGATGCCTGTGTTGACCAAACTTGTTGCGGAAACCTGTCCTTAAGAATTTTGATTGGAATAAAGGGGTCGTCATTGCGAAAACTTAAATCTTCAAAATCAACATTTACACGTTCAAGTAATCTGCCAGAGCCATCCCAATGTTTAGCTAAAAAAGAATCTGATGCAACATACCCAGCGCCAACAATACCATTCTTTTTTCCTCCAAGCCTTATCAGAAATGCCCGATCACCAGTATTGACGGATTTATGGCTTATACAACTCCACATTTGGCGAGTAACGCCAGTAGTCTTTAGTTCATTAAGATTTTTTTCCAAATCTTCCCAAGGCCATTTCTTAGGATTCCATGCAAATAAGTAAGTCTTCATAAAAATGGGGCTTATTCAAAAAAAGTATGTCCACACAAATATAAATGATATTAAGTCCGTCGGGGGCTAAGGCTAGAACCCGAGCCAACGAAGACTGATTAGAATTAACTACAGTACAAGAGTGCGACGCAACAGAAGATAAATAGTAGCAATGCCGCCGGTTACATCATGCTTTTCTAATTGCCTTTACTTCGCCTTATACGCCATACGAAATTCATATTTGCCCGATCCAACTTTCACTACGAGATAGCCTTTGTCCATTCCTACCACCTGTATCTCTTTTACAAAGGAAATTCCTTGACCGTTTCCTAATACATCCGTTTCTGCAAATGCAGGAATGTAAATAGTAGCGGTTGTATTGACAGGAATTTCTGCCGTGAGTGTTAATACCTCGTCCTGCAGTTTCCAGCCACTGCTGAGTGTACCGTATTGTGTTTGGTAGGTGGCGGATGCATGGGTGAACTTTCCACCCACATGCGGTTGTATACGGATCTTCTTATAACCGATACCATCTTTGTCGATATCCAAACCAACCATTACACGATACATCCAGTCGCCGATGGCGCCGTATGCATAATGGTTGAAGGAGTTCATGGTAATGGCCTGGAAATCGCCGTTGGTGCGGATACCATCCCAACGTTCCCAAATAGTAGTAGCGCCTTTTGTTACAGGATACAACCACGATGGATAGTTTTTTTGCAACAACAAGGTGTACGCCACATCGCTGTAACCATAACGACTCAACACATGACACAAATAAGGTGTGCCCAAAAATCCGGTGGTTAAATGATTGCCGTATTGTTTGATGTTGTTCACCAAACGGTCGGCCGCCTGCTGACGTAATTCTTCCGGAAACAGATCGAACTGCAGGGCCAGCACATACGATGTTTGTGTGTTGCTCATGGTGGCACCATTGGGCGTTGTGTATTCTTTTAAGAATGCGGTTTTTATTTTTTGCAGCAACGTGGTGTATGTTGCCACATCATCGGCCTTGCCTAATTCTTTTGCTGCATTAATGAGCAATTGCGTGGAGTATGCATAAAAGCATTGTGCTATTAAGTATTTATTGGTGATGGCGGCATTGCCATCATTATCATCGGCCATGGTGTAAAACAACCAATCGCCAAAGTGACTGCCTTTGTTCCACAGATCATTTGTGCTTTGGCTTTGCATATAACCCACCCATGCTTTCATGCTGCTGTACTGGTTTTCTAAAATGCGTTTATCGCCATACACCAAATACATTTCCCATGGGATGATGGTTGATACATCGGCCCAGCCTGCACTGCCGCCTGCTGCCCATCCTTCTTCGCCCAATACATTCGGAATAACATGTGGTATGCTGCCGTTCTTAATTTGATCGGCTGACACATCTTTCATCCATTTGGTAAAGAAATTATTTACTCCACGTAAAAATGTTGCAGTGCGGAAGAAAGCCTGTGCATCACCTGTCCAGCCCATACGTTCATCACGCTGCGGACAATCGGTTGGCACATCTACAAAATTTCCTCTCAATCCCCATTCAATATTATGCTGCAGTTGATTGATGAGTGTATCGGATGAAGTGAAGCTGCCTGTTTGCTGCATATCAGAATACAAAGCAACGGCTGTAAAATTTTGCGGCTGCAATTCAGCTGCAACACCTTCCACTTTGATGTAACGGAAACCAAAAAAAGTAAAATGCGGTTCAAAAACTTCTTCGCCATTTCCTTTGAGTACGTACACAGCCTGTGCTTTTGCACTACGCAGATTCTCGGTATAAAAATTTCCGTTCTTGTCTAACACTTCTGCATGTGATACTTTAATGGTATCGCCTGCTTTGCCTTTTACTTTTAACTGCACCCAGCCCACAAGGTTTTGTCCGAAGTCGATCACTTTTTCTTTTTTGGGTGTGGTGATGACTTTCAGTGTTGCAAATGTTTCATGTTTTTTGATGGGCTCGTTATAAGTGGCAACTAAAATGTCTTTTGAAAAGTTGGCAGTTTTTACTGCAGTCCAGTTATTATCGCTATAGCCAGCCAATGTCCAGCCATTCTTTTCTTTTGTTGCATCGAATATCTCCCCCTGGTAGATACCGTTTGAACGGATGGCACCTGTTGATGATTTCCAGCTTGCATCAGAAGCAATGGTTGCAGTTGTTCCATCAGTATACATCAATTCAAGTTGAAACAACAGAGCAATATCTTTTCCGAAAATATTTCTCCGGTGATCGAACGAGAAGTTGCCACGATACCAACCATCGCCCAATGTAACAGCAATAGCGTTGGCGCCATCTTTCAACAAATTGGTTACATCGTATGCCTGGTATTGTAAGCGTTTGTTATAACTCGTCCAGCCGGGTGTGAGATAAGCATCACCTACCCGTTTGCCGTTGATCTGCGCTTCGTACAAACCATGTGCAGTGATGTAGGCTGTTGCTGATTTTATTTTCTTCCCATTGCTGAATTCTTTGCGCATGAGTGGCGCTGCAAATTCTTTGTCTTCGGTATAGCCGGGTTCGATCCATTGTGCTTTCCAGTCTGTAGGTTTTAATAAACCCATTTGCCAATTAGCAACTGCACTCCATGCCGATGCTGCTCCTTTGTTATAATAGACACGCACCTGCCAGTAATATTTTTTACCCGATTGCAATGCAGCTCCTTTGTAGGGCACATGAATCGATTGATCGGAAGTAATTTTTCCGCTCTTCCATGCATCGCCCTTTGTTAATGACGCTGCATCGGTTGCTACTCTTATTTCGTAAGCAGTCTGCATTACATTCCGTTGATTGGAAATTAACTGCCAGCTGAAGTATGGTTGCAACACATCAAGCCCGATGGGGTTGGTTAGGTTTTCAGTTTTGAGTTGATCAACTTTTACCTGTGCGAACGTTAATACAAAGACACATTGAAAACCAAGAAGAAGAAAGATTACTTTTTTCATGTTGATAAGATAAATAAAATAATTAATGGCAATATGAGCTTAAAGACTTTAACCTCTAAATATATTTCTTTGCATACTACAACATTGTTAATCGAAATATAATGGCCGAACGTCTGCCCGGGGTCTGGCGTCAGCCGACCCCGGGATTCCAGCACTACAGCACCTCTTCAATACGCATTAACTTATCATAGATGCAAACAGTTTCTTCATAAAACAAAGCACTTGAATGGGCATAGCTTAAGAAATCGTTCGCCAACATCCATTTACCGCTTGTAGGATTATGATGAATATAATCCAGCTTTTGATAAATGAATTCTTTTGACATACACTTCTTCGCATCAAAACTATCTTCAAATACTTTATGCAGCTGCCCCTTTTTCTTTTCACTTTCTTTTACACTTGCTGCAAGTCGTTGTAACAATTCTCTTTCAGTTTCAAGTCGTTTTATAATTTCATAAGCAATAAAACGCTTCCCATTCACTATAACAGTGTTTAATGATTTTTTCATTTCAGGGAAGTACAACAATACATGCACATGATTCGGCATAATAACATAACCCGCAACACGAATGTTTTGTGTGTACAGATAATCAAACCACTTATAGACCACATCATATGAATTGGTTTGATGAAACAACGGCAGCCATTGATAACAGGTAAATGTTACAAAATAAATACTGTTTGTTTCCTGTTCATGTTGTGTACGAACGGCCATAATGAAAGATACAAAAAACGTATTCTTACTCCCGGGGTCGGCTAATACAGTTTGCATTATCCGTTTAAAATAGTTTCGATTGTTGTTAATTCATCTGTTGTAAAAGCAAGGTTCTTTAAACATGCAACCGAATCAAGTAACTGGGCACTACTGCTAGCACCAATGAGAACCGATGTTACACGTTCATCTCTTAATAACCAGGCCAAGGCCATTTGTGCCAGTGATTGATTGCGTGTTGTGGCAATGTCGTTGAGTGCTCTTACTTTCGTCAACACTTCTTCGGTGATCTGTTCCTGTTTTAAAAACACGCCTTTTGTTGCACGTGAACCTTCAGGAATTCCTTTGAGATATTTATTGGTTAACAGTCCCTGAGCCAATGGAGAGAAAGGAATACAACCCACACCATTTGCTTCAAGTACATTCAATAATCCATCCTTCTCCACCCACCGTTCAAACATGGAATACTTGGGTTGATGAATAAGGCAAGGCCTACCTAATTCTTTTAAAATAGCAAATGCTTTTGCGGCATCTTCACTCTTGTAATTGGAAATACCAACGTACAAAGCCTTTCCCTGGCGAACGATGAGATCCAATGCTGTCATTGTTTCTTCCAAAGGCGTGTTGGGATCGGGACGATGATGATAAAAGATGTCCACATAATCGAGTTGCATGCGTTTTAAACTCTGGTTTAAACTTGCAACTAAATTTTTCTTACTGCCCCACTCACCATAAGGGCCGGGCCACATATAATAACCTGCTTTGCTGGAGATGATCAACTCATCACGATAAGCAGCAAAATCATTCTTTAGAATTTTTCCGAAATTAATTTCTGCACTGCCGGGAGGCGGGCCATAGTTATTGGCCAAATCGAAATGGGTAATGCCGCAATCAAAAGCAGTGTGCAAGGTTTTACGATACACGGCTTCATCATCTACATCGCCGAAGTTGTGCCATAAGCCCAATGAAAGTGCTGATAACTGAATACCGCTTTTGCCGCAGCGGCGGTATTGCATTTGCTGATAACGTTGTTCGTTTGCTGAGTAAGACATAGCTTAAAATTATTTCAGCTTGAAAGTTAAGGCATCCTCTTGTTCAATGTTGGTCTGTTTCTATACAGATTGTATCAATCTTTTTTTATTGGGTTAAACGGGACTCCGTTTACTGTTACATGTTCAAATGTTATGCCTGTATAGTTTGTTTTCAACTCAGCTTTCTCTGCCGTTGCTGTAATGTTCTTGAAAAGAATGTTTGAAACCGTATCCTTCGGATTGCCTTGCATGGCACCCACTGTTTTGCATTGCACGTTGATATTGCTGAAACTGATATTGCGAACAATAGCAAATGGTTTTTCATTACTGCCACCCATGTCGTAGAACTGCGTCCACGGAGCCATGCTTATGATGGTGCCGCATTTGCCTGTGATATTCTCTATTCGTACGTTTTCATATACCTGGTAAGTATCGGGACGCATTTTCAAACGCAGGATCGATGTATTGTGTTCCATCTTGCAATTACGCATCACAATATTGCGTGCATGAATACTTTCGCTGCCAAATGTTAAGGTACCATGCGATTCTCCAAACACACAGTCTTCAATTAAAATATCTTCTACTACTCCATTCTCGCCACGCTTGTGCGCATCAGGACCTTTGCCACCTTTGATACACACCGCATCATCATTCACGGAGATATAACATTTGCGGATGGTTACCCGTTTACAAACGTCAATATCAATTCCGTCGGTGCTCGGTGCTTTTACGGGTTTGAATGGCGAACGTATATCACAGTTTTCAATGAGTACATCATTGCACTCATACAAATGTGTTGTCCAGAATCCGGAGTTATGCAGCTTCACATCTTTGATAGTTACATTGTTGCTACCCCAGATAAACAACAACCGTGGACGATGTACTTCAAGATTGGTTGCTGAACGTCCTGTCTTCTGTACAGAGTCACGATAGAACCAAAAATATTCCCAATACTTCAGACCATTGCCATCGATCGTACCCGGTCCATTGATCTGGAAACTGTCGACATGATAGGCATTGATGAGTGCTGCATAGTAATAAATACTCCGGCCTTCCATACGTGATGGAATCATTGGATAGTTGTCAATATGATCCGAACCTTTCAACTTGGCTCCTTCCTGTATCAACAATTTTGTTTTGGGTTTGAAGAACAAGGCCCCTGTTAAATAAACACCTTTCGGAATAACAATGGTGCCGCCACCATTTGCTTCGGCTTTATCAATCACGTTTTGAATAGCGGCTGTTTGCAGCTTTGTACTGTCGTTGCTTACGCCATAGTTGGTAATGATATATTCCTGCGCTGTTGCAACAGATGCAACAACAAACAAACAGATCAATGCGATTACTTGCTTCATAAGATCTTTACTCCTTTTTTAGTACCTGCAATCGGTTCATCCCTGTCGCAGACAACTTCACCATTTACATATTTTAATTCTGCTACCTGTATCACACTTCGCTTCTCATCAAACGAACCTTTGGCTGCAGGATTGGCTTTGCTTCTTCCGGGATGAGTGAAGTAATACACAAATGCACGACCATCTTTATTTACGATCACATCACAATGTCCGCCAATCGCCTGGTCATCTTTTCCTTTGCCGGGTTCTTCGAGTATTCGTTTGCTTTGTTTGTTCCAGTTTAACAGATCAGTGGATGAATAGACTTCCATTCCTTTCCATGCATCAACGATCATAAAATATTTTCCCTGCCAATAAAAAGTTTTTGGTCCTTCGCCTCGTGCTGCAATGGCTTTGCCTTTATCTACCCAGTTGTACAGGTCTTTGCTATCTGCATAATAGATACTCTTACCATCTTTCTCGTTATTGTACCACATGCGGAACGTTGTATCGTTGATCTTATATACCGACGCATCAATAACTTTTTCGTTCACCAACTTCAATGTTGATTGATAGTTCCAGTTGAGTAGATCCTTGCTGGTTAAATGAACAATCACTCTCGGATGATTCCAGTCTTTGAATGTGCCCGGTACATAGGTGAGATACATGTGATAAGTGCCGTTGTGTTCAATTACATCAGGCGCCCAATGTGTGTATCCAATATCCGGACGATAGTTGATGTTTGCTGTATCAACGTATTTCCAATTTACGCCATCTTTACTTTCTGCAATGCCAATGCGTGTACCATGCACCCATTGCACGGTTGAATCTTCAATTGATGCAAGACGGTTGGTGTAGAACATCCACCATTTCTTTTTGGCTTTGTTGTAGATGATGACGGGATCGGCAGCGCCGTGGTAGATGGGATCATCGAACAATGGTTTTGGAACGGTATTGCTTTGTGCAGTAGCAACACTTGCTGCAAATGCAAACAATACTATCAACAACAGGAATCGTTTCATCATGAAATTATTTTCAATGCATTTGCATAAAACTCAGCAGGTCTGTTCTCCGGAAAGCTCACCAGCAAACCTTCTGCTGTTTGTTCAAACGAGAGCGATTGTTTTGTACTCAGTAGTTCGACCTTGTTAATTTTCTTTTTGTAATGTTGATTGTCGCTGCCAAGATTTTTAATCAACACTTTTCCATTCTCCGGCCAGCCCATTACCGTTGCATACAATACATCGCCTTTCACCACAAAACGGATATCCTGAGCTTCCATGGGCTTGCCTTTTCCTTCATTAAAACCTTGTGCCGATAGAGGCGCTGTGTTCTCCAATGCAGGGCCTTCACCAAAAACAGTCCAAGGTCTTGTATCGTAAATGCTTTCACTGTTGGCTTTCATCCAACGGCCGATCTCTTCAACAATTTTTCGTTCATCACTGTCGATCGTACCATTCCCTTTTACAGGCACACTCAACATCAGGTTACCATTTTTACTCACTACATCTACCAACGTATGAATGACTGTTTTAGCAGATTTGTACCGATGATTATCGAACACCGGTTTGTTGTAATGCCAGCTGCCGATACAAGTATCGGTTTGCCAGGGCAATGGTTCAATGCTGTTGCTTTGTCCACGTTCAATATCCCACACCATGCATTTGCGTTGCTGCTCATTCAAGATTTTTCCGTTAATAACAGCCTGCAGTGATCCTTTTGTTTTGATACTTTTGTTATACATATGTGCAGCGATCTTCAACCCAACATCACTAATGGGATATAAAGGCAATACTGTATCATCGAAATAAACTACATCCGGATCATATTGATCAATAAGATCAATCGTGCGTTTGAAAAACTTGTCACAGTATGCTTTATCCGGCACGCTCACACCTGCAGCCCAATCCCACTGTGCATGTATTACCGCATTGTCATTACTCTCTTTACTCAATGCATGATTTTGTGCATACAATTCCTGCGGATCCAATCCTTCCCACCATTTTCCTTTGCCATCTTTCTTCGTGAGTTTGCCATCGTATGGAACACCGGCTTTCGGTCCATTCTTATCAGCTCGTTGTGCAGTTTCGTACCAACTCCATGCATGTGCTGCATGTACACTCACACCAAAATGCAAACCCTGTTTGCGTGCAGCTTTGGCCCAACCTCCAACTAAATCCTTCTTCGGTCCGATTTTGGTTGAATTCCATTGATGATATTTACTGTTGTACAAATCGAAATTATCATGATGATTAGCCAGCGCCATGAAATATTTCGCACCTGCATTTTTATATAACTCCAGTAACTCTTCCGGATTCCACAATTCTGCTTTCCATTTGTTGATCACATCTTTAAAACCAAACTCCGAAGGATGGCCATACTTCTCTACATGATACTTGTATTTGCCGTTTCCTTCCATGTACATTTCCCGTGCATACCAATCGCCAAACTCAGGTTCGCACTGCGGTCCCCAATGTGCCCAGATGCCAAACTTTGCATTCCTGTACCACTCGGGTGTTTTGTATTGCTGCAATGAATCCCAGTTGGGCTGAAAAGGTCCTTCTGCAATGTGCAGATCATCGGATGAAAAGAAAGCTGCAGCATCGGCATGTTGTGCCAGCCATACTGCAGGAACAGAAGCAGCTAATTGCTTCAGTAAGGTTCTACGGTGCATACATTTATTTTAAAGCGGTGATCGTAACAGGCCCCAATAATCCCGATGATAACGGGCTCCAGGCGGCGGCTGTGAAGATACCCTTCTTTGCGTTTTCTGCCTTGCGTGCAGGCATATTGGTATTGTAAAATATTTTCCACGGAAGATTATTCTTATCCATGTAAATAATGCGATTGGCCATTAAGTTGGCAACAACAATCTCCAGTTTATTGTTTTGCTGCATTGCAGATGCAGGAATCACACATTGAAACACCGGGCCAATCACTGTTGCAATCTTTTTACCATTGAGAATCACTTCAGCAGTTTCATCAACATTGCCCAGATCAAGTAACCACGATTTTGCATTAGCTACGGGTTTTGCAAAGGAGATCGTATACTTTGCTGTACCGGAAAAATTCTTTACATCATCGCCGCCGAGTTCTGTCCATGATTTTAATGTAGTTGTTGTAATAGCTGCAGGAATTGTTGGTCCGCCATCGAGGAAGTTGATTGTCCACTCTCCTTTTATTTCCTGTGGTTGAGAAATGCTTTCTTTGTATGGGAATGCTTCACCTGTTTTCTTTGTTGCGTATGATTGTACAATGATCGATTCATACGATTGTAATTGCAATAACACCTCAACGGCACCTTTGCTGTTTTTGCGCCACAATGCCAAACCTTTTTTGTTATTCATTGCATCAAACAACGCAATGTCAGCAGCATTGGTATTGAGTTCGATCCATTCTTCAAATGGTTTGTCTGTGCGGTTGTTGATGAGCCACATGGTGCTTTCTGCATTTTTTCTGCGCAATACAGACAATCCTTTTTCTGTATAACTTTCTTTTCTTGCTTTGGCTGACAATAACAACACATCCAGATCATCGCTGATCATGAACGCACCTTTGCCAACAATTGCCTTTTGAAGATTATCTGATTTTGAAAATTTCAATTGACTGATCAATTGCTGAAATGTTTTTCTCCTTGTATCTAACTGATTAAAGCCGGGTACATCATTCGGCAGATTTTTATAAACAAGTATTGTTGCTCCTTGTTGTGCCAGTTTCAACAATTGCTGCATTGCTTTTTCAGTGATGAGTTTATTTGCAGGTAACATAATGGTGCGATACACATTACCGCTGCTGATGATATTCTTGCCGCTGTTGGTAAACTTTTGCAATTGACGTTCACTAAAGAAATCGAAACTGTAACCTTTCTCTACCATCCATTTTGATACGTGTTCAAAATCCGTATTCACAAAATTTCGTTCCATACCATCGAAATGCTGTAACAATACATTGCCGGGCTCTGCGTAACGATCAACGATCGGGTAATACAGCAGCACATCATTATCAGGTTTACCCTTCTGTAAAAAACTTTGTGTACGTGTGATATAGCTATTCAACGCATGAAAATGTTTCCACTGCGGATTGGTTGGTTGAAAATGAACCGCTGCATAAAACAACCAGCCCGGCCACTTCGCTTCTTTGGGTGAATATTCTGTGCCGTGATAAAAAATATGATTCACACCGCCGAGAAAATACAGATCGATGATCTTCTTTACATCGCCCCAGCTTGATAAGAAATGTTCATTCAACCATGTAGCAGATTCAGACGATACCAATTGTTTCCCCGATACATTTGCTGCTGATGTAGCAAACTTGAAACGCAGAATATCTGTTCCTTCTGTTTCAGGTATATCAACAACACTGTATAAGTCTAAAGTGTTTGCAGGAGAGCCATGCGATTGATTGCGCAGCATCTTTCCTTTTGTACCTGCCCATTTTTTCCATGTCATGGTAAAATGTTCCAGCAAGAGTTCATCAATCACCGAACGGTAATCATAGATCACACGGCTGTATTTTTCGGGTGTGTCTTTTCCAAACAGTGCAGGCAATTGTGTTTTGAGATCATAACCTTTGCGCTTTTTAAATTCAGCAAAGAATGTTGGTGTCCAGTTGCTTTGTCCTCTTGCATCATCCACTTCATACGAATCGTTGAAGAAGGAACGGAGATAAGAAATATCATAACCTTTAAACGAAGCGTCAAACTTTTTGAAATAGTTCGTTGCTGCCTGTAACGAAAAATGATCGATGGCATAGCCTTCACCACCTGGTGCTGCACGTTCAACCATCTTGCCATGCAGGCCTTGAAACAATGCATACAATGTCCAGTTACCAGTTGGAGCGGTCCAGTTTAATTTTCCGTTTGCATCAACCTTTGTTGTAAGATCAATCGTTTCATTTTTATCGGAATAAGCGATCAATGTTTGCAAAGGTAATTTGCCGGGATATTGAATCTGATCCAAGGCCAATGCCTGCAGATTCTTATTTGTCCATACAGGTTTCAATACCTGGTCGAATGTTGCAGGTTTGTTATTGGCTGTGCGGATGAATCCTTCCTGTTTGTATTCAACAGCTTCGTTTAATTGTTCACCGGCTTTTACAGTAAAGGTTTTATAAAGAATAGTTTTGCTTGCATCTTCATCTTTTACCCATGGTCCGCCGAAAGGCCAACCTGTTCCGTTTGCCAGATCAACACCAAGCCCTAACCGCTTTGATTCGTTTAGTGTAAACGAAAACATCTGCATCCATTGCGGCGAAAGAAAATCGATGAATTGCTTTTCAGTTCCTTCCACACCATAGATGGGTGTTAACTCCACACCACCTAATCCGGCTTGCTGGTATTGTTGTAAGTTCCAGGTAAGATCGGCTTTGTTCACTGCACTTCCTTCCCACCACCAACGAGTCCATGGTTTGGTCACATTTGTAACTGTTGGCCAGTTGAGTTGTGCCTGTGCAATGATGATCGAGCAACTAAAAGAAAGAAGAGTGATTAATTTTTTCATTCGTATGTTGATAAGCTGATGTTTATTTTGTTTCGTTGATCTCGACAGCATACACATTCTCAATGCCTTCAAAGTTGGCACGGAAGATCACCCATTTACCATCCGGGCTGAAATGCACATTTGGTTCAAGGCGATAATTATGATTCTTCATATTTACCAAACGTGTTGAAACAAATTTATCTCCTTCAGGTTTGAATAAATAGATCCACATACCATCTTTCGCTCTTGCTACCTGGCCTGCATTACCACCATCGCCACAAAACAATGAATTGTCTTTGTTACTGTTGAAGTGAATACTCCACTCATCACGCTGCAATTCGTATTTTGTTTTTTGTCCTGTGTTTACATTGTGACCTTCCACATAAAATTTGGTACTGCGTGGTTGTTGCAGATCGTACCAGATGGTTTTACCATCAACACTTGGCCACTCATGTCCTGCAATTTCCATATCCATGATGCGTTTGTGGATCTGTGTGATCTTCTTTGTCTTTACATCAATGGTCCAGATACGGTTTACTTTATGCCAGGGCCCTTCGTGACAAAACATTAATAAGTTTGGATCAGTGGTTGAGAACTGCACATGATTCAACCATGCACTATCGCTGTGCACTTTATCCAATTCTTTCGTCTTTATATTGATGATGAATAACGTGCGTGGAAGCTTTGCTTCATAAATAATATCGAAGTAGCTCGACTTGTTGGGATATTTTTTAAACAGTTCTTTTTCTTCGTCGCTTGATTTGGCACCACCGAGTAATGTACCATCAGCATTAATAGCTGTAACAGTTCCTTTAAAATCGGCAGGAAAAACAAAGACCTGTTTTACTTCTTTTGTTTTTGCATTAACACTAAATACAGTATCTCTTATCTGGTAATAAACGATTCCTTTTTTGTTATCAACGATCTCACCATTCATCGGCAAGCGATGATAAGTCAATTGTTCACTTTTTAATGTTTTGAGATCGAGTAAATGGATTTGGCGGTTACCAGATACAACAGTGGAGATTTCCTGTTTGCGTACACTATCAACATTGTTTTTGTTGCTGCTGTAAAAAACCATCGAGCTACCGATGAAGGGATTGTTGTGAAAGTAGAAGCTGAGATTGCTCCTGCCTTCCATTCTTGTTAACTTAACTACACGATGTTTTGTGTCTTTATCGATCCATTCGTCCGGCATTTTTCTACCACCGGTTTCAAGAACTTCCTGTGCATGCAAAGACATTACAGTAGCGAACAGCAGAGCAACCGTTGTGAGAAATTTCATTTTATACAGCTTTTAAACAGCCTTTAAAGTAAAGCTATAAAAGAATGTAGAGTATCCTGCACAATCCTGCTATTTGCCGGTTTGCTTTAGTGCACGGTACCTTCTCCGTACATCGGGAAAAAAGATGAAGTTAAAGTAGAGGAAATTCACGACAATGATAACGTACGCAACATTGAATGGCAGCTTTGCACGATGCCAAACCATCGTGCACTCCAAAGCAATAATGGTCAATGCCAGCGTAAATAATCTCGGATTAATGACCTTTCGCATAAGAACATGGAATATTTCAGGGCCGCAATGTACTTATTTTATCGGCTTTTCGGCTTCATTTAATCGACAGTAATTCTTTTTTATCTCACTTTATTATACGTTCTCTTCAACCATGCCTCAGGTACAGGAATAATACAAATGTTCATTGATCGACCATCAGCCGATAACATGGCTGACTGGATCTGAATTTTTGTTCCATCCGGACTCATCGTTGGATGCGGATGATCACCTGCTGTT
The DNA here is from genome assembly GCF_037892605.1 of Lacibacter sp. H407. Lineage (NCBI taxonomy): Bacteria > Pseudomonadati > Bacteroidota > Chitinophagia > Chitinophagales > Chitinophagaceae > Lacibacter > Lacibacter koreensis. The sequence goes on along the minus strand of NZ_JBBKTU010000001.1, from coordinate 3,628,387 downwards.
ACCTTATGCCCTGTTGATAACAAGATCATTTCACTTGTATGCCGATCAATCAGATAAATGTTTCTTGTAAAATCATCACCTACTGCCCAACGTCCATCAGGCGATCCACTCACATGCCACAAACCACTGCCGCTTTTTGTTTGTCCTGCAATAATGGTTTCTCTTGTACGAAGATTCACAATAGCAAGACCTGTTGGTTTTTCTCTTGTACCGCTTGGGCCCCATGCAGGATCTTGCCCGGGATTAGCACCGCCAACATCTGTACCTGCCGCTACTTCTTTATTGCTGCCGGGAATCTTACGGTGACCCATGATCGCTATTGCCACTTCATCTTTTCCAATTACTGCTTCATGTGTTACCCATTCGTAATCTGCTTCAGGATACAATGGACGAAGACCGGTACCATCACTCATCACCGTCCAGGTACGTTGTGGCGACTTACCACCTGTTTCCCAACAAAACACAATTTCACCGGGCATCCATGGATTGGTTTGTATATGTCCGATCTGAAACGGAACAGAAACTACATATTTTATTTCGCCTGTAAATACATTCATCGCTGCAATACCGTTTGGTCCTGCACCCATATTACGTGGCCCGAAATTATCGGCCGGTTTTGTGCCTGCTGCCAAATGTTTTGCTGCTGCATTTTTGCCAACACGGAAATAAGCCCACTCTTCATCACCATCCAATGCCATATCACCACCACCTTCGAGTTCTAACGGAATTGTTCCGCAAATACGTTGATAAATATGTGCAGGTTGCATCTTGCCTGCTTTACTATCAGCAAATACTTTTGCGAGATCAACTTCAATGATTTGTAATGGAACAGGATTTCTTCTGCGGGTTGTATCGCCGGGAGTTCTTCTTACACTATCCCGTTGTGATGAACGCATAAAATATAACTTCATGCTTTTGCGAGCCACATTCAACATACCCATATAACCCCCTTCTGTTACCTGCACCATGTCGCCTGTTTTTTCATTCACAGCCAATGCTTCATTTCTTGCACGGTTGCTGCGGAAGATGAGCCACTCTCCATCACTTGTCCATTGATTATGTGTTTGATAAATTTTTGAATCGCCTGCAGGAGTGCTTGTTAAGAACAACAGTTTTGTTCCTGTAATAGGATCGATCACTTCTTTCCGTTCAGAAGGAAAACGTTTGCCAATCTGTGCAGATGCACACATCGACATACATACTGCTGCAATGATAAAAATCTGTTTCATGATTTGTAATTTATGATCATCACCAATCTAATTTCAACAAGCTTACTCCTTGCTGTGGTAATGATAGTTTTATGTTCAACACTCCATTTGTTACTTTCAATTTCTTCGATGCACCGATTGTTTTTAACTGTCCTGCTTTTTCTAATATCGCAATCTGTTCTTTTGTCGGGTTTTGTGGTGAACCCATTTTCTTCCACACTTCGTATGAATTGCTGTGCTCATCATCAATGCGGTATTCTGTAACTGTTACAGTTGCTGCTGGTAATCCGTTGATGTTTACTGCAACAGGTAATGCGGCATTCTTTACATCATCATCATGATAATTCCACAATAGTACAGTTGCTGAACGTTTGTCTTTCGCAGCCAATCCACCAACATCATTATACTTTCTTCTTACACTTGAATCAACCATTGTTTTCAGATCGTACATCTGGTTGCCTTGTACCACTAATCTTTTTCCTTTCATCATACCAAACATGCGAAACACATTCAGCACCGGTTTATCTACACCGTTTGTTGCCAAATCACGAAATCCATAGAACCAGGGTTGATTTTCAAATTCAAATGCCCATGATACGGCGCCGAGAAAATTTACGTTGAACGAATCGGCCAATAAATATTTGCGTGCAAAAGAAGCTGCGGTGTAACTGGAGAACATCGTACCGTTACGATATGCATTTTCCGGGTTGGTGTGCATTCCACATGCAGCACAACCTTCCGGATCAGATTCTCCAATGATGATGGGAAGATTTTTTAACTGCGGATACGATGCAACAAATTTAAACCCTGCATTAATATCTCTTAACTGTGTTCCCATATTCATCTGCACATGACCATTCACAACACGTGGCGAACCTTTTGCATGAAACAAAATAGCATCAACAGGTGAACCTATTTTCTTTGTAACATAATTCGTATCGCTGTAACAATGTTTTACAAATGCATGCAGCCACTCCTGTGCACCTTTGCTTGCAGTGCCCGCAATATTGATACCGCCGATTTTTGCAGTGGGCAATGCACGCTTTACTGCATCGGCTGTATAATCGTATAGTTTAAAGAATTCATCTTTTGTTCCTTTCCAGTAACCATTCGGCTCGTTCCATAATTCCCAATACCAGCTCTCTACTTCTTTTTGTCCGTAACGTTCTACACTATGCTTTACCCATTGAAAAACCAACTCGGCCCATTTGCTATAATCTTTTGGTGGATATGCCCAACCAGTAATGATCTTGAAATAAGGATCACCGGGTTTCCAATCATGTTTATATGGTTGCGGATTGGTTGATAATGCTTCGGGCATAAAACCAATTTGCGCCAACGGTTTCATTCCACGTTGCACATACGTATCAAAAATACTGTCAATGATTTTCCAGTTGTAAATGGGATGACCGTTTGCATCTTCAGTATATGCATTGGTGCTTCCCCATTTTAATGCGGCCACTCCATCACCTGTTACCAATAAACTATGTGCTCGTACATAAACGGGCACGGGGCTTAGTGCAGCGATCTCTGACAAAAGTTTCTTGCCATCTTTCATGTAAGTATAGTTTGGTTCATCATAACCAAACCATGCCCATACAGGCGTCATGTCACCTGTTTCTTTTTTCAGATCAACATTGATGGTTGCTGTTTGAGCAAAAGCAGAAGAAGAGATCAGCAAAGCAATCAGCAATAGTTTCATCGTATTTCTTTTAGAATTGAATCGCCTCAATAAAATCGGGAAATGGCAGGAGCATGAATGTACGAACAGCGGAGCAACCGTTTGGAGGATTCTCATTTTTATACAGCATTTAAACAGCATATAAAGTAAAGGGTTATAGAGCGAACAGTTATCCTGTACAGTCCTGTTACTTTTTAATTTACTCTATATTTGTTTCGATGAGCAAAAAGGCAAAACTGGATGATATATTTCGCTGTTGTGAAAACCGCTTTAACCGTGGAGCTTCCATTCATTGGAAGCATGGAGATTTCAGTGATCTGAGCCGGGAGATTCTTCGAGATACCAATGTTAACATAAGCCCGAGCACGCTGAAAAGGATATTTGGCAAAGTATCTGTTGATGACGATTATATTCCGCAGCAGGCTACCGTTGATGCATTAAAAAAATACGGGAACTTCACTGAGCTTGAAAACGCACAACAAGCACCGCCCTCTTTCTTACAACCCAATGCGTTGAACAAAGAAAGTTTCAAGCGATATAAGCTGTTACTACCTATAGTTGCGCTTAGTATTGTAATCTTAGCGTTACTGACCTGGCGTTATTGGAAACCCAAAAGCATGTCGGGCTCCATCAAGATTACACGTACCGAAGGACTTTTACCTGCTACTGTTGTGTTTGAACTGCAATTACCAGACACAAAGGATAGCCTGTTTGTCAACTTCGGTGATAAATCGCCGTTACTATATATTAAGCCGGGTGAAAAAAGTACAGGACACATCTATTATATACCCGGTGTATTTAACGCATCACTTCAAACCCGGCAGCAAACATTCGCAACTACCAGTGCTTATATAAAGTCTGACAACTGGATCGCTTTTGGATGTCATCGCCAGGATGATATACCTGTTCATTTTTATGCGCTCCCTGTTGTTAAGACGGGCAGCGACAGTTTGTTCAATGTTACCAACAATAAATTGTTTCAACTTGGGCTGGATACTACCGGCCCTGTTTTGACAAGGCTTTCGAATTACACGCCCGTTAATCAAACTGCTGATGATTTCATATTCGAAACAACCTTTAAAAATCATATTCAGGAAAAAGGTATTTTCTGCCGCAGCACACAGTTTCAAATTTCTGGTAGCAACAGTATGATCAGGTTCAGATGGGTGAATGCAGGCTGCAGTCAACGGGTGTTGAATATAGTGAGTGAACAAATATTCAAAGGAGCAACAAACGATCTTTCGCAATTTGTGCTCGACCTCAGCCAATGGACTACTGTAAAGCTGGTGAATCATCAAAAGCAGGTCAGCCTGTATGTAAATGGCAAACAAATCTTCACCGGCTCTTACCAAAAATCATTGGGTAACATCAGCGGTTTATTCCTTGAGTTTGAAGGAACAGGAGTTGTAAAAACCTGCGAACTCAAATCGTATGACGGGAATACGATCTATCGTTTTTAAAAGAACTGTATTCAATAACGTCAATAATCTGCAGTTTCGCCTTGTTCATTCTTCTTGTTCACTTATGATTTGCAGGCACTTATACTGTTCACTACTTTGAACAGGTTTTGATAAAGCAAATTCATGGTATTTGTATTTCCGAAATCTACCTTTCGGAAAATCATTCCGAACATGAAATTATTGTCAACGATTATTGCTTTCTGTTTCGCCACAATTCTCTTTGGACAAAACAACAATGCTCCTGTTAGAATCAATCAACTTTTTAATTTCGGCTGGAAATTTAAAGCAGGCGATATTTCAAACGCTCAACAAATTTCGTTCAATGATGCTGATTGGCGCAAACTCGATCTGCCACACGATTTTCAGTTTGAGCAACCTTGGGATAGTTCGGCTAATCGAGGTCGTGGGTTTAAAACAAATGGCATTGGTTGGTATCGGAAAACTTTTAAAGCTGATGCAGCATGGAAAGGCAAAAGAGTGTTGCTCGATTTTGAAGGCATTATGCTGCATGGCGAAGTCTGGTTAAATGGGAAGAAAATCGGCGGCACGGCTTATGGCTATGTTGGTTTTGAAGCTGATATAGCAGATAACATTAAATATGATGCTGACAATATAGTTGCTGTTCGTTCTTCTACAGATGGTGGTTCACGATGGTACACTGGTGGCGGACTTTTTCGTGATGTGCATCTTGTTGTAAAAGACAGTATTTCTATTGCACGTCATGGTGTGTTTATCACTACTCCAAAAATCACTGATCGTAATGCCGAAGTAAGTGTGCAGGTAGAAGTGGCAGGAATAAAGAACAAACAAATTGCATTAGAGATCATTACCAAAATCATTGACCCGCAGGGCAAACAAGTTGCTGAAACAAAAATATTCGCTCCGCAAAAATCAAAATTGGTTGAAGTGGAAGTTGCATTGCCAAAGGTTAACATCTCTAACCCGCAGCTTTGGAGTTGCGAAACGCCTCATCTTTATTCAGCAGAAGTTTCATTGGTCGTAAATGGCAAAGTGGTTGACAAGCTCACGGAGAAATTTGGCATCCGTACCATTGAGTTCTCCAAAGAATTTGGAATGAAATTAAATGGAAAGAAAGTTTTTCTGAAAGGTGTTGCCAATCATCATGACCTTGGCGCTGTAGGTGCAGCAGCTTTTGAAACTTCGATTGCAAGGATGATGGATCAATTAAAAGCATTTGGCTTTAATCATATCCGTACTTCGCACAATCCTTACTCAGCATCATTTATGAAACTGGCTGATGAAAAAGGAATATTAATTGTTGATGAATTGTATGATAAATGGGGCAGCAAAACTGCATGGGCAGGAAATGCCCACTGGAATGACATCTGGTACAACAACATCAAAGAATGGATCAAGCGTGACCGCAATCATCCTTCTGTTATCATGTGGAGCTTCGGCAATGAATTACAATTCCAGGAAGAACGCTGGAACTGGCCAACAACTGATTGGGGTGTTACTACGTATAAGATTATGGATGTAGTTGCAAAACGCTACGACCCTACCCGTAAAACAACTGTTGCCATGTACCCTGCACGTGCAGGAGGTATCATTCGTGCCGATCCGGATTTTCGTGTTAAAGAAAATATCGTTCCACCCGAATTAGCAACCGTAACCGATATCGCCAGTTTTAATTATACATGGGAAGATTACCAGGAGTACCTGAAACATGCACCCGATATGATCGTTTATCAAAGTGAGGCTGTAACGAATGAGTTAGCTGCTCCTTACTTCGGAATGGACAGAGAGAAAATGGTTGGTCTTGCGTATTGGGGAGGCATTGAATATTGGGGCGAATCGCAGGGCTGGCCAAGGAAAGGTTGGAACTATTCGTTCTTCAATCATTCAATGGAACCATTTCCACAAGCATGGTTAACAAAAAGCATTTTTACAGATGAGCCCTTGGTGCATATCGGCATTGTTGATAGCGAAGGCGAAATGAAGATGTGGAACGATCAGATCGTTGGACAAAAAGTTATTTCATCGCATTGGAATCGTCAGGAAGGACAAAAATATAATCTCTACACTTATACCAATGCCGATGAAGTTGAACTATTGATCAATGGAAAATTGATTGGCGTACAAAAGAACAGTACAGACGTTAAAAAGCGCAATACCATTTACTGGAAAGATATTCCCTTCGCTGCAGGCAAGATCACTGCTATTGCAAGAAACGGTGGCAAAGAAGTTGCCCGTCATGAATTGGAAACAACCGGTAAAGCTGTTGCATTAAAAATAGAAACCGAAAATACAAACTGGAAAGCTGATGGTATGGATCTGCAATACGTAAAAGTTTACGCTGTTGACAGCAAAGGAAACAAAGTGGCTACAGCAACAGGTGAACTTACATTTGAAGTGAATGGCGCAGCAACTTTACTTGCGGTGGATAATGGCGATCATTCAAGTGATGATTTATTCAGCGGCAATAAGAAAGTTTTATACAAAGGGTTTGCTATGGCTATTTTACGTTCAACACAAACAGCAGGAACGGTACAAGTAAAAGTGACAGCTGCTGGATTTAAACCGGCTGAGGTAAAACTTTCAACAAAGTAATTCAAATGATAAGTTGATACTTAAAGTGTATTAATAAAAAAGGAAAGAGTTTCTCTTTCCTTTTTTATGCTTTGCTATCACATCAATTTCCATCCGGCTTTGTAGCCGTCACAAATGAGCTCATCGGCCAATAAAATTTTTCAAAAGCCAATGGCTTTGCAGGATCGTATTGAGGAATATCTGTACGCAGCAATTTAGCTAATGGTAAATGCTGGTCTTTGATGCTTTTTACAATACACTTCGCCAGCTCATATGCACCATAGGTGCTGAAATGCGTATTGTCTTCCAGCTTGGTTGTTTGTCCGGGAAACGTATTGGCAGGATAATGCACAAATGCTTTGATGGATTTTTCCGGGCCCCAGGCTTCATACAACACTTTACTCAATGCATTCAAATCAACGACAGCAACATTTTCTTCTTTACCTGTCAACCGGACAGCATCAGGGTACTCTTCCAATGTATTTACAATACGCCCGGTCGAATCAAATCTTCTTCGATGCATGGAAGTTACAAGAACAGGAATCCCACCCTTCTTGCGCACTTCGCTGATGTATTGATGCAATCTTTTTTTATACGAAGTAAAAGGCCCGATGCCCTCTCCTTTTTGTTTCATATCATTATGTCCAAACTCAATGAACAAATAGTCTCCCGGCTTCATTACACTCAATATCTTTTCCAAACGTTTTGCACTCATGAATGAGTTCAATGCTTCACCACTCTCTGCATAGTTAGCAACTGATGCTGTTCCCGGAGCAAAGAATCGTGGAATCATTTGTCCCCATGCTGCCCATGGTTCTCTGCCTTGATCAACAACAGTTGAGTTACCAGCCAGGAAGATGGTTGTTGCAGTTTTGTTTGGAGTAATTTCTACTACACAAACCTTCGGCAGCGAATCATTAAACTCTATGGTGAGTAAATTATCCCAATGGAGGTATTCCGATTCTCTCGGCTTTAAACGAACCTGGCTAATAACCTTTCCCGAAGCATCACGGATCATACTGTCTTTGACATATACAGTAAATGTTTCAGTTGCAAACTTTCCGTTTGTTGTTCTGATGTTTTCCAGCATTAAACGTCTGCACTCTGTTCTTACCGTTGTAGCAGAACTTCCTTTTGCATCACCTAAGACCAACTTTACATCATAATTTCCTTCAGGTAGTTTTATAGAAAAATAAAATGGTTTGTCGGAAGTAATATAGTCGCCGGTTAATGGATTGCCGCTACGTTCAACAGCGGTAACTGTTGAACCATTTGTAAATCCATATCCTCTCTTCTCATCATACTTACAATCAGCCGTAATTGATGTATAACCTTTTTGTGTACGTTTTGTACCAAAGTCGAACTTATAACTTGTTTGTTGGGCTTTTATTGAAAAACCAAACAGTACAACAGCAATTAAAACAGCAGAACGTTTCATTTATTATTTTTTCGACAGTTGCAATGAGCTGTCGTTGATCTCAAATTTGAATTGACTTACTAATTGATACATTTCAGCACCAGCCAAAATCACCGGGCCGTAACCATGTGCAGCAAACACGTTTACCGGACGGAAATAATAAAACGCAGGATCAAATGCCATACCTGTTCCTACACAAGTACCTTCCACCTGTCCCTGTGCATTCACTTTTGTTGTTACAGCATTCCAGGCAAGTATTGCTGTTGGTGCATACGTCATTGCATCGATCCATCCTTTGTTGATGGCATGTGTAATGCAATAAGCATAGATGGCTGTTGCTGATGTTTCAAGATATGAATCACTTCTATCTAACAACTGATGCCAGAAGCCCGTGCCATCCTGGTACTGCATCAAACCATTTACATGTGCTTTGAATTGTTGCAACACAAATGCTCTGCCGGGATGTGTCTCAGGTAAGGCATCGAGCATTTCACTCATGGTCATCAATGCCCAACCATTTGCTCTTGCCCAGCGAAACTCCGGATGATGTTCCATGCTTTCTACCCAGCCATGCATATACACGCCTTTTTCTTTATTGAACATACGTTTGGTATATAACTGCAACTGGTTCACTGCATCATCATAATATTTCACATCACCTGTTAATTTACCCATGAATGCCATAGTTGGCACACCCATATACAGATCATCTAACCACAATGTATTTGCCTGCGGACGCATACGTGCAAGCGTGCCATCTTTCAAACGATATTCTTTATTGATGACGTAGTTCGACAAATGATCAATGATGGGACGAAGATTGTTACTCAACCCACTGTTCTGTGCTTTGATCATTGATGCACAAACTGCTCCCCCATCATCTAATGCATGTGGATTAATCGGCTGTGACAACAATCCTTTTTTACGAATGTACTCCCATTGGAATTTATTTTGAATGGCAGGGATCCACTTCGCCATGAAATCAAATCTTGTCTTTACATACTCAGCATATTTTTTATCGCCGGTTGTTTCAAACGCACGTTGAAATGCAGAGTATGTAACTCCCCACTCATAACTGGTTAAGCGAAAATCGCCTTGCTTTAACACGGTGTTTGTATCTAACGCATTTACATCCGTTACTGCAGCACCTGTTTTTTTGTTCATCATCTCGGCAGGTGTCACCGCATTGAGATAATTATAAACTTTGTCAACAACTGACTTTACATTTTCCTTTGATGGTGCACCATAAGGACTTGGATAATCCACTTTCATGGCGTGCAGTGGCGTGGTTACATCGTTTTGTTTTGGTTTGGGTTTAACCTGTGCATTGGCAGCAGTTACCGCAAGTAGAGCGGCAGCTATCATTATTTTTTGCATGGCAATTTGGTTTCTTGTTTATACGCTAAATATATTATGTCTTTCCCGAATAGAATCGGGTATTCAACTTAATCGATTTCGTAACGAATCGTAAAATATCGTTTAAATGAAAAAGACAGGTCGCTTATCTCCTGCCCTTTTCTATTGATTGATTGCTTGCCAAAAACCAATTTACCATTTGAACGGCAGATAGTAATTGCCAGTCATCAGCTTAGCTCTTGCAGCAGCGGCTGAACCTGAGGAAATGCCTGATTTAATTAACTTATCATATACTTTGTTTGCAATAAACGACGGATCGTTTCTACGCAGCGTAACCCGTAACAGATCGGCCCATCTTGTTCCTTCAAATGCATTTTCCAATGCTGTTTCTTTTATAATGCCGGCTTCTATTGTGTTCAGACTATCAGAAGGAATAGCCAGATCAACCAAGTTAGCTCTCGCCCGAATACCAATATGCCTGTACCAATCTGCACGGAAATATGGAACGCCGGAATTACCGCTGTTACGTGCATCAAAATTGAATGGATAAGGTTCGTTTAGAGTGCCGTGATAATTACTCACATCGCTACCTGGTGCAGGATAAGCGGCAGCAAAGCCTCCACTCAATAAAGCCCATGCAATTCGATGCTTCCCAAGTCGGTTTGCAGCTTCTGCATAACGAAAATGCATGTGCGTTTGGCGGTATAAAAACCATTTCCCGTTTCTTACTAATGGATTGGTTGCGGTTCTTGTTTGCCAATTAATGTAGTTATACAAATATTTCATTGCAACAGGCTTTCCACCAATCTCCATTGTACTTAACAACTTTCTTGCGTCATAAGGGATCCCCAGACCACGATCATTCGGACGCTGCGTTTCACCATCCCATAGATCCATCACTTCCTGTGAAGGACGAACCAGGTAGTCGCCGCCGATCGGTGAGAACAACTTAATGAGTGAATTATCAGGTTTAAACTTACTATCAAATGGCATTGCCCACACCCACTCTCTTCGAACATTTTCTGAGTTGAATGGAGTTTCGAAAATGATACGCCATCCATCATTATAAGCAAGTGTAGATGCATCTCCAACTCTTGTATAGGTAACGTAATGATTTGCATTTCCTGACCAGCCAACCCTGTATTGCGAATAATAATTTTCACCAATAGCTGTGGAAGTGGCTGTTTCCATTACCTGCCGATAGTAATCTGCAGCTTTCTGGTAATTTTTAGCCCACAAATACAAGTCAGCTAAAATAATTTTCTTGTTTACATAAAACTTCTCTGTCGGATATCCATCAACCGAAATATTCAAATTTGTTCCCGTTGGATATGGATCTTTAAATGGTAAGGCTTCGGTAAAATTGATCAAACTATCTAACAATACATTGAACGAAACACGTGGAAAATTACCGGCATTCTTTACATCATCTACACTTTTCAACGAGCTGGTTACATAGGGCACTTCGCCAAAGTGAATACCTAACTGCAAATAAAGAAATGAACGTAACGCACCAATATCGGAATAACGTTGATTGAACTGATCAATATTCATTTTATTCTCAGCCACCATTTTTTGAAAGTTCTCCAATACATCGTTGCAATTGAGGATCAATTCATAGAATGGTTTGGGACTAGCATAAGGGTTTGCTTCTGTAACAGTATGTGTACTGAGCTGGCGAAGATTTTCATCTGCATTTGCCGTTACATCCAACAGGTCGCCACGCAACTCGTTCAATACTACATACCGATCAGCAAGACCCATGAACTTTCCATAAATACCAATTATGGCAGCGTCTGCATCATACACGTTTTGATAAGCGTTTGTTTCATCCAACTGATCCTGCGGAGCAATATCAAACACTTTCTTACATCCCGCTAAACTGATCAGCAACAGCGCAAATGAAAGAGTTCTGATGATCATTATTTTCTTCATAACTGAAGTTCTGTTTAAGATTCTTATAATTAGTTAACAGTTCGTTTTTGATTACAATCCAATTCTTGCTCCCAGCGTAATGGTCCGGTAGATGGGGTCGAGCCCTGTATCAATTCCTTGTGAAAACAATGAAGGAGTTGCACTGAATTCAGGATCGTAGCCTGTGTACTTCGTGAGTGTAAACAGGTTGGTACCGCTCACATATACCGAAGCATTCTTCAAAAAACTTTCTTTAAATGGAATAGTATAACTGAGCGATGCACTGCGCAAACGGAAGTACGAACCATCTTCGATCCAACGTGAGCTGAAACGGTTGTTCCCCATCGGGTCGCCAAACGTTGCTTTGGGCATGGTTGTTTGTTGCCCTTCTGCTCTCCATCTGTTCACCACACTGTTCAACTGATTTTCAACTGTGCTGGCAGATTCCAGTTTGTAACGCAGGAAATTGAACACATCATTGCCTTGTGAGAATGTAAACAATGCGTCCAATGCAAAACGTCCATACTCCAAATGTGTATTCACACTTCCAAAAAACTCCGGTGTTGGAATACCAATGATGCCCATATCCTGCTCATCAATGATGTTGTCATTATTTGTATCATGGAAGCGTACATCACCTGCTTTAAAGTTGCTGTAGCTGCCATCGAAATTTTTCTTTTTTAAACCGGAACCGGCTGCTTCAGCAGCAGTACTGAAAACACCTTTTGCAACATAGCCATAAAATAATGTTGCAGGGCTTCCAACCTTTGTAACAATATTTGCACCCGAATAATTTGTGGTAATTCTTCCATCTGGTACAGCCAGTACTTTATTATCGTTTGAAGCGATCATTACACCTACATCCCATTTCAATTTGCGATAGTTGAGCACACGCACATTCAGGTTTGCCTCAATGCCGGCATTTTGCATACTGCCACCATTGGTGAGCACATTATCAAATCCTGTTGCAGACGGCACAGATTGATACACGAGCATATTCACCGTTTTATTTTTGTAAGCATCCACACTCAGGTTCACACGCTCGTTCCAGAATGCCATATCCACACCTACATTAAACTTCCGGTTGGTTTCCCATTGAATGGCAGGATTAGGAATACCGCTGCGCACCAACCCCTGCATACCCAATAAATTTTGAGATGAATAGGTTTGACGATGCGTATAATTTCCAATATCATCATTGCCTGTAATGCTGTAATTCGCACGGATCTTTAACAGATCCAGCTTGGAATTATTCATGAAATTTTCAGAAGAGATGATCCAAGCAGCTCCAATAGAAGGCATTACTGCAAAACGTGCACCACCGATCGTGATCCCATCTTTTGCCTGGCTTCCAAAACGTGATGATCCATCTAATGCTGCATTGAATGAGAAGAATAATTTTTCTTTGAAATCATAATCTGCATTGAAGTAAGTATTCATCCAGTTCCATTCCTGGATGCCACCGCCCACCTGGCGAAGTGCAGGCACACCATTTTGCACACTGATCAATTCATCGGTTGCAGAGTTATACCCGAGTGTAAAATCCTGCTCCACATCATTTTTCTGATAGCGTAACCCAAGACGTGATGCTACGTTATGATTCTGCGAAAATGTTTTTTTGTACTCCAGTTTTGTATCAGAATAAATGGAGAACAAACGTTTTACCTGCGATCCGAGCCGGCTGTCGATAATTGCATTGCTGGTAGTATCATTTGCCACACCTTTACGTGGTACAAAAATATTTTCACGCACTTTATCGTACACTACACCAAACAAACTGGATGCAGAAAACGATTTGCTGATATTATAATTAAAGGTGTATGAACCGAAAAAGCGGTAATACCTGTTATACGCCTGCATGGTATTGATCAGCACAGACGGGTTACTGAGACCCAATATATCAGTATCCTCAAAGTTGGGCGAAAGAATACCTTTCTCATTCACTTCGTTCGGTGCAAGAAAAGGCGATTTTGTAAGTGCTAAGTATACCGGAGCTGTTTTGTCAACCACACCCTGGTATTTTAAATTGGTTTCGTTGTAGGTAAATGCAAGATTTGCAACACCGGTAAGCTTCTTCGAAAAATTAAAATGTGCATTGAACCGTGTGTTATAACGACTCATATCTGTATTACGGATAACCCCTTCATTTTTTGTATATCCAACACTCAACGCATAGGTTGCAATATTATCGCCACCGGTTACTTTGAGGTAGTAATTCTGATTCACACTGTTGCGGAAAATATTCCGTTGCCAGTTGGTATTGTTGTGATACCTGAAATAATCAGGGTTTGAAGCCGTATCATCATTCATATAAGGCAATGCTGCAATGTCATTCGATGACATTCCTTTGCTTTGCAACATTTCATTCAGATAAATGCGGTATTGATACGCATCCATTACCGGCATCGAGGGTGGTGCTTCATTAAAGCTTGAATACATACCAAAGTCGATACGTGTAGCCTGGTCTTTTACTCTTGTTGTAGAAATGATGATGGCTCCATTGGCACCTTTGGTTCCATAAATCGACGATGCATCTTTTAATACAGTATAGTTATCGATATCCTGCACACTAATGAGTGCAAGCGGATTCGTAAAATTGTTGGCGATGATGCTGGTACCATAATCATTGGCATCGTAGATAATTCCATCGAGTACAAGCAAAGGTGCATTTGTACCATACAGCGAATTATAACCTCTCAAAAACATATTGGCGCCTACTGCAGGTGTGCCTGATCTTCTGATCACATTCAAACCACTGATCTTTCCCTGTAAAGCCGCATCCGGTGTTTCAAACGGACGATGCCATTCACTGTTGGCATCATAACTAACTACCGCAGCAGTTGTATTTCGTTTCTTCACTACGCCAAACGGAAGGATCACTTCTTCCTGGAAAGAAACAGCCGATTCACTCAGCATTGAAACATTCAGAGTTGTGTTCCCTTTCAATGAAACCTGTTTGGTTTCATGTCCTTCAGCAACGATCATTACATCAATATCAAACGAAGGAACATTTAATGTAAAACCTCCCTGATCATCGGTGATGGTTGCAGAAAAATCTTTCACCGAAAGCTTTACACCAGCCAATCCTTTTTTTGTAGCTGCATCAGTGATGATACCTTTCACCTGTTGAACAGGAGCTTTCACAGCGGTTGAATCAACTTTCGGAGGATTTACCACCTGCGCTGCTGCTTCATGAAATAAACCTGCACCCGAGAATAACAAGGTGAGAAGCAAATTATGTAAGTTAGTTTTTGTCATTACGAATATCTTTTAAATTTCTCTCATTTATAAACTTGGAACCAGTTTGATATAATCGCACACTATTGGGTTTACAGCTACTGCTGTACTGTTGGCCGCTGTTAAATAAACCGGAAACACCGGCTCATATTTTGCCATGGTAAATTCGCCGAGGTACACTTCATTATAATTTTGTACAGGAATAAGTGTGTAACTAAATGTGGTGGATGTGGCAGTTCCGATACCCAGTTTTTGGGAGAAAGTTGCTGTTTGAAAATCATTGACTGCAACCCAATAAGCTTTGTATTTAATGGACGGCACCTCGGAAATATTATACCGGATATTAAAGAGTGATACGCCATGATTCTGTACCAGTACATCTGTAAAATCAGTTTGAGTAACTACACTAAAACGTTCTCTGAAATAGGTGTTCCCTCTCCTGTCGTGACTGGTTGATGAATACTGCTCAGCCTGGATGAGGTATGGTTTGAACTTGCTGGCAGGTTGTACATTCATCTTGTTCATGATGTACACAATACCATTACTTGTTTTGATCGTCTTTACAATAGCAGAACGTTCAATTGGCAATTTGGTTCCAAACTCAGAAACAATTGTATCGGGAATTGAAGCAGGGTTGTACACAGTATCAACTGCAAATTCTTTCACCACATTCCAACTCGTAACAAGCGTGTTGCTATCGGCGGTGTTTGTTACAAAATAAGGAGTAAACTTTGCTACTTCTGCATCCCATGCAGCATCTGTCAACATGAACAATGTATATTGCTTATCTTCTTTTTTGAGATCATGTACCCTGTTCCAGAAAAGATTGGTAAAAACAGAATCGGTACCTGCTGCATAAATTGATTCACCTGTTAATGGATTAATACCTACCACAACTGCATTCCTTGTATCATAAACATTACGAAAAAGTGAAAGCATAAATGTTTTCTGCTTAGCCGGAGCATCAGCACTGTTTAAAAATTCCCAGCTGTTATCCAGCGCAGGTAAAAACTGATCAATTACCTGTAACAATCCATTGGCAGCATATTTATCAGTTGTACCAATGGTTGCCGTTTCAATTGTATTGCGCAGCATGTTGTTGTACTTACCATTGAGCATAGCAATGCGTGTGCTGGTTACAACTTCACGTGTGCTGAAAAGCTGATTCGCAATATGATTGCCAACAAACTGTTTCAATTTTACAGGATCGCCGGTTACACCGGCACTGAGGTTGGCAAGGGCACTGTTTACCGGAGCAAACACTGTATAGTTCTTTGATGAACTGATCACTTTATCATAACCTGTTTGTTTCAGAAAGCCGGCAAATGTGCTCAATTGCGCATTGGCGCTGATCATCTCAAACAAATTCAGCTTTAATGATTCGTCTGCAATTGCATTACGGTCATCGTTTAACTTATTACATCCTGTAAATATCAGCAACAGAAAGCTGAACGAAAACAGCAGCAAACTTTTATACCTACACTTCATTTCTGATAATTTATTTTTTTGTTGTTCCGGTCGATCGGATATTGTTTTTTAGAAATAGATCATTTCACCACTTGGTCTGAATCTTGGGAACACCTGATCCTCATCGATCGGAATAAAATGGATCATATCCAGGTTGTTATTATTTTGTGTACCTACCAATGGCGTAATACGTACTACCTGTTGTTGTGTAGTTGTAAATTCAATTACACCTACTTGTCTCGATGCCCACACATTTCCTGTATTCTCTGTATAGCGTTTCCAGCCAATTGCTTCCAGTTCTGCATCTGTACCGGCAGGTCTTGTTTCTGTAAAATTCATTGTACGTTGCATGATCACACCGTTCACTGATACCTGGCATAACATATTGGAGCTGCTGGATTGTTTCTGTTGTCTGTAACAGATCCATACTTTGTATTTACCTTTTACAATCGGAGGGGTTTGCAGATCCCACCAAACAGGCCTTGCAGGTAAGCCCATTGGCAACATACTGATGTCGTTATTATAAGCTGCATTGGAAATTGAACTGGCGGCTGAATACAGATAAGAATATGTATTTGTACCTGCATTTGAGCCCCAACCCCAAGGCTGACTTTTAATTGGTTGATCAGCTTCAGTAGGACGTGTAAAATTGTAGTTTGCTTTTTTATAGTAAGCAGGTAGTTTTTTGATTTCATCGAATGATGAAACATCCCAATACAAAGCAGTCGGCTTTCTGAACTTCACCATGTAGTGACCCGTTGCATCATGATATACACCATTGGTTGCTGCATTATCACTTTTTGAGCGATTTAAAGCGATACCAAGTTCAAGCACCCCGTTAAATTCATCCTGGTTGATGATCACTTTCTGGTCAATGAGTTTTACACTCAATACTTCCTGCGGTAAAAATGTTTCGTGTGTTGGAGAAGAGATAATATCACCTAAAAATTTAAGCCCGTCACTGATGTGATAAGCTACATACATATACAGACTATCATTTGTATTAGCAGGATTTCCTGTTTGTGAATATTTTGCTTTTAACGCAGCATAGCTCGTGTAACCACTATCGGCCAACGCCTGGTTATTTTCAGCAAATACCGTGATCCAGCGTTTTGACAGATCAGGATTTACAGTGTTAAGTACTGTGAAAAAACCCGTTTCTTTCATGGCTTGAACAAAAATGGAGTAGTCGGGATTTTCTTCAAGTTGTTTTGCGATCGTTTTTACTGAAGGAAGCAACACATTATCAACTACATGAATTACACCGTTGCCTACCCGTATATTGGAGCGTTCAACAATTGCCTGGCGATTGATAAAATAACTCGATGCGCCATCTTTATTTGTTACAGATGTTACAAGGTATTGACCATACATGGTGATCACCGGTAATTTACCATCAGTAAAAGAATTGGTGTAAATGGTGTCTTCCAGCAAATGGAGACGCACCATATCTTTTAATGTATTTAGATCAGCAGCGTCAACAGATGCCGCACCAATTTTGGAAAGATATGTTTTAACGCCACTG
Source organism: Lacibacter sp. H407 (assembly GCF_037892605.1). Taxonomy (NCBI): domain Bacteria; kingdom Pseudomonadati; phylum Bacteroidota; class Chitinophagia; order Chitinophagales; family Chitinophagaceae; genus Lacibacter; species Lacibacter koreensis. The sequence continues at coordinate 3,610,572 of NZ_JBBKTU010000001.1, read as the reverse complement.
TTGGTGGGTGCAAACACAGTATATGCTCCATATGCATTCAGAAAAGCAGCATTACCTGTTTTATCTAATATCTGACGAAACAAGGAGAAGGAATCCAGGTTTTTATCCAGGTATCCAACAATGTTTACATCATCAGTGGTAGCTTCTTCAATTTTCAACTTTCTGCAACCAGGTACAGAAAATATGAATGCTACTATGGCGAGTAACCCTGCGGCAAGAATCAATTTTCTTTTCATATACTTGTTTCAGTTATTTATAAAACGGGTTTTGTACTAATAGTTTGTTCGTTTGTATCTCATAGAGGAAGATCGGCATGTAATGACTGTTAAAGTCTTTCAGTTTTGCCTGTGCGGATTGCTGTGAATTCGAAGGCGCACTCAAAGACACCATGTTTAACAATATTTCCAAACGGGCATAGTTGTTTCGTTTTGCATTCCGCAGTACATCATACCAACGCTTTCCTTCAAAACAAAATTCTTTCGCTCGTTCTTCCAGAATAAAATCCTGGATCAGATTTTTATCCAACGGCCCGGGTTTAAAATCAGTGGCATCTAATGCGTTTGCCCTGGCACGTATAGTATATACCAAATCAAGTGCATCCTGTCCGTTGCCCAATTCATTCAGTGCCTCTGCTTTTATGAGTAAAATATCTGCATAACGATAGAAGAACCAATGTGCAAAACTTTGATCGAGTGTACGAAGTGCAGTGCCTGATGCTCCTACATATTTCCAAACAGTAGATGTAGCAGCACGTACCGAAGCACCATCGCCACGGATATCATAATTCCGATCGTTTGTAAAATCAACGGTAAATACCCGATCCATCAGATCAGCAGTAGCGATCCATCTCCTTGCACTAAAGCTGGATGAAAAAATAGGAAAGTATGGATTCAACCGTTGCTGACTGTACTGCAATTCAAAAATGCCTTCATTTGAATTACCGTTGTAATAAAGTGTGTTAAACCAATCTTCGTTGTACTCAACAAACGGCCCGTTTTGCGTTGCGCCTCTGATCAATCCAAATTTATTGGAGTTGATGATTTTGTCGCACTCTGCAACTGCTTCTGTATATTTCTCCATCCACAGGTACACATCTGCAAGAATTGCATTGATGGTATAAACCGTTACTCTTCCTTTATCAGAAGCAACATCGCCATAAGATTTAACAGCTTTTGTTTCTGCAAGTTTCAGATCAATAACGATCTGGTTCAACACTTCTTCCTTTGTTGATTTTGGAATGGGTGTGATATTTTCATCGCTTAATGTAGCATCCAGTTTCAATGGCACATCACCAAACGTACGCACCAGATAGAAATACATGAGGGCACGGATGGTAAGCGCTTCACTTAAATAATTATCCAGTTGCGTTTGTGTGAATGTATTATCGTTAGCCAGTACTTCCGGCGACTTTTCAATGACTGTATTGCAGAAATTTATAGTGCGGTAAAACGGACGCCAGTTTGCATTTACGTTGGTCGGTTGAATGTTTACATTGATCAATGCAATATCATCCGCACTTGAAACAGTAGCGTTGGCAATATGATCGGCTCGGCCCTCACCCCAGATAAACAACAACTCAGCCATAGAAGGAACATAGTTGGCGTTATTGTAAGTACCGGATGAATATTCCATCATGGACGAGTAAATTCCAATAACAGAAGCTTTCACCTGTTCTTTTGTTTTCCAGAACTCTTCCTTCACAATGCCATCGAGTGGTTTTAGCTCGAGCCACTTCTTACAGCCGGTAAATGCCAGCACTGCAACAACCAGTAGTAAACACGATAGTAATCTATTCTTTTTCATCTGCTGTTTTTATAATGTATGAAGGCTTATTGCTGCCTTATTTAAATTAAAATCCTACTTGCAAACCGAGTGTGATGTTTTTTGCCGGAGGCGTCATCGAATTATCGTATGACACCCTGAACGGATCGGAACCACGGAAGGATACTTCAGGATCCTGGCCCAGATAATTCGTAATGGTAAACAGATTTTCTGCTGTTACAAACACACTCATCGTTTTCAATTTCATCTTCGTCAATGTCTTCTTATCGAAGTTGTAACGTGCCGTGATGGTTCTGAAACGGATATAAGATGCATCTTCCACATATCTGTCGCTGCCCAACCAGTTAAACCCGCCGGAGATCAATGCACGTGGCATATCGGTTACATCCCCTTCTTTCTTCCAGCGATTTAATACAGCAGTACTTTGGTTATCGAAGTTGAACATGTTGGTGGTGTTCATTTTTGTACCATTGATCACATCATAACCCCAACGGAAACTGAAAAAAGAAGTAATGCGTAAATTTTTCCATGTAATAGAAGGTCCGAATCCACCTGTCAATTTTGGATTGCTGTTACCGAGGTACACTACATCCATGTAGTTGATGTTACCATCGTTATTGATGTCTTCGTACATCGCATCACCCGGTTGAAACACATAATCTGTTTGCGGATAATTGAAACGCATGTAAATGATCTGACCATTTGGTCCAACGATGGGATTGCCTTTGTTATCGGACGCAATGGTGGATGACTTATCGCTGTAAACACCTTTGTAACGGTAACCGTAGAACGAACCGAATGGATTATTGATCTGTAACAACCGGAGATACTCACCATTCTTTGTTACATCACCACGTTGGTTGGGATAGAATTCAGAAATTTCACGGATCACGTTTTGATTGGCGGCAATATTGAAATCAAAACCAATGGTAAGGTCTTTAGATTTGTAAGGTTGTGTCCATACTGCTAATTCCCAACCTTGGTTATCCATTGTACCTACGTTCATGAACAATGAATTGTAACCGGTATAAGAAGCGATCTGTAAACCATCGAAGAAAAGATCTTTGGTTCTGTTACGGTACACTTCGCCATCCATGCGGATACGTCCTTTATACAAACTAACATTGTAGCCAACGTTTGTTCCACGCAATGTTTGCCAGCGCAGATTTTTCAACTCCATGCGTGAAGGATAGATACCTGCCTGATCGAGATATGAATAATCGTAAGTGTTATACGTGTTATAAAACAGGTAATCGTAACGTGGCACTTCACCTGCAATACCATAGCTTGCTCTGAAGCTGATATCATCGATCTGCTCAATATCTTTCAGGAAACCTTCTTCCGAAATTCTCCAGCGAAATGATAGTGATGGAAATAAACCATATCTGTAATTCGGACCAAAGCGTGAGTTTCCATCGCCACGAATGGTAGCATTGAACAAGTATTTATCCATGAAGCTGTACTGTGCTCCTATCAATGCGCCAATTGAACGGGTTTGTGTTACACCAGATACAGCACGAAGCTCACTGTTTTGTGTGCGTGATGCAATGGAAGGATCAACCAATAAAGACGAAGCGGTGTTAGAAGTCATTGACTCCTGGAACACTGCTTTGTAATCGTTGGTAAGAATATTCATGTACGCCTGTACATCGTGCTTATCATTTTTAAATGTAGGTGTATAGATCAAACTTGCTTTTGTACCAACACTGAATGCATCAATATCACCGTCATATGCACGGTTCACCACTGTTTCTGTATTGGGACGACCTGTAGCAATTTGCGGCAGGAAGCTTTTGTTCTTTGTATTGTTAATATCGAACTGAATATCGAAGGTTGCTTTCAACACTCGCTTTACGATATCGTAATCTACCTGAAAACGTGGAATGATACGATCGCCCAATACACCATAATTTGCTTCGGCTGCCATTGCTACCGGATTGTAAATACGGCTGTATTGTCCCTGTACGTTACCGGCGGGTGAAAAATAGTTTTGTGACAGATTGCCTTGGGCATCGTATTCATACACACTCATATTCGGCATCTTGATAAACGCTTGCCCACGAATGGTTGCTTCACCACTCGCAGAATTTGAACCAAGATAGTTTCGTGTTTGATCGTAGTGTGTGTAAGCGAAACTGGTAAAGAATTTAATTTTTTCTGATACAGTATAGTCAAGATTGATCCTTGTGTTGATACGTTGGAGATCGGTACCAATGGTGATCCCTTTTTGATCGAAGAAACCGACTGATGCAAAGTATTTTGCTTTTTCACCACCACCACTTAAGCTTACAGTGTGATCCTGCAGATAACCTGTTCTTGAAATGGCATCGATCCAGTTTGTATTGTTGCTGTAGTTGTTGTACCAATAAGGATCGTTGGGATCGTAGTTAAACTCACGAAATGCTGTTGAATTCAACGTGCTACCGATCCTGTTCATAAACGCTTCGGGGATCAAAGTTGAATACTGATCACCATTCAACAAGGGAATTGATTTCGGCACTAAAGAAACAGATCCTTTAAATGCATAGTTGATCGCCGGTTTACCGATGGCGCCACGTTTTGTTGTGATCACCAATACACCATTCGCAGCTTTTGCACCCCAGATAGCAGTTGCAGCAGCATCTTTCAACACAGTGATATCTTTAATATCCGCCGGAGAAATATTTAATAATTGTGCATAGCCTTGTTCATCTGCAGTACCAAAGTTGAAATCGCTTGGTATCTCTGTTTCATACGGCATACCATCCAATACGATCATGGGAATACCTGTAGAGTTGATCGATGATACACCTCTGATGCGGATATTCATGGCCGCACCGGGATCGCCACTGGAAGCAGTAATATCTACACCGCTCAAACGCCCCTGCAATGCCTGATCGATACTTGGAGCCTGCATTTCTTCCAGCTCTTTACCACTGATCTTTGATACAGCAGTTGTAAGATTTTTTTCCGGCATATTTACCATACCGTTGGAAGAAGAAGGCCGGCCAATGATCACCACCTCACCAAGATCTGATTGCGAATCTTCCATTGTGAAATTGATAGAAGAGCGGCCGTTAATACGTTGTGTAATGGTTTTGTATCCGATATTGGAAAGAGATATCCTGTTTTTTGAATTTACATTCTTCAATACAAAATTCCCTTCGATATCTGATTGTGTACCTTTTACAATACGATTATCAGCATCCATTTCCGATACAGACACGCCTTGGATCGGCTTACCTTCTTTATCAGTAATTTTTCCTCTCAACACTTCCTGTGCCGATGCAGCAAAACCCATTAAAAGAAGAAATGCGGTAAAGGAAAAGATGGTTCTTATTTTATTCCACATACGTTGCATTGTTTGATAGTTAGTTTATTTAAATCTCAGGTAGTTATCAATGAGGTGAATGGTACAACGATTGCTCAACTGATTGCTTTGGTTTACGATTACGTTTGCGCTGCGGTTCATCATATCATTCAGCAACATATTGTTGGGCGATGTATTGTTGACGAAAATGGTTGACGGATCACCATTGGAAAACTTGTAAATGGTTTCAAACGATCCGCTCTCCTCGCCATCAGTTGCAACATTTTTCTTGTTGAGTATGTGGTAGTAAAGGAAATTATCGATCAACTCCCTTTCAGCAGGAACGGTTGTAATAAACTTCGGCACTTTATTCGGTGCAGTACCAGTACCCGGTAAATAACCTGCGTTCACAGCTGCTAAAATGGCTGCTTTATTAGGAATAAAAAAGCTGTAGAAAGAACCGGCAGCCACCTGCAATATTTCACCGGTAGCAGCATTGTAAATTGGCGAGTTACGTAAATAAAGCCAGAACGAATTGTACTCTGATGTTGTGGGTGTGCCCAACGCTTCAATGTGCTTACCAATTGTACGTTCACTGAATTGTAACAGCTTATCTAAATAATAAACTGTACCGTTCTTTGCCGTTTTTGTTTCAACAATATTGGCAACAGTTCCTGCATCGCCATTACCTGATGCAACGATGGTATTGTTTTGGTATTTTAAGAATTCACCGGAATACGACAAACCAACACCCGGAGCAACCAATGATGTGATATCCCTTCCGGGAATTACATGCATATTCAAAATACGTTGTAACCGAACCAATGCAGATGACCCTGTGAGTTGTGTGCCGCCACCTGCGGGAATGTAACGCCATTGTTCATTTACGTTATTACTTACTGTAGGATCAGCAAAGAAACCAGCATCATTAAATGCCTGATTACTGATGAGAAACAAGGTGAATTTCTGTTTGATGTTTGATATCTGGAATTTGAGGTCAAGATTCAACAGGTTGGTCATAATAGAATACTTCGGATCCAGGTAGGCTTTACCATACACACTGCTGAACACGTTTGCTTCCTGCACTTTGTTGGTACCATAAAAGATACCGTTGCTCAATACTTTTTTATCAGTAATATCGGTTGCTGGGTTAAATCTTGCTTCTTCCCCAACGGCACTGAATGTAGATGCAAATTTTGAAGGCCAAACGGCAGTGCGCCACATATGTGCATTCATAAAATCATAGATCACATTGATCGGTAACGCTTCAACACTTGGATAATGCTCGAGCAATACATCATTAATAAAACTGAGTAACGCAGCATTCTCAGGAACAAACATCGTATAACTATCTGACTGCCCATCGTTGTCCTGCAGCTTCAGAAAGTTTTCATTGTTCAATGAAAACGCAAGATTTGAATTGTACACTTTTGTATAGATATCGGCAGACACACCATAAATATTTTTATAGTTCTGCGATACAGTTGCATTCAATACATACTGAACAAGAAACTTGTCCAACAGTTTTTTAAATTCACTGTACTTTGGATTTTCACCAATGTATTGATCAATGCTTGGCAAAGCAGTAATTACTCTGTCAACAACATGGATCACACCATTCTCAGCAGGAATATCCTTCTCCACCACTTTTGCATCCGCTACATTAAAGCCTGAAAAAACTGAGTTTGGATAGAAATAATTATAGTCGGATGCCGACAACGTTTTACCGGTCATGAACCCGGTTTCAAAAATAGGGAGGTACTTATTGTTATTATCTGCATCTACATAAAAGAAAGCACCCGTGTTGTTACGGTTTGATGCAATGGCCTTAATGTTTGCTCCTGTTGTATTTTTTGTTTCATAAATACCGGTGTAATTTGCTGTTCTTCTTTTGAACGATGCATTTTCAACCCAACCCAAATTACTCTGGTAGTCGGATATACGCTCCTGCTTAAATGAATTGTACACAAGGCAATAAGTTACAATTTTGCGACAGGCATTTGAATCAAGTGCATCTACACTGCTTAAACTGTTTTGTGTGAGATACACAGTAAAGGCCGAATCGTGTGGCGCAAACAAGGTCCAGTAACCTGCGTTCGATAATGTGTTCTTGTAACCTGCCTTATCAATTACTTTCAGCAATTGTGTAAACTTACCCTTTGCCTGTAGCTGCTGATAGATGGGATCTTCCAATGTATCAGGACGTGCATAGAATTCATCAAATTTCCTGCTACATGAAAACAGGATCGTTGTGACAGTTAGTAAAAGAAAAATCTGTTTCATAAATGTGATTATTTCCCGGCAGATTGATTAAAATTTCTTTTTGATAGATATATGCATTGCAAACAGCCTGAGCCGCAGCGATGATGTTGTATAAAGGCGATAAAAAGGTATGTTTGATAAAAAAGGGAGGTGAGGAACAAAGCCCCTGCAAGCAATGATAATTGTGGTAAAAGAGTCATATACAGCAGCAATCTTTTCGTTAAGCAATCAATTTGTCGTCAATCGGTAATCAGCAATACCATTTTTGACGACAGGACTAAATTACCGTAGTGCCAACTCCCAACCGTCATGTGCCATCCTGAAAGAAAGAACTATTTATGCAATCGTTCCCGAAACCAAATTGGTGGCAATAAAAAAAGCTGTGTCGTTATACGACACAGCTTTAATACATATCTGTTTTTAGTTTAATTAATAGCCTGGGTTTTGATAAGCCGCCATATCTGCCTGCGACATCGGCTGACCATTCACCGTTTGTGCGATCATTTGCAGCAATGGTATTGGACGCAGCTTATGGAACTGTGCAAACGATGGGCTTACATCGAGGTTAAACAACTTCGTTCTGTCATATAAAGTTTCAGTACGAACCAGGTCTTCCCAACGGTAAAACTCGCCACATAATTCACGTGTTCTTTCATTTAAGATAAAATGAATGAAGCGTGCTGACGTTGAAGTTACAGTTGGCGGATAGTTCTCACTTGCTGCATTGGTAGTAAACAGATCAAGTGTTGCCTGGTTGTTGGCAGTCGTGTTGGCTAACGTATTCGGCCCTCCCATAAATTGCCAGATCTGCGGACTACGAGCTTCATTGGCTTTGTAAGCAGCCCGGGTACGCAATACATTTACATAAAACAAAGCGTTTGCATAATCGTTTTTACGGCCATATGCTTCTGCAAGCATCAGGTATGTATCCGCCAAACGTGCAAACGTACCGTTGCGGATACCTCTTGCTTCGTTATTGGTAGTTGTTAAACGGATCGGGTCTGCAAACTTGAGAAGCGACAGGTATTTATTCCCTGTAAAATCAGTTGAAATGGCACCACCTGCTGTTGCCTGTTTATACCTTGCAAAAGTTGCGTAGTAACGCATATTTGCAATGGTTGATGTAAGCAACGGCATGTTGATCGGATTTACGATGTAGATAGCTGCTGTATCACCAACTCCTACACGTGGCTTACCAACCAGGCTTGGATCAGGAGCATTGGCAACAGTGAACACCGGAAGACCTGCATTCGATGCCACATTTCTGTAGAAAGCTGTCTGGAAACTTTTAAAGAAACGTGAATCATTGATCTTGTCGTAAATATCAATGGTGTAATCTGTTGGTCGTAATCTTCTGAAAGGTCTTCCGTTAAAGAAATCCCTCGCCATACCCGGAATACCCGCATCGTAAGCCGATGGGTAGAACATATGTGTTTGATTATTTGTACCTGCAAGGTTCAGGTTTGAACTGAACTGTGCAGCATAAATAATTTCATTGCTTGCATTGTTGGCATCGATCTTTGCTTTGCTGCTTGTAGGAACAGAGCCGTTTTGTCCAAGCGAAGGAATGGTTCCATCGGGATAAGCCGAACTGAACAGGTTACCATAATCAGCTTCCAAAGCATGTCCGCTGTTTGCGATCACATCATTGGCAAAAAAGATCACACTATCCATATCGGTTGGTTTTTGTCCACGCTGATCGCTTACTGCACTGCCTCTTGTGAGATATGCTTTTGCAAGAAAATGATACGCCATTGCACGGGTAGCACGACCACGATCGGCACCTGCATAACGCCATGGCAAACCCGGTCCTGCCGCTTTAAAATCGCTGATGATCTGGTTATAAACTTCCGCAACTGTAGCACGTGGAAATTCATACTGCGGTTCTTTTGGTACCGATGTAACTAAAGGCACGCCTCCAAACTGTGTTACCATCTGCAAATAAAACAAGCCACGTAAAGCTCTTAATTCTGCAATGCGCAGATCTTTTTGGGCTTGTGTTCCTAATACACGTGATGATGGATCGTTAAACGCAGAGATCATTTCAATTCCCTGATTACAACGGCGGATGCCTGCATAGTTATTCGTCCACAATCCATTTACAAACGCATCATTGGAATTCAGATTCGCATCGTAGTCATTATAGCGTACGTTGTTGAACTGATCACCTTCACGAAACTCATCGGTTCCGAAATTGGTCATGCAGTACGATTGCTCGCCGGTAAAATACCATTGTAATGGTGTGTATGCCGATTTTACAAGATCTTCCAATCCTGCATCTGTTTTATAATAATCTTCAGTAAGCGTAGTTACCAGTTCTTCTTCAATAAATTTCTTACAGGACGAAGCAACCACCACACATGTAAGGGCCAGCATTACTCCTGTTTGTTTGAAATATTTATACATATCAAATGTTTTTTTGTTAGAATAATGTTTTTACAAATCAAGACGAACCCCTACTACATAACTTCTGAAACTGTAAGAGGTAGGTCCAACCTGATTAGTGGTACTTCCCGGAAATTCACGATAAGGAACAGTTTCCGGATCGTAATCGGAATGTTTGTGTATGAGAATTGGGTTCACTGCACTTGCGTAAATTGCAAATCCGGCCATGTGTAACTTATCAGTAATGCTTCTGGGTACACGATACGTAAGCGTTATATTTTTGAAACGTGCAAAGGTGGCTGTGCGATACGTAAGTGCTTCCCAGTTGAGCGGGATATCACTTGTTTGTGTTGGCTGCTGATATTCATTGCTGGGATTTGTGGGCGTCCAGTAATTTACTTTGTTTGACTGATAACGGCCTACTAATCCCGGACGTGGAACACGATACATTCCACCAACCTGGAAATACACCATAAAATTAAGTTCGAAATTTTTGTAAGTGAATGTGTTGGTGATGCTTCCAATAAAATTAGGGTTGTGTGAACCTAACACAATTCTATCAGCAGGACTGAATGCAGAATCTTTATTTGCATCAATGATCTTTATCCGTCCGGGTTGATAGTTCACATTATTACGACCATTTTTTGGCCAGTAATAAGTAGCAAGAATTCCTTTTCCTGCAACGGTATCTTCATATTGGAAAATGCCATCTTTCTGGAAACCCCAATACACTGAAAGTGGTTGATCCAACAACCAAAGGTTTGCAAAGTTGCTGTTGTTACTACCGTCGATGTCAACGATCTTTTCTCTGTTCAACGTAAACATGAGGTCTGTTGTCCATTTGAAATCTTTTTTGTCAACGTTCATCGTGCTCATGGTGATTTCAACCCCTTTGTTATTTACTTCACCTAAGTTGAAATACACAAAGTCAACACCATTTGCAGAAGGAATTGAACGACGCTGCAACTGATCGGTAGTACTTGAATTATACAGATCAATTACACCGGTAATTCTGTTCTTAAATAAACCGAATTCAAGACCAATATTTGTTGTAGTTGTTTTTTCCCAACTCAGATTTGGTGTTTGGAATGTAGTGGGTGCAGAACCAATGGCTGCCACGCCGTTACCCCAGTTGTAGTTTGTAAAGCCTAAAGGCCCGGCAGTTTGATATGGAGGAATAGACGCATTTCCCACTGTACCATAACCGGCTCTTAATTTAGCTCGGCTGATGACAGGAATGTTCGTCATGAAATCTTCATTATCAATTTGCCAACCAACTGAAATGGCCGGGAACCATGCTCCTTTATTTCCTTCTGCTAACACAGAAGAATTATCATAACGGTTACTGATCGCAAGCAGATATTTATTTCTGAATCCATACTCTACCCTACCCATATACGACATGTATTGCGTAGCAGAGAACGAACCTGATCCTGTTACTGTTGCATCTGTATTACGTTGCAACGAATACCATTTTTGTGCTTCGAAAATGAGGTTGTTCGCCGACATTGATAACGAGGAAGCACGATTTAAACTTTGCAACTCCTGCAGCAATGTTACATTAATAGAGTGATCCGATTTAATACGTGTGCTGTAGGTAAGGATATTATCATATACCCATGATGAAGAATTATTAGTTGTTTGTGTTGCATTGGCAGGGCTTCCTAAACGGATCGATGACTGTGCACCATTGAACTGGCCACGAACAGAATTGCGGCTATCCAACCCAAACATGGTACGGAACTTTAATCCTTTCAGCAAGGTGATTTCTGCAAACACATTTCCGAAAAAGCGATTGGCTTTTGTTTCATCGAATACAGTGTTGCGATCATTTACAGCACTTATGATCTGTTGATCTCTGTTGGGAGATAAAATCCAATTCCCTGCTGTATCGTAAGGAACGGTCATTGGTATCATACCAGATGCATTTGCATATGAGCTGGTACTGCTGTTGGTAATTGCATGAATATAATTGATAGTTGTACCAAATGAGAGAAACTTCACAGGTTTGAACTCTACCGAATTACCAATTGAATAGCGAGTATAATCCTGTGCATACTCAATACCTTTTTGTTTAAAGTAACCGGCATTGAACGATGCTTTGAACTTTTCGCTACCGGCTGTAACAGATATATTGTGGTTATCTGTTCGTCCCAAACGAAGACCTACTTCATTTTGCCAATCGAAGCTGGTGATCTTTGAAGGATCGTACATATCTACGCTGTCTACTTGTGAGAGCCCAAGGTTCATCATCACCTGGCGTTCCTGAGCAGTAGCTAAACGTTTTTTAGCAATGAAAATATTGTTTGCAGGATCGTAAGCCAGCCATGTGTATGCATCTTTCACTGCATTCCATTGTGCATCGCTGCCAAACCTGTTTCTGAACAATGCTACATCTGCTATTGCAGTAGGATAATAAAATAATGGATTCGAACCCGATGCGGTACCTCTGTCACGTGTATATTGGCGATCAGCAAAAAAAGCCTGGCGCCATGAGTCAGTTAATTCCTGTGAATTAAAGATCGGTAATTGACGGATGATGCTTTCAAACGATGTGCTACCCTGGTAGTTTACAGAAATTTTCCCTGCTTTTCCTTTCCGTGTAGTGATCTGTATTACACCATTTGCGCCACGTACACCATATACAGCGGTTGCAGATGCATCTTTCAATACATCGATCGTTTCGATATCGGCAGGATTGATATCATCGATTGTATAGCTAACAGGAAAGCCATCAACTACAACCAATGGTTCGTTGGAGGCACTGAGTGATCGGTTACCTCTGATGCGGATAGAACTACCACCGCCCGGACGAAACGAATTTTGTGTTACCGTTGCACCGGCTATCTGGCCTTGCATTGCCGTAGAAATATTGGCTGTTTGTACATTCCGTAATCTTTCGCCAGATACAGATGAAGTGGCACCGGTTACTTCTACTCTCTTACGGGTACCATAACCAACTACAACAACATCCTGAAGGTTGGAAGCGCCTGAAGCCAGGCTAACATTAACCGTTCCCTGATCGTTTATATTTACCTCCTTATCCGTAAATCCAACGGACGAAAAGATCAATATTGATTTACCGGAAGGTGCACTTAACTGAAAGCTACCATCTGCAATGGTTGTGGTTCCAATATTGGTTCCTTTTACCAGTACGCTGGCACCTGCCACAGGATTACCTGCGTCATCCGTTACCTTACCCGATACTTTAAATGTGTTTTGTGAAAAAGCGATGGAAGAGATAATAAAACACAGGCAGACCATCACACACCTGTGCAGTGCATTTTTTTTTGTCATATAGCAGCAATTAGGTTTTAAGAGACCTCATAAAATTATAATACGTATATTCTTTATCCATCCTGTGCTATGCTGTTTCAAAAAACGGTCGAAATTGTTTTTTTATAGCAGTGCCTGTATACATGCAGGTGTACTACGTAGCATTCTATATATCCGGAATTGAAGAACTCAGGATACAACAGGACGCCGCCCAACTATAATTTCCCTAACATTGAGTTTTAAATTTTTAACCTTGCTGCTATTATGAAAAGAATATTATCAGTTCTTCTGTTGATTGCTATTGCCGCATCATCCAATGCGCAAAAAATCCCTTCTAAAAAGAAAATTTTAAAAACACTCCGGCTCACCAACCAGTACTTTATGGACAAGTGGCCCGATGCAGGTAAATCCATTTTTACCAATATTGAACGGCCCAGCAATATCTGGACAAGAGCGGTGTATTACGAAGGTTTGATCGCATTGTACAAAACCGACAAGCAACAGGCGTATTATGATTATGCCAAGCAGTGGGGCGAAAAACACAAATGGGGTTTACGTGGTGGTATCAGAACAAGAAATGCAGATAACCAATGTTGCGGACAAACATATATCGACATGTACCTGATCGATAACAAGCAAAATCCGGAGCGTATAAAGGATATTAAAGCTTCTATCGACTCCATGATGATCACAAAAAAAGTAGATGACTGGAATTGGATCGATGCATTACAAATGGCAATGCCGGTGTTCGTAAAACTCGGCAATCTCTATAACGATACAAACTATTTCAGCCGCATGTATGAAATGTATGCATTCACGAAATACAAACATGGCGGCAATGGATTGTACAACCAGGCAGAAAAACTTTGGTGGAGAGATAAAGACTTTGTTCCACCATACAAAGAACCAAATGGTGACGATTGTTACTGGAGCCGTGGCAATGGCTGGGTTGTTGCAGCTTTAGCAAAAACATTGGAAGAATTACCGAAAACAGACCCACACTACAATGAATACCTGCAAGACTTTAAAGACATGTGTGCTGCTCTGCTACCATTGCAACGTGCTGATGGATATTGGAATGTAAGTTTGAACGATCCAAATAATTTTGGCGGCAAAGAAGTTTCCGGCACGTCATTATTTATCTATGGTTTTGCATGGGGCATTAACAATGGTATTCTTGATAAAAAAACATACAATTCTTCTATTGCCAAAGCATGGAGTGCAATGTGTAAAGAGGCCGTTCATCCAAATGGAAAATTAGGTTATGTGCAAGGCACAGGTAAAGAGCCAAAAGATGGACAACCTGTTTCGTTTACAAGCACTCCCGATTTTGAAGATTATGGCTTAGGTTGTTTTCTGTTAGCAGGTACAGAGATCTATAAGTTAAAATAACAACAACAAGAATGAAAAAAATCATACTGATCGCAGCAATAAGTGTTGCTGCGATCACTGTATTTGCACAACGTACCAGGTATAATTTCAATCCTCAGTGGAAAGTATTTGTTGGTGACGATTCTGCAGCCATTGCTCCATCGTATAATGATAACAAATGGAAACAGGTAACACTACCCTATGCATGGAATGAAGATGAAGCCTTTAAAAAAGATATCGTTGATCTATCTACAGGCATTGCATGGTATCGGAAGAAATTTAAACTACCCCTATCATCAAAAGGACAAAAAGTATTTATTGAATTTGAAGGTGTGCGGCAGGCTGCTGCTATTTATGTAAACGGTCAATATGTTGGCTTACACGAAAATGGTGTGATGGCTTTTGGCTACGACATCAGCAAACTGCTGAAGTATGGTACGGAAGAAAATGTAATTGCGGTGCGTACCGATAACAGTTGGGAGTATCGTGAAAAAGCAACCAATACAAAATACCAATGGATCGATCGGAATTTCAATGCGAACTACGGTGGTTTAAGTAAAAATGTATTCCTGCATGTTACAGGAAACGTTTATCAAACATTGCCACTGTATAATAATCTTGGTACTACAGGTACTTACATCTATGCCAAAGACTTTGATATTAAAAACAGGAAAGCAACTATTGTTGCATCATCAGAAGTAAAGAATGAATCAGGTAAAGAACAAACGGTATCATACGCAGTTACTGTAAAAGACATGAATGGTCTTTTGGTGAAAACATTTTCATCTGCTCCAATGATCATTCAGCCAAACGAAACAAAAACGATCAGTTCGTCGGCTGCAACTTCCAATCTAAATTTCTGGAGCTGGGGCTATGGTTATTTGTATGATGTGGAAACAAGTTTGAAGATCAATGGCCAAGTGGTTGATGTTGTTATCACAAAAACAGGATTTCGAAAAACTGCTTTTAAAGACGGAATGATTTATCTCAATGACCGTGTGATACAAATACATGGCTATGCACAACGCACATCGAACGAATGGCCTGCCATTGGCATGAGCGTTCCTGCATGGTTAAGCGATTACAGCAATAAACTGATGGTGGAGAGCAATGGTAATCTTGTACGTTGGATGCACATTACACCATGGAAACAGGATGTTGAAAGTTGTGACCGTGTTGGGTTAATGCAGGCGATGCCTGCTGGTGATGCAGAACGGGATGTAACAGGTACACGTTGGGAACAACGCAAAACTGTTATGCGTGATGCAATTATTTACAACCGTAACAATCCCAGTATTATTTTTTACGAATGCGGCAACGAAAGCATCAGTGAGCAACACATGGTCGAAATGAAAGCCATACGTGAAATATATGATCCGTTTGGTGGCCGTGCAATCGGCAGCAGGGAAATGCTCGACAGTAAAACAGCTGAGTATGGTGGTGAGATGTTATACGTGAACAAAAGTGCAAACATTCCTGTATGGGCAATGGAATATTCAAGAGATGAAGGATTGCGTAAATATTGGGATGATTATTCACCACCATATCATAAAGATGGTGATGGTCCTTTGCATAAAGGTGAACCGGCAAAAATTTATAACCGCAATATGGAATCGCATGCGCTGGAAAATATTGCACGCTGGTATGATTTCTGGAAAGAAAGACCTGGTACCGGTAAGCGTGTAAGTTCAGGAGGTGTGAACATTGTTTTCTCCGAAACAAACACACATCATCGTGGTGCAGAAAATTACAGAAGAAGTGGTGAAGTGGATGCACTGCGTATCATCAAAGAAAATTTTTATGCACATAAAATTATGTGGGATGGTTGGGTCGATGTTGAAAAACCTGGCATCCACATTATTGGACATTGGAATTATAGTGACACAACCGTGAAGGACATGTTTGTGATCTCATCTGCCGACAAAGTGGAACTGTTTGTCAATGGCAAATCCTTAGGCTTTGGTGTACAGAGCAACCGTTTCCAGTTTACATTCAAACAAATTCGCTGGCAAAAGGGATCTATAAAAGCTATTGGATACGATGCAAATGGCAAACAACTGTGTACAGCACAAAAAACAACAGCAGGCAAACCTGTTGCACTTCGTTTAACAGCAATCACTCATCCAAAAGGCATGCAGGCCAACGGGCATGATGTGGCATTAATAGAAGTGGAAGTAGTTGATGCAAATGGTCAACGCTGCCCTGTTGCTATGAACATGATCAACTTCAATCTCGAAGGCGAAGCAGAATGGAGAGGCGGTATGGCACAAGGACCAGACAACTATATACTTTCAAAAGAACTTCCTGTTGAAAATGGTGTGAACCGTGTACTCATTCGTACAACAACCAAAGCAGGATCGATCAAACTATCTGCAACTGCAGATGGACTAAAACCTGCTTCTTTACAACAGCAATCAACTGCTGTACCTGTAACCAATGGCATTAGTAAACAATTACCATCGCATGGTTTAAAAGGCAGCCTGCAACGTGGCCCCACTCCTTCTACTCCATCATTTATTCAAAAAAGAAAAGCATTAACGATTGTAAAAGCAAAAGCAGGATCAAAATCTGATAGCGCCTTTGCAAGTTTTGATGATAATGAATTAACTGATTGGTACAACGATGGCAATTTATCAACAGCATGGATCGAATACGAATTGCAACAACCTGCAACCATCAGTGAGGTAACGTTGAAACTGAATAATTTCCGTTCACGCAGCTACCCCTTACGCATTTCAGTTGACGGGCAGGAAGTATTTAACGGCAACACGCCAACAAGCTTAGGTTATTGTACCATTGTGTGCAAACGATTGACCGGTAAGAAGCTGAGAATTGAATTGGTAAAATCGGCTAACTTGACGGGCGAAACATCAACAGAGGTATCTGGTAAAAAGCTTGATGATGGCGTAACACGCAATGATGCAAACAGCAAAGGAAGATTAAGTATAATCGAAGTTGAAATTTATGAGCCGGTGAAATAAATTGTCGGATCAATTTGTAACAGATCATTTAGATTTAGCCGGTTATTTTTATGAACCCGGCTATTTGTTTACATATGAACTACTATCGACTGCTTACTATATTACTTTTTTTCTTCTGTGCTGTATGTTCAGCACAGAAAATACAATACAGCAAAAGTCTTTTAAAAACACCTGGTACAGGTAATATTCAATTGGTAGCGAACGTACAGGGATTTCATCATCTGATTTATTTCAGCTATACAAAGAAACCCGTAATACACGTCTTCAATAATCAGTTGCAATTACATTCCAGCAATGAGCTCAATATCAACCTGCCGGAAAACTGCGATATCCGGCTTCTTCAACTGAGCGATTATTATATTTTATATGCGCATTCGGAACAGCCAACCCGTCATCAGTTTATTAAAATAAACGGCGACGGTACATCCAGTGATATTTCCAAACTCATTAACAACCCCACTGATTCATTGTGGAACAAGAGTAAAGCAACATTCCAGTTATTCAACCGTAACAACAATATCTATCTTGTCTCACACTCCTATCATCCTCAGATAAAAAGAATTAAAAGTGTTGTTGTAAAACTTGATACGGAAGGTCCGGCCCAACTGACCTCTCAATTGATTTTTCCCTTTGATATTGGAACGGATGAGTTAAAGCAGGTAACACTGAATGATGACCACCTGCTTATACTAAAAAATACAAAGGATGAAGATGAAACAAACACATTGACGTTGCTGAAGATCGATCTTGCATCCGGTACAATTATTTCAAAAGAATTTGAGAGCGGCAAGCATGTTTATTCATCCCCAACCCTTCGATACAGCAGGACAGACTCCAGCATTTTTGTTTATTCGATGTTACATTCACCGGCTGGCTACAAACGATCAAGACCCGTCATTTTTATGGCACGCTTAAACCATTTATTAAATGAAATTGCGCCGCTACGAACCATTACAAATCCATTTAAGGATAATGCCGTTTCGAGTTTCTATGTAGAAAAAAACAAAACGACCGGTTGGCTCAGTTTTTCTGCATTTCAAGGAACAGGTGCAGCGAGAATGAATTTGTATAACCAACGTACAGATATGGGAGGTCCCGGAAATTCATCATCCAATGTATGGAACCCTGATAATTTCTATTACCCATCCACTCAATTGAATTATCCAACAGCGGTTCGTATGGTGTTACTAAACAACCGGCTAGAGAGAGTTAAAGACAGTCTTGTAAAAAACGAGGGGCGATATTATAAGATCCACCCCTGGACACATGCTCAGTTTGTGTTGCAAAGCACTTCATACTTATTGTTGGTACACGAATTGGCCGCAAAAAGAAAAGGACTGGTATTGGTTTATCCAAACAAAGACGGACAAATCGAAACGCTACCTGTTCGGGTATATAATCAGTTCCATTTTATGTTACCACTGTTACAAACAGCCGATGACAACTACTTTATTGTTCCTTTTACCGACAAAAAAGAGATCGGCCTAATGAAAGTAACCTTTAATAATTAACTTCGGTATTGATCAATCATCAGCGTCACAACATGAAAACTATTTCCTCCTTACTATTATTCATTTTTCTGTTTACCAGTTCATCAGCTGTTGCACAACAACCAAATATCATTTTCATTTTTGCTGATGATCTGGGTTATGGAGAATTGGGCTGTTATGGTCAGCAGAAAATTGAAACCCCCAACCTTGATGCATTGGCAGCGAAAGGGAAAAAGTTTACTTCATTTTATTCCGGCACATCGGTTTGTGCACCATCACGTGCATCGTTGATGACAGGTTTGCATACCGGCCATACTCCTATCCGTGGCAACAAACAATTTCCACCGGAAGGTCAAACACCATTACCTGAATCAACCAAAACCTTCGCCACTTATTTACAGCAAAATGGATATGCAACGGCAACTTTTGGCAAATGGGGAATGGGCTTCAACCAAAACAGCGGCGATCCGAATAAAAAAGGATTTGATCTTTTCTATGGCTATAATGATCAGGCGTTGGCACATGACTTCTACCCTCCATACCTGTGGAAGAATCATGAGAAAGTTGACCTTTCAATCAATAAACAATACGACTCTGTTTATTCTGCCGCACTAATTCATCAACAGGCAGTGCGATACATTAAAGAAGCGAATAGTAAACCTTTCTTCATGTATCTCTCCTACACCTTGCCACATGGTGATGTAATTGGGCCGCACGACAGTTTGTACGATTACTATAAGCAGAAGTTCAATGAGCAACCGCTTACCGGTGCAGCATTAAAAACAAGACCGCACAATATGAATCCGGAACCCTATCCGCATGCACAGTTTGCGGCAATGGTTGGCCGGCTTGATCTGTATGTTGGTGAAATTGTAAAAGCGATTCAGGAAAAAGGCGTGGCCGAAAATACACTCATCATTTTCACCAGTGATAACGGGCCGCACAAAGAGAACGGTGGTGACCCTGAGTTCTTCAACAGCAATGGAATTTATCGTGGTATTAAGCGTGACTTGTATGAAGGCGGCATGCGTGTTCCTTTCATTGCCTATTGGCCCACAAAAATAAAACCGGCAGTAGTTACACAACCTGCTGCATTATGGGATATGTATCCCACTTTTTTAGATTTAGCAAAAGTTCCTGTTACCGAAAAGATCGACGGCATATCGATTGTTCCGTTACTTACGCAAAATAAAGGGCGACAAAAACTTCATGACTTTTTCTATTGGGAGTTTCATGAAAATGATGGACGACAAGCGGTGCGTTGGGGAAAATGGAAAGGCGTACGTATGGGTGTAAGTAAAAATGAAAATGCACCAATTGAATTATATAATCTCAATACCGATCCATTAGAGCAAACAAATCTTGCCGCAAAATATCCATCTGTTGTAAAAGTGATTGAGCAATTGATGAAACAGGAACATGTTTACAATCCCGATTGGCCTTTGCTTTCGTCAGAAAAAAACAAGTAGGATTTCCTAATCGTTGAGAATATACACGATCAAACTTCTGGCACCATGTGCACCAATCACTAATGATTGCTCAATATCGGCTGTTTTAGATGGGCCAGCAAGAAAAACACCAAAACCTTCTTTCGTCGTTTCAATTTGCTGATAGGCATGATGCATGGTTGGTACAATATTTTTCTTTTCAATTACAATGACCAGGTGCTGACAAATAAAAGGCAATAACCGATTGCCCATTTGACTTTCGTATAGCCAAATAGCACCGTTCTCTGCAACAGCAATTGTTCCTTCCAGGTAAGCTATTTCAACTGCAGCAAGATCGGTTGCAGACAGGTGATCAAGTGAATCTTCTACTTCTCCAAGCGCTGCAATTCTGTTCACCACAAAATCACCATTTGCTTTTTTTGCCTGCAGTTCTTCTTTTAAAGAGTTGAGGTCTTGCAATTCAACTGTACCACCACCGATGCTTTGCAACACCGTTTTGTATTGTTGCAACAGATCGTTGTATTGAATAACTTCCGTCAAATTAATTGCAGGCAGATCAACCAAGGTTGGTTTGTTTGCAGTAATGGCTTTTAATATCGTTTCTCTTGCGCTCATTGTTGTTTGTTCTTGATGTACCAATCACGGAAGCTTTCTTTCGGAGGTGCCGGCATCTCCCGTTGTTTATACCATGGATTGAGTTTGTTATTGAGCAACCACGGGAACATCCGCATCACAGCTCTTCCTGCTTTACCAGCAAAGCGATATAGTCCCGGTCTTGCTAACACAAAGGCCATTCCTTGTAAACCAATTTTCTTGGTGGTATCAACATAACCTTCTGCAACTAATACCTGTCTCCATTTCCATAACTGATCATGGATATCAATTTTCACCGGGCATACATTGCTGCAGCTACCGCAGAGTGTGGATGCAAATGGCAAGTCAGCGTTTGCACGCATATCAATATTAGGGTTGAGAATAGAACCGATTGGACCTGCAACTGCTGTATGATAACTATGTCCGCCACTTCTTCTATAAACGGGACAGGTATTGAAACATGCTGCACAACGGATACACTTCAACGAGTTTCTGAAATCAGCACGCCCTAATTGCCTGCTCCGTCCATTATCAACAATGATGATGTGCATCTCCTGCCCTTCTCTTGGTTTGTGAAAATGACTGGAGTAAGTGGTAATGGGTTGACCTGTTGCGCTACGTGCAAGCAATCGAAGAAATACACTCAGATGTTCTGCTTTGGGAATCATCTTTTCAAAACCCATACAGGCAATATGAATTTTTGCAGCATGTGCACCCATGTCGGCATTGCCTTCATTGGTACAAACTACAAAGCCTCCAGTTTCTGCAACTGCAAAGTTTACTCCCGTAATTGCCAGTTCAGATTCAATAAATTTTTCACGTAAATGCTGGCGTGCAGCTTCCGTTAAATATTGCGGATCGTTATTTCCTTTTTCTGTGTGCAGATGTTCATGAAATGTATCACTTACATCCTGTTTTTTCAAGTGAATTGCAGGTAATACAATATGGCTGGGCGCTTCATTCCTGAACTGCACAATACGTTCGCCGAGATCTGTATCAACTGTTTCTATTCCTTTTGCATGTAAGAACTCATTCAAGCCACATTCTTCCGTAAGCATACTCTTACTCTTAACGATCTTCTGAATATTGTTTTGCTGAATGATATCGAAAATGATGCGGTTATGATCTGCGCCGTCTGTTGCCCAATGTACGGTTATGCCGTTTGCATTTGCATTACGTTCAAACTCCAGTAAATAATTATCGAGATTGGAAAGTGTATGATCTTTTATTTGTGATGCCCATTCTCTCAGCTTTTCCCATTCGGGTAAACCATGAGCAGCTTTATCTCTTTTTTGACGAACAAACCAAAGTGTTTCGTCGTGCCAATCAGTTCTTGGTTCGTCTTTAATGAATTGCTCTGCAGCTTCAGCATGGGAAAGTTTACTTGTACTCATGCATTGCTGTTTAAAATTTCTGCAATATGAACCGTCTTCACCTTGCTGCCATTACGTTTTAAAATTCCTTCCAGATGCATCAGGCAACTTACATCTCCACCGGTAATGTATTCAACATTATTTGTTGCATGGTCTGCAATACGATCCTTCCCCATCTTCACACTCACCGCTTCTTCAAATACACAAAACGTTCCGCCAAAGCCGCAACATTCATCACTACGAACAGGGAGCGTGAGTTCCAAACCTTTTACCATGCTCAACAATTGCTGTGGTTTTGAAAACGCCGGTAACATCCGTTCACTCATTGAAGACAGATGCAAACCTCGCTGACCATGACAACTATTATGTAATCCTACTTTATGTGGAAAGGAAGCTTCGAGCTTTTCTATTTTAAGTATGTCAACCAAAAATTCCGTGAGTTCGTACACGTGTTTACGGATATGTTCTGCTTCACCGGGATGTTGCTCATCGTGCAGGTGTTCTTTTAAATGCAACACACAGCTGCCCGATGGCCCAACGATATAATCGAAGCCACGGAAATTGGCAACAAAGTTTTTATCACAATTTTTGCTGAGGGCTGCAAATCCACTGTTGGCCATTGGCTGTCCGCAACATGTTTGATTGAGAGGAAAAGAAACGTTACATCCAAATTTTTCTAAGAGTTGTAATGTAGCAATACCAACCTGCGGGTAAAACTGATCAATATAACAGGGAATAAACAATCCAACTTTCATGTGTACATTTTTATTGCTCATTGGCCACAAAGTATAAAGCATTAAAAATTATCATCGCCGGTTAATGAAAAATTGCTCGATAATTTTTAATGGCTATTTCATACGCTTTTCCACTTCATCGTTTCTGTTGTTCGGAGTAATATTTTAATTCAATGATATCGGTTGGCAATACTTTTTTGTTCCAATGTTCATGCATCACTAATGCTGCTCCTAATGCAGAAGCCTGTGCCACAGATGCAGCATATACTTCAACACCTGGAAACACATCCGCCATCATGTGCATAAAGATGGGATTTTTCCCAAAGCCGCCATCAACAAAAATACGTTTCACCTGAGTTCCTTTCAATACAAGATTGGTACTATATAATTGTTGTGTAATAATATCGGCTATTAATTGATGATAGGCCTGCTCATAGTTTTTGAACTTCTTCAGATCCCGTTTGGCAAAAACCGATTGCTGGATCATGACATCATCAGCACCTTTTTTTGTGAATGCTTTGCCTAACTCCAATTGATCAATAATGGTTTGATCGCACTCAACTGTTTTATAATGATCTTCCGGCAATTTAAAAAATGCGGCTAATCGTTTAGTTTGTTGTTCGTGTTCGTAACCTGCAAACAAACGGGATGCTTTCACAGGATTACCTTCATACGAAAGATAACAGAGACAATCCTGGTGCAATTCAAGATCACTTAACTGTGAATGATTGAACGGATTCAACGTGATGCACCATGTTCCGGTTGATAACAGAATAAACGGCTCATGAAACGATGCGAGGTAAGGGATCAAAGCAGAAGAGCTATCGTGCAAACCTCCTCCCACCGGAATCTTTTTATCTGTATAACCTGCAACAGCATTGCTTTTTAAAACAGGAGCAAATTTGTCAGCAACTCCTTCCTTCTTAACCCAATCATGGTAATGCTTTTCCTGGAAGTCCCAGAGATTTGTATGACAGCCGATGCTTGTAATATCAGTATGCAACTTTCCGGAAAGAATAAAACATAAATACTGTGGCAGATGCAATGCGTATTTGATCTCAGCAAATACTTCCGGCTTTTCATGTTTCAACCGGTATAACTGCATGCCTGAATTAAGATTACCTAAAACAGGTGATGCTGTTTCTTTCGAAACCCGGCTTTCGCCACCATAGTCTTTGTAGAATTTTTCCTGTAATGCAGGATCGTAAGGCTTCAGGTAATTATATAACGGCGGAATAACCTTTAAGTCTTTATCGAGATAAACAAAGCTTGCACCGTAAGCCGAAAAATTGACGGCTTTGATTTGAAAGCGATCGTCTTTCAGCAAAGCTTCGAATGTATCATTTACCCATTGTGTAAGCAGTTCAACATCCTCACATGCAAAACCATCTTCATCTTTAGCTTCATCTAACTGCCGACTTTCTTCATGAACAACTTTGTAATGTTCATCAAACAACAACAGTTTTTTGTTGGTTTTGCCAATATCAAAAATCGCTATAACGGGAATCTTACTCATCACAATCCTGTTGCAACAGTCTTACTGCCTCTTTCTTTTATCAATTGCTCCCTCAGTTTCTGTTCACGGAAGAATTGTAAAGGATACAATGCTGCTCCACTTCTCAATCTTGCTTCAGCAACCAATGCACGCAGATCTGTTCTGAAAGTATTTTGCAATACTTCCTGTGCGGCTACCACGTCATTTGCTTCCTGTGCTGCATTTAATTTTTTACGATCAACAGTTAATGCCTGCGCATAAGCGATCATGATGGCTTCTACTGATTGTAACAGATCTTCTAACGGATCTTTTACGTTGTGGCTTGCATCGATCATCCAGCCGAGATCAGTTGTATGATCCATGCCTCTTGCATCCATTCCTTCAACCAGTTCATTAAAAATTAAAAACAGTTGATAAGGTTTGATGCTGCCTACAGTTAGATCATCATCACCATATTTACTATCGTTGAAATGGAAACCGGCAAGCTTGCCTTCCATCAATAACAATGCAACGATCTGTTCAATGTTTGCGTTAGGAAGATGATGTCCAAGATCTACTAATGTATATGCTTTTGGTCCGAGTTTGTTTGCATACAACAATGATTGTCCCCAATCGCCTACTGTCATTGAGTAGAAGTTTGGTTCAAATGCTTTGTATTCAACAAACACTTTCCAATCATCTGGTAAAGCTGCATAGATTTCCTGCAGACTTTCCAATGTATTCTGAAATGCTTTTCTGAAATTTAATTGACCTGGGAAACAACTGCCATCACTTAACCAAACGGTTAATGCAGTTGAACCAAGTTCAACACCATGTTTAATAACTTCAATATTATGTTCAATGGCTTGTTTGCGTACAGCCTTGTTTACATGTTGTAATGAACCGAATTTATAACTCAGCTCCTGCTCTTTCTGATCTTGAAATGTATTTGAATTTACTGCATCAAACTTCAAACCCAGTTGCGCCGCAGAGGCTTTGATAGATGCATAGTTGTCAGGAATATCCCACGGAATATGTAATGAAATGGCACCACTCGATTGGTTGAGCGCATGCAGCAAACCAACATCTTCTAATTTCTGTTCTAAACTGCCGGGCTCACCTGCACCTGCAAAACGACCGAATCTTGTTCCACCTGTACCCAATGCCCAACTTGGGATTGCCACCTGGAAGTCGATAAGTTTTTGTAACACCTCTTCAACATTCGGAATATCTGCTGCAATGAAATCGAATTTTCGTTGATGCTCTGCGGTATGCAATCCGTTAAACTCTGCGATCCTGTTTTTTTCTATACGCATACATTCAATTTATAACTGTTAAGTTAATCAATTTAAAAAAAAGGGTCGAATGAGAGCAGACAACCCGTTTTAAATAACTATTGATTATGAGAAAAAAGATTTCCTACCGTACAAAAGCTGTAGCAACTCCACCATCAACGTTTAACACATTTCCGGTTGATTTATGTAACAGCCCACCTGCAAATGCAAAACATGCATTGGCAATATCTTCAGGTAGTATAATTTCATTTAATAAAGTTCGTCCTGCATAATAAGCCGGTAACTCTTCAATACTGATGCCATAAGCCTTGGCTCTGCCTTCGGCCCATCCGCCGCTCCAGATATTGCTGCCGGCAATTACCGCATCAGGATTCACCACATTCACACGGATCTTATCTTTTCCTAATTCAGCGGCATTCAATCGGCTCAAATGCATTTGTGCTGCTTTTGCTGAACCATAGCCTGCGTTATTAGGTCCGCTTACAAGTGCATTCTTACTAACAATGTTCAACACATCGCCACCCAATCCCTGTTTACGCATTACTTCAACCGCTTTTTGCGTCACCATGAATTGACCTTTCACCAATACATCATATAACAGATCCCAATCTTTTTCTGTATGCTCTTCAATTGGTTTTGAAATGGAAAGACCTGCGTTGTTGACAATAATATCCACGCCGCCAAATGCAAGTGCAGATGTAGCCATTGTTGTGCTGATGGTATCAGCATCGGTTACATCCAATATATCAGCAGCTACTGTATCTTTTCCGAATTGCTTGATGAATTCTTCTTTTGCTTCCGACAAACGTTCCGGATTCATATCGTTGAGGATCACACATGCGCCTTCTTCTGCAAATTTTTTCGCAATCGCTTTACCAATTCCGCCACCGCTTCCTGTTACCAATACAATTTTTCCACTCAATGCTTTTGGCTTCGGCATGCGTTGCAATTTCGCTTCTTCCAGTAACCAGTATTCAATGTTGAATGCTTCCTGGCGTGGCAATGAAGTGTATTCAGAAATTGCTTCAGCTCCTTTCATTACATTGATGGCATTGATATAAAACTCAGCTGCTACTCTTGCTGTTTGCTTGTCTTTTGCAAACGTGAACATACCAACACCGGGATAGAGAATCACCACAGGATTTGGATCACGCATGGCCGGACTGTTTGCATGTTTGCAGGTGGTATAATACTCTGCATACATCTTGCGGTATGCTTCAAACAATGGTGTAATTTTTTCTTTGATCGCTGTTACATCGCTCAAATTTTCTGTTGGTGCAAGGTTGAGTACCAATGGAGAAATTTTGGTACGAAGGAAATGATCCGGACAACTTGTTCCCAACGGAGCTAACCGATCAAGATCATTAGAATTGATGTATTCCAACACTCTTGCATCATCAGTAAAATGACCGATCATTCGATTTTGTGAAGAACAAAAACCACGTAACACCGGCGCCAATACAGCCGCCTGTTGTTTACGCTCTGCTTCCGGTAATGAGCTCAACTTTGCACCGCCGAATATCGCTGTTTGCTTTTTGATATTATCTTCTAAATAATCTGCACAACGCTCAATTACTTCCAATGTGTTGATATATGATTCGTATGCGGTATCGCCCCAGGTAAACAAACCATGTGAGCCAAGCATGATACCACGGATGCCGGGATTTTCATCCAAACATTGTTTTAATTGCAGGCCAAGATCGAAACCCGGTTTTTGCCAGGGCACCCAACCTATTGTTCCGTTAAATAATTCTTTGGTGATCTTCTCTCCATCTTTTGCAGCAGCAATAGCAATGGCTGCATCGGGATGTAAATGATCTATATGTTTAAACGGAAGAAATCCATGCAATGGTGTATCGATCGATGGCGCTTTTGAAGCCAGATCATAAATACAATGATTGAACAGTTCAACCATTTCATCTTCATGATCCATTCCACGATAAATATTTTTTAAACTACGTAAGCGATCTACATAAAGTGCCGCTAATCCGCTGCGCTTCATCGTGCCAAGGTCACCACCGCTACCTTTCACCCACATCACTTCCACTTCGTTGCCTGTCAATGGATCTTTTGCCATTGCTTTGCACGAAGTGTTACCACCACCATAGTTGGTTAGTCTTAAATCGGCGCCCAATAAATTGGAACGATACACTAATAACGCTACTTCATCGCCTGCTAATGCTGCCGCTTTGGCATCATCCCACAAATAGCTTACGTGTTTATACTTTTTTGTTTCTACTGACATAACATACCTCTTTTATATTTTTAATGCAGGCTATTTCCATATCCTACCAGTAACACTGAAAGAATAATGATGATGATACCTGTTGTAACGGTCATGATTGTTTTTTTACTTACGCCCTTCCATTCTTTTAAGAGTAATCCCCACATATTGGCTACAAGAATAATGAACGCCATGTGCAAAATCCATGAGCTGGGTCCGTTTCCTAATTTACTTTCGCCCATACCATAAAAGAAAAACTGCAGGAACCAGGTAGTACCGGCCAATGCCGCAAACAGATAGTTCTTGAACAAAGGCGTTTTCTTATTGGTATAATCGCCAAACGATTTATTGCGTGCATTTAAAATAACACACCATATCAAGTTGGTGGTTAATCCACCCCATAATAACACCACATAAATCACATTGTTGCGGTATAAAAATTCCCCTTCACCGGGGTTAGCTGCTACCCATGCTTCATTCGCAACGGTTGCAAGTGTTTGTCCGGCTTCTAATCCAAAATTAAAACAGGCACTTAACACACCTGATACTATGGATACAAACATTCCCAATGCAAATTTGTATTCTGTTTTTACTTCAGCACCATGCGGATCGGTACCGGCAACATTTAATTCTTTTTCTTTCATCATACCTGCTTTACCACTAATGATGATTCCGATCACACACACGAGCAAACCAGCTAAGATGGTTAAGCCCCAGGTAGAACCAACCATCATACTAAAGGTATCTTTCGCTGCAACCGGATTGAAGTCGTAATAAATGGCGGGGATGATGGCGCCAAACACCATACATAAACCGAGGATGATACTGCTGCCCAGCGATACACCAAGGTAACGCACACCAAGGCCATACGTTAATCCGCCAATACCCCATAAAATGCCGAACATATAGGTAGCCGCCAATACAGGACCTGCTTCGCCTTTAATAATGTCAACAAAACCGGGAATGGTAAGATAAGCTGCTAAGGGAGGAACAATGAGCCAGGAAAACAATCCGCCAATGATCCAATAACTCTCCCAATGCCATCCTTTTACTTTTTTGTAAGGGATATAAAAGCTTCCGGAAGCAAAGCCGCCGATGAAGTGAAAGATCACACCTAATAAAACCTGCATTCGTTAGTATTTTTTTATAAAGCAAGGATGATAGGGATAAAATTACCTCCTCCCCACCCGTTTACTGTCATGTACTATCATGTCAATATACTATCCATTTGTTCATGCATCCGTTGTTTTTAAGAAATTACTTACCTTTTGCCCCTCAACGTAACCCCGGAACATCCGGATTGCCATCATTTGAAAACGAACTGCAAGCATGTCAAGCGACAATATATACCGGCATATACTGATTGATGAACAATCCATCACCCCAAAATATGTACAACTCATCAACTCCATTTTAAAAGGTGTTGAGCAGGGAAATATCGGGAAGGATTATCAACTTCCTTCGATCAACGATCTGAGTTATGAATTGGATATCTCCCGGGATACAGCTGAAAAAGCATACCGACAGTTGAAGCAATTGGGCGTGGTGGGATCTGTACCCGGCAAAGGTTATTTTATTTCAAAGACCGATGTAAAACAAAGCATTCGTGTGTTCCTCATATTCAATAAGCTGAGTACACACAAAAAACTCATTTACGATTCGTTTGTAAAAACATTGGGCGAACAAGCAGCCATCGATTTTTATATCTATAATAATGATTTCAGTTTATTTAAAAAATTACTGCAAAACCGAAGAGAAGGTTATACGCATTATGTCGTGATCCCCCATTTTTTGGAAGGCGGCGATAATGCAGCAGAAGTGATCAATGAGATCAACGAAGGTCAACTCATTTTGTTGGACAAATTGATACCAGGTATAAAAGGTGAATATGGTGCTGTGTACGAAAATTTTGAGAAAGACATTTTCAATGCCCTCAAAGAAGCATTGCCCAGCCTGAGCAATTATCACACATTGAAACTGGTGTTCCCTTCCTATACTTACTTCCCTGATGAAATACTGAAAGGATTTGAAAACTTCTGTATGGAGTATGCATTCCAACACAAAGTAGTACACAAGATCAAAGATGAAACGATTGCTGAAGGAGATGTATATATCAATTTGATGGAAGATGATTTGTTGATCCTGTTAGATAAAATACAATCTACCAAATTAGAGGTGGGAAAAGATATCGGCATCATCTCTTACAACGAAACGCCTTGGAAACGTTTTATGCTGGATGGCATTACCACCATCTCCACCGATTTTAAACAAATGGGCGAAATGGTCGCCAATATGATTTTGCAAAACGATCAGAAGCATTTGGAAGTACCGTTTGCGTTAACGTTGCGGAAGTCGTTGTAATAAAGATCATCATCGAAATACTCGACATGCTGTTTGAAAAGCGACAGGCTTAAGTATACCACACTAATTATTGTTACGATTCTTGAAAGCAGACACCCTTTCAAACAACAACTCCGGTTCATTCGTGGTAATAAATTCAAATCCATTTTCAAGAAGCCAGTCCATCGTGGCCGCATCGTTCACCGTCCATGCATTCAAAATAATATTGTGTTGTTTGGCTTCTGCAATCCATCCCGGATTTTTTTGAAAGACGGTAAAATGATAATCGGCGCCATCGATCTTATCAGCTTTTAATTGTGCAGGCGATTTATTGCCTTCGAGATATTGTAACGAAGCAGTTGCATCCAGCTCTCTTATCTTCAAAAGAATATCATAGTCAAAACTGATATACACGATCATTGCTTCCGCTTTTAAACGCTTTACAAGTTGTACTGCTTTCTCTGCACTTTGCTTTGCACGTTCTTTACTGATGCCGGATGGCTTTAATTCCAACACCAAGCGTGTTGTGCTGTTATTTTGCAAACCTGCTTCCAGATATTGCTGCAGCGTTGGCAACTGCTCACCATTTGAAAGTGTAAACTGCTGCAACTGTGCAAAAGTTGATCTCTCCACTTCCAGTTTATTGAAATGCGGATCATGATTAATGATCAGGGAATCATCAGCTGTCATCCGCACATCAAATTCAGAACCCGTACATTTCAAACGGATGGCTTTCTTTAATCCTGCAATGGAGTTTTCAGGCAGTTTGTTTTTCTTGAACGCACCTCTGTGCGCTACAACGGGGTTTTGAGCAAATTGCATAACAATCGTTTTTTGTGAAGCAACCGAACAAGCGGCAGCAAAAAGCAACACGAACAGAATTTTATTCATGATCAGTTATATAGGTAGAAAGCGAAAGCAGCAATTTACAGAGAAAACAAACCGATGCGGTCTGGTTTGTAAGAAGATTAAGTAATGAATAAAAAAAGTCCCCCGTTATCCGGGGGACTCTTATGCTGCTTCAATTTTATTCTGTTTCATTTGTCCGTTCTCTTAAGGTACAGAAGCCAGCGTAGTTTGGTTCATAGGGCCAGAATTCAAAAACAGGCCTTCATTGGATTTTAGCGGCTTTCGCCATTTGGTTTTTTGGATATTCGGATCAATCTGTTGGTGACACAAGGTTACAGCAGATAAATTGTAATTCGAACAATTTATTGTGTTTATAATCAAAAATTCGTGCTTACCTAACAAAGCCATAAGTGAATGTACTTAGCGGCTTTCTAAAACAGGTGGTTTTACTACGGAAAAACAAGTCATCCACATCGTTGTGAACAACTTTTTCAAGATATGTTGTACAGTTTTTGCAATTTAAATTCCAGATTAAGGCATCTTAGCATCGAAACTGAATAGATGGAACAAACGAAAGAAATATCAGCATTACTTCACCTCATTGACGACCCCGATGATGAAGTGTACAATACGGTGAGTGAGAAGATCATTTCGTTGGGCAAAGAGATCATTCCCAACCTTGAACATTTATGGGAAACCACAGCCGATGAATATACACAGGAGCGCATTGAGATGCTGATCCATGGTTTGCATTTTCGTGAATTGCAGGAAGATGTAAATGCGTGGGCCAACGATAAAGAACATGATCTTTTTACAGGCGCATTGCTGGTGAGCCGTTATCAGTACCCCGATCTGAATTTATTATCGCATTACCAGGAACTGGAAAAAGTGCGACGGAACGTGTGGCTGGAATTGAACAGCTTTCTTACGTCACTGGAAAAAGTAAATGTGCTCAACAATATCCTGTTCAATTATTACAAGATCAAAGGAACAGAGATCAATTACAATCATGGCGATGAATTTTTAGTTCATAAACTCATCGAAGCGAAAAAAGGAAATGCTATTTCAATTGGCATCCTGCTGCTTTCATTGGCCAACCTGCTGGATATTAATCTGCACATGATCAATATCCCAAGGCAATTCATTCTTGGTTATTTTGATGATGATCCTGAGAATAGTGTTGACTCAGATTTTCCGCCGGAACATATCCAGTTTTATATGGATGGAGCCAGTGGACAGATCTTTTCGCACAAAGATGTAGAAACATATTTCAAACGCATCAGCGTATCCCCTACTACTTCTTATTTCAAACCCATGAGCAACAAACGCATTATCCAACGAATGCTGGAAGAATATGCAAAGTGTTTTGATAAAGAAAAGAATGCTTACAAGAAAAGAGATCTGCTTGCACTTGCTTCGCAACTAAATGATATGGAGGATGAGTGAACTGATCACCGGGGCTGATTTTGAAAAAATAAATATCTGCGCAGGCACCATCATTGAAGCAGCCGATTTTCCCAATGCTCGAAAGCCTGCTTATCAACTTTCGATCGATTTTGGTCCGCTAGGCATCAAACGATCATCGGCACAAATCACTCATCATTACAACAAAGAAGAATTGATTGGCAAACAGGTAGTGGCAGTACTCAACTTTCCGGTAAAACAGATCGCTACTTTTTTCAGTGAATGTCTTGTATTAGGTGTGTATGATCCCGAAGGAAACGTTGTATTGTTGAAACCCGATAAAGAAGTGCAAAACGGAGGTAAAATTGGCTGACCATTTGATCCATACGGCACTCTATCATTCTCCGCTCGGCATGTTGTTGTTGCAATCGGAAGAAGAACAATTGACTGTTGCCGGTTTTAAGGATGAAGCTGCTGTTACAGCAACCGAAGCAACTTCATCGCTTGTGTTACAAAAAACAATTCTACAACTGGACGAATATTTTGCGGGCACCCGTCAACAATTTGACCTCCCATTAAATCCTAACGGTACTGCCTTTCAACAAAAGGTATGGCAACAATTAATTCAAATCCCTTTCGGTGAAACGATCACTTACCTGCACATGGCCAAGCGTTTGGGAAATGTAAAAAGCATACGAGCTGCAGCATCAGCAAATGGAAAAAATCCATTAGCGATCATTATTCCCTGTCATCGTGTTGTTGGAGCTGATGGAAAATTAACGGGCTATGCAGGTGGATTGCATCGTAAGCAATGGTTGTTGGACCATGAAGCGAAAATGGCGGGCAAACAATCGAAATTGTTTTAATTACTTCATATCATCACTGGTAAATGAAAGCGGCAATAACATTCCTGCATCAGGAATGATAAATACTTTGCCATTCATTCCACCCAATATTAAACGGATCGGCACTTTTGTTTTTTGACGAAACTCCTGTAATGCCTGCCTGCAAATACCACAAGGTGAAATGGGATGATTGCTTTCTCCGTTATTGTTGTTGTAACTGATAGCGATTGTTTCGATGGGCATTTTCGGGTAGAGTGATGACACAGATGCCAGCACTACACGCTCCGCACACAAACCTGCCGGGAACGATGCGTTTTCCTGGTTACTGCCGGCTACTATTTCGCCGTTGTTGAGTTTGGCAACAGCCCCTACCTGGAAACGGGAGTAAGGAGCGTATGCATGTTGGGTAACTTCTCTTGCTTCATCGAGCAACCATTTGTCGTCTTCTGTAAGATCGTCAATAGAGTCGTAGATCTCATATTCGAAATGAATTTCCTGTTTATTCATAGTACACGTGTTTTGACAAAAAATCCCCCGAACATGTCGGAGGATCCATCATAAAAGCTCGGTATCAAATATACGGTATTATTTGATTGAACGGAAAATCCGGTTCCAGCGTGGGCCTTTGTTCCAACTGAAGAAAATCAGGGATGCTTTACCCACGACATGATCTTCCGGAACAAAACCCCAATAGCGGCTGTCCAATGAATTATGCCGGTTATCGCCCATCAGCCAGAAATAATCAAGTTTGAAGGTATAGCGATCAGTGGCTTGTCCATTCACAAAGAACTTACCATCCTTCATTTCAAAATCGTTGCCTTCGTAGGTGCGTATTACACGCTCATAACGGCTGTAAAGCTCGGGTGTAAGTTGAATGGTGGTTCCTTTTTTCGGAATGTAAAGTGGTCCGTAGTTATCGATAGTCCATTTAGTATAGATCGTATCGTTCGGGAATACATCTACCCCGCCGATCCCTCTAGTATCACGCTCGTAAGTATAGTTCACGGGTGTAATGGATTCAACAAACGATAGCTTGCTGAAGATGGCTACTTGTTCTTTGGTAAGAAAAATTTCATACAGGTTGTTGCCAATATCTCTCACCTCTCCTGCTTCGGAACGGATGCCATAACTTTCTTCCAATGTAGCATAATCCAACGGCTGACCTTTTGTTTTCAATACATAATTTGTTTCTGCAGCCGGAGGAATATCACCGATCTTTCCATTGATAAAAATCACACCATTCTTTATTTCAAGTGTATCGCCTGCAATGCCTACGCAACGCTTAATAAAGTTTTCACGCTTATCAACTGGTCTTGTAATGATGATGTCGCCATAATTATCCCATACACGTTGACGATCGCCGCCAAACTGCCGTATGGCTTCGTAGTAAGTTACTTTGGAACCAAAATTTTCTTCGTCATTAATAACGGTATCGCCTACCGGCAAATTGAAAACTACCACATCATTTCTCTTTACCGGTTTAGCAAACCAACGGCGATAGTCAAGCTTGATCCATTCGAGATATGATTTTGTTTTGGTGACAGGAAATGTATGATGCACCAAAGGAAATGCCAATGGCGTATTAGGAACACGGGAACCATAAGCCGTTTTGCTTACAAACAAAAAGTCGTTCACCAACAAGGAACGTTCCATGGAAGGTGTGGGAATTACATAGGCTTCAAACAAAAACATACGGATGAGTCCCGCCGCAACAATTGCAAAAATGGCAGCATCTACCCACTCACGTACAGCTGATTTTTTGTGACGGATCACCGAATCGGCGCCGAGGTATTTATCTGTTTTGTTAAAGCCGATGTATGTAAAATAAATAAATGGCACTAATACTGTTAACGCATGTTCCCAAAAAGCAAACTTGCCGAATGTTTTTACAAAATCAATTAAGATGGCAACAGTAATGAACCAACCAACTATCGGGATGAATTGAAGAAAGAACCAGTAACGCTTCATACCGGCGAGTTCCACCATTACCCAAACATTGTAAAAGGGTATCACTGCTTTCCAGGCCGGAACACCTGCTTTTTTAAACATGCCATATAAACCAATGGCAGGCAGGACTACTAAAAGCAGATTGATGATGAAAATCCAGAGAATCTCGTTTGTCGACATGCGTTCATTTTTTAATGCTCACAAAAGTAAGGGTTTCAGTTTTGCAGCCCGAATTGCCCCTTGAAATATTCCGTTTCATTTAACAGCCTCCAATTCACTGCACAGAATACGGCTGATCTCTTCGGCTCTGTTATACACCATAAAATGGCCTCCACCTTTGATCTTGTAGTGAGCGTTTACATTACGGAGAGGAAATAATTTATCGGATGTACCGTGAATATGTAGGATGTTATCAGGTATTGTTACATTGGAATATGTTACAATATTGTGAATGGCCCATTGCAGATAATCTCTGTCAACTGTTTTACGGAAATGGATCGCCAGTTCCACTTCTTTCTTTTCCTTTACGCCGAGAAAATAATTCTCAATGGGATAGAGTAATGGATGAGGTTTTGCCCGTACCAGTTGATGGAGTTTCAGTTTCCCGGCTGCCTGCATCCACCATGGCCGTTCGGTTCTTATTTTGACGGATGAGATAAGAATGAGTTTTTTAACCGGAAACTGTTTGGCGATCTCAATTCCCAACATGCCGCCGAACGATACACCCAAAATTATTGGGCTTGTATCTTTCATTTGTGCATACATCCGTCTGGCATAATCAGCAAATGATTCACCCTGGTCGGGTTGCATCCATTTCAGGCACAGCAATTCGTAACCCGGTAATTGCAGATTGGAAAATATCTGTTCATCAGCACCTAACCCGCTGATGCAATAAATCGTTTGGCTCATGAACGGGGAATCACAAAATTGAATACATCATCTTCAGTAATGGTTTTGCCGGATAAGATCACCAGGCGCTCCATTACATTCCGGAACTCACGGATGTTTCCGCTCCAGTTATGTTTTTGCAATGCATCCACTGCTTTCTTTTCAATGTCTTTTTTCGTTTGTCCGTAATCGTCAGCAACCTGCTGTAAAAAATGATCGGCCAACAAAGGAATATCTTCTTTCCGCTCATTTAACGAAGGCACATGAATAATGATAACACTTAAGCGATGGTACAGATCGAGACGGAAGTTCTTTGCTTCCACTTCTTTCAACAGATCTTTATTTGTTGCTGCGATCACACGTACATCAACCGTAATATCTTTTTCACCACCTACACGAGTGATCTTGCTTTCCTGCAATGCACGCAACACTTTTGCCTGTGCGGTTAAACTCATGTCACCAATTTCATCCAGAAACAATGTGCCACCACTTGCCTGTTCAAATTTGCCAATGCGTTGTTTGATTGCTGAAGTAAAGGAGCCTTTCTCATGACCAAACAATTCACTTTCGATCAGTTCGCCGGGAATGGCTGCGCAGTTCACTTCAATGATGGGGCCGTTTACACGATTGCTTTTTTCATGCATCCAACGGGCTACAAGTTCTTTACCCGAACCATTTTCGCCAGTGATCAATACACGTGCATCGGTTGGCGCCACTTTTTCAATGGTGTCTTTGATCTTTTTTAATGCTGTGCTTTCACCGATCATCTCCTGTACTTTACTCACTTTACGTTTCAACACTTTGGTTTCGGTTACCAGTGTCTGTTTGTCCATCGCATTGCGAATGGTGATAAGCAGTCGGTTGAGATCGGGTGGCTTGGCCACATAATCGAACGCACCTTTCTTTACTGCTTCCACTGCGGTTTCAATGGTACCATGACCCGATATCATAATAATCGGCACATCAGGGTTGATCTCTTTTGCTTTTTCTAAAAACTCAAGACCGTCAACCTTTGGCATTTTGATGTCGCAGAGTATTACATCATAATTTTTCTCTTTGATCTTTTTTAATCCCTCTTCCCCATTTTCTGCATCATCTATCTTATAGCCTTCGTACGATAGAATTTCACTCAACGTTTTGCGGATGGCCTTTTCATCATCAATAATTAAAATCTGACTCATATGGTTTAACAAATTCTTTTGTGGAAAATAATTTGAATTGCTTCAAAGCTAACCAAAAACCATGCAAGTATGAATGCCGTTGCTTTTTTCTTTGCATCGATCTGTTTTCTTCATTTGAATGGCAATAAAACAGACCCAAA
This sequence comes from Lacibacter sp. H407, assembly GCF_037892605.1. Lineage (NCBI taxonomy): Bacteria > Pseudomonadati > Bacteroidota > Chitinophagia > Chitinophagales > Chitinophagaceae > Lacibacter > Lacibacter koreensis. The sequence continues at coordinate 3,573,000 of NZ_JBBKTU010000001.1, read as the reverse complement.
CTCATCAACATCAATCAGCTACCCCAAGCAAACCAAAGAAATAAACCTGCCACATGGGTATGAACGAATTAAACTTCCTGCCGAAAGTTTTGGTGTGTTTCTGCGCAAACAACCATTGAAAAAAGAAACCACTGTCTATCTCTACAACGGACAGCCAAAGTATAATCAAACGGCGCAGTATGCAGTGCTCGACGTATCTGTTGGAAAACGTGACCTGCAGCAATGTGCTGATGCGGTGATGCGGTTACGTGCTGAATACCTGAAGCAACAACAACTATCGATCTGCTTTGCCGACAATGCGGGAAAGAAATACTGTTGGGAGCAATACAAAAACCGTGGCTGGCAAAGCTATCTGGAAACAGTGTTTGGTATGTGCGGCACTTTGTCGCTGGAAAAAGAACTGAAACCAAAAACGTGGGATCAAGTAACGGTGGGTGATGTGCTGATCAAAGGCGGGTCACCGGGTCATGCAGTGATAATTATGGACCTGGCAAGGCATCGGCAAACAGGCGACCTCATCTTTTTACTGGCACAAAGTTATATGCCTGCGCAGGATATTCATATACTTCAAAATAAGAATGAAAAAATGCTAAGTCCTTGGTATCGAGTTCCTAAAGCCAATATAATAAGCACACCTGAATGGACATTCTACGCAAATCAATTACGTAGCTGGCGGTAAAAAATCGTCGGTAATTACCATTTCAAAATACAGGTTTTCTCCGATTGTTTGAGAATGAAATGATGTTTACATTTGATATGTATCAAAACCAATCCCTATGAAGTTAAGTTCAATCTCTACGCAGCCGACCTGGAAGATCGCAATGAAGATCTCAGCTCTGGGTCTTTCGCTTGTATTTATTACTTATGGATTTGTGTGGTTGTTATTAAGCACACTGCGCTTGTTCGTGGAAGGATTAATGCCTTAGAAGTTTATGGCGCTCAATGAATTTTTCCGCACAGCGGCGGGGATTGCTATGTAAAAAAGAAAGCCGGATAGAAATCCAGCTTCGTTTAAAATCCAATATCCTATGAAAAACCGTGGCAAATATGCTTCAATTCTTTTGAATAAAAAATTTAATAGAGACTTATTTGTCTAAAATGCAAAAAAGCCGATCAAATGACCGGCTTTCGTGCTTATAATCAAGACTTTATTTCTTCATGTACATCACTTCTTTCACCAGTTTTACCGTACGAGGTACATCCGGCAAATAGGCTCCAACCAGCGTTGGTGCATAGTGCATTGGCGCATCAACACTTGTAATACGGCGGATAGGTGCATCCAGATAATCAAAACCTTCTTTCTGAATACGATAAGTAATTTCAGACGATACTGACGCAAACGGCCATTGCTCTTCAACAATTACAAGGCGGTTGGTCTTTTTCACACTTTCCAGAATAGTAAACCAATCCAATGGACGAATAGTGCGCAAATCAATTACTTCAGCTTCAATTCCTTCTTTTGCCAATTCTTCGGCAGCGCCTAAAGCCACTTTCATCATCTTATTGAAAGAAACGATGGTTACATCACGACCAGGACGCTTAATATCAGCTTTACCGATCTCAATGATGTATTCACCTTCAGGTACTTCACCTTTATCGCCATACATCACCTCACTTTCCATAAACACCACCGGATCGTTATCACGGATAGCCGCTTTCAACAATCCTTTTGAATCGTATGGAGTATAAGGAGATACTACTTTTAAACCGGGAATGTTTGCATAATAGCTTTCAAAAGCTGTAGAGTGTTGTGCACCCAATTGACCGGCAGAACCATTGGCTCCACGGAAAACGATAGGACAACCAACCTGTCCGCCACTCATGGCTAACATTTTTGATGCTGTGTTCAAGATCTGGTCCAATGCCAATACTGCAAAGTTCCAGGTCATAAATTCAACGATGGGTCGCAATCCGTTTTGAGCTGCACCAACGGCAACAGCTGTAAAGCCAAGCTCAGAAATGGGCGTGTCGATCACACGTTTTTCACCAAACTCATCCAGCATACCCTGGCTCACCTTGTAGGCACCGTTGTATTCTGCAACCTCCTCACCCATCAAAAATACTTTCTCATCTCTACGCATTTCTTCCTGCATCGCTTCACGCAGGGCTTCACGCATTGCAATTGTTCTCATTGAAATAACTTTGTTTTAAAGTGGGGCAAATTTATTGATAGATGCGCAAACACCCAAAACTGATTCGCAAAGGAGATTGCCCATTGTAAATTGCAAATTCTCACCTTACTTTATCGCTTTAAAACAAATTTGGATTGAAAACGATTCTTGTATTCGGTGCTGGCAAATCTGCCACGGTATTAATTGATTATCTTAAAACTACAGTTGCAGAAAAAAACTGGAAACTGATCGTGGCCGATGCAAACCCGGAACTGGCAAAAGCAAAACTTGGTGATGCCATCAATGCTGAAGCAGTTGAAGTGAATGTTACCAATGCGGATGAACGCCGGATACTGATTGAAGCTGCTGACATTGTAATTTCACTACTCCCTCCTTTTTTACATATTCATGTGTTGAACGATTGTGTGGCCATTGGCAGAAACCTGTTGAATGCATCGTATGTAGATGATGCCATCAAAAATCTGGAAGCAGAGATCAGAAGTAAAGAGCTTTTGTTTTTATGTGAGATGGGCCTCGACCCCGGAATTGATCATATGAGTGCCGTGCAGCTGTTTGATGAAATAAGAGCAAAAGGTGGTACCATTACTTCGTTTCAATCGCATTGCGGTGGATTGGTAGCGCCGGAGAGTGACGACAACCCATGGCATTACAAAATAAGCTGGAACCCCAGCAACATTGTAATGGCGGGACAAGCGGGTGCAGCTTACAAAGAAAACGGACAGATCGTAAAAAAAGAATATACACATGTGTTTGAAAATTGTAAAGAATTGCAGGTGGAAAATTTACCGACACTTGCATGGTACGCCAACCGTGATTCATTAAGTTATATGCCGCTGTATCATTTACAGGATGCAACAACATTTATCCGCACTACGTTGCGGTATGCAGATTTTTGTAAAGGCTGGGATGTACTTGTGGATCTTGACTTGACCAATGAAACCGATACTGCACATGTAGCCCAGTGCCACACGTTCAATGAATGGTTTTCTGCCAAATTGAAAAAAGTGGAAGGAAGAGACCTGAGCATGCGCATGTATCTTGAACTGTATGTTGCCGAAGCAGCGCATGATATTATTCTTGAACAGATTGCTTTTCTTGATCTCGAAAGCAACGAGCCATTACCTTCTGCACTTCGCTCCAGTGCAGATATTTTGCAATACTGTGTTGAACAAAAACTTGTATTACAACCAACCGACAAAGACATGATCGTAATGCTGCATGAAATTGAATATTCATTAAATGGAAAACAATCAACCATCAACAGCAGCTTGGTTGTGAAAGGAGAAGACAGTTTGCGTACAGCGATGGCAAAAACAGTTGGATTGCCATTGGGTATTGCGGCTAAATTAATACTTGAAGAAAAAATTAAATTAAAAGGACTGCATATTCCTACTCGCAAAGAAATATATGAACCGGTACTCGAAGAATTGAAACAGCATGGCATTGTTTTTAAGGAGACGCATTACTGAAACACAAACGGCTGATGAATTTAATTCATCAGCCGTTTTAATACTTGTTCAATTAGTTGTTACCGCACATCCACCAGGAAACTTCCAAGATCAACCATATCTCCCTCTCCCATTTTGAATTGTTGCAGATCTTCAATACTAAGATCTTCCAAGACTTTGGTTGTGTAAACCGGTTTCCCTTCTTTCATGATCATAAAATAAAAGTCGGGTTTTGCTTCTTTGAAAGCGGCATCGTTTACAAAGGCATCATGTGCAAATGCAATACGGATATGCCCTTCTTCATCCAAACGGCTTTCACCTAAAAAATCATCATCGGCTATATCTCTGTCGTAGAGCCGAACGGTGTAATCGTTTCCGGATAAAGCTTTATCCTCTCCCTTTTCAATGAAACGGGCCGTAACGATCAGGTCAGGGTCTTTATTAAGTGTAAAATCGCTCATGGTTATTGGTTTTGGGTATTACAATGTGTATCGCTGTTTGAATTTACGGAATCTTATTGCAAATAAAAAAGCACAAAGAAAATTCTCTTTGTGCTTTTTCTATTTTATTACTGAAACACATTGCTGTGCTTCCGTGTTTTTACTGTTCAGTATACATCAATCATCCAGTTTCAACACGGCTAAAAATGCTTCCTGCGGCACTTCTACGTTACCGATCTGGCGCATACGTTTCTTTCCTTCTTTCTGTTTTTCCAACAGTTTACGTTTACGGCTGATATCACCACCATAACATTTGGCAGTTACATCTTTTCGCATGGCACTGATGGTTTCACGTGCCACCACTTTTGCACCAATAGCTGCCTGGATAGCGATCTGGAACTGTTGACGTGGAACGAGTTCCTTCAACTTCTCACATAACTTGCGGCCAAACTCCTGTCCACGACTGCGATGGATCAATGCACTCAATGCATCCACTTTATCTCCGTTCAACAGAATGTCCATCTTTACAATATCTGCATCACGGTAACCAATGGGATGGTAATCGAATGACGCATACCCACGTGTTTGTGATTTCAGTTTATCATAAAAATCAAATACAATTTCTGTTAACGGCATTTCAAATACCAACTCCACACGTGTAGGTGTGAGGTAACTTTGATTGACGAGAATACCACGTTTGCCAAGGCAAAGCGTCATGATATTCCCAATATAATCGGGCTTGGTAATGATCTGCGCTTTAATAAAAGGTTCTTCGATCCTGTCCATCGCCGTTGGTTCCGGCATTTGTGCAGGATTGTTTACCTGTATTTTTTCACCACGAGTAGTGTATGCAATAAAACTTACGTTGGGTACTGTAGTAATTACTGTTTGATTGTACTCCCTTTCCAAACGTTCCTGGATAATTTCCATGTGCAGCAACCCAAGGAAGCCGCAACGGAAACCGAAGCCCAAGGCCTGTGATGTTTCCAATTCAAATGTCAGCGACGCATCATTCAACTGCAGTTTGTCCATGCAATCACGTAACTCTTCAAAATCTTCTGTCGCTACGGGGAAGATACCGGCAAACACCATCGGCTTTACTTCCTGGAAACCTTGAATGGGTTCTTGTGTAGGATTAGCCGCCAGTGTAATCGTATCACCCACTTTCACTTCTTTCGCATTTTTTACGCCGGTAATAATATATCCAACATCGCCACAGGTAACTTCCTTCTTCTCCGTCATCTTCATCTTTAATATACCCACTTCACTTGCTTCATATTCCTGACCGGTGCTGACAAATTTTACTTTGTCTCCTTTTTTAATTCGTCCGTTTCGTATGCGGTAGTAAATAATTACACCACGAAAACTATTGAACACACTGTCAAAAATTAACGCCTGCAAAGGTTCGTCGGGTTTGCCAACAGGAGCCGGAATGCGGGAAACAATTGCTTCCAGTATTTCTTCAATACCAATGCCTGCACGGCCGCTGGCCAATAAAATCTCCTCGGGTTTACAGCCGATCAATTCAACGATTTGATCTTTCACTTCTTCGATCATTGCCCCGTCCATATCAATTTTGTTGATCACGGGAATGATCTCGAGGTTATTATCGATCGCTAAATACAAATTCGAAATGGTTTGCGCCTGAATACCCTGCGCCGCATCCACCAGCAACAACGCACCTTCGCAGGCAGCGAGTGCACGGCTCACTTCATAACTGAAATCTACGTGGCCGGGCGTATCGATCAGGTTCAGAATGTACTCCTGCCCGTCTTTGTGTTTGTAGTTGATCTGGATGGCATGGCTCTTAATGGTGATGCCTTTTTCACGTTCCAGATCCATATCGTCCAATACCTGATCCATCATATCACGGTCGCTGATGGTGCCGGTGGTTTGTAATAAACGATCGGCCAAGGTACTTTTTCCATGGTCAATATGGGCAATGATGCAAAAATTTCTAATATTCTTCATTCAAATCTCCTTCATTTTCAAGGCGGCAAAGATAGGTGAATTAGGCGTGCGGAAAGTAGTGTGTTATAGCTGGGGATAAAGAGGGAAAAGGCAATGATGGGACGAGCTTTTGAAGCTATGCGGGACAATGCTTGCGTCGCACACTTGTGCTGAAATGCGGTGATTCACCCGCTTGGACTTGGGGTGGCTCACCGATTATTCATTCCATTAAGTCTCTAAACAAAAATGTTTTACTTTTAAGAATGTCGCCTTTTAAAATGCTAATCTTAAAAATTGGACGAATACTTAACATTATACTGCTAACGATTCTGTTATGTCTGCTTCTATGGTTTTTTGTTGAAGCTTACGTTAATTGCACCCCAGAAAATTATGCTTTTCTGGTTTACCCCGCACTTATAGAAATATTGATTCCATTGTTGGGAATAGCATTACTAATAATTAATATTAACCACAGAAAGAATACTTATAAAGACATTTTGATTTTTTATTTTCTACTTCCTACCATCATTCTTGTTGGAGTATTACTTGGCAAAATCGGGACAATTGTAGCAATGTGCGTTATTTTGGGAAGCATAATAATTCAAATAAAAAAATCACTTCAATCAAATAAGTTAAGCTAGAAAACATTTTTGCAACTTCTCCTAAGGTGTCTGACATCTTCGATGTCCTGACACCAGTACTTCCCAAAATTTCGGAGGGCGGTGTCAGGACACTGCAAGCGCCAGACAGCTTTAGAAAACAGAAGAAAAAGCAGACTGTTTAACAGAATCAAAGAAAAATTCTAACTTCCTGTAAAACTTGCCGCAAATGGATACTGCCAAAATGCAGGATGTATTTCTGCGTATCACCACACTCAAACAACAGGGCCTTAGCTCAGAGGAAATCCTTCAACGCTTACTTGAAACAGGTTTGCACGGCGATGCAGCACAGCAATATTTTTCCGAGTGGAAGAAAGTGCGCAGCGAAAAGAAACGTAACGCAGCTTTTGTTTACTGCGGCATCGGTGTGTTTCTGTTATCAACCGGTTTTCTGTTTACACTACTACTGTTCAACAGCGAGAGCAATTTTAATTTTGCATTGTATGGTTTAACGATCGTAGGTCTTGTGTTGGTGTTTAAAGGTATGATCGACCTGATGAGTTAAGAATATCTCTACACAGCTTCCTGTTATTTACTAATTGCTTCTTATCTTCCGCCTGAATAAATTACTTCAGCATGAGAACTCTTTTTCTGTTATTTATCGGTTTTTTCAGTATTACACTGCAAGCGCAAAAGAAACTAACTGTTACCAAAGATGATCAGTTGAAAACACAGGCATCTACTTCTATCCAATCGAATTACGACCAATACAAAACCATGGCCTTCCAGATTTGGGATTATGCAGAAGTTGGTTACAAAGAAGTAAAAAGCAGCGCCTTGTTACAACAAACCTTAAAAGATAATGGCTTTACAGTTGAAGCGGGTGTTGCCGGCATTCCAACTGCATTTGTTGCTACTTACGGCAGCGGACAACCGGTTATTGCGATCCTTGCCGAGTTTGATGCTCTGCCCGGCTTATCGCAAACAAATGCTCCTGAAAAAACAAGTGCGGGTAAGGATGCAGGGCATGCATGTGGCCATCATTTGTTTGGTGTTGCATCTGTTGCATCTGGTGTTGCCATTAAAAAACTGATCGAAGAAAAAAAGTTTACCGGTACCATTAAAGTATTTGGTTGTCCGGCAGAAGAAGGCGGCAGCGGCAAAGTGTATCTGGTACGTGCAGGATTATTTAAAGATGTAGACGTTGCAATTCACTGGCATCCGGGTAATGAAAACGGTGTAACCATGACGAGTGCATTGGCAAACATGAGTGCCAAGTTTCGCTTTCGTGGCATCTCTGCACATGCAGCCGCTTCACCCGAACGTGGTCGGTCTGCACTCGATGGTGTAGAAGCCATGAACAATATGGTAAATATGATGCGTGAACATATTCCACAGGAAACCCGTATTCATTATGTAATTACCAATGGTGGCAAAGCACCCAATGTAATTCCTGATTTTGCAGAAGTGTATTACTATGTACGACATCCCAAACGTGATCATGTACAAAGTATTTTCAATCGTGTGGTGAATACAGCCAATGGTGCTGCACTCGGCACTGATACCAAAATGGAATTTGAAATGATCGGCGGCACACACGATCTGTTACTCAACAGAACGTTGGCCGAAGTAATGCAGAAAAATTTAGATAAAACCGGCGGTGTGCAATACACAGCAGCAGAAGTTGATTTCGGGAATAAACTTCAGGCAACATTTGGTTTTCCTGCACCTCCTGTTGCAAATGCAGGCACTGTAAAGCCATTGAAAATTGAAATGGATGCAGGTGGAGGAAGTACCGATGTGGGTGATGTGAGTTATGCTGTACCAACAGTGGGATTACGTTCAGCTACCTGGGTTCCGGGCACAGCAGCACATAGCTGGCAGGCAGTTGCATGCGGCGGAACAGAGATCGGAACAAAAGGCATGATGGTATCAGCCAAAACAATGGCGCTTACTGCGATTGATCTGTTTCTGCATCCCGAATTAATTGAAAAAGCAAAAGCAGAATTCAAACAACAGGTTGGCACTTACCAATATAAAGCATTATTGGGTGATCGGCAACCGGCATTGAATTACCGTGATTGATCAAAGTTATTTCAAAGGCCCTCATTTCACTGAGGGCTTTTGTTTTTGCGGAGATTCCCCAACCAGTTAATTTTGACTCAAAGGAAAATGAATGATTGAACTTGCCACAATAGAAGATGCAAAACAAGTAGAGCAACTGCTCAACAGTGCTTACAGAGGCGAACCGTCACGAAAAGGCTGGACAACAGAAGCAGATCTGATTGCAGGTGATCGTCGCACTGACGAAGCATCGGTGATCAATGTAATGAACCAACCCGGCAGTGTTATTTTAAAGTTCACTAACGAACAAGGATTCATTGTAGGAACAGTCAATCTTCAAAAACATGGCAGCCGCCTTTACCTTGGTATGTTCAGTGTTTCCCCAACGGAGCAAGGCAGCGGAATTGGCAAACAACTGCTCAAAGCAGCTGAAGAACATGCCCAAAAAGTGCAATGCACAAGTATTTATATGTCGGTGATCTCTTTACGAAAAGAGCTGATCGATTGGTACAATCGAAACGGCTATGTTGAAACGGGCGAACGGAAGCCATTTGTAGAAGATGATCTTACAGGAAAGCATTTGCAGCCGCTTGAATTTCTAATACTGGAGAAATTTATTTAGAGGGATTCCCTATTTTCGTTGAAACTTACAACTTATGGATTTGCATCAACAATTTGAACAGGCGGTGGCCGACAGTAAAGAACTGAGCGAAAAGCCAAGTAACGATACACTTCTCCAACTATATTCTCTCTACAAACAAGGCAGCGAAGGTGATGTAAACATTGAAGCTCCATCTAATCCATTCGACTTTGTAGCCAAAGCAAAATTTGAAGCATGGACGGCATTGAAAGGGAAAACAAAAGATGCTGCAATGAGTGAATATATTGAGCTTGTTAGCAAGCTTAAGAACTAATACTTTTTCTTAAGTACTTTTTGATAAACAAAAAGCAGTTGCTCGGCAATAATTCGGTAATTATATTTCGCTACTGCTCGTCTTGAAATTTCTTTTCGGTCGTAGTTGCGATAATTCTTTTTCACTAAAAGCATTGCACTTGCAAGAGCTTCTGGATCTGTAAGGTCTGTTAAAACTCCGTTTGTATTATTTACCAATTCAGGTATAGCACCAACATTTGATGATACTATTGGCAGTCCACAGCACAATGCCTCAGCTGTAACACAGCTAAAGGTTTCGCTTTTACTATAAAGGAAAAATGCATCTGACTTTCTGAATTCCTCCGCTACACTTACATAATGCATCTCACCCATGAAATGAATACTTTTTTTTGGAATTCCTATTCTAAGTGCCTCATCTTCCCACTCTTTTGTTTTATTACCAATGAAAACAAATTCTGCGGATTGATCTTTTTGCAAAAACAAATGAATTGCTTCCAGCATTAACTGCGGATTCTTAATAGGAGATAAATTGCTGACATGCAAAAAGCGGAATAGAGAATTTACCGGCTGATTTTCAGTATAATAAAAACGTGAAGTATCTACAACATTCGGAATAACGGTGAACTCTTTTTTTGCAACAGTTTCATTGATTGCTTTCCCTAAAAAGTTGCTTACAGTAATCAGCACATCTGCTTTCTTGAGCACTTTCTTGGAAATGAAGCGGAAATAAGGAGAATAGCTATAATAATTTTCTTCCCCCTTCCTGTTATGATAAATGTTCGAATGCTCTGTAACAACAAAAGGAATATCAAACATCCTTTTTAACCATAAAGCCGCTACACCCATTTTAACCGAAACATGCACATGAACCAAATCAGGCTTACCCTTCTGCTGGATATATTCATGTAATATTTGCAGCATTTTTTTGTAATACCGGTGATTAAACAATGCTGTTGTGAGAGGTATAAAAGGAGTTTGGGGCATCGGAATGTACACAACTTTCGCATGCAGGTTTCGCTCTGTACGTTCTTCTATTCTTGACGTTTCGCTTTTTAATAAACTTGCATTTTGTACAATATGAATAACATCTACTTCTTGAAATTGAGACAAAGCCATTCCATGACGCTCAATAAAATCGCCAGTAAACTGATCTGTTGAATGCGGATACCAACTGCAAAGCCAAAGTATTCTCATTGCCGGCTCTGTTTATATGAAGAAAATCTATCGATTGCAGTTCGCTTAAGTAAATCCCAATCACTTCTTCGGAATATCAAGAAAGCGGAAAAACTGCTTTTGTATTCACGGATATGTGCCATGATCATAAAGCACAACAGGAAAAGATAACCGCTACTACTAATAATTGCGGCTGCTTTAATCCCGTACGAGGGAATAAATAAAATATCACCAATAATAATGATTGTAAGCGTCGACACATTGCCCCAAAAGCCGATACTTAATACTCTTTTCCCACCAAAATAAGCTGCAAGCAAATGTATAACTGAGTAGGAAATGATCGCTGGGATCAACAGAAGAAATGGCCAAAACATATTAGAAAATGTTTCACCAAATACAAATGGAAATAACCAATAACCCACAGAAGCTAAAGCTATGCATGCAAGTCCATATAACATAATCATCGTCCTTGAAAGCAATTGAATTGTTTCATTCACTTCGATTCTTCTTCCAGAAGCTGTCATAGGAAAAACGACACCTGCAAGGATAGATGGCACAACAAAAAATAACTGAGCCAGTTTACAGGCCTGTATATAATTCCCCAAATCGGCCGGTGAGCAGTATTTATTCACAAACCAGTAATCGATCCTGTACATAAGAAAGCTCATAGAATTCGTAACAAGCGCAACGATTGCGAAATAAAAGAATGGTTTGATCAACTCACGAGGAAAAAAATGCATCTCCCGCCATTTTACATGTCGTACAAAAAAAGCGATGGCAAGCAATAATCCCTGAGCAAAAAAACCAATAAAATAAATATTGATATAGGCACTGTCACTTATGTAAGTATTAACAAACTCATTATTGGGTAGCAGAATAATCAGAAGCAAATTAACAAGTACCAATAAGGTATTGGGCAAACCAAAGTCGAGTTTCGCATAAAACAACGCTACAAAAAAAGTAATGAGCAGATTTCCTGCAAGAAATGCATTAGCTGAAATTTTGAAATCATTTTGCAGCAACGGTATCTCTTTCGAATTGGCATAATACCCTATGATGAAGTATGCCGGAACAAGCACCACAATACTCCAGCAAACAGCGGTGACAAAAAGCTGAGCTTCTGTCATTTTTTTTTGTGACAAATAAAATCCCATAGGTGTTTCTAAGCATAAACTAACCAGCATCACAGCCAATGCAAACATATTCGTGATGTAGTAGATTTGTCCGCTGCGACCAGCCTCAAAATGTCTTGCAACAAGTATATTCAAAAACAGCACAGACAGGAAATAGAATCCTCGCCATAAAATACTTGTAGTAAATGCCTTTGATAATCTCATTCCGTTTCAAATATAAACTGAACCCTCCTTTTTTAAGTGATTATTTACAAACCAAATCTAAAATGTGGATTTGAAGAAATGATCAATAATAGATATATTCGATTTTGTCAGAAAAATTGAAACAAATACTATTTCATCTAATACGTTGGTACAGTCGCCATCTCCCCTTTCCACACAAAGGCTTAAAGTATTTTGAGTGGCTTTTAGGAAAATTAAGTTTGGAGAAAGAACTTTTTGTAAAGAAGCTGCCAAATGGCATGCTCATTGAAGTATCAGCGAATGATCATATTGAAAAATACCTCTTCTGGTATGGCTCTTATGAAAAAAAAGAAGTAGCCACCATGCAAACACTGCTTGGTGTGGACTCAGTTGTTGTAGATATTGGAGCTAATATTGGTTATTTCTCCCTAATGGCTGCAAAAAAGGCTACAGCGGGACATATCTATAGTTTCGAACCCGCCACAAAAAACCTTGAAAAATTGAAACGGAATATTTCGTTAAACAGAATAACAAATATTTATCCAATACAGGCAGCTATTAATAATGTATCCGGCAAAACAACTTTCTACATTTCAACTGACGAAAACAGCGGCATGTCGGGTTTGCGAATTACTGAAAACTTTTCTGGTCAAAGTGAAACAGTAAAATGCATCACTCTTGATGAAGCTGTTTTAGAGTACAATCTACCAAAAATCGACTTGATTAAAATTGATGTTGAAGGGTCAGAGATAAATGTACTGCAGGGAATGACGAAAACAAGAACAGATCAAAAACCAATCGTATTAATTGAGGTATCAGCTGTTACACTTTCTTTGTACGATGAAAAAATTATAACAATTTACGATATCCTTCTTGCAGAAAAATATAGACCTTATAAAGTAGCAGAGGTTAATATCTTGGAGAAAATCAAACATCCGCAAGAAGCTGACCTTGTGTTTTTTATTCCAGAGAGGTACAGGTTGCCGGAGACAATAAAGTTGAAAGAATTATGCTCGACAATTCCCTGAAAAAAATCATACTATTAATTTGCTATATTTAAAGATATATGAATTATGGCTACACCTTTTTTTTCGCCAAATCAAAAAGCAAGACAGAATAAAGAAACCGGGCTTAGTGTAAACAGCAAGCAAAGCGGAGGCCGCTTCTTTCAAAAAGATGGCCGGCCAAACGTACGTTTCCGTGGCATCTCTTATATGCAACGGTTCAGCGTGTTTCAATACATGCTAAAAATACCTTCCTGGAAATTTATTTCCCTTGTGGCCGCAGCATATGTAGTGGTAAATCTTTTCTTTGCCTGTGTTTACTTTGCAGTAGGTGTTCATCATTTAGGCGGCATGGAAGAGATAACAGTGCTTGGGAAATTTTGGGAATCTTTTTTCTTTAGCACACAAACACTTTCAACTGTTGGTTATGGTCATGTTTTTCCTGATTCGTTAACTTCTAATACCATTGCAGCGATTGAATCTTTCGCCGGTATTTTGATGCTTGCATTAGTAACAGGTTTGATCTATGGACGGTTTTCGCAGCCAAAAGCATATATCAAATTCAGCAGCATTGCATTGTTCGCCCCGTTCAAGGATGGATATGCATTCATGTTTCGTTTTGCTCCTTTTAAGCAACATTTTTTAACAGATGTTGAAGTGAAGGTTACTTGTGTTATGAAATACACAGAGAATGAAACGGAACGAAAGAATGCATTTTACAGTCTTGACCTTGAATTATCAAAAGCTAACACCCTGGCAAGCAACTGGACGGTTGTTCATTCAATAAATGAAAACAGTCCGCTTTACCAACTTACAAGAAAAGAAATTGCAGAGGCAGAAACCGAAATTCTTGTATTTGTAAAAGGTTATGATGAAGAATATGCAAATACTGTTGTTAGCCGAACGTCGTATGTACCAGATGAGTTTATTTATGGAGCTAAATTCAATATGATGTACGAACCAAGCGAAGATAACAGCACCACAATTTTGCACATGGACAAGATCGATAGCTTTCACGAAGAAAAATTACCGGTAAGTATTTAACATGAAGACAGAAATCGGAGCTGATATAATAACAGCAATTGATCATTTAAAGCAAGGTGAATTAGTAGCAATCCCTACAGAAACAGTGTATGGCCTCGCAGCCAATGCTTTAAACGAGGACGCAGTACTGAAAATTTACGCAGCGAAGAACAGGCCACAGTTCAATCCGCTGATCTTGCATGTGGCTACTTTTGAGCAGGCGAAACAATTCATAAATACTATTCCGGCTGAAGCGGAACAATTGGCAGCAGCTTTTTGGCCTGGCCCGTTAACGATGCTCTTCAATAAACAACTCAATGTTCCTGACCTTGTGACTGCCGGAAGTAAACGGGTGGCTATTCGTGTCCCCAATCATCCATTGACTTTGCAATTGCTTTCACAACTTAATTTTCCTGTTGCGGCTCCCAGTGCAAATCCATCGGGTTATGTTAGTCCAACAACAGCTCAACATGTGTTCGAGGGATTGCAAGGTAAAATACCGTACATATTGGATGGCGGGGCTTGTGGCGTAGGTGTTGAATCAACCATTGTTGGCTGGAACGACGAAGGTGAAATTGAGCTGCATCGATTAGGTGGTACTACAATTGAGCAAATTGAAGCAGTGATCGGGAAAAAGATCAGCCATCACAAAAAGATCGTCGACAATCCTTCTGCACCGGGACAGTTGAAAAGCCATTATGCCACGCATACCCCACTGTACCTGGGTAAGATTGATGAGATGATATCAGGATTCACCGGCAAAAAAATCGTTCTTATAAACTTCAAACAATACCACCCGGCCGTATCAAATGATCAACAGTTGATATTATCCGAGAAAGGCAGCACCGGAGAAGCTGCAAAAAATCTATTTCGCATATTACGTGAAGCTGATAGTATGAATGCTGATATTATTCTTGCAGAATTATTGCCGGATGAAGGTTTGGGAAGAGCGGTGAATGATCGATTGGAAAGGGCGCAGCATAGCATGAAAAGCAACAATGAGTGATGAGTAATCAGTCCCGTCTCGACTGATTTGCAAAATACTTCGATTTAACACAGCACTGCCAACTGATCATCCATTACTCATCCTTCTTCACTTTCTCATCTGCAATTAAACTATCCTCATCCCAACCTTGGTCTTTTTCAAGATGAAGTTGTTTTGTATCTGATTTAATGATCTCTTCCAGTTCTTCAATATACTCCCTTGCCTGGTTAATGTATTCTTTTTCATTGTCCCGTACTTTTGAAAGATCTTTTAACTTCTGTTCATCATACCGAAAAAATGTACGTGCAGCACGTTGTGCCGTATAGGCCCGGTGCCCCAATATTTTCATAGCATCTACACCCATCCGTAATGATGTATCAATTGTTTCCCGGTAAATATGCAGAATACCTGCATTCATCTGATCGTACGTATCTTCTCTTGTACTGCTGCGAACCAACATCTGCAGATCGGGAAAATGTTTCTTGATCGTTTCAATCATTTCAAGTCGTTTTTCCGGATCATCAACTGCAATGATGATCATCTTCGCTTCGGCGGCACCTGCTGCCAATAAAATATCGTATCGGCTTGCATCACCGTAATACACTTTAAAGCCCATCTTCCGGAGAAATTCTACACGGTTACTGTCAATATCCAAAACGGTTGTTTTTACGCCATGCGCCCGTAAGAAACGTCCGATGGTATTTCCAAAATGACCAAACCCGGCAATGATCACCGGATTTTTTTCATCCAATGCATCGGCTTCTTTTTCTTTTTTTGTTACAGACAATTTTTTATCAACAAACGGCAACACGATCTTTTCATTCAGAAAAAATGCAATGGGTGTAAGTGCCATACTGATGGCCACTACGGCCATCAATACTTCCACGTAATTTTTTTCTACAATCCCTTCTGTTAATGAAAAACTCAATAATACAAAAGCAAACTCTCCTACTTGCGACAAAGAAGAAGAGAAAATAATATTCTGATCAATGCGTAATTCAAATATTTTACCAAGCACTAACAGTACCACAGCCTTTACAAACATCAACGCTAATACTAAACCGAAGACCAACAATGGCTGCTCAATGATCAGCTCAAAATTAATAGAAGCTCCCACTGCAATAAAGAATAAACCCAGCAGCAATCCTTTAAAGGGTTCAATATCACTTTCCAGTTCGTGTTTGTATTCACTATTGGCAAGTACCACGCCGCTCAAAAATGTTCCGAGCGCAGGACTTAACCCAACCGAAGACATTAATACTGCAATACCAATTACCAACAGCAATGCTGTAGCTGTAAACATTTCACGCAACTGTGTACCTGCTACCAAACGGAAAATGGGAGGAATCAAATAACGTCCGCCAATAATAATAAATGCAATAGCACCCGTTACAATTAAAGCACGCATCCATCCTGCCTGTCCTTGTATCCATCCCTCTGCCCCGTTCACATGTCCGTCTCCGGTAGTTAATCCGGCGATAGCAAGTAATGGAAAAAATGCAAGCATTGGGATCACTGCAATATCCTGAAACAATAACACAGCAAATGCACTTCGTCCTGCTGTTGTACGGTTAATTCCTTTTTCAGCCAGTGTTTGTAATACCAAAGCGGTTGAACTCAATGCCAACGCCATTCCGATTGCTAACGATGATTGCCAGGGAAGATTTAAAAAATAGGCAATGCCTGAAATAATAACAGATGTAATTAATACCTGCAGTCCTCCTAAACCCAGAATTGCTTTTCGTAATTTCCAAAGTAGTGCAGGCTCCAGTTCAAGACCAATCAGGAACAACATCATCACCACACCAAACTCTGCTGAATGCATCACACTCTCTCCCTCATTGCCTATAAATTTCAACACAGCCGGTCCAATTAAAATACCAGCGAGCAAATAACCCAATACAGAGCCTAAACCCAACCGTTTGGCAAGCGGCACCATTATAACGGCTGCCGCCAGATACACCATTGCCTGGAAAAGAAATAAATTACTATCCATCGTTTATGATTGTATGGCGTTAGGAATAGGAACAAGATCATTCATGTACACACAAGTTTCGATCTCTGGTTTACTGATGCGATCCTGCACCAGTGCCAACAACATTTGCTCGTATTGCAATGCATGCAGATCCATATCTGTTTCAGCAAGACGATGTGTGCCGTGAATAACAAACGGTGGCAGGTATTCGATACCACAAAGGTTCGCTGTTTGCTGGAATGGCAACAAATAATCAGATACAGAGAATTGATTTCGTCCCGTTGCTGTATATGAATTCTTAGATCCACCGGTTGAAATAGCGTTCATCATTTTTTTACCGGTAAGAGCACGGCCATCTGTTCCATACGCCCAGCCATGTTCCAACACTAGATCGATCCATTGTTTGATGATGGCAGGCGAACTGTACCAATAAAAAGGATGTTGAAAAATAATTACATCATGTTGCAACAGCAGGCGTTGCTCATAAATCACATCGATATCAAAATCAGGATAACGTTCATACAGATCATGAAAACGTATATCGGCCGATCTTGGAATATGCTCTGCAAGACGTGTATGCACCCTCGATTTCTCCATTGCAGGATGCGCAAACAGGATGAGAACTTTTGCCATAAGCAACGGTGTTTTAAAATGATCAATACACTATTCCCAGAATTTTACCGGATAATCAGAGCAGGCTTTACTTTCAAGCTGTTGCAAATTCCTTCCGAGTTCGTTTAATTGTTCCGGCTGTATCTTTTCTTCAATAAACGGAAACATATCCCTTTCTTCGAACCGGATATGCTTTTCCAGCAGGGTATAAAATTCAAGGATACGATCTGTACCTGAAGCACCACTACGGATCGCATCAACAACATGCCTTATCTGGTGATGTTCTGCTTTCATTTGCTCATATTTTTCCATGAGCGAAGGAATTTGCAATACATGCGGATGCAGATACACCTCCTCTTTAATAAAATGATTCCGCAATTCACCATTCCATACAGATAGAATAAAATCATCCATTACAGTTGTTGCGGCCTGCTTCTCCACTCCTTTTTTAAGTAGTAACACGGCCATCAGCCCATTGTGATGTTGATGCGAAAGTGGTTGTAGCTGTTCTTCCCGCTTCATACCTCTTTTATTTTAGTGCTTGAATAATTTGTACAAACTCATCTGCCTTTAAAGATGCGCCACCAACAAGTCCGCCATCTACATCCGGTTGTCCAAAAATTTCTTTGGCATTAGAACCTTTTACACTCCCGCCATACAGGATCGGAATTTCGTTGGCAACATCATCACCATATTGTGCAGCTAATACACTGCGCAAATGCGCATGCATTTCCTGAGCCTGCTCTGAGCTTGCTGTTTTTCCGGTACCAATGGCCCATATAGGCTCGTAAGCGATGATGATCTTTTTTAGATCGTCTGCAGATAAATGAAACAAACTTTCTTTTAATTGATTTCCTACAAAATCATTCTGCGTACCAACTTCACGAATGTGCAATGCTTCGCCACAACAGAAAATGGGCGTTATGCCAGTGGCTAATGCAATGTTCACTTTCTCAGCAAGCATATCATTACTTTCATTAAAATATTCACGACGCTCACTATGCCCAAGCACAACATAACCAACATTGATCGATTTCAACATTTCAACTGATGTTTCACCTGTATATGCGCCTGATGCTTTGGTATAACAGTTTTGTGCGGCTACACCGGCATTTTTGCGTCCTTTTAATTTCTCCACCACCATGGTGAGGTATGGAAACGGCACAGCAAATACAGCATGCTGATGTGCAGCTAAGGTATGTGGTGTATTGATGATGCCTGTGATTAATTCTTCAGCCTGTTGATACGTTAAATTCATTTTCCAATTAGCGGCTGCTACCTGTTGTCTCATAATAGTTATTGTTTTAAGTTCGTTTAAGATTGCTGGCCGTAAATATATTCCAGTATCTGCTTATCGTTGTTAGTTAATGAATGATTCTTTAACTGCATCCAGTTTTCAATATCATGAATGGCTTTTTCGAAAATATAAGTTTCACCTGTATGGATATTCCAGGTAAAATCTTTAATGTATTTAGGCGATAACCCTGTTGTAAGAATATTACTGCAAATGCCACTTACCATTCCTGTTGTAAGTGATGCATTGATGGATACTTTTGAATAGTCGCCCAACATCACACCACATTTATTACCTGCACTGATCCATTGATGAATCATCGGGTTCCATAATTTCACTTCACCTGCTGTATTTTTTATATTGGAACAGGAAGCACCGGCACCAATATTGCACCAGGAACCGATCACTGCATCACCCAAATAACCATCATGTGCTTTGTTGGAATAATCAAAGAACACAGTGTTTTTTATTTCACCACCAACGGTACATTGCCTCCCAACAGTTGTGGCACCATAAATTTTACTGCCCATCTTTACAACAGAAGCATCCAATGCTGCAAAGGGCCCACGGATAGTGCTGCCCTCCATGATCAAACAATTTCTCCCAATATAAATCGGCCCGGTCGATGCATTAAAAGTGCAGAGTTCAACAACGGCCCCCTCTTCGATAAAAATATTTTCAGGAGCTATTACATTATTGCTGGAAGAAAGCGGGGCCGATATTTTCTGATGGGCGATCAATGAAAAGTCCAGACGAAGCAACCGATCATTGTACGTTACCAGATCGAACGGGTATTGCAAGAAATCAACCGCCGATCTCACTTCTATTGCATGGCAATGGCGATATTCTTCAATAGCAACCGGAAACCGAAGTTTGTTTTTTGTATGAATGGCGATGGGTGTTTCCTTTTGCAGTAAAACCGATTCAGCAGGCAACGCATGTATCTCCTGCAACAATTCGTGCGAACAAACAGCAGCTGCATTGATATACAAGTAATCAGCTTCTTCGTTTGGAGTAAATGGATATTTGGCAGACAGGTAATCTTCAGTGAGTGTAAACAACTCCTGTTTCAACACAAACTCCCATCGTTCTTTAGTTGTAAAAATGCCGCAACGGAAAGAAGCCAACGGCCGTGTAAGCGAAAAAGGATAAAACTGTTTTCTGGCGGCTGTATCAAACAAAATAATCTGCATCCGTATAATTCGTTTGGCTCATTGTAAAAATACAGGAAAGCATTGGAATGATTGCGCAAACGAAAACTGCCCCTACAGGAGGGGCAGTTAAAAAATATCCGACAAATCAATTACTGCGGTAACAGTACCTGATTTATTTTAAAGAAATTACCGTTCACTGCCATTCGGTCAACTAATGGATTGGTGGGTGAAGCACCTGCAGCCGTAGCAGCAGTAGCATTACCTACACCCTTAACAGAAAGGCCAACACCAAGTCCTGTAACCAATGTAGACGATATTGCCAGGCCAGGGTGAGAAGGGATACTTCCATTTACTAATGTTGGGTAATTAGCTGCCGTTGCACCAAAATTTACAGAAAATGCTCGTGTACCCATGACATGATACGCTACAATACCTCTTACTACAGCAGCTGTAAGTACTGGATAAAGTGCCGGAGTTGAAAAAACAGCAGGGCTTGCAGCAAGTGTTGCCGCAGTAGTTTGTGCTGTAGCAAGAGGTACGCCCTGCAATACCAACGCTTGTGTAATTGCTCCGGTTAATGTAGCCTGAAAAGCCGCATTGGTGGGAGCAAATACTGTAAGGTTTGCAAAAGGTTGTGCCAATGCATATTGAAGGCTTGGCGACGCTGTTGTTACCAATCCTGAATCAGCACGTACAATAGCAGCTACCAGGTAAGAGAACTCAGGATCACGTGCAATTGTATCGAGCAATACCCTTGTTGGAGGAGCAATTGCTGTAGCAACACGATGAACAATACCATTTGATCCTGTTATAACATCAGCACCAGTTACCGGTACATTGTTTGCCCATGCAGCAGCCCCTCTTCTGGAAGGGAAAATCGACATCTTTATTGGAAGAGCTGTTGTTGGGATCGAAGGAATAAATGCAGTTGTTGCAATATCAAGTTTCGACTTCTTCTCAACATTTGGAAATGTTTCCGGTATCTGTGCAGCCGCAATGCGTTCGCCCGGTATAATATGATAATTCAACAACGATGTAAGCGTTGCTACCGGAAGTGCATTTACCACAGTAAGACTTAATCCCGATGCAGTCATCGCTGTATTATCGGGTGCAAATACTGTAAAATTCGCATTCGCTACATCCAGTGTTGTATTCAATCCTGCTCTAACAAGAGCAGTATTAAAAATGGAATAGCTGCTGTTGGCTGCAATTTTCTTCGCCAATGTGTTCGCCACATCACCTTCGCTGTAAGGCGTGTAAGGAACGGGCTCATTTAGTTTATTACAAGCTCCCACCAGCATTACGGCAATTGTAACGATGGATAAGCGACCTGCGTTTAAAATTATATTCGACATAGTTTTTTCTTTAAAGGATTAAATTAAAAAATGTTGTACCCGATACTTACATAATATAAACCACCGATTGCAGGGTTACCCGGTGCCTGTACATAATATTGATTGCCAATATTGCTGCCGCCCAGTTTGAAAATATACTTGCTGGAAGGAATACGGTAGCTCACCTGTGCATCAAGTGTATGGATAGCAGGAACAGTACCATTAATAAAATCACTTTCAAATTTGTATTCGCTCATCCATTTGTAAACAACGCTGAATGCGAAATTTTTACCTTTCCCAAATCCGGTGTTGGAGAGCTTCAGATTTGTTTTGTATTTAGGAGTATTAAAACCAGCCTGGAAACCTGCAGGAACATCCGTTAATTCATCACTGGCAAAGTTTACACCAACAAGGAAGTTTGCAGGTAAACGGTAATCAAGACTGATACCATAACCAAAACTCTTCACTTCATTCTCCGTATTGTATGGGATAGAGAATTTGCGGTTTGTTGCAGTTTGAAACACTAACCGGCGTGTAAGAAAATCTTTATACATGCCATAGTAACCATATACATCGATCAACAGTTTATTTGCTATCAGTCCTTTATAACCTAATTCAATTGAACTTACAGATTCCGGTTTCAAATCATTAACTGTTACCACCTGGTTGGTCACCACATCGTTTTGTATTGCATAAACAGGACTTGAGTTCAAACTATAATAAGATCTGAAATCTTTTACACCACCAATGAGTAAATAATCGTTTCCAACAAACAGGTTGATCCACTGCATTTGAGTGCTGGGGAAACGATAGGCTGTTTGATACGAAACACGGAGATTATTATTCGGTGCAAGACGGATCAAAGCTGTTGCTCTTGGCGTAAAGCGACCGGCAAAGTTTTGATTTTTGTCATAACGTCCACTTACAGTTAAGCGAATTTTTTCATTGAACAATTCTTTCGCAATTTGTACATAAGCACCACCCTCATTGATTCCAATCGGGCCGGTACTGTCTGCAAATAATGTTCCTTGTGAGTTTAACACAAAACGTCTGAAGTTTCCACCAACTAAAATGTCAGCAAATCCTTTTGTTAAGTGTGATAAGTTGTATTGACCCTCAACAGCGTAAAGATCAGTTTTATCAAGAAATCTGCCACCACCCAATGGAGCACCGGGCGCAGGCTTTCCAATAGGAACGCCTTTAATAAAGTTGAACAGTTTATTGAACTGGGGAGTTCCCGATACAGGGCGGCCCTGATCAGCAAATGCTCTTGCATAAATGTGTGCCTGCTGATCGTTAAGTCCTTGCGAAACACGACCATTCATATAACCGGCAATATATTCAGGTAACCAAACCTGCGTTGGCTTCCACAACTCATTAAAATAAGAAGTAGTAGCTGTAAGGTTGTAAGAGTTACCGGAGTTTTCCTGTGTTGTATATGCCCTTATCAACCATTTTTCACTGTTTACTTCAAGTTTGAACTGTGCCATTTTCAAATCCTGTAAGCTGTAACGGTCGCTACCAGTGTAAACAGTATTACCTGTACCAATATAACCGGTTAAACTTGCTTCAGTTTTTGAATTGAGCTTATAATTCAACGAACCACCAAATTTAAAATTCACGGTATTGGGGTCGATCAATTCTTTTTCAGTGTAACCAGTTCTTGAAACCGGCATTGTTGAAGGCAAGGTTGCAATAATTGAAGCATAACCGGGAATGGCAGCAAAGTTGTTGATGATAGGACGGATGTCTCTGGCAATTTCATCGCCATAAACATTGATCCCGTTGTAACCCGGATTTGTGATACGATCGCCAGCAGCAGGTTGACCTGTTGCACGGCTGTAATTCCGGTAATCGGCAGCCACCCAGTCTTTCGCCTGGATCAATTCCGATGTTATTTTAAATGCAAAACGCTCTGTCACTTTTTTTGCATAACGAACCGTCCAGTTTGTATAACCGGATGGATCTCTGAATTGACCATCAGTATGCATAATACCCTGCTTCACTTGAAAAGATAACCCTTGGTATTTGAATGGGTTTTTGCTGTTGATGAGCAATGTACCATTCATACCACCGGGACCATACAAAGCAGAAGATGCACCTGGCAGCAATTCAATATTATCTACATCTAATTCAGACAAACCAATTACACCACCTACAGAAAAGTTAAGACCGGGGGCCTGATTGTCCATTCCATCAACCAATTGATTGAAACGAACATTACCGCTACCCAGGAAACCTCTGGTAGTGGGTGTTTTAAACGTTAGTGAAGATGATAGCATGTCAACACCTTTGAAATTGGTGATGATGTCGTAGTATGAAGCTGCCGGGGTATTTTGAATAGTAACCGCACTAACCCGCTCAATAGAAACAGGCGATTCCAGAATTTTAGTAGCAACCCTCGTTGCTGATACTACAATTTCCTGCCCCAATGAAGAAGCAATATTTAGCGACACCTCAACTGGTTGCGCTGCTGAAGCAACCGTTACCTCTTTTGTTTCAAAACCAACAGAAGAAATAATTAAGGTTACAGGAAGAGAAGGAACTGTAATACTAAACTCTCCCCGTTCGTTTGTAAAAACACCGGCGGAAGAACCTTTCACTGTTACCGAAACAGCAGGAGCGGCATCACCGGAGCCGGCACTTTTTACATTTCCTTTTATGGTTACAGACTGTGCATAAGAAGTAATGGAGAAAAGGCAGGACATTAACAGCAGTACGAAAACTGGCAGTTTTTTTGGCATAGTCAATACGTTTTTTGGTTAAGTAATTAGCAAAATACTGATTGTTAGTATTATTCAGAAATTTTCTTTCCAACCTTTTAGCATTGTCTATTTTAAATTTAGTTGAATAAGCCCTAAAACAGTACTTGCATGGTTAAACTGATTGCTCTTTATCAGATAGAAACAGGTCAAAACTATTTTCAAGAACCTGTTATACCTAATTGTTCTTTCCATCACAGTGGTTGTTATCAGCAACAATACCCTAAGCAGGGTGTAAACTCCGTAAATTACTATTGCTATCTGCAAAGTTTTTCGTCCACCTTACCTGCTTTAATTAAACTTTGCAAAAACAAGGATAGCAGATTTGCGAAAACGGCGAATAATTCAAGAAAAAAAACAACAGAAAGCTCGCAGGTTGGATCAGGTAAATTACCTTCGGGCGCATGAATTTGTTTCAATTTCCCAATCAAACCAATTATTATAAAGGCAAAGTAAGAGACGTTTACAGCATCGGCAGCGATTGGCTGGTGATGATTGCCAGTAACCGCATTTCGGCTTTTGATGTAATTCTTCCAAAGCCGATCCCTTATAAAGGACAGGTATTAAACCAAATTGCTGCATACATGCTCAATGCCACAACAGATATTTGTCCAAACTGGCTGGTAAGTGTTCCCGCTCCGAACGTAAGTATTGGTAAGCGTTGTATACCTTTTAAAATCGAGATGGTTGTAAGAGGCAACCTTGTTGGCCACGCATGGAGAACATATTCATCCGGCAAAAGAGAACTTTGTGGTGCAGCAATGGCGGAAGGTTTAAAAGAAAATGATTACTTCCCCTCTCCCATCATTACTCCATCAACAAAAGCAGATGCTGGGCATGATGAAGACATTTCGCCTGCAGAAATTATTGCACAAGGCATTTGTTCAGAAGCAGAATGGAATCAATTAAGCAGTTATGCATTGCAACTGTTTGCAAGAGGAAAAGAAATTGCAGCAAAACAAGGATTGATCCTCGTTGATACAAAATATGAATTTGGAAAAATAGGTGAAACCATTCACCTGATGGATGAAATACACACACCCGATTCATCCCGTTATTTTTATGCCGATGGTTTTGAAGAACGTCAGCAAACCGGGGAACGCCAGAAACAATTAAGTAAAGAGTTTGTACGTGAATGGCTCATCGAAAATAATTTCATGGGCAAGGAAGGACAAACGGTTCCTGAAATGAGCGTTGAATGGATCAGCACCATCAGCAAACGTTATATTGAACTGTATGAAAAAGTGATCGGCGAAGCATTTGTCCCGGAAGAGTTAAGTGATAAGGAAACGGAACAACGGATCGTAGCAGCACTTCAAAACTTATAATATGAGTCCCGATTCCATTTTTCAATTATGCAGCACCATTGCCCTCATCGCATGGTTGATCTTATTTATTGCAAGTCCGTTCTGGAAAGCAGTCGATAAATTACTGATCGGTGTAGTTATTACTCTGTTTTCAATTTTATATTTCTGGTTGCTGGCACAGAATTTTAAGTTGAGTGATATGCAAAACTTCAGCACATTGGAGGGGTTTATGCAATTGCTTACCAGTAAAGTTGCTGTAACCACTGCCTGGATCCATTTTCTTGCATTCGATCTGATGGTGGGTATCTGGATCAAAAAAAATGCACAACTACATGGCATCAAACATTGGGTGCTCCTCCCCTGTTTGTTTTTTACGTTTATGGTAGGGCCTGTTGGATTATGCATTTACCTGATCGTTCGCCTTGTCCACACACGTCAATACTTCGCTGATAATTATTAAGCACATGAACACATTCTTAACCGAATTAAAATCACGAAACAATACGTTGTTTTATTTTGGTTGGATTTGTTTGTATGCCGCATTAGGTTGCCTTGTGCTTCTATTCACCAGCAGCACAATGGTGCTTGGCATCAATGCATGGATAAAACCGATGAAGTTTTTTCTATCCACTGTTTTTTTCAGTTGGTCAATGGGTTGGTATCTCTTTTATTTGAATGAGCAACGTAAAACAACTATTTATAGTTGGGCACTCATCATCACACTTCTGTTTGAGTTGATCTACATTGCATGGCAAGCGGCAAAAGGTGAGCTTTCGCATTTCAATATCTCATCTGCATTTCATGGAATAATGTTTTCGTTAATGGGCATCGTGATCACCATCATCACAGCATGGACAGGTTATATCGCATTTCTATTTTGGCGAAGACCATTTCCGCAATTACCAGCCAGCTATTTATGGGGTATCCGTTTCGGACTTTTGCTGTTTGTTGTGTTTGCATTTGCAGGAGGATTAATGGCTGCACGGCTTAGCCATACAGTTGGAAGTGTAATGAAAACAACTCAAGGACTTCCGATATTGAACTGGAGCAGAGAATCGGGCGATCTACGGGTGGCGCACTTTTTTGGCATGCATGCATTGCAGTTGCTACCGTTGCTTGGTTTTTATATTGTTCGTAGAAAATGGCTGATTATTTTGATCAGTCTGTTATATGCAGCTGTTGTAGCTGCTCTTTTGTGGCAGGCATTGAAAGCCGTACCTTTAATTCCTCTTGATTAGTTCGTAAAATAAATGTTTCGCTTTATCTGAAAAAACAGAACGATGTATAAACTGATGCTGCCTTTTTGTTTGTTGCTTGCTGTTGTATCAAATGCTCAACAATATCATTTATTGATAGGAACCTATACCAATGCCGGCAGCGAAGGCATTTATACCTATCGTTTTGATGCCAGGACCGGAGAAGTAACAGCCAACAGTTCGGTAAAAACATCCAACCCATCCTATCTGGCTGTATCACCCGACAGCAAATATGTATATGCCGTTAATTCTGATAAAGACGGAATGGTGAGTGCATTTCAATTCAACAAACAGGACGGTTCTCTGAAATTTTTAAACAAGGTTACCAGTGCAGGATCAGACCCCTGTTACATCAGCATTAATAAAAAGGGAAACATTCTTGTTGCAGGAAATTACAATACAGGAAATCTATCGGTGATGGAAGTTCGGCAGGATGGACAAGTGAATCAACCAAAACAAATCATCCAGTTAAAAGGGAACAGTGTGAACCGGAGCCGACAGGAAAAAGCACATGTACATGCAACTGTTTTTTCACCGGATTATAAATTTTTGCTCGTACCTGATCTTGGTACGGACAAAGTGATGATCTACAAAGTAGCTCCTAACAGTGGTGCATTGCAACCAGCCGATCAACCGTTCGTTGATGTGAATGCGGGAGCAGGCCCACGCCATCTCACATTTCATCCAAAGCTTAATATTGTCTACCTCATTGAAGAACTAACGGGCACCATCAGTGTATTTAATTATAAAGATGGAGCAATGTCAGTGTTACAAAATACATCCTCACACCCTATGAGTTACCAGGGCGCTTACGGCTCGGCAGATATTCATGTATCTCCCGATGGCCGCTTTCTCTACGGCAGCAACCGCGGCGATGCAAATTCCATTTCCATTTTCAGCATCGATCAGGAAACTGGTATGATACAACCGGTCGGCTTTCAGCCAACACTTGGTATTCATCCCCGCAACTTTTCATTTGACCCAACAGGTAATTTTTTATTAGTGGCAAACAGGGATAGTGATGAAGTGGTTATTTTTAAAGTAGATAAACAAACAGGACAATTAGAGGATACAAAAAAACGAATCAAAGTATCAAAGCCGGTTTGTATCAAATGGATCGTTACAAAATAACAACCGGGCTGTATGATCGCTTAAAAAAACCAACATCAATTAAACATTCATACATGAAAAAGATCTTTCCGGAATCAATGCCGGTTCCAAAAGGCTATTACTCTCCTGCAGTTGTACATAACGGTACGGTGTATGTAAGCGGGCAATTACCAATCAATGAAAAAGGTGAACCGCAGATCAGTAGTATTGAAGATGAAGTACGCCAATGCATGAAAAATATTGAAATAATTTTGAAAGCAAGCGGCAGCGACCTGCAACACATTTTAAAAGTGAATGTATTTATTGCCGATATCAGTAACTGGCCCACATTCAACCAGGTGTTTGCTGAAATTATGGGAGAGCATCGACCGGCACGTATTGTAGTACCCTGCAACCAACTCAACTATGGTTGCGGAATTGAAATTGATTGTATAGCGGCAGTTGCCGGGTAAAATGCCAGGTCGGCCCATGCAACGATTCATGCGTTGCGTTTACATTAGACAGTTAAGTGCATGGTCTGACCGTTAAAACTTTCATTATGAGCATTTCAAAATCAGATATTGAGCAGGCACACGAACGCATCAAGCCGTTTATCCATCAAACGCCCGTACTCACGTGCACCACCATCAACCAACTGGCAGGTGCCGAATTATTTTTTAAATGCGAAAATTTTCAAAAGATCGGTGCCTTTAAAATTCGTGGCGGTATGAATGCAGTACTGTCGTTGCCAAAAGAACAAGTTGCGAATGGAATTGCCACACACTCATCCGGCAATCATGCACAGGCCATTGCTTTTGCAGCAAGACAGGTAGGCACCAAGGCTTACATTGTAATGCCCAACACCTCACCTGCTGTAAAAGTAAATGCAGTAAAAGGTTATGGTGCGGAAATTACATTTTGCGAACCCAATCAACAGGCAAGAGAAACAGCGTTGCAGGAAATTGTTGATCGCACCGGTGCAGCTTTTGTACATCCTTACAACGATGAACAAGTGATTACAGGACAAGCAACCTGTGCAAAAGAATTACTGGAAGAAATTCCATCACTTGATTGTCTACTGGCACCGGTTGGTGGCGGTGGCTTGTTAAGCGGCACTTCGTTAAGTGCACATTATTTTTCGCCAACAACAAAAGTGTTTGCAGGTGAACCCGAAGGTGCAGCTGATGCAGTGCTTTCATTTCGCAGCGGAAAAATTGAAACCGCACCGTATATCAATACGATTGCGGATGGATTGCTGACCAAGCTCGGCGACAAAACATTTCCGATTATCCGGGAACATGTAACCGATATATTAACCGTAAGTGATGATGAAATTATTGCCGCACTACGTTTGATCTATGAACGCATGAAAATTATTATCGAACCAAGTTGTGCGGTACCTTTTGCTGCGTTACTCAAAAACAAAGAATTGTTTGCAGGCAAACGTGTGGGAATTATTCTATCCGGAGGAAATGTTGATTTGCAAAAGCTGGGAGAATGGTTTAAATGATAGCTGTTCACCTGATGGGTGACTGCATATCATCTCTACTCCACATTCAACTGCCGTTTGTATAACTGCACGGCATTTTCGTATCCAAGGTACAGCGCATCGCAGATCAATGCATGACCAATGCTTACTTCATCGATCCATGGAATGGTTGTAATGAGATAATTGAGATTTTGCAGATCAAGATCATGACCGGCATTGATACCAAGCCCCATCGAACGGGCACGTGTAGCCGCTACCAGGTATTGATGCACAGCGTCTCTGGGTTCTGCTGTATATTGTTTGGCATACGCTTCCGTGTATAATTCGATCCGGTCGGTGCCTGTTTCAACGGCACCTTCGATCATCCGTATTTCCGGATCACAAAAAATAGATGTGCGGATGCCTGCATTTTTAAACACAGCGATCATATCGATCAAATACTTTTTGTTTTGAATTGTATCCCAACCATGATCGCTGGTGAGTTGTCCCAATGTATCGGGTACCAATGTTACCTGATCAGGTTTAACTTCCAGCACAAGATCAACAAACGATTGCTCACGGCAATTGCCTTCAATATTAAATTCAGTAGTAATGATCTGTTTGATCTGCCGCACATCATCGTAACGGATATGTCGTTCATCGGGGCGAGGATGCACCGTTACACCATCGGCACCAAATTTTTGTGCATCAATGGCAGCCTGCAATACGTTGGGTCTGTTACCACCACGACTGTTACGCAGCGTAGCAAATTTGTTGATGTTAACGGAGAGTTTGGTCATACAGTAAAGGTATGAAGTTGAATGATTAGTTTATGTTACCGGTTATGGGTTACGGGCGGGTGCTCTAAATATTTATGCTGTCTGATTTTTTTTACCAGTATTTATTTTCAGAAAGTAAATCAAAAACAAGATGCTAAAAGTTATGAACACTTATAACTCATAACCTGTAACTTTCTTCTAAATAAATCCCCTGCAATTCTTAGCTCCGCATTTGCACGGCAGTTTTCCATCGTGATGTGTTTCTCCATAATCGCAGGTAAGCTCCTCTCCTTTTTTGATGGGACGTTTACTATAGAATTCCACTTGCCTGTATGCACGACGCATGTATGTATTAGGATCGCAGGAATGATTGATGTAGGATAATGCATTGCGATTAATGCTTGCATCCAATGCCACCGGATCGTTATCAAACTCCACCATCAGCAATTCTCCGGCATGTTGTTGCTTTACTCTGCGTTGTGCTTCTTTGTAGCTGATAATTTCACCGGCCATGTTGCCGAGTTTCCTTTTTGCAGGAATCGCTTTTTGTGCAAATGCTCCTTTGCCTGCAACGTTGCTTTTCTTTACTTCAATTGGGAAATTCATAACGCAAGTTAAGAAGGTTTGAGGAGTAAGGTATAGGGTTGAAGGCGTAGGACGAAAGGAACAAACAACCAGCAACAAACTCTATACAATCTTACCGCTTTCAGAGTTTTCGTACCTCGAACTTCCTACCTCGTACTTCAACTAAACTTCCATCCACGTATGATCTGCCAGCAACTTTGCTGATGCAACAAATTGTTTGAACGGCCCTGTACCTCCCCACTCCTTCGGACTAACCATCGACAACAAATAACTGTCATCATTTTTCTGGTACAGATGATACACCTGTCCAATAACAGGACGAAAGTTCAGCTTTGCATCATAGATCATCAATGATAATTCTTTCCGCTTTATAATTTCCTGCGCCTGCCGTGCAAGTAATTCAATTTGTTGTTTGATCTGGTCGAGTTGCATATTGGTTTGCTCTTCCATCGCAGTTAATGCCTGGTGACGGATCACACCTTCTTTCGTTGGACGAATGGCCACACCACTTACGCTCGACGCATACGGCAACACACTCATTTGTTTGTGATACACTTCTACATTGGTGTAACGTTTATATTCCGGCGTAAAACCTTTTTGTGTGATGCGCAAAAAACCATTGGGCATTATTTCATGGGTGGCGCTGAATTTTAATTGTCCGTTCGTGATAAATTCCACCAGCAAAGTAGATGAGTTCGGAATTTCGGAACGGATCTGCTGCGCCACTTCTGTTTTTTCAAATGAATGCAGTTCCGCATCCGGCACAAAATTGTACGATGTATAAAACGCTTCATTGAGATGGGTTACCCAGTTGGTGCTCATCATCAATTCTGTTCCGTTTTTGACCGATTCGATTTTACAGTTGCCGCTCTTGGGCGTTTCCCCAAATTCGTAACTGCACTTTTCCGGAAACAACTGCCACGATGCTAAAAAATTATACGCCTGAACCATACTGCAAAGATGTGTGAAGTTGTTTAAACACTTACAGGACGATTTTGTTTGAAAAAGTTACAGGTTACAAGTTATGGGTTACAGGTGCTTATAACTTCTACCGCTCTGCAATTATAAAAGCAGCATTACCTCCAGAGAGCCACTCATAACTCATAACTCATAACCCAGAACCCGCAACAAGCAACCAACTATAAACTATAAACACAAACTATCCTCCCCTAACTTTGCTTCACTATGGCATACAGCTCACTCGAAGAATGTTTACTCGACCTTGAAAAGAATGGTCATTTGGTACGCATAAAAGAAGAAGTTGATCCGCACCTCGAAATGGCGGCTATTCATCTCCGTGTGTATGAAGCCAAAGGCCCCGCCCTCTTGTTTGAGAATGTGAAAGGATCGAAATACCGGGCCGCTTCCAATATTTTCGGCACACTCGATCGCAGCAAATTCATCTTTCGTGATACGTTGCAATTGGTGCAAAAACTTATTGAACTGAAAGGCGATCCCATGAAAGCGTTGAAGAGTCCGCTTCAAAACCTCAGCACAGGTTTGGCAGCACTCAAAGCGTTACCCAAAAAACAATCTTCTTTTTCGTTAGACAAAATACAGGTGAGTGATCTACCTCTCATTAAACATTGGCCGATGGATGGTGGCGCCTTTGTTACATTACCTCAAGTGTACACAGAAGATGTAGAGAAGCCGGGCATTATGAAATCGAACCTCGGCATGTATCGTATTCAACTGAGTGGAAACGAGTATGAATTAAACAAAGAAATTGGTTTGCATTATCAGCTGCATCGTGGTATTGGTATTCATCAAACAAAAGCAAACGCCAAAGGTCAACCATTGAAAGTGAGTTGCTTTGTTGGCGGACCACCATCCCATACCTTGAGTGCCGTGATGCCTTTGCCGGAAGGTATCAGTGAAATGACATTCGCAGGCGTATTGGGTGGCAGACGTTTTCGTTATGCATACGATGCATTAGGCAATGCGATTAGTACTGATGCAGATTTTGTGATCACAGGTGAAGTTGATCCGTTGCAGAATAAACCTGAAGGACCGTTTGGTGATCATTTGGGTTATTACAGTTTAAAACATCCGTTTCCGTTAATGAAGGTGAACAATGTGTATGCAAAGAAAAATGCGATCTGGGCGTTTACAGTTGTTGGTCGTCCACCACAGGAAGATACCAGTTTCGGTGAACTGATCCACGAACTAACGGGCAACGCTATTCCACAGGAAGTACCGGGATTGAAAGAAGTACATGCAGTTGATGCGGCAGGTGTGCATCCGTTATTGCTGGCAATCGGCAGTGAACGTTACACACCTTACACTCCCACCAAGCAACCGGCTGAGTTGCTGACCATCGCCAATCATGTATTGGGCACAGGGCAATTAAGCCTGGCGAAATTTTTATTTATTACAGCTGATGATACCAACCAACTGCACACCCATAACGTGCAGCCATATTTAGAATATATTTTTGAACGCATTGATCTTTCAAGAGATCTCCATTTCTATACAAACACCACCATTGACACATTGGATTACTCCGGCACGGGTTTGAACAGTGGGAGTAAACTAGTATTAGCAGCTTATGGTGAGAAGAAACGGGAACTGTGCAGAGAAGTGCCAACTGTTTTAAAAGAATTACAACAGTTCGAAAACCCACAGCTCTGTATGTCGGGTGTTGTTGCACTACAGACGAAGAAGTTTACAACCTACGAAGAGGCGCAACAAGAGTTGGAGGTTTTAAACCATCAACTATCAACCATGAACCATGAACTGAATTCCGTAGCTCAGATCATTATTTGCGACGACAGTAGTTTTGTTGCGGCCAATCTTCGCAACTATTTATGGGTAAGTTATACAAGATGCAATCCGAGTCATGATGTGTATGGCATTGCTTCGTTTACTGAGTACAAGCATTGGGGATGCAAAGGACCCGTTGTGTTTGATGCAAGATTAAAACCGCACCATGCGCCACCGGTGGAGAAAGATGCAACGATCGAAAAACAGATTGATCGTTTGTTTGCGAAAGGTGGAAGTTTGGAAGGGATTGTGTGAGGTTAAAAAATCCCATAAAGCAAGTAGCAAAATCAACTTATTAGAAATTCTCTTTTCTGGAGGAGTTGTGTATATTACAAATTAGTGGCAAACTGACAGCTGGTTCAAAATTGAGTCTCTTAAAAAATTAATAACCTTATAAAATCAGCCAACCTTGACTATGCCAAACTTTCGCTACTGCACAAAATATTACATCTTGTTTTTTTTGTTTTTCTCTTTGCAAACAAATGGGCAAACTGTTCAGTTATTTAATCACATATCTAATGAAGTACTCACAATACCCTCCAAAGTTTTAAATCAGGAACGTCAAATTTATATACATGTTCCAAAACAGGATTCTGCAAAGCCAGACAAAACTTTTCCCGTGCTGTATTTATTGGATGGAGAAAATCATTTTCATATACTTTCTGCATACATTGACTACTTAAGCCATTTTGAAATAATCCCGCCGATCATGGTAGTCGGTATTATCAGTAAAGACCGAAGAAAAGATCTTACACCTACTAAAAGCATACTTGATTATTCCGGAGAAGTTGACTCTACTTATAAAACAAGCGGCGGCAATGAACCTTTTTTTCAGTTTCTGCAATCTGAGTTAATACCCTACATCGAAAAAAAATATAAAGTTGAACCATACAAAATATTTGCCGGTCATTCATTTGGTGGTATTACATCAATCAATTGTATGTTTACCCGCCCTGATATGTTTAATGCCTATATAGCCATAAGTCCGTCGCTTTGGTGGGACAATAAATACACTTTAAAACTTGCAGAAAACAAACTGAAAAAATCAGGGTATCTCAACAAAAAAATTTTCTACAGCGCAGGGGATGAGGGGATCAACGAACCGAATTCGTTTCACACTGACATCTTGAAATTTGATAGTTTATTGATAAATAATGCACCGAAAGGCCTTTCATATAAATACAAAAGCTACCCGGAAGAAAGTCACATGAGTGTTCCAATAGTTGCTTATTATGATGCATTGCGATTTATTTATCAGGACTGGCAGCCTCCTGTAAAAAAATAGCAAGAGCAGATCAATACCTGAATTCATTCGCTAACATTTCCCGTCCGAGGGATGCTGGCGATGCCATAACACGGTAGTTAGTATAGATACAAATACAATTTCATTTCAGATTGAGATTTTGAAGATGTAACCTGCGTCTATATGACGTGTAAGCATTTGAGAAATTGCAAACCCTCTCTTTTTTCCCAGGCAGGTCTCCTAAAAGGGACTCGCCGTAATTAAAAACGATTGTTCAATTCTGTTCTCCGATTTTTAAGGAGTATATCGTTAAACTGTTACCTCCGGCTAACTTTCTTTCCACAGTAATTTTCTTACTTTAGTAGCAAGAATACACAGGTCGGTAGACCCGCAAGAAAAAGAAAACTATGTTTACATTAGAACAAATCAAAACAGCTCATAGCAAAGTAAAATCAGGTGCAGATTTTCCTGCATACATCAACGACATTAAACAGTTGGGTGTAACGGGTTACGAAACATTTGTTACGGACGGACATACAGACTACTACGGCACGAATGATTTTAAAATTTCAACAGTTGCCAGGTATAACACGTTGGCAATTTCAGAAAATCCAAACCCTGAACAATTCCAACTGGACCTGAAAGCACACCAGCAAGGAAAAACAGATTATCCAACTTTTTGCAATGACTGTGCTGCATCAGGAATTGAAAAATGGACTGTACGTATGGATAAAATGACCTGTACGTATTACGACAGAGCAGGTAAGGAAATTCTAACAGAAGTTATACCGGCGCCGTAGAAAAACAACTGTTAATAGATTTCTTTGTATTTATTGCAACTGCACTTTTAGATTGAAAAAAGATGGCTTCAGAAAATTCTGCATTTCAGATTCCTGAAAAAAGCTCGGCCGCATACTTGCTTTCACTTCGTATGTACCACTAAAAAAGAACCCTTCAAGTAAGGTTGTTGTTACATCTGTTTTTTCGCCCGGTAAAAGCCCCATTGAGGGAACTGCCACGAACGTCCGCAAATCCGATCCATATGGTATATGATCGCTATGAGCTATCTGCGTGATTGTTATGGGTCTGTTACCACGATTATACAATTCGCCCACTTTTACAGTTTGGGTAATTCCGCTTTGCAAACCAGACATGATTACATATTCGCTTACAAACACGATTGGTTTTTCCACGTCTACAATCACGCTGTAGGTCATCACTTCTCCACCCCTCTTCACGGCAATATAAAAACCTTTGGGATAAGCGAAATCAATCGACAAACCAGTATGCGGATAAACAGTTGTACTGTTTGCCGGAACTTCATATGCATTTTGAGTATACCGTACTTCTTCTCCATTATGCTCGATCACGGGTGTTAATGCTCCAAAGTGTGTATCGGCCGGTATAATTACATGTATTTTACCTATCGAACTACTTTCATGAATAATTTGAACAGCAGAAATATCTGCTGACAGTTGAGCATTCATCGATTTCAAAAAACGAAAATTTGTGACCGCCAGTGTACCGGCTACCGGTTCTTCCTGCACAGTTATACGATAGTTGACTTTTTTCTGCGGATCACTTGCAGAGGTAATGGTGTACAACAATTCTTTATAAAGAAAATCAGCCTTTACACCCAACTGTGGAGCAATACTGTATCCTTGTTTTTGGAAATTGGAAACAAGTGGTGTTAGTTGTAATCCTGTGTTACCTCTTGGTATTCGGATGGTAATAAGTCCCGGTGCTGTCTCAATCCCATTTACAACTATAGGATGATCGATATCGATTGAAGAATAATTCACCTCTGAAAACCGAAAGTCGTTGATTTTAACTGTTGAAATATCAACTGGTAGTTCTGGTTGTGGTTCGATATTTTTTTTACAACCTGAAAAAATAAACAATTGCAGCAGTAATGCGGCGATTGCGGTAGATGTGAAACGCATAGATAATAAGGTTTTGATTTGAATAGCAAAACTATTTTCTACGTGTTGACATGTTTATGTATTCTCTCTGGAAAGTTATTTGAAGCAGATAAACGGAAAATGAAAAGGACAAGTGGTACTATAAATTGTAGGCGAAAAAGAATGCACCAATCCCTTACTTGACTTGGCCTTAAAAATTTGCTTACTTTAGTAACAACAATGCGGATACAAAAATATCAGGGCAAGAAACAGGTAATGAAACCACAACCACATACTATTGCTTTTGCGTCATATATTTCAAAGTGGACAGCTAAAATTTAGATATGAATTTGACCTTTCTATATATTGCAATGATCATTGTCGGGGTCTTTTATTTCTATTACACACTAAGTTATGCTTTGAAGTTCAGGAAGAATTTGGTTTTTAAAGGAAGCTTATATGTATTCCATCAAATAATGTTTTGGCTAATTCCATTTATTTGGATTTGGTTCGTCAAAAATATTTTGAAGTCCCCAAAAGGCTCACATGAGATAGAGAATAAGTCAGAGCCTACTTCTTTTGGGGGACATTATCAAGCTTAGTTATTTCTTCTGCGCTATCCCGTTACTTTTCTTTACGATACCAATTTGCTTCTTTATAATACCAAAGCACTCATCTGAAGACTTAAACAAGAAAGTTCAACAATCAAACCATCACTTCAACTTCCTCGTTAACCGTATCCCCATCGGCACAGAAAAGAATGCATAATTATCGGGATTTACATTATTTCCAAAAAAACCAATGGCATCAATGCCTTCCGGTGGCAAACAGCTATTGGCCTCACGATGTTTAATGGAAAACATTTTATAACGGGCCCCGAGGCCAATAAACATTTCATAACCCCAGTTGGGCGAACCAAACAAGGGTTCACGCATGCCGATGCGAAAGCTCAGATCCACTACATCCTTCACCCGTTTATAGGTATCAAATTTTTCATAAGCAGGTACGCCGTTTACACAATCCATGCCCAGCCATGCTTCTTCTTTACGTTCGGTATGTTTGTACATAGCCCCTGCTTCAAAAAATGCACTGTGCCGGTTATTCATATACCAGCGGGCAAACGGAGCAATGGCAAATCCGGCTAACGGTTTCGTATAGCCGTCGGCAGCAAAATAAACCGACACATCAGCACCAACAGCAAATCTTGGTTTCAGCATCACATCCATACCCAGCCGCACACTCGATTCAAACGGATCGAACAATGCAAGCGGTTGCAGACGCAATTGTTGTTTGTAACTGTTTTTTATAACCGTATCTTTTTGTGCAAACGCAACAAACAATAAAAGGCAACCGGTTACGGTAACAAAGAGTTTCTTCATCTGGTATTATTGGATAGAAGCTAAAAGAACAGGGTTACGGTTATCGGTAATATCGTAAAGGGTGGAACCGGTTTGTGTCCAGCAGATCAATACATTGTTGTACGGTATCACATCTATAAACCAATTGCCGTTATTGACCACCTTGATCTGCACAGGATCGTATGCATTCGAAATATCGTACACACGCAAACCCACTTGCCGGTCGCACACATACAGTACATTGTCTTTATAACCCAAGCCGTAAGGTTCACTTACAAAAAGTGCCTTCCGTTGAATGGGATTTAAAATATCTTTTACATCATAAACGGCAAGGATACTTTGTACACCACCACATTCAGCATTTACTCGCAGTGTGGCATAGGCTACCGTATCTTTTGCAACAACAGGATCACAACGACGAAGAACAGTTGGCGAAACAGCCTGGCTTAACTTTTCCGGATTCTCCGGATTGGCAATTGAAAATATATGCACAACACTGGTGCTGCCAATAAACAATTTGTCTTTGAAAGGATAGATCGTTTCAATTTCAAAACCTACTTTGGTTGTTTTGATGAGTTGCGGAGAAGCTGCATTCACTAAAGAGAACACACGCAGGTTTTCCTTATCAACTGCATACATATAATTGCCGACCACTGCAAAACGGGCCAGCGAACCGCCCTGCCCTGTTTGACCTCCGCCTGCAAATGAATTATTACTTTCTTTCGAGCAATGAAGAAATAAAACGGATACAACTACGAGATAAATAATAGTGAGTTTATTCTTGTACATAGGTGTCAGTTTTAGCGTCTGCATTTAGGATCAGTTACGGTTGCCAATTTCCAGTCAACAACAATTCCTTTCGATGGGTCAACACATTCAAAATACGTATTACTCACCGGAGGGTATTCATTGTTGTGATAGGGAAACACATCTTCCAGTCGCTTTACCAACGATGGACTGGAAGGATTGCTGATGTTGAACACCAGCAGATCATTAAAATTATTGACGTACAAAAAATTATCCTTGATGGAAATTTCAGTACTGAACGGAACGTTGAGAAACGCAAGTTTTACCGGTTGCGCAGGGTTGCTGATATCGATCAGATGAACGCCGGTGTTCACATCGTTCTGCAGCAGCAAATTACCTTTCACATATACTTTTCCGGGTTTTGTAATTGCTTTAGCTGATTGTATAGAGATGGCTGTAAGATTTTCAGGCTTCATGTACACTGGTACATAGGCTTGTTGCGAGCCATTCGAAACGCCGGATACAAGTGGATCGCAGCTTTGCAGCAGCAGAAAAAGCGAGACCAGACAGGTGATATTTCTCATAAAAAGTGGTTTACCTTAATCATTGAGTCTTAAAAAGTAAATATCGCTGCATTGAAACGAACCTAATGGCAATCTTTTTTAGATGCAGGTCGTTTTTGCCCTCTGTGTGAATTATAAGCACACAGAGATGGTCGAGAAATAAGTATGCCACAAAAAAAGAGCAAAGCGGTCAACACTTTGCTCTTTCAATACAGATCGTAAAAAATTATACAACACCTAACACCACCAACAGCGCATAAATAACACCGGGTACCCAGAACAGCAATGTAAGGATAAGGCTGATCCAGAATTTTGTGTTGATCGCATTTTGGTGCAGATAAACCGCCAATGGTGGCAACAGGATAGCAAGGATCACCAATAAAATGGTTTGCTCATCTGCAGCTTTTCCCTGACGTTGGTTTTGTTTGAATGTGTTTACTTGTTTTTTTACTTCTTTCAAACGTTGTTTCTTTTCTTTTTTTGAAAGATCGTTAAACGCATCAACTGCATTAGTTACATTTTCTTTCATGGCTTTTTCCGAAGCCGGAACAATTGCCTGGACGTTTACAGATTGAAACAAAAAGAGAGCTAAAAACAAGAATAGTAATGTTTGTTTTTTCATAAACAGTTTTTTAATTAGTTAGCAAAATATAAGCCAAACAGGATGCAAATATAGGTTTTGTATGCACTGCTTTTCAACTCAATTAAATTGATACTTAAAATGCAACAACAGTTCTTAATAATGCCAGCGAACAAATGCTTCCATGGCTGCATATTGAGTAAGGCCGAGTTTACCATACAGATCGGCGGTAGCAGCATTGCGTTCTTCGGCACGTTGCCAGAACTCACGGCTATCGCTACCCTGGAACGGCACCATATCTTTTTGTGATTGATGAATAAAAATACCAAAGCGTTTTTTCATCACTTGCTCTGGACTCATTGGGATGGCCATTTCAATTTCTTCCATGTTCCACTCCTGCCACGCTCCTTTGTATAACCACAACCAGCAATCGTTGATCCATTCATCACCATCTGCTTTTATTCTGCGCAGCGATTCAAGCACTACGTTGAAACAAACCAAATGCGTCCCGTGCGGATCAGCAAAATCGCCGGCACAATACACTTGTTGTGGTTTTATTTTTCGAAGTAATGCAACAGTGAGTTCTACATCTTCTTCGCCCATTGGATTTTTTTCAACTGTTCCGGTTTCATAAAACGGAAGATTTTGAAAATGCCATTGTCCTTCTTTTAATCCAACATAACGACAGGTAGCCGCAGCTTCGCAACGCCTGATCAATCCTTTAATAGCACGTATCTCAGCTGTATCAACCTGATTCGATTTTTTATTTTCCAGATAGCCTCTTGCTTCCGCCAATATACTTCTTGATTTGGATGCATCCGATCCCACCATATCTTCA
Organism: Lacibacter sp. H407; assembly: GCF_037892605.1. Lineage (NCBI taxonomy): Bacteria > Pseudomonadati > Bacteroidota > Chitinophagia > Chitinophagales > Chitinophagaceae > Lacibacter > Lacibacter koreensis. The sequence continues at coordinate 3,532,363 of NZ_JBBKTU010000001.1, read as the reverse complement.
AAGCCTACAGCAAAATCCATAAAGCGTGTTACAAACTCATCGGTAACTGCAATGTTTCCGCTTGTTTGATAGGCCACATGCACTTCATGTCCCTGATCGTGTAAACGTTGAAAGGTTCCCCCCATCGAAATAATATCATCATCGGGATGCGGTGAAAACAGAATTACTTTTTTGGGATATGGAGTACTGCGTTCCGGATGATTTGGAATTACCGCATTGGGTTTACCACCGGGCCATCCTGTGATACTGTCCCGCAACATATAATATACCTGCAGATTAATTTCGTACGCATCGCCTTTTTCAACCAACAGATCGCCCAAACCAAACTCATTGTAATCGGTATTAGTTAAGCTCAACACCGGCTTTCCTAATTTCAGCGACATATTCACCACCGCTTTTTTGATCATCTTTTCCGTCCATTCACACTCACCTGTGAGCCATGGACTTTTATAACGGGTAAGCTCAGCCGCAGCCATTTCATCAATTACAAACATCACATCATCGTGATTCTGTAACAACGATGCCGGCACATGTTCTGTATCATCGCCTTCAACCGATTGCTGAATAACCGGTGCTTTGGTTGGCCCCCACGCCATGAGTATAATTTTCTTTGCTTTCAGAATTGTACCAATGCCCATCGTGATAGCAAGCCTTGGCACTGCACTAATGTTTGCAAATTCATAACTGTTGGCAAGACGGGTAGAATTAGTAAGTGTAGTTAATCTTGTTTTAGTAAAAACGCTGGAGCCGGGTTCGTTAAAGCCGATATGTCCGTTAATGCCAATGCCGAGTATTTGCAGATCAACACCACCTACATCCGCAATTTTTTGTTCGTAAGCAGCACAATGTTGTTTGATGGTTTCTTTTGCTGTAGTACCATCGGGTATATGACAGTTGCTTTGATCAATATCAATTTTATCAAACAACTGCTGCTTCATAAAGCGATGATAACTTTGGATGGCATCCCGCTCAATTGGATAATATTCATCGAGGTTAAACGCAATTACATTTTTAAAACTCAAGCCTTCTTCCCGATGCAACCGCACTAATTCCGCATACAACGATTTAGGCGTTGAACCTGTTGCCAGTCCCAACACACAAGGTTGATTGGCTGCCTGCTTTTCACGAATCAGATTGGCAATTTGCTGTGCTGCAAAGGCTGAACCTTCTTTTGCATTTTCGAAAATGCGGGTTGGGATTCGCTCAAAACTATCAATTAAATCGATGGAAGCAGCCTTCTTAGCCATACTTTTTAAATTTTTTAATTAAGAGCTACAAATATATTCATTCCCACTATATAACCATAGGGAAAACGATTGCATGAAATCTACCGAACAGTTGTAAGCAATATCCATACAAACCTAAAACAGATCCAACGGCAAAATAATTTCAAACTGGTTCTTGCTAAGATTGAGTCCAAGCTTGTCAACACTCAACAGTCGGGTATAACGAATACCCGGAGAAAAGGGTTGTGTATTCCACAGTCGTGTATCAAAAAACAATTCAGCCCCAACAGATTCAAATGGGAACACATTGCCCGTGCGTAAACTTTTTATAGCTGTGTAATCGTAAAACAGATTTGCTCGTACCCGTAAGAAATAAACCATTTGTGCTATGCCAAACTCGGGATATGCAATAGGAAAATGATAATTGGTGCTGAAGCGCCACATCCGTGGATTATTAAAGGCATTGTAGCCTCTTGCAAACGGGAAATTATTACTGAACACAGACCCACGTAATGTATCCCGTGAAAAAGCGGTTGCAAAAAACACGATGCTGTGATTGCGGAAGAAACCCGGTGCATACAATCCGCCGTTTATCTGAAATTGATTCCCTTTTACACCATCAGTTGTTCTCCGGTAACGTACAGAAAGCGTTTGTGCCCATTTCGGAAATATCTGTTGCCGTGCCTGTTGACTTTGTATGGACCAATTGAGTGAACTGCTGATATAATTGAATTGCTGATCACGATAAATATTTTTAGCAATGCCGGTGAAGTTGAGTTGCTCAGTATTGTATGATGAAGAAATGGTAAGATTTTTAAACGCCACACCACTTGTGAAGTTGAGAGGAATGGTGAACCCTGCATTCAGGTTGGTTTGATTCCAGGTGATCGACGTATCCTGATTCAGTTGAAAATTTCTGCCCCATGTTTGTGAACCACCAACAAACAACTGCGGATACAAACCGGCGTACACTAATGCTGCGGCTGCCTGATGATAGCCTTCGTTCCGGTTATACGTGTACGTGTATTCGCCCACCATCGTATTGAGAATATTTTCACTGCTGAACGTGATGCCGTAATCAGGTTCGGATGCAAACGGTCGCCAGCTGTGAATATTGAACAGGTTCAATCCTGAACGATAGCGTTTGATCTCTTCCGTTAGTGGTTGAATATTTTTCAACAGATCCGGCGCTGCATATGTTTTGGGAGATAAATACAGATCCGCCAATGGGGCAATAGCATTTTCTTTTTGCAATTGTACATCACTCAACTTCTGCTTGAGTAGCATATTGCCATCGGTTGTAAATGAGTGCCAGATGAGTGTTTGCGATCTTGCATCGAAGCTGGCCTGATAATTACCATTGGGCAATTGTGCAGCTTTGAATAATGTTTTCTGTTTTGTATCGAACAAATACAACACATCGGTTCCATTTTGAGACGATGTAAACAAAACCGTATCGCCTGCCACCTGCACGTAGGCCAGCAATGCATTGCTGAAGGGAATCAAAACTTGTTCGTTGTTGGATGAAAGCTCTGTTTGCACCAATGCCATCTCCCCTTTTGCATTTCTTACTGCACTGATGACTGATGCACCATCGGCAGAAAAGCGTGGATACGTAAACATGTATTGATTTGGGTTGGGCAATGCAACATTGGTTGAATCGTACAAGCCGATGAGTTGAAGATTTGTTTGTTGATCGGTTGCTGCATTCACTGCAATTACTTTTTCTGCATCGGGTGAAAGATCGGGCATGAACAACCTTGTTTTGGATGTGATCTTTTTAACTTTTCCAATTGTAGGGTTCCATATTTTTAATTCGGAATACGTTTTCCAGCCCCAACGTGGATCTGTTGCAAAAGCAGTGTACACAACCTGTCCTTTTTTATAACTGTAATAACTGTCGTCGGCAATATCTTTTACACGAAGCTTCTTTTCATTACCACTACTATCGATCCGTACCCATACCGGTATTTGCCGGTAGCCCGACTTTAATGCAATGATTGACCCCTCATCTTCCACAAACGGATATTGATAACTCACCACATTGTTTTTTGATGGCTTGGTAATGGGTTGTAACGTTTGATACGGTTTGGCATCACTTGTTTTCATTTCATCTTTGTACCAGTTGAATGCATCTTTTACAAACTGCTTATACTTTATACCGGTATGACGTTTCACTGCCTGTTGATAAGGATAAAACAATCCTTTAAAATCCAGTGCATCTTTGTTCACTTTCGTCCACAGATCGTTTCCATATTTTTCACGTCCATAACTCACCAGTAAATAACCAAGATCGTAATGATCGGGTACAAAGTGTCGCAGTGAACCGTTACGCAATTTTTGATACGAATAGTTTTTCCCATCTAGCCAAAGCGATCGATAAGCATTAAAGAATAACGGTAAACGGCCTCTTCCCTGTTCACTGTTCACGGTTTCCTGCCACACCGCATCACCTTCCCAAAACCAATCGGGTACAGCCAGATTCATAGCAACGGCCTGTCCTTCCTGACCAAAAAAGAAACCAGCAATTTTTGGAATGGTTCGATTGAAATTTGAAAACTGTTCGGTATGCCGGAACTCATGTAACGAAAGATATTGATGCCAGGGAATAGCACCGCTGCCGAGGTTCGACAGATCAGGCATCATATAAAATTCACTGCGCCAGGGTGCAGCACCCACATATGCATTGGATGCTGTTGTTTGACTTTGCAAAACCACATTAAACTTCCGCAGCTTATTGCCAAGTGTAGCGGTTGAACCTTTTACTAATTGATGCGATAGCCAGGCAGCTTCCCTCGCCTGTTTCTCCAATAGCTTTGGAAAAATAATGCGAACGGTATCGGTGTTCAACTCGTAAAATTTCAATGAGGGAGGATTGCCGCCAAAGATCTGAGCGTTCGATGTAGCAACAATAAGCACGAGGGCAACCGTTAAACAATATCGTGTACGATTCATACTTAAAAATAAATGAAGTCATTAAATAAAATCACATTCAGCCATTATCTTTAATCAATTCTTTTTCTATGCTGCTACTCGCTCTTTCCATAGCTCCCGGTATCGCCATCAGTTTATATATTTTTTTGAAAGACCGGTTTAACCGTGAACCGCATCTCAACCTATTGGTTTGCTTTTTTCTTGGCTGCCTCAGTGTAATTCCGGCTATCATCGTTCAACTATTAACGACAAAACCTGTTGAACGGTTCATGGGCGAAGGCATTTTCTATACGGCTGTGTTTGCTTATTTGATCGTAGGACTGAGTGAAGAATGGAGTAAGTACATTATGCTTCGCTCTTATGCATTTCCAAAAAAGAGTTTTGATGAACCGTTTGATGGTATTGTGTATAGTGTGATGGTTGGGATGGGGTTTGCAACTGTTGAAAACATCGGCTATGTAATGCAGCATGGATTGGGCACTGCTATCCTACGAATGTTTTTGAGTGTACCTGCACATGCAACGTTTGCCATCATCATGGGCTATTATGCCGGGAAAGCAAAGTTCAAACCGGAGAAGCGGAAATTCTATTTGTTTACAGGTATTTTCTGGGCCGCTTTTTTTCACGGCACCTACGATTTCTTTTTATTTCTGCAAGGCAACACAACGATCAATCAATACCTCAGCGATGGACTGTTGTTTATGGGAGCTGTTGTATCGTTTATTGTGGCGATTTGGCTATCGAGAAAAGCGATCAAGGAACATCGTGACACGTCCGAGCAATTATTTTCAGTGAGAAATCAATCGGCCAAATAATCAACTTTCAATGTGATCGACGCTGTTTTTTCTTTGCTGGATGTATTGAACGCACCGCCATAGCTGTAATCTTCGTTTGCATTTTTACCGGTGATCAGGAAAACGCCCATCGTTGCTTTTTTTATTCCGCCTAATGAACCGCCGCTGTTTTTTGCAATGGTTTCGGCTCTTGTTTTTGCATCTTCACTGGCCTTGGCCAACAAATCGATCTTTATTTCATTGAGTTTGGTATAATAATACTCGGGCACGTTGGAGTTTAATTCAATTCCCTTTTCTAACAACTCCGTTATTTCACGTGAAAGCTTTTCAACTTTTACAATGTCTTTTGATTCAACCCGTACTTTACCGGTAAGTGTATAGCCGGAGAACTCAACACTTATTTCATTGCCTTTATCATCGTACCGGCGTTGATAATTTTTACTGATGTTCACGGAGGAGAAAACAATATTGCTATCGGGTATACCACGACCGTTGAGATAGGCTTTGATAGCTGCTTCGTCCTGTTTCAACGTAGCATACGCTGTTTTGAGTTCAAATCCATAACGGTTAAAAGATCCGCTCCACACAATAAGATCGCTGCTGAAATCAATTTCGGCCAATCCTGTAACTGTAATTGTTTCAGTTGATTTAAATTTGTATTTATAAGCATTCCCAACGATCCAGAGTCCGGCAATAATGGCAATACCGATGATGGCTGCTCCAATGTAATTTTTCATATGTTATTTTGTGGTTGAATATAACACATTCGCATCGTTGCTACGATACCCTCCAGCAACAATATTTTGTTAAGAGAATAAAATAATCAACAAAGCAACTTACCGCTTCGCAATGAACTCCAAACCGTCAACAGGGTTTGCAACTGCTGTCGGGGTTACACACTCATCATCACTCATTACTATGATCCACGAGTTTTTTCATCATCTCTGCTCCCACTGCATCAGCCGATGGGCCGTAGCCATTTACAAATACACCTTTGTGTCCATCTTTTGATTCAATGGCATAAACGATCTCTTCATCTGAAGGATTGGTAGCGCCTTCAAACCGGTAGGTCTCTTTGATCTCAAATTCTTCCGGTTCAAGATTCAGATCTGGGTTGAAACATTGCAGTGCATTTACCTGCAAATTAAAATCGAGTGTATAGCCTCTTGCTTTTAAGTCGCTGATCGCTTCTGTTACAGTATCGTAGTTGTGCATAATGTTTAATTTATAGTTGATAATTGCTTACTGTTACCCGTCCGACGAGGGCGTCTGACGTATCGTACATCGTACATCAAACATCATACCTGTCTACACCATCACATGTGTCTGCTTTAACACACCCATCACAAACACACTCTGCACATTGCCGATGTTTTCGCTTTGGCTCAGTTTATTTACATGAAAGTTATAATAATCATCCATGTTCTCCGCCACCACTTTCAACATAAAATCAAACTCACCTGATATATTGTAGCACTCGATCACTTCAGGCAGTTCATTAATATGTTTAATAAATTTCGTGCCTGCATTTTTGCTGTGTTCTTTTAATGACACATAACAGATCACCATCAATCCCTTCTTTACTTTTGCATGATCGATCAACGCTGCGTATTGTTTGATCACTCCACTCCTTTCGAGCCACTTGATGCGTTCATGCACAGGTGTGGTGCTCAGGTGAACTTTATCTGCAATTTCCTTCACCGTCATGCGTGCATTTTGTTGCAGGAGGCGGAGAATACTGAGGTCGGTTTTATCGAGTGTAACCGGTTCTTTAGTGATTTGTTCTGTTTTCGTTGCTTTTGCCATGGGTAAACAGGGTTTTGTCCTTTTATATACCTCCAAATTAGAATGATTTTCTGAATTTATTCACATTCGTATTATTTTATCCTGAAAAACTACCTTTGTCCTCTAAAACATTACATATGTCAACGCTCACAAGAAACACAATTGACTTCGATCTGAAGTACAAAGTAAAAGATATCACATTGGCTGAATGGGGCCGCAAAGAAATTCGTTTGGCTGAAGCAGAAATGCCCGGCTTAATGAGTCTTCGTGAAGAATATGGTGCTTCACAACCATTGAAAGGTGCACGTATTGCAGGTTGTTTGCACATGACCATTCAAACAGCTGTGTTAATTGAAACATTGATCGCATTAGGTGCTGAAGTAAAATGGAGCTCTTGCAATATCTTCTCAACACAAGATCAGGCTGCTGCTGCAATTGCTGCTGCTGGTATTGGTGTTTATGCATGGAAAGGTCAATCACAAGAAGAAGCTGATTGGTGTATTGAGCAAACATTATTCTTTGGTTCACCTGATCGTCCGTTAAATATGATCCTTGATGATGGTGGTGATTTAACCAACATCGTATTAGATAATTATTCTGAACTCGTTGCCGGTATCAAAGGTTTGAGTGAAGAAACTACAACTGGTGTACACCGTTTGTATGAGCGTATGGCGAAAGGTACATTACCAATGCCTGCGATCAATGTAAACGATAGCGTTACAAAATCGAAGTTCGATAACAAGTATGGTTGTCAGGAAAGTTTAGTTGATGCGATCCGTCGTGCAACTGATGTAATGATGGCTGGTAAAGTAGCTGTTGTTGGTGGTTATGGTGATGTGGGTAAAGGAAGTGCTATGAGCTTACGTGGTGCAGGTTGCCGTGTAATTGTTACTGAGATCGATCCTATCTGTGCGTTGCAAGCTGCCATGGATGGCTTTGAAGTAAAGCGTATGATCGATGCAGTGAAAGAAGCTGACATTATTGTTACTGCTTCAGGTTGTCGTGATTTGATCACTGCTGAACATTTCAAAGCAATGAAAGACAAAGCAATTGTTTGTAACATTGGCCACTTTGATATTGAAATTGATGTTGCATGGTTGAACCAAAACTATGGCAACACAAAAGATACCATTAAACCACAGGTTGATCTTTATAACATCGATGGTAAAGATATCATCCTGTTAGCTGAAGGTCGTTTGGTAAACTTAGGTTGTGCAACAGGTCACCCATCATTTGTGATGAGTAACTCTTTCAGCAACCAAACATTAGCACAGATTGAATTGTGGCAGAACCACAGCAAGTACGAAAACAAAGTGTACGTTCTTCCAAAACACCTGGATGAGAAAGTTGCACGTTTACACCTTGCAAAAGTTGGTGCTACATTGGATGAATTAACACCGGCACAAGCTGAGTACTTAGGTATTCCGCAGAATGGTCCGTTTAAATCTGAATTGTATCGTTATTAATACAGCTGCAAGCTGATAATAAAACCCGTTTCGCTTTGAAACGGGTTTTTATTTTCTATGAATCGGAATTTTTGCTTTCTGTTCAATTTTAAATTAATCATATAAGGCGATATAAATGAAGTATATTTACTTCAATAGGTTTACCGGTACAATCACAAATTGTATGGATAAATCTGACAAAACAAAAAAATATGCAAAGTATAAATATGGCAGGAGATAACGGAGAACTGGAAAAAGGAAAGCCGCATATCGTGGTTGAAATTATCGACTACGTTCCAAACGCTGTTGTCAGCAAAACGATCATTCGCAAAACAACGGGCAATGTAACAGCACTATCCTTTGATCAGGGTGAAGAACAAGGCGAAAAAATTACACCTTTCGATACGTTTGTTCAGATCATTGATGGCAAAGCTGAGATCACCATCGAAAACAATAAACATGAACTGCATTTGGGAACAGGCATTGTGATTCCTGCTCATAAATTACACTACATTAATGCATTTGAAAAATTCAAAATGATTTCCACTGTTATTAAAAGCGGTTACGAAGACATTACGCCGAACTATTCCATGTAACATGCACTCTACAATAGTAATCCCCGGCTGACGCTTTGTTCAACCGGGGATTTTCTTTTGTAACAAACGAACCGTTCAAGCAAGATTAGCCTGCGAAAATATAGCCGCATCCATGTTCCTGTGCACGGCCCAATGCCCATACTCCTGATGGTACGGGTTGAATATTCGGTAACATGCCCGCCAGCCATTCTTTACGAATTGCTTCCACATCCGTCTTCATCATATTAGCAGCAGCAGCGGAGTAAACTGTAAATGCTGCCTGACAATAGCAAAACATCACACCATCTTTCTGCAGATCGTTGATGCCCAGCGGCACAGGCCCAATACCGGGAATCACAAAATCATCTGCCTTGGGTTGCCAGAACGGATTACGTGTAGCCGCCTTACCTGTTTTTGGATCGTTGGCTTTAAACAGCTCACCCAGTTTGTATTTTTCCCACAGTTTGTCTTCCATCGCATAACCGATAGCTGTATGCCGAAGGACCACCACCACGCTGCAGTCTTTTGCACCGGTTCCGGTTGCTTCATTCGTCATCAGAAAAACTTTCGGCCATGCAAAAGGATAAATTTCATGTGGCTGTGTGGCATCAAATACCATCCGGTGTTTTCCTTTTATTTGTTTGAACCATTCATCAGGATTTGTTTCATCGATCCCTGCGTTTTCAGTTGATTCAAAAGGGGACGCATTCGCTGAAATTGGCAAGGCTGCTAAACCTAAAGCCGCAGCACCGGCCGCTACTGCACCCAAAAATTCCCGCCGTGCAGTTTTCTGTTCCAGTTCATTTTTTTTCATGACTTAAAACTTTAAAGGTTAAAAAAGGAGTGATCAAGACCTATGAGGTTTGCCGATCGAGACCGGTTGTGCTGCAAACTTCTCAAGCCTTGGGTTAACGAAAAAGATTACAGGTCAGCAAAGAATTAAAGAGACGGAAGGTGGGTGAGTAAGTATTGTAAGTTAAAAAATCCCTTTTTTAAATGCAAGTACAAAAAATGAACAGTTGTCCAAAATTGCCGTATAGGTTATAAAGCACCGGTTGAACCTCAGCCCGTCGAAACCTGCTATCTTCGTTGTTCACAAGTTTACCCTGCAGAAGAAGTTTACATATGCGCTTTTTACGATTGACTCTATTTTTTCTTTGGTCTTTGTGTTTATCATTGAATACAATGGCACAATCGCAAAGTGCTGCAGCAATGAGCAAACAACTCCGTGCACTCAAATTGCTGCAACAAACTACACTTGTAAAAAGTAAATATTGGCCATCCGTTGACACATCGCTGTTTCTTCAAAATCTGCAACGGAATATTGAACAGCCCGTGTTTTTGTATGCGGGCCGTAATACCAATTTTTGTGCATTTGCAATTGTTGGCTATGTTATTTCAAGAGAAGATCCGCTGGGTTATGTCCAATTCATGATCGATTTGTACCAACATGGGAAAGCAACGTATGCCAATGTACACTACAATCCATCAACAGCAGTTCGTACAGAAGCCGGAAGTATTTTATACGAGGGGGAATTAGATCGAAACGATGCTGACCAGATGTTATTTTTCACGTTGGCCGATCATTACAAGGGATACATCAATCTGTTTCATTTAAACTACAAACCGGGAAGAGAATTGGGTTTTTGGGCTGCTACCAATCTGTCCAAATTCAACCGGATGATTCGTGCTACTCTGCAAACCCAAATTCAATGTATCGGTTATGATTTAACAAGGGTGAAAATAAAAAACCTCACTACTTTTCTTCAAACCAAACTTAACAATGGCGACGTATTTCTTTATCTCAACAACAGTGTACTGCGCCGGAAAAACCACAATAAAGTAAAGAAACACATCCCCACACATTTTATCGTCTTAAAGTCAATTTCAGAAAAAAACGGAATGGTAACAATGACCTATTGGGATGCCGGTTTTAAAACATTGCGCCAGATCGATATCAAAAGTTTGAAAGGCATTCTCTATGGTATTAGCTGGAGTATGCGAACATCTTAACATGTTGAATTCATTTAAACATATCATCCTTCTTCTGTCAGCAGCACAACTGCTTGTTTCTTGTGCCGTTTCATCAAGGTTTCCGGTTAACTATTACACGGAAAACGAAAACGACATTGTTGCAATGGAAGCAGTGTACAACCGCATTGCCGCGGCCCGACCTGTATCGATTGGATTTACAGATAAAGAATTCCGGCATGTATTGGTTGAAATGAAAACAGATTCCATTCGCTACGTATACGAATTTAACATTGCCGATCCATCGTTATTTGACAGTTTGCACCACTATGGATACGATACGGCTGCAACCTTGCAGTTGATGCGGTATATGAAAAAAACGCAATGCACCTGGATCAATACACTTGACTACTACACATCGGGCAGAAAACGTTTACTCACATTTATGAGTATCCGTCACAAATCATTATCCGTACCGTTTTCGCCGGAAAAATATTTTATTCTCACTTTTTACAAGCAACCGCAGTATTACGATGAGAACGGAATATTGCTTGATCGTCGTAACCTGCGCAGAGCACGAAAGGTAAATAACGAGATCTTTAAACGGATCAACGACCGGGTTTGCTATACCATTTCAGCAAAATTCAGGTAACCAAAAGCGAACCCCAATTACCAATCTCCAATTCCTTATTCGTGCTTGTTCTCATCCCCCTATTCCGCCATTCATCAAAAGCAGTGTAACGGGGTTTTGTTTTCAGTATATTCGGCTTCCAAAACAATTTCTTTATGATGAAAAGAATAGGCATTTATTTCTTTTGTCTGTTATGTTACAATAGCATAACAGCGCAAACAGGCTACAGCAATTTTGCCCAGCAAACCAACCGCATCAATGCGTTGGCAAAAGCAAATCCGCAATGGGTAAAAGTAAAATCGCTTACGAAAACAAACGGCGGTAAAGACATTTGGCAGATCACTATCGGCTCCGGCAATACAGAAACAAAACCTGCTATTGCAGTAATTGGTGGTGTGGAAGGAAATGCACCATTTAGTACTGAACTTGCCATCGGTTTTGCAGAACAACTGATGCAGGGCATTGCAACCGACAGTATCAAAAACCTGCTCAACAAAACCACGTACTACATTTTTCCGAATATGAGTCCTGATGCAATGGAACAATACTTTGCATCGCTTCGTTACGAACGCCAGGGCAATGCTACATCAACGGATGACGATCGTGATGGCAACAGCAATGAAGACGGATACGATGATCTTGATGGTAATGGCAAGATCACCTGGATGCGTGTTGAATCACCAATTGGTACACATCGTGTTCATCCAAATGATCCGAGAGTGCTGATCAAAGCTGATGTAAGCAAAGGTGAAAAAGGAAACTATCTTGTTTTTGCAGAAGGAAAAGACAATGATAAAGACGGCAGCTTTAATGAAGATGGTGAAGGCGGTGTTTGGTTCAATAAGAATTTAACTTTCAAACATCCTTCTTTTTCACAAGGCTCAGGTGAATTTCCTGCATCAGAGAAAGAAACAAGAGCATTGCTGGATGAATTGTTTGATCGCTTTAATGTATATGCAGTGATCAGTTTCAGCAGCAATAATAATTTAAGTACGCCTTACTCTTTTAATGCACAAGCAGCAACGGCTCCTATTCTTGCTGGCTGGTTGATGCCCGATACAAAAGTGAACAGCATGGTAAGCGAACTCTATAACAAAACTGTTGGATTGAAAGATGCGCCAACATCATCAGTGAATGGGGGTGATCTGCTATCCTGGGGTTATTATCATTATGGCCGCTTCAGTTTCAGTACACCCGGCTGGTGGGTGCCGAAAACAAAACCTGATACTGCAAAGAATGAAAAAGCATTTACGGTAGAAGATCCTTCAGCAAATTATCTCCGCTGGGCATCGCAACAAAACATCAGCAATGTGTTTACCGAATGGAAAACAATTCAGCATCCTGATTTCCCCAATCAAAAAGTTGAAGTGGGCGGAGTTGATCCGTTTGCATTGAACACACCTCCCTACCCGCTTGTTGCTGATTTAGTGAAAAAGCACAGCAGCTTTTTAATAAAATTGGCAGCAGCACAACCGGACATCGACATCATCAATGTGCAAACAGAAAAACTGGCGAATGGATTAACAAGAGTTACACTTGATGTGATCAACAAATCTGCATTGCCTTCACATTCGAAACTGGGCGAACGCAGTTACTGGGTAAAACGCATTAATGTAAAAGTGAACAACAATAGCTCCCAATCGATCATCAGTGGAAAAAAGATCCAATTGCTAAATGCATTGGAAGGTTACAGTTCCAAACAACTTACATGGCTCATCAAAGGAACAGGGAAAGTAACCATTGAAGCTGGCAGTCCAACAACAGGAACAAAAACAATTGAGGTTACGCTTTAATGTTCACGTTAAAAAATTACAAAATGAAACTTCAGATAAAAAAATTCATCGCAGCAACTGCATTCAGCGTTACGGCACTGTTTGCAACAGCACAAACTGCTGATCAGATATTTAAAGCAGCAGGCTCACCAGCCAACCCTAAAGTTGCGGTTAGCTGGAACCGTTATTACGATCATGCAGGTATAACAGATATCCTGAAAAAGATTGCAGCAGCGCACCCGGAGTTAGCAAAACTCCAATCGATCGGTAAATCATTTAAAGGCCGTGATATCTGGTGCCTTACCATCACCGATTTTAAAACGGGTAATGCAGATCAAAAACCCGGCATGTATATCGATGGCAACATTCACTCTAACGAAGTGCAGGGTGCAGAGTTTTCGATGTACACCGCATGGTATTTAACAGAATCGTTTAAAGACACACGCTTCATCAAAGAGTTATTGGCTGATAAAGTTTTTTATATTGTTCCAACCATCAACCCGGATGGACGGGATAGTTATTTTCACGAACCAAATACGGGAAGTTCACCACGTTCAGGCGTATTGCCGATTGATAATGATCGTGATGGTTTAATTGATGAAGATGGTTATGATGATCTGGATGGTGATAATGAAGTATTGATCATGCGCCGCAAAAATCCAAATGGACGTTTACGTGTTGATCCATCTGATCCACGCAGAATGATACAGGTTGGCCCCGATGAAAAAGGCGATTATGAAATGCTTGGACTTGAAGGAAAAGATAATGATGGTGATGGTGTGGTGAACGAAGATGGGTACACGTTTCAATACGATCCTAACCGTGACTGGGGCTGGGGATGGCAACCAAACTACATACAAAATGGTGCTTATAAATATCCCTTCTCATTACCTGAAACAAGAGCCGTAATGGATTTTGTGATGAAGCATCCGAATATTGCAGGTGCACAATCGTATCACAATGCAGGTGGTATGATCTTACGTGGCCCCGGTGATCCGACAGATCAGGTAACCTACAATCCACAAGACATACAGGTGTATGATATCATTGCAAAGAAAGGTGAAGAATTGATTCCCGGTTACCGTTATCTCGTTGTTCATAAAGACCTCTACCCTGCTTACGGTGGTGAACTTGATTGGTTCTACGGAGGTCGTGGCATTTATACGTATTCAAACGAATTATGGACACCGTATTTGATGTTCAACAAAGATGCAACCCGAAATCCGCAGGATAATACCAATTTCAACTTTGATACTTATCTCCTGTTCAAAGATGCATTTGTTGACTGGCATGAATACGATCATCCGCAATACGGCAAAATTGAAATTGGTGGTTTTAAGAAAAATTTCGGTCGTGCACATCCGGGCTTTTTATTGGAGAGTGATGCACATCGCAATATGGCATTTACCATCTATCATGCGTATCACACTCCTTTGTTAAAAGTTGATACGGTTATTGAAAAAGATTTAGGTAACGGATTGAAAGAAGTAACTGCAGTTATTTCAAACAGCCGTATTATGCCAACGCACAGCAGTCATGATCTGAAATATAAAATTGAACGTCCTGATTATATTTCGATCAGCGGTGTAAAAGCTATTGCAGGAATGATCGTTGAAAATGCTGATCTCAACATCACAACAGAACAAACAAGTAATCCTGAGAAAATTGAAATCGAGAATATTCCCGGCTTATCAACTGTTACTGTTCGTTGGGTAATACAGGGAAGTGGGAAGTACACGATCAGTGTTGATAGTAAGAAAGGTGGTGTGGCGAAAAAATAACGAGTGAAGTACGAGGTAAGAAGTACGACGCTCTCCGTTTCCTTTGTGTACTTCGTGCAACAAAAATCAGTAGCACAAAGAATACAAAGACTTTCACGGGGAACACAAAGAAAATCCTCACAACTAAGTTGTGAGGATTTTTTATTACAGTCTGTTTGCAGAAAGCTTTGTAATTTTCAGCATCAACTCTTTACTATGAAATCAGTGCTGCTTTTTATATTCAATGCTTTCCTTCTTTTGCAAACCCATGCACAGCTATTGAAAACGGATGCCAATCTTTTAAAGCTAAAAGCACCGGACACGTTCAAAGCAGAATTCATCACCAGCAAAGGGAATTTCACCGTGGAAGTGTACCGTAATTGGTCGCCGTTGGGTGCCGATCGTTTTTATCAACTCATACGCAGTGGTTATTACAACAATACCGTTGTGTTCCGTGTGGTAAAAGACTATCTCGTGCAGTTCGGCGTAAGTGAAGACAAGCAAAAGAATATTTTCTGGCAAGGCAAAAACTTAAAGGACGAGCCGGTAGTTGGTTCCAACACCGACAGTACACTCTGCTTTTCACGGGGCGCACCCAATACACGTAAAACATCGGTGTTTATCAATCTCCGCAACAACCTCACCTACGACACTTTGCAGTCTGCCGGCGTGAAAGGATTTGTTCCGTTTGCAAAAGTGATCACCGGAATGGATGTAGTGCGGCAATTTTTTTCTGATTATGGAAACGATACCATGCGTGCCGCCGATTCGGTGTATTTTAAAGGGAATGCTTATCTTCTGAAACGGTTTCCCGGCCTCGATTTGATCAAAGAAGTACGGATTGTTAAAAGCTCCGATTAATCGCCCCATCTCACCTACCTTTGCAGTGCTGACGAAAGACAAATAAGTAAATCTTTTCCACAAATACCAAAATAAGCACGGGATTTGTTGCTTGTTTTCACCCCCTTTCCGCTTCAGTACAACCAAACAACACTTTTTTAATGCTTACGGATGAAATTGGCCGAAAATGAAGTGGCATCTCTATATGCCGCGGTTCATCTTCTGTAAACAACATCAGGCGCACAAAAATAAATTTGAATAGATGAAACTAATATTCGTTAAAAACATTCAGTTCACCCGTTTAATTAAGGCAGAGGGACGCTTACGTGAATTCAACTTTCGGAAACTCGGTGGCTTACAGGAAGGTCAGTTCAGCATTGATGTTGCCGATGAACGTGGTAATCGCCTGCTCTTCAAAATGATTAAGGAAGATCAATCATGGAAGATCATGGACAGTCACGATCTACCTTCCTGGGTGATCAATTCAACCAGTGTTTTGCATGATAAAATTGAAGAAGTAATGACGGCGAATATGCCGGAGCAGGAAGAACAACATCCGCAATAAGCAAAAAAGCTGTTCGGTTTACACCGAACAGCTTTTTCTGTAACTATCTGCAATTTAATAACCTTGATTTTGTACAAGGTTTGCATTCACTTTTATTTCATTGAATGGAATTGGGAATGTCCATGATCTGGACGTAGGCCCGATATTGCAATTGTCGGCACGTGAGCCATTGGCAACACCACATTCTGCACGTGCAATCGTTTTGGTTGTTCTGCGCAGATCGAACCATCGATGGCCTTCGCCCAACAGTTCAACCCGGCGCAGCAACAAAATAGCATCGAGTAAAGCAGGGCCAACTTCAGCTCCAATTGCAACGCCACGATTCGTACGCAACAAATTGAGATCAGCTAGCGCTGTAAGATCGTTGGTGCGTTGTTTTGCCTCGGCACGCATCAACAACAATTCACCGGCACGAAAAACTTTGAAGCTGCGTACACCCGGATACTTCCACGACAAGGTACGCTGTATGCCACCTGATCCGGCTTGGTTAAACCGATTAACACCGGGATCAACATACGCACCACCCTGCGTCTGCAAAATATTACTCATTGCTACGGTTACACGATAGTTGGGGCTGGTGCCGCTGATGGCACCACCGGGCCGCAACGCATTATCTGACGGAACAACCCAATATACTTCAGAAGAAGGAGCTGTTTCACCGGCTGTTGAAAAGGCAGCAATATAAGCGGCTGAATTTCCTACGGGACGAAGTGCTAAAGCAATATTTGCATCTGCAATAACCGCATTCCAATCAGATGCATAATAATTAACACGGGCACGCATGGCATAAACAACCGCACTGTCAATATAATTGCGTGATGTATTACCCGTTGTGTTTCCTCCATCACGGAATGCAACTAATGCATCGCCTAGATCTTTCAAAATGGCATCATAGTTTTCTTTTACGGTGTTACGTGCTGGTAAGTTAGCAAACGGCTTTTGCGGATCGAAAATGGTTACAAACGGAACACCAAGGGCTGTTGAATTACGACTGAAGTCAACAGCGAAATAACGCATCAGATCAAAATGTGCATGTGCACGAATGGCCAATGCCTGTGCTTTAATGCGTTTTGTTTCTGCTTCTGTAGCACCTGTTTCGTAAATTTCAACAAACTTCAATAAATTATTCACCCGTGAAATAATTTCATACGGTTGAATAAAAGCAGCAGCAACAGCACCGTTATCAGATGCATAACTCATTTCGCTCATAATATTCCAGTTACCTAAACTTTCCAGTGCTTCTACAAAATCATCACCCATCAATTCGGGCAACGCACTCCAGGCACTGGCGCTGCCGGATGCAGCAGGGCTCCCATAATAGTTGTTACTCTGGAATCCGTCATAAGCACCACGTAAAGCACTGCGTACATCATCAAACGTCTTCAAATCCGTTAATGAAGTATCAGGCACTGTGTCTAACGGCTTCTTACATGCCACCAATCCCGTAAGTACGAGGGCAAGCATGATGTAGTAAACCGGTTTTATTTTGATATTCATATTTTATAAAGTTTCGTTCATTAAAAATTTAAATTCACACCAAAGCTTACACTGCGTAATGTTGGGTACTGTGCACCACTTACAGCAGCATTGGAGTTTGCATCTGCATTAACGATGGTTGATACTTCCGGATCCCAACCCTGGAACTTATGCCAGGTGTAAAGATTTTGCCCTTGTACAAAAAGCCGTAAACCTTGTATACGCAGCTTTTGCGTTACGGTAGCAGGTAATGAATAAGACAGCATTACATTACGCAAGCGAAGGAAATCACCTTTTTCAAGGAAACGTGTTGTTTGGCCCTGTGTGGCTTCATCTATACGTGGGAAATCAGTTATCTGTCCCGGTGTGGTCCATGCATTCAATGCATTCCGTGAAAAACCAGACGTAGTGTATGCATAATACTCAACATTGTAACGTGCATTGTTGTACACATAGTTACCTGCAGAATACACAAAGAATGCAGAGAGTTCAAGTCCTTTAAAATTAAAGGTATTGGTAAACCCAGCATTGTGAGGCGCATCACTCGTACCTAACACAGTCAGATCGTTAGCGTCATAATCTTCCGTAAGTGTTTTGCCATCTGCTTTCAGATATTGCGAATTCCCATTATCAGGATTTACACCCGCATATTGTACGAGATAAAAACTATTTAATGGCTTTCCTACCTGCAATGCCTGGAAGCTTTTGTACAACTGAAATGTTTGTCCGTCAGGTAACGATTTGATGGTGTTCTTATTGAATGCATAGTTTGCATCAAACGTCCATCTGAAATCTTTTGCATCGATAATTTTCAATGAAAGACTTACCTCAATTCCCTGATTTTCCATGCTGCCATTGTTAGCAAGAAAAGTACCCCCACCACCGCTTGTAGCAGGAACAGTTGGTTGAAAATACAAACCGGTTGTTAAGCTGTTATAATAATCAACGGCTGTTTTTACACGGCTCTTGAAAAATTCCATTTCAACACCAACGTTGGCTGTTCTTCTTTTTTCCCAGGTAAGTTCAGCATTTCCCAAACGGTTGATGCTTAATGTACCCTGTCCGCCGTATGTACCACGTCCGTATTGTTGTACATATGGAAACTCGCCAATACCATTCTGGTTACCCACTGCACCAAAACTTGCACGCAGTTTCAAATAATTGATCGCATTTACTTTAAAGAAATTTTCATCAGAGATCACCCAACCCGCACCAACTGAACCGTATTGTGTCCATCGGTTAGCAGGACTCAAACGTGACGATCCATCTGTACGTCCGGAAAGTGAGAGGAAGTATTTATTTCGGAATGAATAATCGGCTGTTCCGAAATACGAAAGCAATGAACTGTTTTCAGGAAATCCGCCACCTACAGTTGGAATATATCCATTGGCTGCAGTGCCTGCAACAAGACCTGCTTCGTTATCAAACGGCAACAACAAACCATAACCGGTGAAATTAAAATCACGGCCTCTTCTGCGAATAAATTCTGTATAAAGCGAAGTGGTTAATTGATGATCGTCGTTTGCACCAAAACCAATTTTGTGTGTAAGACTATTGGTAATGGTTGCACGGAAACGACGGTCGAAACTTCTTCCCAATGCACCTTCACCTGCAAACGCACTGCCAAATGCAGCATTCTGTGCGGCAGATTGTGTTCCATTTTTTGTAATTCCAAATACTTCTGTTTGAGAATAATCACCTCCTGCATTTAAACGATACGTAAGGTTTTTGATTCCGGGAATTTTGTATTCAACAAAAATATTTCCTGTTGATTTTAATTGCCAGCTGTTGTCCGCATTTACGATCAACTCTTCAACCGGGTTCAGCCAGAATGGAAATTGAACAGAACCTGCATAGGTTCCATCATCATTATACACTTTTTCATAAGGCAATGCCCAGATAACAGTGTTCAATGGTGAGCCAACACTTTGATCGCCTTCAAATGTTCCTCTGAATTTAGACCAACCACCAGCTAAGTTTACACCAAATTTCAAATTGCGTTCAGTATGTGCAAGATTTAAACGGCCATTATAACGTTCCAATCCGGTATTAATGGTTACGCCTTCCTGATTGAAATAATTGAATGATGTGTAGAACGTGGTTTTATCATTACCACCACTTGCGCTGATCTGATGCGATTGCATTTTACCATCATCAAATACAGCATCGTTCCAATCTGTATTTACATTGCGGAATGCTGCTACTTCTGCAGGCGACCATCCCCATGGATTTCCTGCAACGTTCATTTCGAAATCAAGTTTCTCCTGTGTGTTCATCAGTTTCAACTTATTTTCCGGCAATGTGGAAATACCAATTTGACCATCGTAAGCGAAACGAACTTTTCCACTCTTTCCTTTTTTTGTGGTTACAACAATTACACCATTGGCACCACGTGAACCATAGATAGCTGTGGAAGCTGCATCTTTTAAAACAGAAACACTTTCAAAATCGCCCTGATTCATTGTACTGAAATCGCCTGCACGTACTTCAATACCATCCACAATAAATAATGGATCAACAGAACCGTTAACAGATGTACGTCCGCGAATGATAAGATCTGCATTACGTCCAGGCTGGCCCGAACCTGCCTTTACGTTCAAGCCCGGCGCCTGCCCTTGCAATATCTGATCGAATGATGCAACTGGTTGCGTACGGATGTCGTTGATCACAACCGTTGAAGCCGAACCGATGTTTGAACGTTTGGAACGTGTAGAGTAGCCGGTAACAACTACTTCTTTCAATGCGTTTACTGTTGCGGTTACAGTAACATTTACAACAGCGCCATTTACGGTTACTTCTTTCTGTTCAAATGAAGTGCTGGTAAAAATGAGTACATCGCCCTGTTTTGCATTGATGGAATAATTTCCCTGTGCGTCAGCAGTGGTAATGGTTTGCGTACCTTTTACTTGTACAGTAGCAAAAGGCTGAGGTTCTCCGTCTTGTGAAATGACTTTTCCCGTAACAGTTTGCGATTGTGCAAACGATACAGAAAACAATCCAATCACAAAAGCAAGAAGAACCCGAAGGATCTTTCTTGTCATGAATGATAAGGTTTAGATGATGAATGATAAATACCTGCTAATCTTTTTAACAGGTGATTAAAGTGTGCGAATTAAACACACTTCGAAATAATTGACAACACATATTCATGTGATGCTGCGTTTGTAAATACATGTTATGACAAGTGGTAAAAAAAATATGCTGAATGAAATGATGCTTCTTCGGTTTTTTACATAACGTCATTTTTTTACACGTATATTGTCATTACAATGTCACAGACAATGAAAATATTTAGTGAACACATTTTTAAATGAACAACTTTTTTTTCTACGTCAGCCAGCCTATATTGCAGCCCGTTTTTTACATAACAAGTTTGAATATACCATGAGAGAATTTTCATCAACGATCGCAGGTGCATTGCGCCTGCGGGTGCAGCAGGTAGAAACAGTGATTGATTTACTGGAAGAAGGTTCCACCATTCCGTTTATTGCCCGTTACCGAAAAGATAAGACCGATAACCTGGATGAAGTAGTGATCCAGCAAATACAGGATCAGGCAAAATTTTTAAAAGAATTTACAGAACGAAAAACATTTATTGAAAAAACAATTACCGAACAGGGTAAGATGACGGATGCGTTGCAGGCTAAATTGGACAAGGCAACAACAATAAATGAGTTGGAAGATATCTATCTCCCTTATAAACCAAAACGAAAAACTAAAGCCCAGACTGCAAGAGAAAACGGACTTGAACCGTTAGCCCTCCTCCTACTCGAACAAAAAGATATTGCCGTAAACGAGCATGCAGCAACGTTTATCAATGAGAAAGTTGCAACGGTTGAAGATGCGTTGCAGGGTGCACGGGATATTATTTCGGAACAAGTGAATGAAGATGCTCTTGTACGGGCCAAACTCCGTAAATATTTTGAAGATCAGGCATTGGTGAAAAGCACAGTGATGAAAGACAAAGAAGCCGATGGCATTAAGTTTAAAGACTACTTTGATTTCAGTGAACCGGTGCATAAAATTCCATCGCATCGTATCCTTGCGATACTCCGTGGTTTTACAGAGGGTGTGTTGAAGATGAGTATAGAACCGGAAGAAGAACTGGCCATTGAGTTGATCGATTCATTATATATAAGAGGAATGAATGAATCAACTGCACAGGTAAAGAAAGCGATCAAAGATGCCTACAAGCGATTACTGCAACCAAGCCTTGAAACAGAATTCCGTTCGCAGTTAAAACAAAAGGGCGATGAAGAAGCCATTACTGTGTTTGCAGAAAATCTTCGTCAATTGTTATTGAGCAGTCCATTAGGCAGCAAACGTATTCTTGCAATTGACCCCGGTTACAGAACAGGTTGTAAAATTGTTTGCTTAGATGAGAAAGGTGATCTGCAAACAACGGACCTCATCTTTATACATGAGCCGGGCAAATTGTATACGGCTGAGCAAACCATCCGTCATTTAGTGAATGCATTTCAGACACAGGTGTTTGCCATTGGGGATGGTACAGCAGGAAGAGAAACAGAACAGTTCATTAAAAAATTAAATCTTGGCTTACCTGTTTTTCTGGTGAATGAAGATGGTGCGTCCATTTACAGTGCAAGCGAAGTTGCCCGGGAAGAATTTCCGGATAAAGATATTACGGTACGTGGTGCTGTAAGTATTGGCCGCCGGTTAATGGATCCATTGGCAGAGTTGGTAAAGATCGATCCAAAAAGTATTGGTGTAGGACAATACCAGCACGATGTTAATCAAATGCGTTTGAAAGAACGTCTTGATCAAACTGTTGTGAGTTGTGTAAACCAGGTGGGTGTGAATTTGAATACAGCCAGTAAAAATTTATTAAGTTATGTGAGCGGTATCAACAGCAGCATTGCAGAAAATATTGTGAAGTACAGAAACGAGATCGGTCGTTTTACAAGTCGCAAACAATTATTGAAAGTGCCACGCCTCGGCGATAAAGCATTTGAACAATGTGCAGGTTTCTTACGCATACCCGATGGTGAAAATGCATTGGATAAAAGTGCCGTACATCCAGAAGCGTATGCGGTAGTTGAAAAAATGGCAGCCGATCTGCAATTAAAACTGGAAGAACTGGTAGGTAATGAAACAACTATCAAACAGATCCCTGCAAAAAAATATGTAACGGAAACCATTGGTGAATTAACCATCAATGATATTTTGAAAGAACTGGTAAAGCCCGGTCTTGATCCACGCAGCGAGGTACAGGCATTTGAATATGCCAACATCTTCAGTATTGATGAAGTAACGGCAGGTATGGTGATTCCCGGCGTTGTAACCAACCTCACCCGCTTTGGTGCATTTGTTGATATTGGTGTGAAACAGGATGGCCTGGTGCATGTATCAGAAATATCACACGAGTATATTACTGACCCGGCTGAAAAATTAAAGTTGAACGATAAAGTAATGGTGAAAGTGGTGGAAGTAGATGTGCAAAGAAAACGAATTGCATTATCAATCAAGCAAACGCAAGAAGCACCTGCAAGAGGAACAAGAATAAAACCACAAGGACAAGCAACAGGTTTCAAGAAACAGGAAGACTTAAGCAACTTAACGGTGAATGATGCGTTGGCCGCATTGAAGAAGAAATTTGGGAAGTAACCAAAAGCTGTAAGCTTTCAGCTGCGAGCAAATGCAAGGTCAATTATTTTCATCTGTTTTGATTTGCGTGCATCAGTGACCAATAAAATACAAAGAGGCGCACCGCTAAGCAGTGCGCCTCTTTCAGTCCGGCAGGTTGTTACAAACGGAAACCGACTGTAAAACTCAGAACTCTATGTTTGTTTTTTTCATCAATGTTATTATCTGCACCTGATTGCAGTTTCGCTAAACCCAAGCCATAATTCACCGAGAACATTGCTTTCTCTCCTTCAAAACCTACTGTACCATTTAAACCATAATCGAAACGACGGAGAATACCATATCCTGCACCCTCTTCACCTTGTGTGGTAGGATCATCATTTGAAAAATCAATTTTATCAGTTCTATTGTATGCAACACCAATTATCTGGTAATCCAGTTTTCGATTACCCCCTACACCCATCGCAACATATGGACCTGCGCCTGCAAAAAATTTAGCGCCACCACCTAAAGGAGCTTTCACAACAACGTTTACAGGAACTTCGATATAGTAAGGATTTACTACTGAGCGGAAATAGCCATTTTGGCCTGGTTGTCCACTTTGCAACTTTGAACCTTTACCGGTGAAAAATAATCCCGGTTGAATAGAAAGCACATTTTTAATAACAGCTATATCGCCCTGCAATCCAACTTGAAAACTTGACAGCATCCTGTTTTCATCTACTGCACCATCATCACTGATTGAGATATTCGCCATGTTATAACCGGCTTTAATAAATACGGAAGAGTTCTGCGCTGATACGCTGCTGATGCTTGCAGCAAAAATAGCAAGACAAAGAATTTTGATTTTCATAAACGTAATTTTGTTTAGGGTTGCCAAATAGTATGCCAAACTATTTTTTCGATTGATGTATGAATGGTCAATCATGTTTCGGTACGATCGAAAAAATACTCAGGCCGGAGCATAGACCATTAAGGAAAAGAGAAGTTTAATGCCCTAAAAAAAACTCCGGCAGTTGCCAGAGTTTGTATATAAAAAATGGATCAGTACTTAATTTAATCAACGGCCTCATCAACGTAGGCCGACACCCATCCAACATTCCCGTTTTTGATCAGATAAAATTGCTTGGCTTCATTCACCGATTTAAACTGACGCATGATGCGCAACAACAACGCTGTACCAGCCATCAGCGAACGTTGATCGAATACGGTATGCACCCGTTTGATCTCAGCTGTTATTGCATTTTTATCCCATTTACCATTGCCCATCTTTGTTAGCAGATATGCTTCTGATAACGAAGAATAATTTTCGGCAACACGTTTCGCAAAACGTTCCACATCATCGTAGGTAACAGGAACAACCGGATTGTTCATCAACTCAGGATATAATAACGTAGCAGTGGCCCAGGAAATTCCACCACTGAATGCAATATGATCGCTAACCGGATAACTGCCACTTGTATTCACCGCATAAGTGATCTCTGAACTTTCCGCACCTGCCGCTACACGGAATAATTGCTTTGAGTAATTTTCATGCGATTTATCATCACCCAACATTTTTTCAGCAGCGTTGGCTGTACTCTTTGTTCCCCACGATAATTGAAACAGATAAAAATAACTGTCGTTGCCATACGGGAAAAAGCCTCCTTTAGAATTACCGCTGCCTATATCGATCAGGAATGTATTGTAACGACGGCTTGCAGGAACAATACCCTGATGTGATAATTTTGCTTCCATCATTACATCTACCACTTCTACTTTCCTGCCGGGCTCGTTGATCTTTTCCTGAAAAGCGTTGATGAGTTTTGCCACCCATGCATTTTGCTTTTCTTTTTCAGCCTGGATCTTTACCCCGCTGCTGATAACCGTAAAAATTCGTTTGGAAGGAATGTTAAACGTTGTGTTTGCTGTTTGAAATAAGCCGGTAAGGCCATTGAGCGTTGCATCAAATGTTTGTTGCGTAAAGGAAATAAAATCTGTGTTAACCGAAGTGTCTTTTACAGCAAAAAAACTATTCCCTAATTGTCCGTTCTTCTTCAATTCAATTACACTCAGCTTCACCCCTTTTGAACCCACTTCAATACCTGCGTATAAATTGGGCGTATTGTACTCATTTTTCTTGCTTGTTTGTGCAATCACATGCTGGCCTCCTGTCATAAAACAGAGCAGCAGCCAGGCAGCCACGACGTTGTTACGCATAATGTAAGTTGTGCTTTGGGTAAAAGTAATACAATCGTATGCGGTAAAACCCTTTACCAGCCTGCTATTCTTCAACTGTGAAAAAAATGTGATTAAGTGGAGAGACTGTCGTTTCAATTTAACCGCAGCGAAGTTCTGCCAATACGCACACCATTGTGATAGAATTGTACACTGTACATTCCTTTTTCATACGCAGGCAATTTCAAATTCATCGCAATACGGCTGTTGTCGCCTTTTGAATAAGCCAGCTTTGCTTTACGTGTATACGGAATACGATCATTTCCTGTAGTGAACATTCCCGACTGCCAGGGATCATCCTGCACCACTTCACCCGACGGATCGGTGAGTACCATATATACTTCTGTATCGGTAAACGAAGTTGTTCTGTTCTGCACAACACAGGCAATTGCAAGTGAAGCTGCTGCTGCTGCATTGACAGTTACCTGATCTTTTCCATCGCCTTGTATAGCCCGTAAACTGATACCTGAAGCCGAGAACACTTCATTGACAGCTTCCTGTTTGGCAGGCAGATCTGTTTTGCTGTTGCCGGTTGAAGAAGTAACCACAGGCCTCGGATCAACTACAGTTGTTGTGGTTGCGGCTGTGTTTGATAAACGTTGTTGCAGTTGTTTGATCTTCTCTTCGGCCCTGCGCAGATCTTCCTTGGTGATATTGTTGATGGTGAGGATGGCGGCGATCTCGTTTCGCAAACTGTCGATCTCATTTGTTGCAGATGGGATCGTTGCGGCTGTTGACGTATCAACAACGTTCCTGGAAGAATCAATTTGTGAAAGCACCGTGTTGTAGGCAATACGTAACGAATCATTTGTGCTTTGTTGTGCAGCAATACTGTCTTTTACAGAAACCGTAGACGGCTGATTGCTGTATTGATTCTTATCGTATAAATGGTACACCCATGTACCCACGAGGCAAAGCGACACTACTAACAGCAATATATTCCGGCTATCCTTCATTCCGTTTGCAAACTACTTATAATAATGCCAGCCGAACGGGGCTAACGCTGTTTGTGGAAAAGCTGTGAAATGAAAAAGTCCCCCGAATTACCGGGGGACAGGTACACATTGATGAATCATCAATTATTGGGCTACGTTAAATGCAACAGCAAGTTTTTCCCAACTAATGGTCACTTTACCGTTTGCACCGTCAATTTTTAATGTTTCAGTCATTTCTGCTGCAGCAGGTTTTACGGTTACACGCAACACATCATCCGTTGCTTTGTAACTGTAAGCGCCCCATTGCTTTGGATTTTTGTTAAAGATGATCACCCACTCTTTTTCACCGGGAATAGTAAACAGTGAATATTTACCGGCAGCAAGTGTTTTACCTTCTACTTTAATATCCTTGTCTGTTTCAAACACAGTGGCTTCATTTGCACCCGTACGCCAAACTTCACCATAGGGAACTAATTTACCCCAGATCTCACGACCTTTTACAGATGGTGCACTGTAATTGATTTTAATAGTCGCATCACCCGCTTTTAATTCTGCACTTGCAGGTGGGCTGGGTTTTGTTTGATTCTGTGCACAGGCCGTTACTGATAACAGTAAAACCAAGACCGGCAATAGACTTAAGATACGTTTCATGTGTATTATTTTTGAATGTACAAGTTAAAACAAAATTTATAGACTATTGTTGGCTGAATGACAAACGGATATTATCGTTATTTTAATTCCGCCTTTTTCATCTCATAATAAGCTTTATCGCTTGCCAGCTTTTGCACTTCGGTAAGCGAACCAATGTACAAACTACGGCCGTGCGTACCCAATACAATTTCATTTTCACGCTCCTGAATAACAATATCATGAATAGCCACACGAGGCAGGCCGCTCATCCATGCCATACTGCCGGCACCTCCATCTACTGATACATACAATGCATGATCGGTACCCACGTACAACAGATTCTCCTGCTTCGGATCTTCACGGATCACATTCACCGGTTCAGCTGGTAAATCAGTAAAGATCTGTTTCCATGTAGTTCCATAATCTTCACTTACAAATACCCATGCAGCAAAATGATCGTTGCGGTATCCGTTCAATGTAACATATACCCTGCTCTCTTTGAATTTCGATGCAACTACACGGCTTACATACAATCCCTGTACCTGCTTTGGTAACTTGGAATGAATGGCTGTCCAACTATAACCACCATCTTTTGTAAGATGGATAAATCCATCGTCACTACCGGTATAGATCAACCCAAAACGTAATGGCGATTCACTCATGGTTACCAGTGTACCAAACGGCACATTGCCTTCTTTTTTACCGCCTGTAAGATCGCCGCTTAAGTTCACTGAGTTTTCACCCTTGTTGAAACTTCTGTGGAAACGGTTGCTGCCGAAATAAAATACATCCTGGTTGTGTTTCGATAAAAGAATCGGCGACTGCCAGTTAAAACGTAATGGCTTATCACCCAGCTCATGTTGCGGACGCACACTTACACGACCTGCAAACGGCGCATTTTTATTTACTCTTGCATAAGCTCCAAACTGCGAACCAACATATACAGTTGTATTATCTCTTGTATCAACCTGTACCTGCATACCATCGCCTCCGCCAATTGATTTGTATGGATAGTTGCCACTGTCGTGCCAATCGGTTGTTTCACGATTGTTGCTTGGGCCAAACCATGTACCGTTATCCTGGAAACCACCATATACATTGTAGGGCTTTGCATCATCCACAGCAATGGCATAATACTGGCCTACCGCCGGCGAATTGGCTTTGAACCAGTTTACACCATTATCATACGTAATATTCAAACCACCATCGTTTCCATTGATCATATGCGAATCACGCTTAGGGTTGATCCATAATGCATGATGATCGGAATGCACATTACGTCCGTCGATATTCTTAAATGTTTTACCTGCATCAGTACTTAACCATGCATTTACTCCCAATACAACGATCTTATCTGCATTGGTGGGCGACACATAGATCTTCGCAAAATAATATCCATAGGTACTGAATGCCTGCGGTAATTTATTGTTGATAAGCTTCCATGTTTTACCTGCATCATCGCTGCGATATACTTCGCAACCTTTGATGCCTGCATTGCTGAAACCATCATCGCCTGCATCAAAATAATCCCACAATGCAACGGGTTGAATTTTTCCGCCTCGTACCATTTCCTTTACAACCGCAGCATTATATTTTGCCGGGAAACGTTGCTTGCGAATAAACGTATCCAGCTTTTTATCATCCAGAGTCAGCAGTTGATCTGCCGTCATGGTTTTAAAATCTTTCAGTTGAATGGTTGTATCACCGGTTACTTGTTTTTTGCCGGTATCGGGTAACGGATTGTAATTGTCAATTACAGCAAATACAATGTTTGGGTTTTGTGCAAACACACTCAAGCCAATACGACCGAGCTTTTTTCCTTCCGCAAAACCGCTGCCCGGTCCACTGATCAAGGTCCAGTTGTTACCACCATCGGTACTTTTATAAATGCCGCTGGTGGGGCCGCTTTCATCAAACTTCCAACCTCTGCGTGTACGGTTCCACATGGCTGCATACAGGTCGTTGGGATTATTGGGGTTGATCTCCATTTCAACTGCACCGGTATTTTCATCAATCGCAAGTGTGAGCTTCCATGTTTTACCGCCATCAACTGTTTTGTACACACCACGTTCTTTATTGGGTGAATACAAATGTCCCAATGCAGCTACCCATGCTGTGTTTGGATCAGTTGGGTGCAATTGAATTTTTCCGATATGATGACTTTCAGGCAAACCGAGGTACTCCCATGTTTTACCATTATCGCCACTTTTATATACACCATTACCGGCATACGATGAACGGCTGCTGTTTACTTCGCCACTGCCCACCCAAATAATGCGGCTACCATACCATTTCACAGCAATATCTCCAATCGTCATCACATCTTCATTATCAAAAATGGGTGTGAACGATTGGCCATTGTTAGTTGTATGCCACAAACCACCACTGGCATATGCAACATAAAATTCTGTAACATCTTCAGGGTTTACTTCGATATCATTTACACGTCCGCTCATTACTGTAGGACCAATGTTTCGGAACTTACTTTCTTTTAACAAAGATTTCTTTTCCATTTCCTTGCGTAACTGCATGCCTTTCAGCCGCTCTTCGGCAGTTGTTGGCTTGATTTGTGCGTTACTGATAAGTACAAGGAACAGAAACGAAAGAAGAGGGGTAACTTTGAACAGGCAATTTTTAAGAATTGCAGCCGTTTTTAACTGGTACATGCTTTTTTGGTTTTTTAATCTCATGTTATGAAAAGTAGAAGAATGATTTCAAACATACGAATGTTGATGTTAAGTGCAGTAGCCACTCTCCTTTTTTGGATGAGCGGTGTTGCTCAATGCAAAGACTTTACGATTGGTGTAAAAGGCGATACGCTCAACTGTACCGATGTTAAAGATCTGAAACAGGGTAAATGGGTGATCCGTTACGATGAAGTGCGTGGAGAGCCCGGCTATGAAGAAGAAGGTGAATTCAAAAACGGAAAGAAAGAAGGGCCATGGCGTTCGTACACATTAATGGGCGATCTGCTGGCCATTGAATTTTACAGGGCCAATAACAAACATGGCAAACAACAATACTTTAATGCAAATGGTGATCTGGTGCGGGAAGAAAGCTGGCTGGCTCAAAACCCCGACAAACCTTCTGAAACCATTGAAGTGTTTGATGTGAACGATCCCAAAAAAGTGTATTTGGTAGAAGTAAAACTGGAAGCATCTACCGTTGCACATGGTATGTGGACGATCTACGAACCCGGTACCGGCAAAATATTACGCAAAGAAAATTTTATACTCGGCAAACTCGATGATGGTACCGGTACTGCCAATGGTATTGTAAAAAAAGATCCCAACGATCCGAACGAAACAACTACCACCAAGAAAGAAACGCCGAAAGAAAAAGTAAAGCCCAAAGAAATTCTTGAATACGAAAAGAAGAATGCGGGTAAGAAAAAAATAAAAGTGAGAACAGGACAAACGGGCGGATGAGGATGAAGATGTGATGTACGAAGTAAGAGGTACGATGTTGCTACGGTCGGCACGGCGAAGCCGGTCTGAACGATAATAAACCAACAACACATCAAAGCACAAGAGAAAGTACCCACACCACATAAAACCAAATAAACCCAACCCAACTGATCGAATGTATTTTCTTGAGTGTACGCCAATCATAAACAAACAATGAGAGAAACAATACGTTCCAGATAATTGTTTCAAATAACACGACGCCTGTCATTGAATCGAAACTCATCAGCTTACCTGCAACCCTGTCGAGAACCGGCCCCAATACATAAAGTGTTCCTACATAAATATATCGTTTGTGCTTAATGCCATGTTTACGGTTTAAATAAGCCAGCAATACCAAAACAGCAAAACTTGTGGTATAGATCCTGTTTGCTTTTACATAATCCGGCATTACCGACCATCCTTTATATACCGCTACAAATACATAAAACGTACTGATTATAACACCCAGCCCGATCAACATACCTGCAATGCCGAGAGCACGGTGTGCTTTGTAATTTCCTTTTCTGATATAGCCTGTTTGGATCACCAGAATAATGAACCACGCTAAGAAAAATAAACCGTGAATAATAAATTTCGGATCGCTGTTACTCTCCTGCTTCACATCATAAAATAAATTGTCTGAAAACGCAAACACGGACAGGAACAGCAAAAATAAACTGGCCCAGAAAAAATAATTCTTCCTCATATGTTGAGAGATGGTTTAATGCGTTTGAACGTTACTGTTACAAGAACTGAATAACCGACACCCTAATGTAAGAAATGATTGGAAAAATAATTTTGGCGAATATTCGCTATTGACCTGCTTCTACCGCTTTAATGATATCATTGAATACTGCATCAGAAATGATGGTATTCAAAGTCCAATCACTATCAACATAATTAAAATAAGCGATCACGATTTCTTTTCCCGGAACAACATATAAAGCCTGGCCGCCAAAACCACCTTTCATCATTACACCATCACTTGCCAGATCCCATTGATACATCCATTTAAATGGAGCCATCGGATTATTGATAGCGGGGGCATCAAACATTTCCTTTTGTTGCACGGCGTTCATGATAGCTCCGTTTCGTTTTTTGATCTCACTGTTGGTAAACATCATTCCAAAACGTGCCAGATCCCGCAAGGTTACTGACATACCTCCATGAGACCACGGAATGCCCTTGTCTGAAAGACATACATATGCATCAGAAGACGCACCCATCGGTTTCCATATTCGTTCCGACACCAGATCTGCATATTTTTTTCCTGTCACTTTTTCTGCAAGCCATCCCAATACAAACGTGTTTAGATTAGAATACTCAGCATGCGATCCGGCAGGCTTGTCTTTTTTTATTCCTGCAAGAAATGTAAAAACAGATACAGGTGTAGTTGAAGCTTTTGGCAACAGGCCCAGAGCCGATTCAAACTGATAATTTTTATGTTGCGGATTCGTGAACGGCCCGCTGGCAAAATCAATGGAATAACTATCCATGCCCGAACGCATGTTCAAAATATCTTTTACAGAAATTCCCTGCCAGTCGCCGCCTTTTAATTCGGGAAGATAAGTTTCAATGGATCGATTAATGTCAATTTTCTTTTCGTTGACCAAACCGGTAATAAGTGCCGAAGTAATTACTTTGGTTACCGATTGAAGTGAATGCTGATCGTTTGGAAGCATAGAGAAATACTTCTCATATACAATCACGCCTTTGTGAACCACAATAAAACTGCCGATGTGTAATTGATTCAAATAATTTTCGAAAGTAATGTTTCCGTTCTTTGATTTAACAGAAATAGCCTCAATTGATTTTTTAGGATCGCTTTTGAATACATAAGGCGCATTGGACTTCTGAATAATACCAACAGGAAAAAACTCCGACATGTACCTGAAACTATAATGCGATAACCTTCCGCCAACATCCCACCTGCTTTGCTTGATACTATCGTGAATGGCATTGCTTTCTTCCCTTGAATAATGTAACTGTTGTGCCCATCCCCTAACCTGTAGGAATACAAATGCAATTGTGAGTAACTGAAATGTCTTCTTCATCTCTTTTAATTTTTTTTGAAAGAAAACCTTGAAGATTTAATCTTCAATCGCCTCAATACCTTGTTCATTTAATTTTGCCAATGCATCTTTCATTGCTTTTATCTGCTCATGTGCATGGCCTTGCCAATTTACTACTTCAGCGACAACTTTGAATGAATACTTTGAACGGTACGACATAGTAGGATTGCCTGGAAATTTTTTATCGGTTACATTCGGATCATCTTCGAGAGCACCTGTTGGTTCCACCAGATAAATTCGTTCAGGTCCATTGCCTGCAGCAAGTTCAGCTCCCCAAATGGCGGCATCAAGCGTGGCGGTGAGATAAATATATTTCGCTGCATTCTTTTGTCCGTAGTTTGATTTAATGCCGGTTTCAATAAAATCGCCGGGGCTGAGATCGGCTTTTGTGCCATGAAAATAGGTTTGTGAAAAAACACTGGCAGCAGCTACGCCTGATTGATGATTGGTTTTGTTGTTTTCCATGATCGTTTAGTTGTATGATTTGTTACTTCTTGCAACCTTTTTATTTCGCCTGCTGAAAATCCGGATGCCCTGTTTGCCATAAAATAAAACCCCACTCTCTCACCATTTGTGCAAAAAACTCATCTTGATTGCTACTGCCAAAATGCCCACCTTCAAAATCCACATACAGCCAAACAGGATTGGTTGATGCATTGGCTGCCTGCATCTTTGCAGCAAACTTCGCCGGCATATAACTCTGCACACGAAAATCTTTAAAGCTACAGGTAATCAATTGTGCGGGATAATGTACACCCTGTTTTGTATGATGATAAGCATCCATCTCCAACAGCGCTTTGAATTCGATCGAGTCTTTTACTGTTCCAAACTCAGCTATCTGCGTTGGACCCGACGGCATAAATTCTGTACGCAATGCATTTAACACGCCCACTTTACAAACAGCAGCTTTGTATAAATCCGGTCGTTCAGTAATGGCACGGCCAATGAGTATGCCGCCGGCACTGGCACCGATGCAACTGAATTTTGCGGACGATGTGTAGTTGCTTTTGATCAACCAATTGGCACAGGCATTAAAATCTTTCCACGTATTGGGCTTGGTTGTTTTTTTGCCGCCTAAATGCCAGTCGTTCCCTTTTTCGCCACCACCACGCACATGCGCAAGTGCCATAATATAACCTCGGTTGAGCATGGGCAACAGGTTGGCATCAAAATAAGGATCGCCCAAGGAGTTGGCACCATACGCACCATAACCCACCATTACACATCCATTTGAACCATCTTTTTTCAGCAACGCTTTGTTGTAGATAATGGTGAGTGGCACCAATGTTCCGTCGTGTGAAGGCAATTCAATTTCTTCATACACAATATTGTTCAACTGCGGAAAATCGCCGTTGTAGGTTTGATGATACAATCCTTTGCTGATTGTTTTTGTTTTGATGTTGTACCGATAACGGTTGAAGGGAACATTCCAACCTGAGTTAAATTACTCTACTTCATTTTCATCGACTGAGAGAACCGACAACATTGTATTTCCCTGCAACGATGTTTTTACTTCTTCTGTTTTACCGGTAGCAAAATGATAGATCTTTGGCTGTATCACCAACTCGTTTTTGCTGAAGTTGATCAGCAAATAATCTTTTGTTTTAGCAACGGTTGATATTTTCCAATCGTCTTTTCCCTCAGCAATTATTTCAGCGTTTGATAAATCGGGACGGGCCAGTGATGTTTTAATGATTTTGAATTGCGGATTTCCTTTTGATGTAAGTAGATACAGATCGTTTCCGTTTACAAAAAATTCTTTTATCTCGTCGTCCATACCTGCCAATGGCTTCCAATTGATTGTTTTTTTCTTTAACTCCGATTTGAGTGCAAAAAACAATGGGATATCACCTCCACTGTTTTTTTCCAGAATCATATAGGGAGAATTTTTGTACACCGTTACCCATGGCCGTTCAACTGGTTTTAAATTCAACTGCGGATACATATCAGCACCGGCAAGTACAAGATCGTCAGCAACCGATGTACCCATCACGTGTAGCTTAAACAAACAATTGAGAATATTATCAGCATTGTGCGGATCGCTGCTTTTATATTCCAGATAAACAACATCGGTATTGCTGCCGCCAACAAACCTGCCACGGGAATGTGGAATTACATCGGCATAGAATTTTTTGGTAGTCACATCAAGGATATGGATATCACCCAGATCACTTCCAGCTTCACTGATCATTATGAGCACACGACTGCCATCGTCACTTACTCTTGGTATATAATCAACAGTTTTACCTGCACGAAATGTTGTTGGATCAAACAATAGTATTTCAGCCCCTTTTTCACCTTTACGGCAAAACAGTTTGTTGACTCCTTCGCCGGGTAAACGTTTTTGATAAAAATAATTGCCGCCCGCTTTTGCAACAGGCTGCATGGCAACTGCTGTAATTTTTTCCAACGCTTTTAATTCGTTGATCAGCATTTGCTGACCGGGTATGCCGGCCAGTTGGGTATTGGTATAAACAGCCTGTGATTGAAACCAGTTCAACACCGCACTATCTTTCAAATTTTCCAACCAGCGGTACGGATCTTTTACCGTTACTCCCCAATAAGTATCACTACTGTCGGCAGTTTGGGTAACAGGATATTGATACTGTGCCGATGCGCCAAATACAAAAACGGATATACAGCTAACGGTAAGAAGAATCTTCATGTTTTTAGCATTTAACAATGGATGCAAGTGCCACGCCGCAGCAAGCAAAAAAGGATGCTGTTAAAAGTACAACAGCTGTAGCGATTGGCAAGTAGCGAAAATTCGTTACAAGAATAATACGTCCAGAATGTTTTGTGTACCGCATTCGTGTTATTTATGAAACAATGGCTTGTTGTTCTGATTACGAAAAGATAGGAACAGAAGTTGCGGCACACGCCATCTCCCCATATTCGGGTATTGACTTTTTCACATAAATTATCAACCTTGTAAGAGCAGAATATATTCATTCGCTGCAGCCGATCTGTTCAATAAAATATCTATGCGATTCAACACTCGAAACACGGCCCCCGCATTAGGTCAGCAGCAGAAAATATTATTTGTCGACAGGAATCATTCGTCAAATCAAAAAACAAGTTGTTATGAAAAATAATTTTTGCCTGGCAGTAGTTATCATGATACTTCAACTGCAACTATCAGCTCAAACCATCACCGTTACGTTACTCGGTACCGGAGCTCCACAACCAACCATCGACCGCTTTGGAGCTGCAACGCTCGTGGAAGCAGGTGGCAGATATTTTCTTTTTGATTGTGGCAGAGGCGTAACACAACGTTTGTGGCAGAAAAAAATTGGTGCAGGCAAAGTGAATTATCTCTTTCTTACACATCTTCATTCGGATCATATTGTTGGTATTCCCGATTTGTGGCTACTGGGTCTTATGCCCGGCACTTTTGGTAACCGAAAGCAAGCCTTGGAAGTGTATGGCCCCGCCGGCACCAATGATATGATACAGGGATTAAAGCTGGCTTACCAATGGGATATTAAAACCCGTGTTGCCGAATACCCATCAGCAGACAGTGGCAGCAACGTAAAAGCAAACGATGTAAGAGAAGGTGTAGTGTATGATAAAAATGGAGTAAAGATCACAGCTTTTTGGGTGAATCATTCTGACATTATCGATTCAGCATTAGGATACCGGTTAGATTATATGGGCCGTTCCGTTGTTATATCAGGCGACACACGTTACAGCGAAAACCTGATTCAGTATTCAAAGGGAGCAGATCTGTTGATACATGAAGTAATTGCCATTCGTGAAGATGTGGCGGCAACTCAACCACTGGCCCGTAAGATCATCAACTTTCATACAACACCGGAGGATGCGGGAAAAATATTTGCGCTCGCAAAACCAAAACTTGCTGTTTACACACATGTGGCCATACCAACGTTAGATCCATCAAAACCTCCGTTAACTACTGACGATATTATTGCACGAACAAGAAAATACTACAGCGGACAACTGGCAGTTGGTGAAGATTTAATGGTGATTGAAATCGGAGAGTCCGTTAAAATAAAGGAGTAGAAAAACAAGTAAAAAACTGCAATGCCTTTGCGATAGTTGACTATAAACGCTTGTAGATAAAGTCGGCTTTTTTCTCCCACGCTCCGTTGTTTACAGCTGCTTCTTCTGTAAAATGAAGATTTTTTTCGATCGGCCTGATTGTCACCCGCCATTTTGTAGTTTTCTCCGGCAATATTCGTTCACCTTCAAAAATAAAACGATCGGTTTCCCATTTTCCCCGAAGCGTTCTTGAATTTCCGGAAGGATACAAACCGTAATATAAATAGGCTTTCTCCAGCGGTGAAAAAGACAGATAGCTCACAGAACTATCAACTCCGTTATTTTCTTTTGAAGCAGAGATGCATTGAATATGATTTCCTTGTATGCGGTCACAAATTTCCAGATAAGCAGCCTCACTGCCTTCAACCGTCCAGCGACCGATGAAGATACCAAGCCGTTCCTGTTCGGGGAGCAACTTTTTTTCCTGGCCATGTATGGCAACTAAAAAGAAAAAACTAAACAGAAGTGTGCAAAGAAGTTTCATACGTTCCAAGTTTTACTGTCCGCCCGAAGTGTTATCCAAAAGACTTCAGGAATTTATATATTCTGAATCATTACGTTAGTTTCACCGCAGCTTGAGCCAATGGAAATTATTTCGTTAAGGCTCCTGCACTGAAACCCTTGCCCAGTTCAAATACAGCACCAACCGAACCTACAATACATTCACCACGTTTCAGCTGCACCCATTCACGAATTTGATACACCGGCTCTATGCCTGTACAATGTGCTCCCATAAAATAACGCAAGCCAGTTTTCTTTAATTCATCTGCTGTCCATTTTATCTGCTCATCATTGTTTTCCAACAAATGAAAACCACCAATGGCAGCAAGCAATGGTTGTTGTAAATTATTTTGAATATGTGTGATCGTATTAATCAAACCCGAATGTCCGCAGCCAGAAATCAACACCAGCCCTTTTTCTGTACGTATTACCAGCGACATATCTTCCGGTACAATATCATCAATGGTATTACCCAACTCATCTTTCTTTCTCATCTTGTTTCCGCCCAAGCCATAATTCTTTTCAGGATACTTGCGTGGCACCTGTCCGGTAAGAAAAATTCCGGGATGTATTTCTGTAAACACTTCGTGCACTTGCACAACGGCTCCCGTTTTTATATACTGCAGCGAATCGGTTTTCCGATTGCTGAACTCCTGACTACTGGCGGAAATACGTGTATCAAACAATCCTTTGCAGGCATGTGTAATAGATAAAGCGTTGGGGTTACTTGCTTTCATTGCCGTACGCAGTGGAAGCCATCCCGCAGTATGATCGCCATGACCATGACTCAAGATCAGTTCAGGTATAGCGGAGAGATCAATGTTTAATTCTTTGCTGTTCTCAAGTACCGTTTTTTCACGGCCACCTGCATCAAACAAAATTTTTACAGAGTCTGCTTCTATCAGAGCGGCAAATCCCCATTCACCCACACCCTTCTGCGCAAGCATGGTGCTGAGAATAGTGATCTTTAATTTTTTAACAGTGGCTGTGCCGGGCTTAACCTGCGCAATCAGGTGATCTGCACAAACAATAAACAGCAGCAGCAGCAATTTTCGCATGTTGTTTGTTTTTTCGAAGGATAATATAACATGAATTTTTTAATTTTAATAATAAGTCCTTTTTCAGTTCGTGAAAACAGAAAAAGGACATTCTTACAATCCTTCACAGATCAGATAAACTGGTTTTTATTTTCGGTTACCCATGTTTCAATACTGGTCATTGTTACGGGTAGTTTCTTTAATACATCAGGCATAGCAGACGTATACATTACAGGATATTGTTTGGTGTCTGTTATTTCCTGATACATCGCTTGCGCTCCTTTGCCAGCTCCTTCACCAAAAAGTCCATCGAGTATTTTACCAAAGTCTTTTGGCGGCATCTGCCGGTATTGAATTGGTTTATTTAACCCGATGGAAAATTTCTCTGCCAATTGATTGCCTGTTAAATTCTCTATTCCACTTACCTGGAATGATTCGCCTGCCAGATGCGGACTGTAAACAGCTTCTGCTACAAGTGCGGCAACATCATTGGTGGCAATCCAGCCAACAGGCATTTCTTCGGGTGTTGGATATGTAACGATTTGCTCTGTTTTTACAAAAGGAGCTGTCCAAGGTCCTAATAGATTTTCGGCATATACCGACGGTTGGATGATGATATAGTTGAGCCCGCTTTCTCTTAAATAATGCATAACATCAATCCGGATATCGAGAGAAGGATTCCCGATTTTTACAGGGAGTATATAGCCACTACTATTCCACACAAAAAGTTTAACGCTGTTTTTTACAGCAGCATCAATTGCGTTTTTTGCATAAGTTAATCCATCAAGAGGATTTGAAAGAAAGAACGGAACAAGGAAAGAAACTGCATCAATGTTCTCTGAGATTTCTTCCAGCCTTGTTTTGTCGGCCATATCAGCCAGATGAACTTCTGCACCGGCACTCCTCAGTAATTCAACTTTGTCAGTGCTGTTGGTTGTAGCAGAAACTTCTGCTCCTTTATTTTGTAATGCCCGTATAACCGGAAATTGTTGTGAACCGCCTGCACCGTAAATAAGTACTTTCATTTTTTTAGTTTAATTATTATTTGATTTATCAAAACTAACTAGCTTTGCTATACATTAGTAACTACTATACCTTTGTATACCGGTATACTGCGGTATAGCAAAACATCATCAAATGAAATCTGAAAAAAAAGAGTGTGTTCAATATATTCGCCCGGTGAGGGATGTACTTGATCTTATAAACGGAAAATGGAAGCTTCCCATTCTTATTGCCTTATCGTTCGGCAATAAACGTTTTAAAGAACTTGAACGGGATGTTGAAGGTATTACACCCAGAATGTTGTCGAAAGAATTAAAAGATCTTGAATCGAATCAATTAATTACAAGGACGGTTTACGATACAATGCCTGTTACAGTTGAATATTCGTTAACTTCTTATGGTAAAACACTTGATGATGTAATTGCAGCTTTGAGAGATTGGGGTAAAAAACACCGAAGCCGTTTATTTGCCAGATCCTGAACTGCATAATTCATCGGCCTAGTTCGTGATTATAAGAACTTGATCGATAGAGCGACAGTAGCTGGTTGAAAATCTATTCGCCTTTATGACTTGCAGTAAAACTTGCAAGCATTTGGTTAGTCAAAGCAGAACTCAGCAATGTTGTTCTTTATCAGCAAATTCATTTTGCCAAAGTTGAACTGATTTGTTCCGGCATCTTCAGAAAGTTGCAATGTCATTTTTTTTACTTTGAAAGCATTATGTTTATTGTTGATCACATACGAAATAGTTGGTTCATTGTTCTTGGTAAACGAATGATTCTTTTTATGGTACCCTGCAAGTTTCAAAACAGGAGCAATATCCTCAAGGTCTTTTTGCGTGACTGCTAACTCAATTTCAACAATGCTTTCAAACAACTTCTTTCCTTTCACAAACTCCTTTGAAAGAAATTGCTCCATTGTAATTTCAGCAGAATCGCCGTGTCCCCATTTTTTATAGGTTTCAACCGAATACGAACTCAACATCGGTATAAGATTATTATGCTGCTTTTTACTAATCCGGTCGTGATGATTATATACAATTTCAGTTAATGTAAAATCAGGACCTTCAAAATCATATGAAACAATCGAGTCGTTTGCAACCTTTCGGAATGATTCTTCTAAAATTTTTCCTTGACCCGGTCTTCGTGTTTGGAAAATGACATATGCCGTTCCAAGTTGGGTACCGAAATACCCTCTGCTCGGATTGAAATGAATAAAATTATTTTGGCCATATAGGTAATAGCTAAGCACCAACGGCGACAGCATCATCGTATCATAGTGAAAAGGAGCCAGTCTGCTTCGTATAAACTCGTTTGCAGCCATTTTTTCAAACGAAGCCGAGTCGATGATAATTTCAATGTGGCTAAAGTCTGTCTTAACGGGTTGGCAGAAACCGGCAAAACCCATCAACAAAAAAAGAATGATGATGAATGATTTCATATTGAGTTTATTTTCATTGGTTAAAAGTGAATGTCCCGTAACAAGCAAGCATTGCCGATGCCGGGTATGCTATTTTTCCAGGCAAAGAGTTACCTGGTTTCTTACTAAAGATAAAGGATAAGAATTAAAGCCGGGCTTTATCCAAAGAAGATTCTCCTACGGGGATACGTCTGAAAAAAAACAAAAACTTCTTCTACTATTCTTCATTGCTAATTTACAGCAAGCCGACTGTGAAAAGCAGAGCTGAGTTCTTGCTCCCACTCTTAGTCAATGCCATATCGCTACCTAACAAAAATGCATTGTCAGCAGCTGCTTTTGTGGCTATCCCATTCGCTTCTGTTTAGTACCATATTCAAAGCAGTCCAGTTCTTATTGCCCAACTGAAAATTTGCTGTTTTGGCTTCATTAAAAACAAAGCCAACTTTTTGGTAACAGCAAATTGCGGCTTTGTTCCAATCAAATACATTTAGTTCTACAGTATTTACTGGTAATCTCTCAAAAGCATATTTCAACAGCTCTTTCATTACCTGTTGCCCCACTCCTTTCCCTCTGTTTGAGTTATCAGCAATCAGCAGCTTATCGATCTTACACGTGCCGTCGTTTGCCGATACAATTTCTGCATGACCAACGGATGCATTACTATTCTGATGTTCAATACAAAACGAAATACTACGTTCATCTTCCAGATATTTTTGTAATTGAGCAGTCGTTAAGGGGTAGGTAAATATATTACCAGCTATGGTAACCAGTAATTCCTCATTATCTATCCAACTGATCAATTTGCTAAAATCTGATTGTTGAAATGGCCTAAGCATTATCATAGTATAATTATCATTCAAGATCATCAAACTGCTTTTTCATATCTGAATTCTGCAATACCAGACGGCCCTGTTATTACGTCTATTAATTTCAGTTTTACCCTATGGTCAATATTCTTAAACAACGACCTGCCAGCTCCAAGTATAATTGGGAAAACTGCAATTCTGAATTCATCCACCAGATCTAAGTTTACAAATCCGGTAACTAATTCAGCGCCGCCGTAAAGCCAGATATTCTTTCCGGACTCTTGTTTCAGCTTATTTACGGTTTCTTCAATATTTGATTGAACTACTATCGGGTTTCCTTCGAAATTTTTCTTTGTTGTAGAAAATACATACTTCTTCATCTTATTTAACCCGGCATAAAAATTCTTATCAAAATCGGTACTGTCTTCTGCCGGAACATAGTTACCCCATGTTTCATAACTTATTCTGCCATATAAAACAGTATCGATCTCATTTAAAAATTGCTCAAGCGCTTTTACTCCATCTTCAGTAAATGGGATCCAGTCAATTTCTCTGTTAGGGCCTTCAATAAAGCCATCTAAAGAAGTAGCGACAGATAAGATTACTTTTTTCATTTTCGTTAATATCTTATTGTTATAAAATTTCTTGAACGCAAAGCTATTCACCCGGTATAACATGAAATTGTAGAAATGCGAACTGGCTTTATGGCTTCAGAAAAAAGTCGTTGATATGATTCAGTTTTCCAAAATAGGCTTTTGGTGATTGCCCTGTAATTTGGTTGGATAAATGAATAAGATGCGATTGGTCATGAAATTCTGCTTCGTAAGCACACTCTGTTAACGTTTTTTCAGGATGATTTTTACGGTACGTAATAAAATGACTGTATTTGATAATATTGGAAAACTGTTTGGGGCTTAAGCCAACATATGTTTGAAACGATTTTTCCAGGTGCCTTGCAGATACTCCGGTAATTTTTTCAAGCTGCTTGTTCTTAACATTGCCTTTCTCTTTTATGATCTTTTGAACGGCTGCATCCACATAAAGAAAAGCATCTTCCGGTTTATTTAAGCTGGCTGCTTTCTTTAAAAAAACCTGTTCCAGATTTGCAAATGTTTCATCCGGAGACTCGGAGAAACAACCCCAAAGGTTATCGTTTGGAGAAATATCAGAAAAAGAAATTAAGTTATCTGTTGAAAAAGATGCCGGGAAATTATAAAACAGGTGTTGCGTATGCGGATGAAACCGAACGGCATACAGTACAGCTCCGGGATGGAGTTGTTGCAGATAACTTTTTTTGTTTTGCCCTGTAAAGAAGGCAGACGGGTCTTGAAGCCATTCATCACTCCCGTTTCTTTTCCTGACAGGAATTGAATTGAAATTAAATATGATCTCATGGTGACCATCCGGCAATATTTCTTCGAGGTAAGGTTTTTCCAGTCCCTCAGCCACACGTAAGCACCAAAATGATCTTATGTATTGTGCTAATTTTTCAGGAATATGTGTTTGTATAGAGATCATTGTCAAAAGCTGCAATCAATATTGTACTGCATTTCATTTTATGAATGTGTGTTTGTAAAGGTTGTTACTAAAAATCCCATTGATGATATAGTACACTATGCAAAAAAGAGACCATTTTAAAATTAACAAATCACTATTCTACAAATTCAATTACTGTTACTGTAATTTACCCAATCCATAACCTATGCAAATCTTTCATAAAAGCTTATACGAACCTGATAACTTAGTTGCATTAAATGCTGTTGTTTTTAATTCATCTTTTTAAAAAGAATATAAAGCATTTAACTTGAACTTTCGCCAGCATTACTTACGGGCCGTAACAAGGCAACCAGGAGGATCAGTCCGGCTAACAGCCCCAGTACCCAAACCATCCAATCGAACATGTACCAGCTTTTTGCCTGTGTTTGTAATACCGGGTCTACCTGATCTCTGTAGCCGCTTTTGATCATATCTGCAAAAATGGGCTCTACGAAAAAACCTGCCACAACACCTGCAATAATAAACAAGCTGAGGGCAAGGAGTATCAGTTTTCGGCGTTTAGTTTTCCAGTTCGTAACCAAGGCGACAATAAATAGCAAAAAAGTTATCATTGGAACCGTATCCCAAAATGCGCCACTGTTGTAACCATATTCTCCCTGCAACATAGCAAAGGAACGCGGCGGAGCTGCTGCTAAAGTATTCACGACAACAGCAATAGCGAACAGTTGAGCTCCCACCTGAAGAAGGCAACTTAACACCAGTGCAAGAAGAGTTATATTTTTCAGATTCAGTTCTTTCATATCAGTTATAGAAATTTTACTTTATTAATTTCATTTTTAATTGTTATGGTATGCCGGCAAACAGAATGACGCTGAAAATACAATATACCAACAACGGGAAAAAAGTGATGCCATATTTAACCTAAATAATGATACCTGTTCATTTGAGTTCTGAAAGTATCAATTTTTTTTGCTTCAATGTGTTCTTCATTGCTTTTTCTCTGACTGCCGGGTCATCACTATGTATCAATTCAAAATATTCTGTTGGTACAACTTGCCATGATAATCCATATTTATCTTTACACCATCCACAAGAGCCTTCCTCACCACCATTTTTAGTAAGAGCTTCCCAGTAATAATCCGTTTCAGCCTGATCTTTTGTATTGATAACAAAAGAAATTGCTTCATTAAATTTGAATAGTGGGCCTGCAGCTAATATACTAAACTCCATTCCTGCTATTTCAATTACAGCTGTTTCTATACCTGCATCATTTCCACTTTCGTCACTATCGAACTTGCGAAAATCTTTCAACTTACCGTCCTTAAAAATAGACAAGTAGTAATCTGCCACAGCTTTGGCATCTTTATCTACCCACAAATAGGGTGTAATTTTTTGTGTGATCATGTTTTTAGTTTTGCTGTTTTTATTAGAGTCATTTGTAATTACGTTTTGGTTGATTGTGTTATCTGCCTGATTTGGATTTGAACAGGAAGATGTCAAACAAAAAACGATCGCTGTAAGAAAAAGTAACTTATTCATTTTTGATTTTTGTAAAGTTTTAAATTCGTCAATACCACAGTGAACTCTTCTTGCCCCCTTTCATTGCCTTAATTCGTGAAAACACCAGTCGAGGTATTGACATCTATAGTTGTACCGTGCGTTTAG
Organism: Lacibacter sp. H407; assembly: GCF_037892605.1. Classification (NCBI taxonomy): domain Bacteria; kingdom Pseudomonadati; phylum Bacteroidota; class Chitinophagia; order Chitinophagales; family Chitinophagaceae; genus Lacibacter; species Lacibacter koreensis. Next base: position 3,487,697 of record NZ_JBBKTU010000001.1, on the reverse strand, counting down.
TATTTGCACTTTTTCGTGCAGCTTCGAGTATTTCCATTACCAGCATGTTGTTTTCAAGCGACGAAAGATCATATAATGGTACTGTAATTTTCGATTGTATAACGGCGGCAAAAAAAGCAAACGGATCATGATAAGGCGTTTTCATGTTGGGCACTGCCAATACTTCTTCGGTATAATCATCGTATCCCTTTGCTTCACGTACACGAACTTTAGTACCATTGTCGGCATACAGCACGCCGGTTAAACCATAGAGCTCCATATCTTTTCGTCCAATGGGCCAGTTCCACGATGCCTGAATAACCACCTGCGCATCAGGATAGGTTACAATGATCGTTGCTTCATCTTCTACCATCGGATTGTTCTCCGCTTGCAGTTGCTGCGTAACGGCGGTAACTGATGTTGGGCGTTTGCCTTTGAGCAACCAGGTGGCAAGGTTGGCACCATAGCAACCGAAATCCATGAGTGCTCCTCCTCCATTTTGCAAAGGATCGGTAAGCCAGTCGAGAAATTCGCTGTTGATGCCGATTTTTTTTGGTCCACGATGTCCATCATGTACTACCAGTTTTCGCAAGCTGCCAATGCGGTTGTTGTGTAACAGTTCGTATGCTTTGTGATTGCTGCTATACCAACTCGTTTCATAATTGGTAAGTAAATGAATGCGATGCTTCTTTGCCAATGCTTCCATTTGCTGCGCATGATCAAGACTTACAGCCAGTGGTTTTTCCACCATTACATGAATGCCTTTGGGTGCGGCGATCTGCACTACTTTTAAATGTTCATAAATGGTGCCGAAAGCTGCTACGGCTTCGGGCTTGCATGCATCGATCATTTCTTCCATGGTATTGTACACCAGTTTCATAGAGAAGCCATGTTGCTTTGCATAACGTTCGGCCAATGCACGGTTGGGCTCCACAATACCTACAATGGTAACATCTGTTTTATTTTCTCTTCCCAATATCCAATGTACATGCGTGTGGGTGAGTCCAACAACGCCTAACCGCAACGGATGTTCTGCTGCCGATGCGTACGACAGTCTGCAGCAAAGTAATAGAAGCAGCAAGCAATTTTTCATATACGAATGGGAATGATTCATTACTAAGTTACACATTGTGTTGATTGATTTGAAGGGTAAGTATTGAGCTGGGGTTAGAAAAAGCAATATAGTCACATCAATAAGTACATAACGGCAATAAACAACAGCGTTATAGTTGCTGCTGTTAAAGCTGTCTTTTTCTTTGCCTCTTGATTGATATTAAAATGGGTTGAAATAGGGGCACTCCATAAAAAGAATAAAAATGCAGTTTTGATCAAGATTGGCACAAGGAAATAAAATGTGTCCCCTTCATGAATGCTTTGATATTTAAAAAAACTATGTGATTGACTAACGCTTAAAATCAAAGAAAAAAGATTGTCTGCAAAAAGAAGTATCCAACCCCATGGTCTCCTTTTTAAAAGCAAAAAGAAAATTATTGGAACATAAAGTAACGTTAACAGTTCTACAAAAAAGAAAATATCAAACCTGCAGTGGCTACACTGGAAAAAATTAACCAGTCGCTTTATTAACTTAAAAAGCGACCAGGCATATTGTATAGCGATTACCAAAAGAAAAATATTGACCCACTTAGCTGGCTCAACTTTTTCACTGGGATACAATACTGGTTCAAATAAATCAACAGCCTTGGTTTTAATTTGATCGACTTTTTCTTTTTTGGCTTTTGCTAACTTTTCAATGTTATGGAAGTAGTCATTGGCTAATTGTACTTCTTCAGCAGTCACTTGTCGCTCACTCAAAATTTGCGACGCCGCTGCCAGAGCAGCCGGCTGGTATGCATCGGGTTGTTTTACAATTTTAAGAAGATCGTAATTAGAATAGTCTTTGTATTGCTCGTAAAAATCAAATTCCATGAGATGACGAATAATATCTTATTCAAGCTAATATACGAACCCCGGCCAAGAATTAAAATATCAACACTGCCACTCAGTAACATGGCATCAATCAATTCTACGAATTTGCCTTAGCAATCTCCGTTAGTTCGTTTTCACTGAGCCCTGCTGTACGCAATACAGACAGGATGAATGCAGTTTTCCGTTTGGTATATTCTTCTCTAGTGATTCCATGTTCGTTAATCAACGATAATTTTAATTCTGAATACTGCTCATCGAGTTCTTGATTTTGCAACAGCGCATCACGGAAAAGTAAATGATTTTTCAACGCCAGACTATCAGCGAAACAAACATAGAGATGCTGTGTCTGCCACTGTTGTTGTGTTACTGTAATGGGTGTAAATGCGGATCGCTGGCGGAAAGCAAAACGTCCTGTAATTCCCTGTTCGCCTTTGTTCACATATCCAATGCGTTCGAGAATTGTTGTTACCTGCTCCAGCATTGATTTGTTGTGAAGAATGATATCAACATCCAACACCGGCTTTGCAAACAAGCCGGGAATGGAAGTGCTGCCAACATGTTGGATATCGATATTGAAATCTTTTAGTTCGCAGGCGAGCACCCGCTTCAGTTGTTCAAATTCTGTTTTCCAATGGAAATCGTATGGTTGGATGAGGGTTGGCATTGTGCACGAAACTATCAATTTTTATTTACCGCTAACTATAAGGATTTTACAACAATCTACTCAACACTATTGGAATATCGCATTTTTAAACTCTATCTTTATTTCACTTTTTCACTCAAACACCGCATTATGAACAAACAATTGCTATTGTCAGCGCTTCTGTTGTCAGCCACTTCCTTATTTGCACAAACAGCTGTAAAACAGGAGCCGAAGTTGATTGCTTCGTTCGACAGTATTCTCAGCAAAGAATTTAAACCCACCGACCCCGGTGCTGCGGCTATTGTAGTACGAAAAGGTCAGGTGATCTATAAAAAAGCTATTGGTTTGGCTGATATGGAATTAAATGTGCCGCTGCAGCCCGATATGATCTTTCGGATTGGTTCCATTACCAAACAGTTTACTGCTGTTGCCATTCTGCAATTGGCGGAGCAGGGAAAACTTTCGTTGCAGGATGATATTAAGAAATATATGCCTGAGCTACCATTCAAAGAAACCATTACGGTTGAGCAATTACTCAATCATACATCCGGGATAAAAAGCTATACGAACAAAGCTGAATTCCCTGCCAAGATGCGGACAGATATGAAACCGATGGAAGTAATTCAATTAACAACCAGCGATACACTTGAATTTAAACCGGGTACAGAATGGAATTATAACAACACGGGTTATGTAATGCTGGGCTACATCATTGAAAAAATCACCGGCAAAAGCTACGAAAGCTATGTACAGCAACATTTGTTTGCACCTGCCGGTATGAGTAATTCGCATTATGGCAGCGAATCGAAGATCATTAAGAACCGTGCAAAGGGTTATGAAAAAGAAGGAACGGCATTTCAACATTCCGACTATATCAGCATGACGTTGCCCTATGCAGCAGGTTCACTTTTATCAACAGTAGAAGATCTCTGGAAATGGAACAAAGCATTGTACAGTTACAAACTGATCAAAAAAGAATCGGTTGATAAAGCTATTACGCCGTACATATTGCCTAATAGCAAATCAACGAACTATGGATATGGTTTATCGCTCAGCAAAGTGCAGGCCAGCAATGCGATTGAACATGGCGGTGGCATTCCGGGTTTTTTAACGGATGCCATTTATTTACCAAAAGAAGACGTGTTTGTAGCACTATTTACCAACTGCGATTGTAAAAGCCCCGATGACATCACTGCAAAAATGGCTGCAGTGACTATTGGTCAACCGTACAAGTTTACAAGTATTCCATTGGCAGAAGCAGAAGCGAAAACATATGAAGGCGTGTACACAAATACCGAAGGCCAGGAACGCATCATCCGTTGGGTGAATGGGAAACTTACATCACAACGTGGCAATGGTGAACAACTCACAATACTGCCGGTTGCAAAAGATCAGTTCATGTTTGAAAACTCATTAAGCAGTCTTTCGTTTCAACGTGCATCAGGAACAGTTACTGGCGTTGTGTTCAAATCCCGACAGGAGGAAATGAACTGGGCAAAAACAAACAAGCCTTTACCTGCTGCTGTTACTACCACGTTTATAAAAGTTGAAGGCGCTATCCTCGATGGATATGTGGGCAATTATGAATTGGCACCTGGTTTTGTTTTAACCATTACACATGAAGGCGATCAGTTATTTGCACAGGCAACGGGTCAGCAAAAACTTGAATTGCAAGCCACTTCTAAAACACGATTTAAAACAAAAGGAATTGCTGCGGATATTGAATTTAAACAGGACGCTTCAGGTAAAACAGAATCGTTGATCCTGTACCAGGGGGGACGGGAAATGCCTGCTAAAAAACAATAAAAAAAACTTTTAAGATAACCCGATAGGTGCAAGCTAATAAAGAATGTGGGATGGATGATGAAGAACAAAAAAGCGCAGACAAATTTGTCTGCGCTTTTTTGTTCTTAAATTTTAAAAATTCCGCAATCATTACCATATTTTATACAGCACATAATTTTTTAACTGGTACATTGACAATGCTGTTTGTGCCGATACAGAAATTTCAATGCCGGGCAACAGGTCTTCTTTTTTTGTTTCGGTAAACGCCATCGACTGTCCGCACACAATAAACTTTACACCCAATTTTTTCATTTGTTCGATCAACTCCACATTCGGATTATCTTTCTTGTATTTTTTCTGATAAGCAGCATTTGACTTCACTGTGTTGAGAGCGGCAGAATGAATCACCACGACCGGCATGATGCGTTTGACAGGTATACCACCTGCTGCATGCAGATTTAAACGTCGTGCAATTTCTGCTAACCCATAACTTATTTCATGGGATGCTGAGTCGGGATTGTTTTCTACAAAGTCGAAAAGTAATTTATAATCCATATTCGGATCGGGTGTTTCCGACACATTTGCTACCGGTGCCACTCCGCTGTTTTCACCCGCTTTCAATAATGGGTACATAGCCGTTGCCGACATCTTCTCCCATTTTACATTTTCGATGTGTTCTTTCTCAAGCTTGGCCGAATCAGTTGCAAATTTTTCATGCAGTGTTTTCATTTTCGTCATTCGCATACTATCGCTCTTTGCCGATTGTGCTATTGCGTTGTTTATAAAAAAACAAAGAGATAGAAACAGAAACAGATGTTTGATCATACTGGTGATTTTAGTGTTGGTTTTGAATGTGGAAATTAAATGTACTGTTTTTATTACAGGATTTTTACTTGTGTTGCAGGAGCAGCGGTTCTTAAAAACGAAAAGCCTCCCGTGTGGGAGACTTTTGATATTACTTCTTATTTCAGTTTAACTGATAATTGAAATAAATTATTGTGTTGGCTTACTGTTCAATGGTGCTCCTACTGCAATATCGCAGCGATGCCCGGGTTGTCCGTGCGCCGGATTTAAACCTGCCTGTGTGCCCGATGATGCAGGCATAACAGCTGGTGGTGGCGGTGTTGGCTTGATCAGCGTTTGTTGTGGCGGTGGCGTAGCCGATTGGCCCGCCGGACTATTCAATGGTGCACCTACTGCAATATCGCAGCGATGCCCCGGTTGCCCGTGCGCCGGATTTAAACCTGCCTGCGTAGTGGCAGGTGCCGTTTGTTGTATTGGCTGTGTGGTTGTGGTATTGGTTGCCGGTGTTGTTGCAGGCGTTGTTGAACTGCCTTCTTCCATACCGTTACTGCAGGCAGCCAGTATTGAAACGAGCAGCAAAGCAGGCAATAGTTTATACGTTTTCATTTGTTTCGTTTAGTTGAATGAACCTGTAATTTACGCAAGTTTTGGCAAAACAGGTAATTCGGTAAAAAGGGAGAAGTGTTTCTGTTTGAAAAGCTGAAAACAGCTGCCCATGTTTTTAAGTGGAATGTTGTGTTGTTAAGTCATCCCACATCGTATCAATATTATCAGAGAAAACCAGATCAGCAGATGCAGTAGTGATCAGCCAGCTTCCTTCTGCAATTTCTTCTTCCAGTTGTTGCACATCCCAGCCACAATAACCAATGTACAGTTTGATGTCGTTGATGGCAAGTGTACCGTTGTTTACCAATTGAACCGCTGTTTTAAAATCGCCATTCATATACACATTGCTGTCGATCAGTTCGCCTCCTTCAATAAATGCAGGTTTACGATGCATAAAATAAATTTTATCCATTTGTGATGGACCACCGATGTACAAAGGAACAGGTAATGCATGTTTAAATTCTTCCAATTCATTGAATCTTCGTTCAAACTGTTGATTGATGATATAGCCGATCGTACCTTTTTCATTGTGCTCAGCAATTACGATCACCACTTTTTCAAAATTGGTATCGTTGAGCAATGCAGTACTGATGATTACGTTGCCGGTATGTATATTCATTGGTAAAGTATTACTAGAAAAGATAAGTCAATCAAATTCGAAATACAAGAACGGTCATCATCCTTCGCTTTGTTACTTCGTTTTGGCATCAGTTTTTTGCGGCTGTTTTATAGATCCGTTCGAGCATTGCATACAAGTCGGGATGCCTTGCCTGCAACAAGGCCGGTTGTTCGAAAAAATATTCAGAGATCACAGCAAAAAACTCAACGGTACTGGTGGCGCCGTACATATCAATATCAGATCCGTATGTTTTAATTTGCTGAATGGTTGTTTCCATCAGGCTCTTCCATTGAGCGGTGTACTTTCGTTCGAGAATTATTTCGGGTACACCATCCATGGTTCCATCCATTTTATCAACCAGGTGTACAAACTCATGAATAGCCGTGTTGCGTGCATCGTTGTTATTGATGAATCCCTGCCGTAGCTGCCATTTGGTCAATACCATTACATGTTGCAGTGCACCGGTGCCCACCATACCTGCATAATTTCGATCGTCGCCGTGCTGATCAAATTCGTCATTGAATGCACCGGGGTACAATAACACTTCGTGCAGATTGATATATTGCCAATCGGATATTGCAAACACGGGTATAACAGCACCTGCTGCAATAAAGATGCGGTCCATATCTTCCACCTCTGCTTTTACACCGGTAATTTTTACAGCAGCCAGAAATTGCTCCACCCGTTGTTCAAACGCATCTTTGCCTGCTTCATCGAGCTGGCGATAAAACTTTACATAATCATTCAACAGTTCTTTATAATTCTCCGGCAGTTGACTATGATGTTTTGCACGCCTGATGCGGAATGCGATCAAAATGGTCAATACCAACAGTAACAGCACAACCAATATTTGAAATACCAATACCATAATGTGGTGAAGTTAAAGCTTCTTTGTGGAGTAGGATTTTTTGAAACACCTGACGTATTGAGCAGACAATCTATCAGCTTTTTGCAGCATTCATTGTTTCCAGAAATGCGTTGCGGATGTATGCAATATCCCGGTAAAGAATTGTTTCGTTTACGGTAAACTGTGTTTGATTATTTTCATTGGGTTGGGGTATCTTAATATTGTATTGTTTGTCGAGCAACTCCTTTACACGTTTGCCGTTTACTTCATTACTGAATTGTACAGGGTAAATATTTGTACCAGCTTCAAGTGCAGTAACTGTAATCAGTTTTGTTTTATTTAGTGTTGTAAACAGATGGTTTGCCTGTTTTACAGATTCCTGCAATCGTGTTTCTAATCCTTCCATCCGATGCAGTACCATGGCTGCATTTGTCCAGTTACCAAATATACTTCCTCCATGTATTTTTACCAGGTGTGGTATCTGATCAATAACTGATGCATCGCCGCATAAGATGGCCCCGCCTGCAGCGCCAAGGTATTTGTATAATGAAATATAGATCGTATCAAAAAAAGAAGCATATTCTTTTATTGTTACTCCAGACCATGCTGATGCCATGTAAAGCCTTGCACCATCCAGATGAAGTTTTAGTTGTTTGCTTTTACAATATGCACTGATCTTTTTTATTTCATCCAGTGGAATCATGCGGCCATTCATCCGTCGTACAGGATTTTCAATTGATACTGCCCCAATACCACTGGGAAATACTTCTTCTTCTTGCAATGCTTCCACTGCCGATGTTAATTCTGCTGCCGTAAAATACGTTTTACCCTTGGCCAACGGCATCAGTCGCTTTTGAAAAACCGATTGAGCCGCATCAGCTTCATCTCTGTACACATGGCTTTCGTCCTGTACAAAAACTTTGGTATTGTTACCACTCAATACAGCAATGGCTAATTGATTGGCCATTGTACCGCTTGGCAGAAAAATAGCTTTCGCTTTACCGGTAATACTTGCGAACTTTTTCTCTAACGCTGTTACTGCACCACCCTGCCCGTAAACATCTCGTTCAATACTTTGTTTGCTGTTGATCTTTTGCAACTCCTCGATATACATTGCGGGAGAAAAAAATTCTCCATCATAAAAAAACTTAATGATGGATTCGTCAGCATGCACCGTTTTATTGTTTGATGCAGGGGATGCAGTTGCTATTGCCGGAACAAGAGCAGGGAGCATGACCGTACCGGATGCCTTTAAAAAATTCCGCCTGTTAACAGATGACATGTAGATGAAGTTTTGAACCATCAAATTACTAAGAATAATGAAACCTTGGTCGATTCTGTTTTGGATATGATTCTATTTTGCAAGAAGAAGCTGACAGGAATTTTTATTGCAGTTTTCTTACAGCAGATCAGGTTAGTTACTATTGCATCAAAAAAAGCCTCTGCTGTAAAAGCAGAGGCTGTATCGCCTACAATGACCTTTCTTTTATTTCGACGGATGAATAAACAACCGGATCTGCTGCTCACTACCCTGCAACTTCAGGTAATACAAACCGGATGGTAATGCTGATACATTGACAGTATTCACCTGTTGCGTAAGCAATCCTTGTTTCACCACTTGCCCATATGTATTTACAAGACTGTAGGTTGTTTTTTCAGTAATGCCTGTTATCCGCATCACATCCTGAACAGGATTGGGATACACACGTGCAACTGAAACATCTGTGCGGCTACAGTTGACTGTTACCACTTGCGAAATCGTTTCCTTTCCATTGTAGTCCACCTGACGTAAACGGTAATACAGTTTACTGCCATAGGTCTCATCGCTGTACATATACTTTTGTGCTGTGCTTGTACTGCCAGCTCCTTTTATTTCAGCAATGGCTTTCCAGCTTTGTGCATTACTGCTTCGTTCCACCACAAAGTGACTGTTGTTTTCTTCGTTACCTGTTGTCCATTGCAGCAATGCATTCTTACCAATACAACTTGCTGCGAAGTGAGTAAGTGTTACCGGCAATGTTCCACTGCCATTAATAGAGTATGCAGTACCTGCACCGGGCCAAACGGTATTATTGTCTTGTGCAGTAGCAATGTTGGATGCATGCGTAGTACTGTTTATGCTGATAAAATCTGAAGTTCCGTGTGTTAAGGCGGCAATAGAAAAACCACCATTGAAATCATTTCCGTTTCCATAAACAAACATAATGGCGTTTGTAGTTTCAAACAGCCAGATCTGAAACCGTTTATCGGCCGCACCGGTATTCCCTAAATACGATAAGTGGTAATCAACTATCAGTTTCCTGCTTCCTGCGGCACCGGTTACCTGATATTGAACAAAGCCATCGGCATCTGTATAATTATCATCCCAATAAGGTACAAGATAGGGGCCGACAAGATTGCCAATTACATTGTTAAAATCAGTAACGGCAGGTCCGCCAAACTGGAAAAGACCATTGGATGTAACACTGAAATCAGTGTAGTTGGCTCCTCCGTAGTTAAAAACAAACCCAATGTTGGTTAATGCCGAAGCATCATCATCCATAAAACTACCCAGTAAATTTGTAAAGGAACCACTTGTTTCCAAGGTATTACCGTTTGTAGAACCAAACGTGTACATATTAACCTGAGCATGAACATTGCTGATGGCTGATGCAATTAAAAACAGTGCGATCAAATAACGTTTTTTGAAAGCAGACAGAAACTTGAAATGATTCAGCCTGCCAATTTTTAAAATTGTCGACTGAGAGGATAAAGGTTGCATTAGGATTTGGGTTTAAAAATGTGTGGATATTGTTTTTGATAAATATTCCGGCTGCATCGGTTTACATTAAAAATGAAACTGATTATGCAACAGCTTAAAATTGATCAATAAAATAAAGTGTAAATTTTCCCTCTCATGGGGTAAAAGAAGAATGTTGACATTGGATATTGGTTTTACAAATGATTAGACATTCAAATGTAGATCACTGCTTACTATAATCAAACAGCAGTTGAAGTTTATTCCAGCACTTATAGGTGTTCATTGCCTTTATTTTTTGAAACTAAGAGTTTGTGTGTACAGGCACTTCGTTAATCTTTATACTGTCTTTACTGTATACTACACGAATTGCAGAGGGCTGGCAACAATTTGCACAAATGGTTCAGGCAGCTGCAGCGCCCCGCCCTCTACTCTGCTTTCAAATCCTTCAACCTCGATTTTGCTTTGTTGAATACATTGCGGCCTTTATCGATACCGCTGCGCAAACGCTTTTGTTCTTCTTCGGGCAAATGAATAAACTCATGACATTCTTTGCTGCAGGTGCCTTCCATTTTCTCTTTGCATTCATCGCATTGGATAAACAACAAATGACAGGCATCGTTGACACAGTTCACATGTGTATCGGCTGGTTTACCGCATTGATGACAACGGGCAATGATCTCTTCGGTTACACGTTCGCCTAACCGTTGATCAAATACAAAATTCTTCCCGTGAAATTTATTATCAAGCCCTTTTTCTTTCACCTGGTTTACGTAGTTGATAATGCCACCTTCAAGATGAAACACATTTTTGAATCCTTTGTGCAGCATGTAAGCGCTGGCTTTCTCACAACGGATGCCACCTGTGCAATACATGATAATATTCTTTTCCTTATCGGCATCCATCATATCGGCTGCCATGGGCAATTGCTCCCGGAATGTATCGCTGGGGATTTCTATTGCAGTTTCAAAATGTCCCACTTCAAATTCGTAATGGTTACGCATATCGATTACAACGGTGTTGGGATCGTTGGTGAGTTGATTGAATTGCTCGGCGTTTACATAACGTCCACGGTTAGCCATATCAAAATCGGGATCATCAATTCCATCTGCTACAATTTTGGTTCGCACTTTTATATCGAGCACATAAAAACTTTTCCCGTCATCATCTACCGCCACATTCAAGCGAATACCGTTGAGTGGCTCAATAGCATCGAGATACTTACGGAACGCCTCCATATTTGCAGCAGGTAAACTGATCTGTGCATTGATGCCTTCGTGCGCCAGATAAATACGACCCATTACGCCGACTGCTGTAAAATCTTTGTACAACTGATCACGAAACGCTTTCGGTTCGTCGATCTTGAAATAACAATAAAATGAAATGGTAGTGCGGGGAGTAGGATCGTTTAAAATACGTTCTTTCAACTCCTTACGGGAGATGCGGTTGTGTAAGACGGCCATGGTTTGAATTTTAGTTCAGTAAATCTGCTTTGAACCCCAATTGCAGGTTGGGCAAAATCCGAAAGCGTGGCAAAGATAAAAAAAGAAACAATTGATAAGGCAAGCAACCGGTTCAAGGCGAAAGGCAGAAGATATAAGGAATATTACACGAGAAAGAAGACGGAATGCTATTGACCTTGATGATTCTGTATGAACAATCGTCCATGGACTGTTGACCATCGACTGTCGACCATTCAACTAATCATTCCCCCCACCACCACCAATATTAAACGTAGTACCAAAACGAACTTCGGTGCGTGGTTTACTTCCTTGTGTGTAACCTGTTACAACGTCTACACTAAAAAAACGAAAGATGTTTTCGAAGCCTGCGTGCCATTCTGCATAAGTTTGACCTGGCAACCACAATACCGATGCGCCAGCAACCAAATGCCAGTTGAGTTTTTTAATACCGGGAATTTTGTTTGTCAAAAATCCATTAAAATGATGTTCTGTAAACACGGCTGTATAGAAATCGTCAGCATTGCTGAAACGGTAATATTGCGGCAATTGAAACGTCGTTAAAAAATCGGTGGACAGTAACAAACGGTTACCGGGAAAATGTTTCATGTCCTGTATATACAATGCACGGCTGTTGGTAAAGCCACCGGTTTGAACTCTGTAATTAAAACGGCCTGCTAATTTCAAATTGAGATTATCTCTGATTGCAACCTGCCATTTATCATAGTCTACATCACTACCCAAAAAATCTGCGATCCCCTTGGTGTATTGCGTACTGAATGTGGGCCATTTGCTGCCAACGTTTATAGTACGATCTGGGTACTCAACATATTTTGCACCGGGTTGAAACGTTACCCCTACTGAAAGAATAGCTGCCTGATGTGCTGTAAAACTTTGTGTTTGTAATTCAATGGGGTAATTCGGACGGTATGGACGTGTACTCTTTTTATTCCATGAATAATCGGTTGTATTCTCAAGCGGATGACGATCCTGGTACTGGAGATTAGCCGTTACCGTTAGTCCGCTTCCGATGCCCTTCGAAAAATTGACACGTACATAATCAGCCAGGTAAAGTTTCAGGAAATTATTTTTATACAGGAGCGATGAAATGGTATTGGACAACGGGAGAATCGGCTCATCGTTATTGAGTTGAAACGGACGCTTGCCACCGCTGATACTTACAGATGAAAAGAACCGTGTGCCAAAATTATAACGTGCCGTTCCCCAGGCATAAAACTGTTTGGTATTAACAGCATAACGAAGATGAGGAATCAATGTAAGATTTTTACGATCAGTAAATTCTTTACGAATAGTGACTGGCAGATCCAGTGCCACTCCCTCAACTGTATTGAAGCTGACGAAAGTCAACAGGCCCGGCACACTATAACTGATTTTTTTGGTCTGTTTGTTATACGTTTTACCGGTATAAATATGACTTATCTTAAACTTATTATTCGCCGCATCGATCGAATCAAGATAGGCAGGATCTTTTCGTAACTGCTCCAGGCTGTCTTTCTTTACATAATCGATCTGTTCAGCATTTGTCAATGCAAGCGGACGGATACTGTCCCAATATTCAATTGACTTCTTATTGCTTCCCTTTTCATATTTGAGAATGGTATTATCAAAATATTTTTTTTCAAACACCGGCTCTGTATTAAAGTTGCGATACACATTGGCAAAACTTCCATACGCATCGAAGCCCAGCAGCTTAACGGCTGGATACAAGATCTGACTTTGCACTACCCAATGCTTTACCGCAATTTTTTGATAGAGTTGCTCAATACGCAGTGTGTCGGCAAAATTCATCTGGCTCTGTTTGGTAAGCATCAATTCCAAACTGTGGATACGCCACTCATCTTCCACAATATTGATATAACCGGTAAAGCATGGTTCGTATCCCCGCTTGGCAATTACTTTTATTTTGTTGATGAGTTGCCCATCTTCGCTGAACGCACCTTCATATTTATACTTGTAGAAGTACAATGCATTTTCGGCAATGGGCGAAATAAATCCTCTTGGATTGAGTGAATTACTGATCTGCACATTGTTATCATAAAACGAAAAGAAACGTGCTCCTGCAAAACCAAAACCATCACTTTGTCCGCTCACTCTTGTACTCAGCACATCCACTTTTACTTTGTTGGGCTCATCAACAGATAATTTTGAAATGGTTTCAGAGAGATACAGCATTTTTTGTTTACTGGTATCGCCATCTTCAAAATCTACTTTTTGTCCCATGAAGCTTTTTGGGAAATCACGCAGGCTCATAGTGCCCTTGCTGTACACTTCACATTCGTAGCTTTTAATTTCGTTGAGATGTTCCTTGCGCTTTTTGATCGCATTGCGAATAATGGCATAGGCAGGATCTTCAGCACCCGCTTTTACCACTACTTCACTTAAACTGACGGATTGTTCTTTCAACACAAAATTCACCTGAACATCTTCATTGGTGATGGAGATCGTTTTTTCCTGGCGTTCGAACCCAACGTGTCTGCAAATAATGGTGTAAGTGCCCGCCGGTAACTGCAAAAAATAAACGCCTTCGTTATTGGCGGATGTTGCTTCTTTTGAACCTTTGATCGTGATGGATGAGTAAGGAAGTGGTTCGCCATTTTGATTGGTAACCATGCCGGTGATCTTTCCGGCTATTGATGAAACTGTAATGCAGCAAGTAAACAGAATAAAAAGTAAGGAGCGCATGATGTACGAAAATACTTCTGCCGTTGTTAGTAAAAAACTAATTCTTTATACGGTGTGAATTATATAACGAAACAATGAAAAAGCATAACATTCAGTTGGCTTTTTTCGGTTCTATTGTTATATCAAGCTGTAGCAGGTTTGCTTTGCCGCAGGTACGAGCCACTCAACGCAGCAAAGCCTCCCACCAACGCCGCTACCAAACCGGTTACACTCATGATCAACGCATGCGAATGTGATTTGAACAACAGTTCAGCGATCTTCATCGAAAGAATATGTTGATTTTCCATATCAATGTACAACGCTAATACTACCCATAATACAAACAGGGAAAGAAAACCTGCAAGAAAAGCTTTCAACGGTTTTTGGGGAATAGCAACTGCAACAATAAATGCTGCAATGGCGATGCTCCACCAGGGAAAATAAAATCCGGCGGCATAACTTAAAAGGGCTGTGAGGATAAAGGCAACTATAAATTTCATGATCGTTTTGTTTGTGTTTATGCCTTTGTTGGTCGCCTGACCAACAAAACAAATTATGCTTTCTTAAATGTCATTGTCCATTTTACATTGTTACTTTTCTCCTCACCTTTCTTCATCATCCATGCTTTGTAATAACTGCCGCTGGCCCATGTGTCAATAAAGCTATCATAGTACTTACTGCCGGGGTTTCCACTTTGTCCGCCGGGATACACCACATAAGCTTCCGTTTCGCTAGTAAGATGAACGATCATGCGCCAGCTCGGCCCGTGACTATGTTGTGTGGCATTGATCACGTGTTTACCACCGCCGATCTGTAATCCTTTTCTTGCAAACGGCATCACCGCATCTTTCAACATGTGGTACACCGTTGTATTTTTATGCGCTGCCCATGTAAGCGTATTCTCTTTTTCCTTTTGCAGCAATGCTGGTGTTGCCGCTTTTAACGAAGCCGCAAACATGTCGAAAATCGTTTCTTTATTGGATGTTCGTATATCATCCAGAAAAACAAAAGCAGAATCTTTCGTTAACGCATCGGCCAATGTAAATTCATAAGGCCATTCATACACAACTGAATCCTCTTGTGTTAATTCATCGTACCACACTCTTCGCTCTAAACTGTCGTACCAGACCTGGAACACCGTTGCTGCTTTTGAGTCAATACTATTCTGCATGTCCCATGTTTTGATCATGCTGAAGAAACGTTTATCATCGCCACCCAATTCAGCCTCGTTGGTATATTTCAACATCAGCTTGGTAACTACTTCTGCCAACGGATTATAATTCACAGCCTGTAACCGTTTCATATCATCGGGTGTAATATTATTCATTGCTGCCAACCGCTTGTTGATCTCCGAACCACGATACACATCATAACCACCGGGAATAAAGTACGGATAGTTTCCATCAACCGGACGTTGATTGGCACTGCTCACAAAACCACGTTCCGGATTTACCGAATGCGGGTTTTCATTGAGCGGAATAAGACCCTGCCACATATAACTGCTGTCCTGCCCCGGCATTACGTACAAACCCTGCCGGTTCCAACGCAAGGGAAAATGTCCCTGCTGCCAAATGGCAATATCACCCCGCTTACTTGCAAAGATCATGTTCTGTGCAGGCACGGTGAAGTATTGAATAGCCTGATAATAATCTTCGTAATTTTTGGCACGATCGAGATAATGCCACATCAATAATTCATTGCTGGGATCGTGTGCGATCCATCGTGTAGCAATGGCTTTGTTATTGGTGAGTGGTGTAGAAAAATCTTCATCGTACGTAACAGGACCAAACACGGTATAAGAAACTGTATCCAACACTGTTGCCTTCCCTTTTACTTTGATCTCTTCTACACGTTGTGGTGCATCTCTCCAATCGTTATCGAACCAATATTGTTTTTTAGTTTCATCTTTAAACTTGATCTCGTAAAAATCACGCACATCTCTTCCTGCATTCGTAAAACCAAATGCAATACTGTCGTTAAAACCAATTACAACGCCGGGTATGCCGGGAAACGAAACACCATAAGCATTCATGTTGTTAGTAGTAATTTGCATTTCGTACCAGATGGCAGGCAAACTCAATTCCAAGTGTGGATCGTTGCTGAGTATAGGCGCACCGCTTTTTGTTTTTGCACCACTCACTGCCCAGTTGTTGCTGCCGTTATCTTTTGATGGCTGATCAATCATAGCCACTTTCAGTGCAGAATCTTTTTGTTGCAGATACAACGAATCAACACTTGCAGGTGCAACAGCGATCGCACCTGGCTTATCGAACACGGTTCCTTTTGGAACAATGGGATCTAATGAATCCTGCAATTGTGGGTAGAGAACTTCGATCTCATCATCTGAAAAAACTTTTTTCAATGCAGTTAACGGAAGATCATCAACTGAAAAAGCCAATGTCTTCGTCATTTGTTTGATGAAAAGGGCGGTTTTCAGATTTGTCCATTTCTCCGGTTGATAGCCGAGTATTTTATATTCAATGGGCAATGCACTCTTGTTAAGCGTTTCGATATACGCATTGATGCCTTTGGTGTAATTATCTACCGAGAGTTTGGTAAACTCATTTGCTTCCATTTCTTTCAACATATTCTCCGCTGCAAATACCATCCCGATGCGACGTTGCTCTTTATCGAAGTTGATCGCACGTTCGCCGATGATCTCACTGATACGTCCGGCAGCAGCATGTGTTGAAAATTCCATTTGCCATAAACGAAATTTTGCATGCAGATAACCTTGAATAAAATACGCATCGGCATCGTTGTCTGCTACTACATGCGGCACCAATCGTTCATCAAAATATACACTTGCATTACCGTTGAGTTGCGGGAAGCTTAGTTCCTCATTAAAGTCATGCTCTGCTTTTTCTGCATTTTGCCAAAAGCCGTGTTGCGGACTTAAAAATTCACCCAATGCAGGTGCCGGGCCAATTCTGGTGTTCAGTGCGTAAACGAGACCAATGGTTACAGCAGCGGAAAGAAGGAATGGGATCAATCGCATAGTGAATGGGTATAAAGGCGGAAATTAAACAAAAAAGAATTGCCTGACAAGGATTGTAAATTTAGGCTTGTTTAAAGGGTTGACAACCTTGCCAGCATAAACTATTAACACATTTAATCTATTTAAAGGTTGGTAACCCTAATCCACCGCAAGCATACCCACTTTGTGGTATTGTTTCGTATATCGTTTTTCCTTCACTTTGCACTATATTCATTAGCATCTTATATTTTTTTATAGTGGTCGTTGGCTGATCTATGATGAACACCTCATCAAATCTTGGTTTTTAAAGTAAGCAGGCTCTCTTATTCAAGAGAGCCTTTATTTTTGCAATATGGAACAGGATTCAATTGACGTAAAGAATATACTTGGCTTACAACTTCCCTCCGACCCACGTTGGGTTGACCTTGCCTCTATTTCGCTGGAAGATATTTTAACCGACCATGCGTATTGCGAACAGAAAGCAGCCACTACCTGCATTACATTGATTCAACGTTACAGCCAACATGAATTATTGATCACTGAACTGGCACCGATCGTTACGGAAGAATGGGGCCATTTCCGTGCAGTGCTGGCAGAGTTGCACAAACGTGGATTGAAACTAGGCCGCCAACGAAAAGATGTTTATGTAAATGAATTGATCGGCTTTCAGGTAAAAGGCGGACATCCCGATGACCGTTTTCTGGATGACATGTTAACGATGGCGTTGATTGAAGCCCGAAGCTGCGAACGCTTTAAACGTTTAAGTGAAGGATTGGATGATGCGTACATGCGGAAATTCTACCGCAAGTTTATGGAAAGTGAAGCCGGGCATTACACATTGTTCATTACCATGGCCGAACATTATCTCCCCAAAAAGAAAGTACGTGACCGATGGAAACAATGGTTGGTATTTGAAAAAGATTTGATGAACCGCATGGAAATACGTGGCGACAGGATTCATTAGAAATTTGAATCCAGGGTTGCCAACTTTTGGAAGGTTGGCAACCCTTTCTCGCTATACGTCTGACCTTTGGTACCGACGAAAAAAGGGTAACACATTTCTGTGTTACCCCGGGTATGGGAAGAGTACTTCAGCATAGGGTTTTTATAAATTAGAAACGGCCACGTTTACGGTCTCTGCGGTCTTCCTTACGGTCACGGATATCTTCTCTTCTGTCATGCTTATCTTCTTTACGGTCTCTTACATCTTCACGACGGTCACGCACATCTTCGATACGATCTCTGCGACCGCCATTGTGTTTTGCATCACGAACATCTTCTCTACGATCACGAACGTCTTCACGTTTGTCTCGTACGTCTTCACGTCGATCTCTTACGTCTTCACGACGGTCAACACGGTTTTCTTTACGGTCAAGCTTGCGCCTGGTTTGTGCAGTTGATTCTTCAATTGAAACAACAAATGCTGCTACAGCAACTACGGATAAAATGATGAGCTTCTTCATGTGGTAATGTTTTTACTATTTTTTGTTTTCAGATACGTAATTACAGACCTCACCGCATCAGGAAGGTTTAATGGAATCGGCGGAAAATTTCAAAATCATCTTACATTCACCATTCATTAACATAGATCCCATGCTCGACAGACGAAAATTTATACAGCTTACCGGTGTTTCAACTGCTTTACTGTCAATGCAAAGCTGTGCTTCCGATGCTGCCAAAGCAAATGGACCTGTGGTGCTGAGCACATGGGCACCAAATCTGAAAGCTAACAAAGCTGCATGGGAAGTGTTGAGCAAAGGCGGCCGTGCCCTTGATGCTGTAGAAGCTGGCGTAATGATACCGGAAGCCGACCCTACCGATACCAGTGTAGGCTATGGTGGTTTGCCCGATCGGGATGGTCGTGTTACCGTTGATGCCTGTGTAATGGATGAAAAAGGACAATGTGGTTCCGTTATGGGACTGGAAGATATTTTGCATCCCGTAAAAGTGGCAAGGCTTGTAATGGAACAAACACCGCATGTGCAATTTGTTGGTGAAGGTGCGTTACAGTTTGCATTAAGCAAAGGTTTTGAACGAACAAACCTGTTAACGCCCAAAGCAGAAAAAGCATGGAAGGAATGGTTGAAAACATCGAAGTATGATCCAATGCGTACCATGAAAGATCTGGAAGAAAAAATTCTACAGGAGAAAAACAAGGATGAGGCGATGTTGTACAAATGGCCTTCGGAATTATTGAACCATGATACCATCGGCATGATAGCTCTTGATGCAAATGGAAATCTCAGTGGTGCCTGCAGCACAAGCGGTATGGCGTTTAAAATGAGAGGACGTGTAGGAGATTCACCGATCATTGGTGCCGGTTTGTTTGTTGATAACGAAGTAGGCGCCGCTACCTGCACCGGTATTGGTGAAGAAATTGTAAAGATATGTGGTGCCCATACCATTGTTGAAATGATGCGGCATGGTGCAAGTCCTGAAGAAGCCTGCAAAGAAGCTGTACGACGCATTGTAAAAAACAATGGTGATAAAGCAAAAAATGTGCAAGGTGGATTTATTGCCATCAATAAAAAAGGGGAATACGGTGGCTACTCCGTTATGAAAAATTTCTCTATGGCCTTGCACACAACCGATACAGAGAAAGCAATTGATGTGAAGAGTTGGTTTTAACGCAATCATACAGACGATCCCTTATTTCCAAATAGCCGACTCATGCAAAAATTGAAATACCTTTTGTTACCAACAATCATCATTGTTTGTTGTTTCCTTTCAATCAATGCAAATAAGTATCCGGAGAAATTGATATGGTCCGATATGGAAGGATACTACATTTATTTACCGGCTGTTTTTATTTATGATGGATTTAAAAAGGAAGCAGTAAAAGACACAGCCTACCTGCGGGAATATCCCGGCACCAACATTATTTACAGTAAATACACATCGGGCGTTGCATTACTTGAGTTTCCGTTTTTTTTGATCGCACATTGGTTGAGTAAACCATTGGGCTATCCGGCAGACGGACATAGTCAGATCTACAGTTATGGATTGATGGCCGCAGGTATTTTTTATTTGCTTACAGGTTTACTTCTGCTATGGAATGTCATTCTTCAATACTATAATAAACGAACAGCAGCAATTGCTTTGATTGGCCTTGCTGCAGGCACCAATCTCTATTACTATAGTTTCTTTCAGCCTTCCATGTCGCATGTGTACAGCTTTTTCCTGTTTGCTTCGTTGATCTACATCACAGAAAAACTGATACGGGTTGCAAAAACAAATGAACGTCTTCCGATTAGCACATGGATATTACTGGGGCTTGTTTCAGGCTTCATTATTTTAACAAGGCCAACAAACATTATTGTGCTGTTATATCCCTTATACAGATGGGCAAAAGATTGCAGCAACAAAAAACAATTTCTGCAAAGCAACCTGAAAGGATTGTTGCTTGCAATCGCCGTGTTTCTGCTTCCGTTTATCCCGCAGGTTTTATATTGGCAACATGTATCAGGCAAATCATTTCTATGGTCGTATGGCAATGAATCATTTCTTTACTGGAAAGAACCAAAACTCATCAGAGTATTGATCGACCCTTGGAACGGCTGGCTGCTTTACAGTCCGATCGTTCTTTTTCCGTTGATCGGTTTGGTGGCTGCACGTAAAGAGAACAAACATGCCGAACGAATCATTCTTTTTATCATCGCAGTAGCTACCTACCTGTTTGCAAGTTGGTGGGCCTGGTGGTTTGGCGGTGCATTCGGCCATCGATCGTATGTAGAGTTTTATTCGTTGCTGGCATTGCCTTTCGCTGCGCTTATTTCATCAATAGAAAAAAAGAAGGCCTTGTTCATTTCCTTTCTTTGCATAGCAGCGTTGTTGATTTATTACAACCTCGGACTTACCTATCATTACAATCCTCCTTGGGACGGCCCCAACTGGACCTACGAAAGTTTATGGACAGAAATTAAAAAACTATTCTTCTTTTTGTAGTAAAATATGTGCGTATGAATTATCAACTTGAAGTGATCGCATTTACAATAGAATCCTGCGCATTGATCCAAACAGCAGGTGCACACCGCATTGAATTATGCGATAACCCGGGCGAAGGCGGCACCACACCCTCCTATGGTTTCATAAAAAAAGCAAGAGCACTTACAAGCATCGACCTTTATCCGATGATACGTCCACGTGGCGGTGATTTCCTGTATTCCATCGATGAATTCGAAGCTATGAAACAGGATATTATCAGTTGCAAACAACTGGGATGCGATGGTGTAGTGATCGGTCTGTTGAACGCAGATGGCACTGTCGATCGGGAGCGAACATCAATATTGGTTGACCTGGCCTACCCGATGGGTGTAACGTTTCACCGTGCATTCGACCGTACACATGATGCGTTTGAAGCATTGGAAACATTGATCGATGTTGGTTGTGAACGTGTACTTACATCAGGTTTAATGCCCAATGTAAACGGCGGCAAAGAACTACTGAAACAATTGGTTGCAACAGCCAATGAACGCATCATCATCATGCCCGGCAGTGGCGTGCGTTATAACAACATTGCAGAGCTTGCACAATTTACAGGTGCTGTTGAGTTTCATACATCGGCAAGAACAACTGTTGCCTCTGGTATGCAGTACATCAATGAACAAATGAACGAAGCATTAACATCGGTTACTGTTGACAGTAATGAAGTGATTGCCTGTTTAGCTGCATTAAATAAATTGAACGAAACAAATTTGCAATCTTGAATCTCCGGGAAGAAATTTTAGCAAAACATTCCAAAGCACAAACCAACAAGATCATTGATTGGATCGGGACATCACAAAAGCGGTTTGATGAACTGGTGCAATTATTCCTGCACGATGAATACCGTGTGGTGCAACGTGCCGCCTGGCCCATCGGAAGTATTGCAGAAATTCAACCACAGTTGCTGCAGAAACATTTACCTGTGTTTGTCGCTCTGTTACGAAAGCCCGGTTTGCACAATGCCGTACGCAGAAATATTACACGACTGCTGCAATACATTCCCATTCCTGAAACGTTGAAAGGAGATGTAATGGATGCCTGTTTTTCATTTATCTGCGATGTGCAGGAGAAAGCAGCAGTGAAAGCATTTTCATTAACCATTCTCGAACAATTAGCAAACGAATACCCCGAGATCATGCCCGAGATTATCACTGTGATTGAAGAACGATGGGATTTTGAAACAGCAGCGTTTCATTCGAGGGCGAGAAAGATTTTGAAGAAATACAGAAAGTAACGATTCAAAAACAATTGCAAAAGAGTCTCAACAAATTGTTTTCAATTGCTAATTGTTTATCCGGTATGTATTTGCTACAGTTACAGGCAGCCGTCGGGTTAGAACATTGTTTTTTGTGATCACTTTACGTATTGTGTTAATGGATTTGTTAACCACAGCCGTATCTGCATGTGCAATCACATCAGGTGTAGGTGCTATTATTGTATCCTTGCCCGGCGGGGCCGCCAATGTATCACCACCATGAGCAATAGCATTGTTTTTTATTTCCTCCACTCCTTCCACAACTTTTTTGAGTTCGAGCATACGACGGCTCATTTCTTCTGTGTAGAGCGCATATTTATTTCGGATCTCATCATTACAAGGATCATTATTCAAGATCATGAAATATGAACGTAGGCCGGTCGAAAAAGTAATATTGTCCTGGTTTAGTTGTTGCTGTAGTTGCACAATCTGACTGCGGACACCCAGCTCGATGCTTAATGCGCCGCTACTACTATCAGTAAGATTCTTTAAAAAATCAGACGTTACTGCTACCTGATTATCGTATTCTCTTGTAAATGCAGGAAAATACTGATCGGGATATTTGTAACGAAAGACGGTTTTGTTACTGCATTTTACAGCTACCTGTTCATCTTCTCTGGATTGTTGATTTCCTTTTATTAAAAAGAAAACCAGTACTGCAATAATGAGGACCAGTAATGATGTGATAACTGTTTTGGAGTTGATAGTAGTTGGCATATCCTAGGTTTCAGGTTAACTAGATGCATAAACCTACAAAAAATAATAATAAATTCAAAGCGCTTGAAACTCCTCCAAATTCCGCAGCAGTCTTTCAAAAAAAGCGAGTAAGATTTTGAAGAAACAGCAAAGAAGAAAAGTTGATTCCTGAAATTATTTCATAGTGGCAAGTTGCTGCTATAAAAAAAGTTTATATTTTTAAGATACCTAACCTATCAAGGAACTTAATTTATAACTATGAGAAAAACACTTATCCTCACATTACTCGTTTTGGCAATAGCAGCTTTTCGACCCCTCCCTAAAACCTACTACAGGTATACTCTGATCATGCAAGCGATGGTAAATGACCAATCACAGATTATGTCAGAATATGAATACATTTCCTACAACGGATATCTCATTGAGTTTATTAATAACGAATTCAGTGAAGAACACAGATATGCAGATCCTGACAGATCAACTTATATAGAGTGGACCCAACCGTTGAAAGTTCACTTTATTGATATTTCAGCCAAAACGTACTTTAGTATTGATACATTTAGCCTAGACAGTAAACTGATTGCCAAAGGGCCATTAAAAGAGAAAAATTTAGGAATGAATATAGTTGACAGCGTAACTGCTGACGAGGCACAGGATTACAACATAGCGAATTGCAAGGACACTATATTTAATGGAATTGAGTATATGTATTATCCCTATTCAATAAAAGACAAACAAGGGCAGGATTCAATTTACTGCAAGGTCTTATTTTTGAAAGACCCCACTCTAAACTCAATTCTTAGCATTGATCGAAAATCATACTTGCAAAACAAATATCCCTTAGCGGGATTGATTGCTTTTACAAAAGACTTCAAGCAAGGGTTTGCAATGTATATCAAAGACAAAAAAGCAATCTCAAAAGATGAGGCATTGACAATAGAAAGAATATTGGAAAAGTATAGCAATAAGAATTAATTACAACTATTCTTGTTTCTTAGCAAGGTATTATGTAAAGGACATTACGTTTAAATGATCTCGTTCCCTGTACTACGCAGCGCTCCGTTCGGCAGAAGTTGCCGGGAAGAAATAAAATTATTATCCAATATTTCGCACAAGTGGTTATCTATGCTTGTGAGTAGCAGTATGCCACTCATATTCAATTTCAATTGTGTTTGTTGGTATTACTTCAAATCAGCGAACAAAGAAAAAATATACATGCTTGCTGAAACCAGAAGCAGAAGTGAAAATAGCAAAACCTTATTGTAGAGTTTATTCTTGAATTTGCTGAGAATAGCAACGGTCAAACTACCCACAAAAACAGAAAAAACAATGAATAAAATTATTTTCGTGGCAGTACTCATGATGATGTAACTGTCATGTACGTGGATATCCGAAGACGGACCTCCCATCAACAAATTTATAGTAAGAAAAATTACTGCCGTAGTTCCTGCAAGTTTTAATATTGATGTTGTTTGTTTGGTCATGTTGATGTTAACAGTTGCTTGTAGGTAAAACTCTAATTTATGATATAATGCAATACCATGCAAAACATTAGAGCATCTCAAGATCACTAGTAAAGTATTAGACATGTTCCATTGTTGCAAGTACAATCTACCAAAGCAAGTGTCGCTCCACAAACCATTCACAAGTGATTACAAACAACTGCAACTTTTTTGCATACAGGCTTTGTATTCGCTTGAAAATCCCTAACATTACCTATTTTCATTAAACAATACAATGCATTTACTCTGTGATCGATTTCAACAACATCAAAAACTTCCACATTCCCCCACCTACTGGCGGCACTGTATTTGGCTCGGCTGCAGATTTTGATGCGTTACCTGAAACACACAAAGCACAGATCCTGTTTCTTGATAAGAAGGCCGAAAAATATTTACTAGACTTTGTGGACAATGCACAACTGATCTCGGATGGTGGCTGGGCTCCGTTTTCAAGAGGAATTTTTAAAACTGTTGATCAATATGAATATGCTGTTGACCTCCACGAAAACATTCCGTTGTTGAAAAAATGGTTATACAACAAAGGTATTCCTTTCAGCAACGAAGTATTTGTTTTGTGCGACGGTAACCCGCAGGCATTATTGATGACCTGGAAGATGCTGATCAAGTATGCGTTCGATATCTTTTTAATTGGCGATACAATAGTATTTGATCCATCACGCAACTGGTGTCTGTTTAATTATCACGAAGGTCAGTTATTCTATGCAAAGGATAATATCTATGACCCATCAGGTATGGAACAGTACCTGCAGGAATTAAATGAACGAAAGAAAAAGTATCCAAATTTTAAACATCCGTATTTATAAAGCAGGGATTGTATAGCTTTTATTTGAGGATCGTCCGTTCATATACACTAACGTCCGAACCTTCAGCTACAAACAACGAATCAGGCTGCATCTCATTCAGGAAAGAAAAATCTTCGCCATAGAGTTTTCCAAAATCGATCTTGTAAGAAAAATTATTGACGGGATAAATATTCCAGCGTGGATGTTCAACCCTGTATTCACCTGTACGAAAAGATGACAATGATGTATAACCCCAATAGTGTTCGAAAATAAATTCTTCTTTACTGCCTTGTACGATCGGTTGTACCTGCAGCGCTGTTTCAACTTTTATTTCATATTCCAGTTCTTTGCCCCATTCAAATTGAAGGTATCGTTGATTGGTTTGTTCAATTTTGCTTTTAATGGGCGAATAGGAATACTGTTCCTGGTAGATCAGTTTAGCGATCCAGGTGATCATCCGTTTGGGCACCAGCTCACTGATGAACACAACGCCACGTTTCATTCCTTCGGCTGATGGATATTTTACATAAAACCGCAGATTGATCTCTTCAAAATCTTTATGAAACGGAAAGCCAATGCCTTTAACCTTAGTATCAAGAAAATGAAACGCCACAAAACTTACATAGCATTTGCCTTCAAACGCATCCAGTTCAACTCCGTTGGGAAGATGCGGTTTTAATACCTGCTCAGGCACCACAAAATTCATCATCACCAGATTCCGCCATTCGGCTGTTAGAAATGCTTTTGCCTGTATTTTTTTATCACTCATTTAAGTAAATACTTTTATTCTGAAGGTTGCCAACCTATATATCGAGTCCTAAAATTTATCAACAGCTTTGTGAAGGTTGGCAACCTTCGTCAACTTTTCAACTTATAAACCTATCTACCACCCACTTCCTCTCCTTCTCTCCGGTAAAACTCTTTAAAGATCAACCGCAAGCTCTGATCGTAGGTAAAATAATTATACAACCAGTTTGTAAATACAAAGAATTTATTCTTCACACCAAGGATCAACATCAGATGCAAACCCATCCAGATGAGCCACGCAAAAAAGCCACCGAAATGCAGCTTTGGTTTTGGCACATCCACCACCGCAAGGTTACGTCCAACAGTTGCCATGGCACCTTTATCTTTATAACGAAATGCCTTCGCTGATTTTCCTTGTCGCAGATTCAGCAAATTTGCTGCCAGTAATGTAGCCTGCTGTATAGCAACGGGTGCAACCTGCGGATGACCGTTGGGAAAATGCGCTTCTTCCATGTACGCAATATCGCCGATGGCAAATACATTGTTGAGACCTTGCACAAAATTGAATTCATCTACTTTTATGCGGTTACCTCTTGCAATTAAAGAAGAATCAATACCACCCGGAATATTTCCTTTGATACCGGCCGCCCATATCACCAATGCAGAGGGAATACTGGTACCATCTTTCAGTGTTACATTTTTTCCGTCATAATCCTGCAGCAACGAATTTGTTAGTACGGTAACACCCAACCGTTGCAGATAGTTCAAACTGTTTGCACTGCTTTGTTCACTCATGGCCGCCAACGTTTTGCCGGTGCCTTCCAGCAGGTAGATATTCATCATGCTGAAATCGAGTTCGGGATAATCTTTCGGCAACACATATTTTTTCATTTCAGCAATAGCACCACTCAACTCAACACCCGTTGGGCCACCACCTACCACCACCACATTCATCAGGCGTTGCAATTCTTCTTTGTTCGACACATGCAACGCATCTTCAAAATTGTGAATGAGTTTATGCCGCAACTGCAATGCTTCCACAGTTGATTTCATCGGGAACGCATGCTCTTCCAGATTTTTATTGCCGAAGAAATTGGTAGAGGCACCGGTAGCGATCACGAGATAATCATAACTGTACGTGTCTTCATTCGTGATCACTTGTTTTGTAATTGTATCAATACGCTCCACTTCTGCCATGCGGATACGCACATTCTTGCTTTTTTGAAATGTTTTGCGAAGAGGAAACGAAATATTGGAGGCATCAAGACCTGCTGTTGCCACCTGGTAAAACAAGGGCTGAAACTGATGATAGTTAAACCGGTCGATGAGTGTTATATCGATGCCTTCCTTGTTACTGAGCAGATTCGCTAAACGTAAACCACCGAAGCCGCCGCCGAGTATGATGAGTTTCATATTGATTGTTTGAGGTCATAAAGTTACGAAGTTTTCAATATTTTTTGAAAATATCGGAATAATTTAACCTCGTCCAAAGTATTCATAACAACAAACAAGTCAAAAATCAAATGCTATCTCATTAAATGATTCGTTATAACTATCGATGAAAAAATCAATTCCATCCACCCACCGTCCACATGTAAATAATCAGCCCCACAAAGAACACTCCGAACAGAACCGGACCGACAGAGACCAATGGAAAAAGCAGTATTATCAGCGCTGCCGCATAACCCAATACAATTAATGCAATGGAATAAATTGCTTTTACTGAAAGGAGTTTGATAGAAGCCCCATCTTCAAACCGGCTGACAGGTATACAAATACTGGCTAACGCAACACCGGCCAAGATCATACTATCGGGTGCTGCACCAATGTATGCCGTTACACCAATGCTGATGCCGGCAACCAAACAAACCACAATGGCAATGGCGGTGTACCGTTCCCAGTTATCAACAATGTATTTTCCATCTTTATGAAACAGCAACATGAAGTTTGCAAGTGAACTGCCGATCCAACTGAAGATGAAATACACAAAGTACAACACAATAAACGGCACAATAAAAAACCGTGCTGCCGGATAAGAGTTAGCAACACTTGTTAAAATACGGAAGAGGATATACAATCCAATGGTAAAGCCAACACGAAAGTTTTTTCCTTTTTCGCTCAACCAAAAACTCAGTTGCAGAATAATTCGGTACGGCGGAAAATTTGATTTCAACGATTCCTTCAATCCTTCTTTTGCAGAATACAATGTAGGTGAAAGTCGCAACGCCTCACGAAAATGCTGTTGTGCATCTTTGTGCTTGCCACGCTCCAGATGATTAAAGCCGATGGTAACATGTGTAAAATCACTTTCGGGTGCACTGCTCAATGCATCCTGCATGGTATCAATTGCTTCGTTGTTTCGTTTGAGTTTGTTCAGCGATCTTGCCCTTGCATTCAAACAAGTAAGATTTTCCGGATCAAGTTCCAGTCCTTCGTTTGCTTTGGTCAATGCCAATTCATAATTCCGTTCATCGATCTGGATAAATGCATATAACCCAAAATACTCTGCGTTGTAGGGAAATAAACGAATAGCCTGATTGAGATCAGTAACTGCAACAATGGAATTATTCAAATGATAATAACCAAAACCACGTAAATAGAAGTAATACGATTCATCAGGTTCTAATGAAATAGCTTTTTGTATTTTTTCAACACCTTCTTTGTGTTGATCGAGGCGGTAATGACAACGGGCATACAATGCATAAGCATACGCATTATCAGGATCTGTTTGCAGAGCTTGTTTTAATTCGCTGATCGCCTGTTGTGCTCTGTTTTGCTCAAGCAACACTTCGGCCCGGCTGATATGTACACTGGTAAATTCCATAAGGCAGCAATTCGTCTATCGTTTAATTTTTAAATACTTGAGAATGTCATCGTACAAACCGGATTCATTTGCATACAATGCATAATTGCGGGCACTGGCAAACCATTCCTGTGTAGTAGGCTTGTGTATTTTTAATGCACGTAGAAAATCTTTTGTAGTAAGAGGTTGCAACTCGCCGGTTTCAATAGACTGTGTTAATTTATCTTCCACAGCAATGTCGATCAAAGCGGTGAGGTCTGCACCGGAATAGCCTTCACTTTGCGCCGCAATTTTTTTAACATCCACTTCGCCAACCGGTTTTCCATTCAACAGATTTTTTAAAATATCGATTCGTGCTTCTTCATCGGGAGGTGCTACAAAAATGATCCGGTCGAAACGGCCCGGTCTGCGGAACGCACCATCCACACTCCACGGAGCATTGGTGGCAGCTAATATCAACACACCTTCGTTATTTGCTTCTACCCCATCCAGCTCAGCCAGAAATTGATTGATGACATGACGCATGGCCGATTGTTTCAAATCGGCACGGCTGCTGCCGATCGCATCTACTTCGTCAAAAAACAACACACAAGGCTTATTGGCTCTTGCTACTTCAAATACCTGGTGCAGATTTTTTTCACTATTGCCGATCCACATATCCAGTATATCATGCAAACCGAT
Organism: Lacibacter sp. H407; assembly: GCF_037892605.1. Taxonomy (NCBI): domain Bacteria; kingdom Pseudomonadati; phylum Bacteroidota; class Chitinophagia; order Chitinophagales; family Chitinophagaceae; genus Lacibacter; species Lacibacter koreensis. Next base: position 3,458,161 of record NZ_JBBKTU010000001.1, on the reverse strand, counting down.
GCTGATGAATTTTGCATCGATCTCACCCGCTGTTGCTTTTGCAATAAATGTTTTACCACAACCCGGAGGACCATATAACAAAATTCCGCCACCTGCCTTTTTCCCGAATGCTTTATACAGATCGGGATTTTTTAATGGCTGAATAATCTTTAAGGAAATTTCATTTTTTACATTCTTCATACCTCCCACATCGCTGAAACGTGTCGTGGGTTTCTCCAGAAAGTAAGCTTCATCATCCATCATAAGCTCATCGTCCATGCTCGCTGCAGAAGAACCAAGACGAAGTGTTTTATCAATTTCATCGTCTGAAAAACCGGGATACAACAGCAGCAACTGTTTATACAGATCAATAGCTTGCTCAATGGATTGTTCCTTGATGAGGCAACGTACATATAACGCAGCAGATGTTACAGGCAGTTCAGTAAAGTTGAGTTGCTCAAAAATAATCAACGCTGCAGAATATTTTTCCATGTGGTAAAAACATTCTGCCAATTGCACCTGGGCTGTGGAGTGCCCGTAACTACGTTGAAGAATTTCGGATAATTGTTCTGCTGCTTCAGCATACATTTTATCGTTCATCATCAGGTTGGCCACCTGCAAACGTAAGGGTACATTATCCGGCGATAGTTGCAGTGCTTCTACAAGGTTTTTGATCATATCATTCATAGGCCACGAATTTAATACACAATCCGCACCTTAATCGTTTCTTTCACTTCTTTCAACAATTGCACGGCTTTTTTTGAAAGACCACGATCTACATCCAGGACCACGTACCCGATCTGGTCGTTGGTTTTTAAATACTGTCCCACAATGTTAATGTTGTGCTTGCTGAGCTGTGTATTGATCTGGCTTAACACACCGGGTACGTTTTTATGAATGTGCAGAATGCGGTGTGTTCCTTCCTGCATCGGCAATGCCAGTTCAGGAACAGTGTGTGAACCAATGGTGATACCACGCTCCAGATACTGCACCAGTTTATTACTTACATCTTCACCAATATTTTGCTGCGCTTCTTCCGTACTTCCACCAATATGTGGCGTAAGAATTACATTGGGAAGATCCTGCAATGGTGTTTGAAAACGATCCCCGTTTTTTTCGGGCTCCCATGGAAACACATCAATGGCTGCACCTGATAAATGTTTATCAAGTAATGCCTGTCGCAATGCATCAAGGTCAACCACTTCGCCTCTTGCATAGTTGAGGAGTATGGCACCTTTTTTAAATTGCTTCAGCGTTGTTTTATTGATGAGATTTTTTGTTTGATTGGTTTCGGGTACATGCAGCGTTACTACATCTGCTTTACCCAACACATCTTTCAAATGTTTGTATTGTTCAGCATTACCCAATGGCAGTTTAGTTACCACATCGTAATAGATCACTTTCATACCCAACGATTCAGCCAATACACTCACCTGACTGCCGATATTTCCATAACCGATAATGCCCAATGTTTTTCCACGTAATTCGTAGCTGCCTTTTGCATCTTTGTTCCAGATGCCTTCGTGTGCTGCTTTGTTTTTATCAATAATTCTGCGGATGAGTAAAATACTTAAGCCAATCACCAATTCCGCCACGCTTCTGGTGTTACTGTAAGGAGCATTCATTACTACAACACCTTTGGTAGTGGCAGCTTTTAAATTCACCTGATTAACACCAATACAAAAACAACCAATGGCCTGTAATTTATTTGCAGCATCCAGCACCTTTTGTGTGATCTGTGTTTTAGAGCGAATGCCCAGCAGGTGTACATCTTTGATCTCTTTGATCAATTCTTCTTCGCTTAATGCACCGCCGAGTTTTTTAACACTGGCATAGCCACTGTCTTTAATATTTTGCACCGCCGTTTCACTGATATTTTCGAGCAACAGGATATTGATCTTTTCTTTGGGATAACTGGTGGTCTTTTTTTCTGTCATGGTCGTAAGTATGATTTGCTTATTTTGCAGCGCAAAGATAGTCCACCAAACATCAATAGAATGTGTTGTTTGTAAATTTTCAACAGCCGACTGTCAATAACCCGTAATTATTAAAACGAATTGAACGAAAAACCGGAAGCATGATATTTGTAAGAAAACGAACGTTCTTTTATATAACAGCACTTGTGCTCCTTTCAGGATGCGGTGCGTCATCAGCAAAAAAGAAAACAACCGAAGCTGAAAATGATGCTGCCATTGTGAATCCATTATCCAAAGCTGAGGCAGACCGATACCATGATATTGCAGAAGATTTTTACGACTCTTCACTCAAACGCACCGGTTTTAATGGTGCCATGTTGGTTGCAAAAAAAGGCCAGATCGTTTTTGAAGCATACAATGGTGTTGAACGATTGAAAGGCAAGGATACCATTACCGCCGCAACCCCGTTTCATATTGCCTCTACTACTAAAACATTTACTGCCATGGCAATTCTGAAGTTGGCAGAAGAAGGCAAATTGAACATCAACGATTCACTTCAAAAATTCTTTCCGCAATTTCCCTATGAAGGAATGACGGTAAAAACATTGTTAAGTCAGCGGAGTGGTTTACCAAACTATGCTTATTATTTAGAAGATGTAAAGTGGGATAAGAAAATAAAAATTACCAATGAAGATGTGTTGCAAACGTTGATCGCCTACAAACCTTCCTTACAAAATCCTGCCAACAGACGATTCAATTATTCCAATACAAACTTTGTATTACTGGCACTCATCATTGAACGTGTATCAGGAAAATTGTATGGAGATTATTTGCAGGAAGTATTTTTCACCCCTTTGCAAATGACGAGCACCAAAGTATTCAATCGAAATGATTCGGCAACCGTTACGCCATCGTATATGTGGAATGGCGTACAGGAAGCATTTACATGGCTCGATGTTACCTATGGCGATAAGAATATTTACAGCACTGTTACCGATCTGTTGAAATGGGATCAGGCGCTGTATGGTAATAAGCTTTTTAAACAATCAACACTCGATTCTGCATTTCAACCATATAGTTTTGAAAAGCCCGGTATTCATAACTACGGATTAGGTTGGCGCATGTACACTTTGGCAAACGATAAAAAAATCATTTATCATAATGGATGGTGGCATGGCAACAATTCAACCTTCTATCGTGTACTGCCCGATTCATTAACGATCATTATACTGGGCAATAAAATGAACCGGAATATTTACCGTGTGAAGCCGTTGATCGAAGCACTGTCGCCACTCAAGTTCAGTTACGAAGAAGAAGAATAAATGCGGCTGTTAATCAGCGAATCCATGTTTGCGATTCGGCAATAAATTTTCACGGCTCCACTCAATGGTATGTTGAAAGGGATGCTTTCGCACTTTGCAATCCGTCAACTGGCAATGTGCACAGCTTGATGAGATACATGGGTCGGTATGAATAAAAAACTCAATCGTACCTTTTTGGAATTTTGAATTCAGCAGTTTATCAAGACTGGTGATTTCTTCATGCACTTCTTCCAGTGAAAAATAATATGGCATGGTTACATGGCAATCAACATGATAATAATTGCCATACTGCTGCACACGCAGATTGTGCATATCGATCCAGTTTGCATGTCGTTGTTCTTTCAGAATTTCAACCAGCTCATCCACAATTTTCATATCCACTTCATCCATCAGACCCTGCACCGATTTACGCATCAATTTAAATCCTGTGAAAATTATAATAGCAGCAGCGATCACCGATGCAAATGGATCGATCCACTGATAACCCGTTAACATGATCAACACAATGGCCAGCAACACACCTATGCTGGTGTAACTGTCGCTTAAAATATGTTTTCCATTTCCCTGCAGTGTAAGGCTGTTGTGCTGTTTTCCTTTTTGTAATAAAAAATAACCCAGTAAAAAATTAGCGGCTCCACCTGCCAGTGTTAACCATAAACCGGTGGTGAGTTGCTGTACCGGTGTTGGGTTGAAGAAAAAAAGAATGGCCTGGATCAGAATGCCGAAGCCCGCAATAAGAATCATCGCCCCTTCAAAGCCGATGGAGAAAAACTCGATCTTCCCATGACCATAAGGATGCTCCCTGTCTTTGGGTTTGTTGGATAAATAAATACTGTACCATGCAAAAGCAGAAGCCACCACATTAATAATGGACTCCAAGGCATCACTCAAGATCACCAGCGAACCCGTTACAAACCACGCTACAAATTTTACAGCACAAATAACGGTACTGAGAATGAAGGACAGGCGGATGTAGAAAAGGTCTCGATTTTTAAAATGGCTCATGATTACAGATATCCTTAAGGTATTTGCTATCCGCTCGGAAGGTAATATTAATCGTAGAAAAACGGCGAAATTCATGGCCGTCGGGGCATTTGTCCAGTTCTTACAATTTTGCCAGAATATGCATCTTAATCAAATCATCAATGCTGTTTTCTGCCGTTGACCTCAAAAAAAACTGCATGTATTTGCAGGTTTTTTGCGTTTTTGACGCCCTGCATTGTTTTTTGTAATCATAATTTTCCTAATTTGGGTTACCAAACTTATAATGATTATGAGAAAATTAAAACGCTTGCTTATGGCGAGCCTGTGTATTTTTCTTTGCCTTACAGCATTTGCCCAGGAGCAAACGATTACAGGAGTAATTCGGGATGCTGCCGACAACGCCCCACTTCCAGGCGTATCTGTTCGAATAAAAGGAAGCAGAATTGGCACCACAACCTCTACAACCGGTGCTTTTACAATCAGAGCAAACAAAGGACAAACACTTGTATTCTCATTTCTTGGTTACAAAAGTGTAGAAGTAACTGTTGGAGACAACACAAGTGTAAATTTAAACCTGGTTGAAACGGCCGACAAGCAACAGTTAAGCGAAGTAGTTGTTACAGCTATGGACATTAAACGTAACCCACGTGAACTTGGTTATTCAACCCAAGGTGTTACCGGAAAAGAAATTCAGGAAACACAACGGGAAAACTTTGTAAACTCTTTACAGGGACGTATTGCTGGTATCACGGTTACTCCTACCAATGGGATAGCAGGTGCCTCCTCTTCTATTGTTATCAGAGGTTTTAACTCGATGGCATTGAGTAATGAACCGTTGTTTGTAGTTGATGGTATCATCATGGACAATCAAACAATCAATGAAAGTGGTGGAGCTGGAACTGTAGGCCTTGCATTTGATCGTCCTAACCGGGATAACGATTATACCAATCGTATCGCTGATATCAACCCGAATGACATAGAATCGATCACTGTTTTGAAAGGACCTGAAGCAACTGCATTGTATGGAAGCCAGGCCAGTTCAGGTGCGATTATCATCACAACAAAAAAAGCCTCGACTGGGAAAAAGCTGGATATTAATTACGATAACAGCGTCCGCTTTTCTGAAATTACACGTATACCGAGTGTTACAGACAATTTTATGAGTGGTTCTGCCGGTACTCCGCAACGAACATTCACTTATTTCGGGCCGCCAAACCCAAACCCAAGCACGGCTTCAATTTATGACAATATTGATAAGTTTTTTAGAACGGGTGTATCACAAACACATAATCTGAGTCTGGCATTTGGTCAAAAAAACTATTCCTTCAGAGTTAGTGGCAGTTTAAATGATATTCAGGGAACAGTTCCTTATAATGAGTATAAGCGATACAATGCAAGGATCAGTAACACCACCAAAATCGGAAAATATATCGATGTAACACCGTCTTTTTCATTTGCACGCACCGAATTTAAACGCCCACTTCGAAGTGCGAATAGTTACTTGTTAAATCTTTTACGCTGGCCTTACGAACTCGATTTAACTAATATCGAAGATGGAAACGGGAATAAGTTATTGGCTTATGCTACTGATCCACTACTTGAAATTGACAACCCTCTATGGAACGCAAAGTATGTAAACTCACAGGATGTTACGAACAGGTATACATATACGTTAGGTATCAACATTAACCCTGCCCCATGGATAAGTTTGCAGGGACGTTTTGGTTACGACACCTATCAAACAGAGGGTTCACGTTTAGTACATAAGCAATCGTTTTTAACAACTGCCACTCAAGGTGGACAGTTAGATAATTTTTATAGAAGATATTTTGGGTATAATCATACGATCAACGCTACATTCAAAAAAACAATTGGGGCCTTTAGTGGTCGCTTGATGTTGGGAACCATGTGGCAGGATTATAAAACAGAAATGTTTGCAGTATATGGCACCCGCCTTGAAAATTCTACCCGCAGAGACAGCTCTAATACAGACCCTCTGACACGTATCCGTTTAAACAGAAACAACCTGGGTGAGTATAATCAGGTAATTGTTCGCCAAATAGCTTATTTCGGAGAGGCGGCCATTAGCTATAAAAATCTTGCATTTCTCAGCTACACGCACCGTTTTGAAGCAGCCTCAACCCTTCCTAAAGAAAGTCGTTACTACAACTATCCCGGAGCAAGCTTATCACTAATCATGAGCGATATCTTTCCATCACTGAAAAAGAGCGAAATTCTCAACTATTGGAAGCTGCGTACTTCCCTTGCCTTTACTGCCCGTTTGAACGGCGCATACAGCAACCAGTCTGTTTTTCAAAATGTACGAAACAGCGGAAATGGTTTTGCTTATGGATTTTCAAACCTGAACCCATTCTTAGTTCCGGAAAAACAACAGACCTATGAAATAGGTACTGAACTTCGATTGTTCAAAAGCAGGCTGAACCTTGACATTACCTATTATAACACATTGAATACAGATCAGATCGTTGAAGGATTTCGTTCCAGTTATGGCACCGGCTTTGTGTTAAATACATTGAATGTTGGCTCTACCCGCAACACCGGTGTTGAAGTTGCAGCGAATATTACACCCGTTCAAACGCAGAATTTTCGTTGGAACCTTGGGCTAAATTTCAACCGGATGCGAAATGAAGTATTGAGTTTACCCGCCAATGTTCCCGAGTTTTACGTGTCTGATACATGGTTGTATGGCAATGCACGTGGTGGTTTAATCAAAGGGGGACCTACTACCTCAATTACATCATATGGTTACCTTCGGAACAATGCCGGACAGATTCTTATTAATCCTACCACCGGTTTGCCTGTCATCGAATCTGCTTTCAAAGTAAAAGGAGATCGGAATCCGGATTACACCTTGGGAATTAATAATAGTTTTCGCTACAAAAATTTCTCTTTAACGATGTTATGGGATATGCGCAGAGGTGGTGATATTTTTAACGGCACCAATATGTTCCTCACCTTGCAAGGACGCAGTTTGAAAACGGCCGATCGATTTACACCACGAGTTATCGAAGGTGTATTACAGGATGGTTTGCAAAACACAGCTAATCCAACAAGGAATACAATCGCTGTTACACCGTTCTTTTCACAAAGCTATTTTACCGCCATGCCGGAAGAAGAGTTTATTGAAAAAAACATCAACTGGTTGCGTTTGAGAGACATTACCCTCTCCTATAATTTCAGCAGCATGATCAGTAAACAAAAGGTATTAAAAACACTAAGCGCTTTTGTAACATGCAATGATCTTATCCTTATTACCAATTACAGTGGTGCCGATCCTGCAGTGAATGGGAATACTGCCGGCACCAGAGGTGTAGGGGCATCAGGTTTCGACTTTGGTAACATCGCTGTTCCCGTAAGTGTAAACGTCGGAATCAGAACTTCTTTTTAATCCCTGAAAAATGAATCAAATGAAATCAATCAATAAAATAGCTGTAACGCTTCTGTTTATTTCAGGTATCAATGCTTCCTGCAATAAAAAAATTGACGAGGCTTATCTCAACCCAAATGCCCCTGTAAAAGTGCCGGTTGAAACATTATTACCACCAATTATTTCATCGATGGTAGGTAACAGTGCAGGGCATGGAGTGATGAGTGATGCCCGTTTTATATCTATGTATATCCAAAGTTTTGCAAGCTACACTGTAAGTGCTACACGCAACTCAAGCACCACGTATGAGCGTATGGGTGGTGTAGTAGATGGAAGCGATAATGCAGGTTCCATCTGGCGGACCCATTATTATGATATCGGGCAGAACTGTATGCGAATGATGCAATGGGCGGAGGAAGAAGAAAAATGGGATTACGTAGGTGTGGGCCAGGCAATTTTTGCATGGAGCTGGTTACAGCTTACAGACTATCATGGTGAAGTAATTTTAAAAGATGCCTTGAATACAAACCTCCTTACGTTTACGTTCGATAAAGAAGAAGACGTTTACAAATATGTAAGAGAGCTATGTTTTAAAGCGTTGGGAAATCTTGACAAAACGGGCGGTGGTGTAAGCCAACAAAATCTTGCGGTTGGAGATGCTTTTTTATACAACGGCGATGTAAACAAATGGAAAAAATTTGTGTACGCAATTCTAGCCCGCTCCTACCACCATTTAAGTAACAAAGCTGAATACAAACCGGACTCGGTTATCTATTATGCTGATCGTGCCATTGCAACGAATAGCGAAAACGCTACAATCAGATTCCAGGCAACCCCCGGTCTTTCTGCTGATAATAGTTTTTGGGGACCGCTCCGCAACAACCTCGGAACTGGTTTTGCCATCCGCCAAAGTGCTTTTTTTACCAACCTGTTAAAAGGAAGCAACACAGCGTTTGCGGGTGTTGATGATCCTCGTAAATGGTACCTCATTCGTTCGTCACAAAGTGAGCAATTCAATGGAATACCACTGAATGCAGGTGTTACTGCGATCACAAATACCGCCGATCGTCCGGAAAGTTTTTGGGGTGCCCGTTATGATTCGTTGGTGCCGCCTCTCAGCGATGCACGTGCCCGTTACATTTTCAGAAACGCAAGCCCGATCCCTGTTATTACAGCCAGTGAAGTACAATTCATGAAAGCGGAAGCGGCCTTTTTGAAAAATGATAAAGGAACTGCGCTTACAGCTTACCGTAAGGCTATTGAACTGAACTTTGATTTATTGCGGACAGATTACTCAGCAGGAGTACCGACAAGCAATGTTATTACGCCAGCAGTAAGAGATGCATTTCTCGCCAATACCGCTGTTGTGCCGTCTTCTGCAAATGATCTCACACTTTCACATATTATGTTGCAGAAATACATTGCGCTTTTTGGACATGGTGCCCTCGAAACATGGGTAGATATGCGTCGTTATCATTATACCGATCAGCGTAACGGCCAGCAAGTATATCGTGACTTCACCCCTCCATCCGGTACTGTATTGTGGCCCGATAACAACGGTGCGTTGGTATATCGGGTTCGTTACCGCTTTAATTCTGAATATGTTTGGAACATTGAGGAATTAAAACGCTTGGGTGCTGATCAACTCGACTGGCATACCAAAGAAGTTTGGTTCTCTAAACCTTAATTCCTGATCTACTAAATAGTTTTTAATGAAAAAATTACTCATCATATTGTCTGCTGCATTTGTTCAGCTCTCTTGCGAAAAAGAGGCTGATTATAATGCCAGCTATACGGCCGGAACTTCCGAACTGCATTCGTTTGTAAAAATTGTGAATGCGTATCCTTATGCGCAGCCTTCATTTTCAGGACAAACAAGTGCTGCGTTTCGGTTTATTTACAACGGCGAATTACTTACAGGTGTGCCTACTGCTGTGGGTTCAACTTTTCCTGCTGCACCGGAATATTATTTGATCTCAAAATCAAAAACGAAAAGATATCTGGATGTGAATCTTTCATTGGGCACCCCACCTGCTGTTACAAGGGATTCCTTTTTGTTCCGTCAAACCCCTGTTGCATTTGAATCGCAAAAATATTACAGTATGTTCCTTTGTGATTCATTACGCAGAAGTGATCGCTTTCTGGTATTGGAAGATGATATCAAAATTCCACAAAACGATACATCGTATCGTATCCGTTTTGTGAATCTCATTCCAAACCCTCCAGGCGCAACTCCGGCGATCGATGTGTATACATATACAACTGATTCTTTGATCTTTTCAAATGTCAGGTTCAAAGGAGCTACTCCGTTCATTGAATTAAAACGTGTTACCGCAGCTACCACATCCAATCAATTCAAGATCAAATGGGCTGGTACCAATACGGTGATCGGTACTGCATTGAGTGTAACCACCGCCAATAAAATGTCGGCTACACTTGTCGCAAAAGGTTTTGTTGGCGCTACGGGTTTACGTGCACCGGGGTTAATCGTGTACCGGAACAAATAACATATTTAGTAAAATTGTTAAAACCTTCTATACAAGTTGTATAGAAGGTTTTTTTCTTACTTTACATTCAAACAAAAAACAGTGAAACCTATTGTAGCACTTTCTTTTTTCCTTTTATTTGTTCATCAAATAGCAATCAGTCAGGCAAATGATTCAGGCATTGCACGGATCATTACGAATATCCGTCAACTGCATGAATTGAACCCCTCGGAAAAATGTTTCTTGCATACCGACAAACAATTTTATCAGCCCGGTGAAACGGTGTGGTTCAAAACCTATCTTACGGTGAACGATCTGCCGGTTGTACTCAGCAATGTTGTGTATACCGACTTTAGTGATGCAACTGGAAAAATCTATGCAAAGTCAATGTGGAAAGCGGAAAAGGGAACAGCTACCGGAAATATCTTTGTTCCCGATACGCTGGCAACAGGCATTTATCGCATCCGCTCCTATTCATTGTGGATGCTGAACGAGCCCACAACTATCAACGAACAGTTTGTATTTATCCTTGGGAAAAAAGACCAGAGTAAATCTTACCATCTTCCTGCATCAGCTGTTAAAGTAACCTTCTTTCCGGAGAGCGGAAGTTTAGTTGAATCGATAGAAAATAGTCTGGCTTTTCGCATTACGGATGTTAATTCTGTACCTGTAACAGATGTAACAGTAGACTTGATAGATGAAACAAAGAAAGTAGTTGGCAAACCTGCTGTATTCGAAAACGGAACAGGACTTGTGAAATTTACTCCGGAGCCTGGAAAGAAATATAGTTTATTGGTAAGCCTTAATCTGAATAATCGTCAAACGTTCCCTGTTCCTGAGATTGTAAAAAATGGAATGGCATTAAGTGTATCTAATTTATCAGCTTCAAAAATTTTCGTACAGGCAAATGCTTCGGAAAAATTTATGGATGAAAATAAAGTGATTTCAGTAGTGGGACAACAATATGGCAAAACAGTATTTACACAAACATTCAATTTCGATGAAGCACAAAATGCTTCGATTATCAATAAGAAAACATTAGCTGAAGGACTGCTCCAGGTAATTGCATTGAACAGTCAACTTCAACCGATCGCAGAACGATGGGTTTGGGTTGAAATGCCCGTAACAAAAAATCTGACAATAACCACAGATTCACTTTCATTTGAACCGAAAGGGAAAAACAAATGGCAGCTGAATTATTCAGGCACAGAGATACCCGAACTCTCTGTTTCGATAATTCCGGCCGACCTTCCTGCTTATTCGTTTGTCAGTCATCCGGATATTCGTGCTTACCAGTTACTGCATTCGAACAATAAACAACCGGGGTTTGTACAAAATAATATCCCGCCGCTTTCTGCCGAATTGAAGAGTCTTTACCTGGATGCACTTTTATTGACCGTACAACCCTCACGTTTTTCATGGCAACAAGTAAGCACCGGTAAACAACCCGATCTCCGTTATTTTTTTGAAACAGGAATTTCAATCAGAGGTACGGTGAAAAAAGACAAGGAAAGTATGCAGTTTGATTCGAGCAAGATCGACATCATTACCAAAGCAGCTGATTCAAGTACCATTTTTTCAACTGCCAAGCTCGACAAAAAAGGTGCGTTTGCCGTTAACGATCTTCACTTCCGGAAACAGGCATCGGTTTATCTGCAGGCAACAAATAAAGAAAAGAAAAAAAGCAAACTGGAATTTGAACTCCTGCCAGGCTACCTTGATACACTTGGAAATAAAATTACACCTGCTTCCTTTCGCCCGGCATTCAAGGAACTTACCACAGCAAAAGACGCAAGCAATAATTTTGTAAAAAACTACAGTGTTTCAGCACTCGGTAAAGAACTTACCGAGATCGTTGTGAAAGGAAAAAATAAACAGGAAATACGTCTCGACTCGTTGAACAAAACATTAACCTCGGACCTCTTCCGTGAATCGGAGTTTACAAAAGCACCTGATCAAAATTTTGGGTATATCAGTTTTGCACAGTTATTCGAACAGGAATTTTTTGGATTTCGATTTAATACCGGTTATGAAAAGATCGGAGGAATGGATGGCACTCCTGCTTCGGGTCTTGCGAGTGGCGACATGATCAGCTACTACCTCAATGAGCAACCGATCTCAGCAGATGAACTAAACTTTATTAATCCCAATGAAGTGGTACTTGTAAAAGTTAACCGCAACGCAAACCTCCATCTCGGACAGATGGGACCAGGACCAAGCGTCTTGATTTACACTGTCAGAAAAAACTATAACCGTTCCGGATTTGAAGCATCCCAACTTACCGGTTACTCTATACCGTTACAGTTTTACAACCCTGATTTTTCACGTTCAGAACTACGCAATACAGAAGACCGACGCACTACCCTGCTTTGGCAACCGCAAGTAAAATTCGAAAACGGAAAAGCAACCATCCGCTTTTTTAATAATGATTATACAAAGAAGTATAAACTTGTAGTGCAGGGAATCGATCAGAAAGGCAACTTGTATTACCTTGAAAAAATTATCGAATAGCATTTATACAAGAAACGCTCCGGACATCCGGAGCGTTTCTTTTTATTCGACGTCAATTTATTTAGAAGAACACCGCATTACACAGCATCAACTTTCCATTCTCCCAGAAATTGCGGAATACAATATCATCAGTAATATATACAATCGAACCACGACCGATTGGTTGTGCGCCAAATAGTAATCCATCTTTCAAACGGTCCTTCAACCTTGAACCAACAAAACCGGCCAATTGGCCTTCCTTCTTCACAACACCTACATTCCAGCCACCACTCATAAAGTCGTAAATATTATCATCCATTTTTAAGGTGAAATAATAATTGGGATAACCAAATGCCAACGGATGCGTATTATCCAATTCCACTTTGTAGATAGAACCCGGAGTGATGTTGCGTACATAATCACGTTCACGGTTTTCAAAGATTGTTAACGGAGCATAGGGATCTTTTTCTTTTTCCTTTGTGGTTGGCTCGTCCGCTTTCTTTGGCTTCAATCCACTCCAATCAAGGCGGGCAAATGCTGCAACAGCTGATTCGAGTGCTACCACTTTTCCACCTTTGCTGATCCAGTCACGCAATTGATCCGAAGATGTTTTATCGCTCATAAAACGATAGTTGCCATCGGGCATAATGATCACATCTGTTTCCAGCCAGTTAATACGGCTGATATCATTTGCATATACTAACGATACCGGGTACTCTAATTCTTTATCAAAGAAATGCCAGATCTCACCGGCACCCAACGAACTTACTCCTTCGCCTGTAAGCAGAACAACTTTTTTAAATTTCAACGGTGTAACAAGATCGCTTCCAAAATCACCACCATTGTCTACAAAACCTGTTGCAACAGGATAAGTTTTTACGTTCGCAGCGTTGGCAGCATCCGTAACATGTTTCCACAACTGTGGTCCTGTTGATTTATTACTTGTTTTCATTATTATGATAGAGCCTCGATCAAACTTTTGTCCATTCACTTCAAACGGCACTTCACTATAACGAAGGGTAATTCCTTTTTGTAATAGCAAACCGGCAGCTTTTGCACTTTGCACACCCTCCCATTTGATCACATACGCATAGGCATCAGTTACAGCATTGCTTACAGTCGCAGGTTTTTGATACGCACCTGCATTGATCTTTTCCTTCGAAGCAAACGCCTGCAATCCATATGCATAAGGTAAACTCCATGCCGTAATATCATAAGTGGCAGAATCGCTGAGTTTTGATTTTGGCTCAAACAATACCTGCACCATGGCAGAGCGTGGTTGAAATGCACTTACCACAATATCACTACCGGAAATACTGAAGCTTTCTTCCTTGCCGGTAAAATAATTGTATCCTTTTCCTGCACCATTTCCACTGCCGTATTCTATTCCGTTTTTATCGAGTAACTGTGTTAATGCCTGAATCTTTTCTGCATCTTTCGGATTGCTTTTGATCACATAGGTTTTATAATCACCAAAACCTGTACTTACACCTTTATTGAAAAATTTCCGGAACTCAGTTATAAGTTTATTAGCGTTGATCGATGAAATTTCAACTGTACTGATGCCTGTTGTGTAATGATGAATCGCACGATCGTACAATGTAAGTGTATCACCTTCTTCTGTTAAGGCTGCAGCTCCACCGGCCGGACCACCACCCTGCTCATACGTCATACCAATTGCTCCATTGTATGTAGGATAGGTATCACCATAAGACGGATAAAACAAATCGAAACGCAGCTTGGTAAAATACAACCAACCGTTTGCATCAAAATATTTTGCATGATTTTTTCCGATGGTAGTTTGAAAATCACGTTGCCATTGTGTGATCACTTCATGAAACGGTTCTGCAGCCGGTGCAAAATAATACGGTTCGTTAATTCCCTGCTCGTGAAAATCAACATGGATCTGCGGCATCCATTGATTGTAGAGTTTCATGCGTTGCTGACTTTCAACCTGTGTTTGCCAGGCCCAGTCACGATTCAAATCAAAATTGTAATGATTGCTTCTGCCACCGGGCCATGGATCACGGTGTTCACGTGTATCCATTCGTGGATTTGCTTTGGTACCTATAACGGAGTTAAACCAGTTTACATAACGGTCACGCCCATCCGGATTGATACAAGGATCGATCACCACAACTGTATTTTTCAACCACTCTTTTGTTTTTGTATTGGATGGATCAGCCATTGCATACACAGTCAACAAAGCAGCTTCACTGCTGGATGTTTCATTACCGTGCACATTATAACTCATCCACACAATGGCCGGAGCATTTTCGTTTGGTGCAGCACGATCTTTTGTAAGATTGGCCAGGCGAAGATTGTTTACACGGATCGCTTCCAGATTGCCCATGTTTTCTTCAGTAGAAATAAACGCAACCATCAACGGACGGCCTTCATTTGTTTGTCCATATTGTTGCAGCTTCACCATCTTCGGAGCATTGGTTGCTACATGCTGAAAATAGCTTACCACTTTCCAATGAGGTGTATAGCGGGAGCCAACTTTATAACCAAGAAACTGTTCGGGGCTTTGCAATTGAGCAAATGCGCCTGCAGTAATACAAACTGCAAGCAGAAGGGATACAATTTTTCTCATAATTTATAATATGTGTGCAAATTAAAAAAAGCGACCAACATGGAGTCAGCCGCTTATCATACAGTTGGTTTAAATCGTGTCGAAGATAAGCGGAGTTTGGATGTAAAAAATTAATTTCGGTAAAATTTTCAACATGAGGCTTATTCCTGCTTTTCTACTTGTTTTATTGGTTCTCCAAACGCAGGGACAAATCAATCCATACAACTACTCGATCGAAAAGAAAATAACCGTTCAAAAGGGAGCAGTTGTAACTGCACATCCGCTTGCGAGTAAAGTGGGTGTGATGATTTTAAAAAAAGGAGGAAATGCGTTTGATGCAGCCATCGCTACACAGTTGGCCTTGGCCGTGGTATATCCCGGCGCAGGAAATATTGGCGGCGGTGGATTTTTAGTGGGCCATACAAGTAAAGGACAAAGTATCGCACTCGATTACAGGGAAAAAGCACCATCCGCTGCAAGCAGGGATATGTATCTCGATAAAGAAGGGAATGCACAAACCTCAATCAGTCAAAATGGACATTTAGCTTCCGGTGTGCCCGGCACCGTTGCCGGATTGTTTGCGACGCATGCTTATGCAAAACTTCCGTTCAAACAATTAATTCAACCCGCCATTGACCTGGCAGAAAAAGGGTTTGTAATTACCGAATCAGAAGCAAGCAGCTTAAATGCTACGATGGGATCGTTTGTTCGATACAGCAGCAAACAACATGCGTTCATTAAATATGGTGGATGGAAAGCTGGTGATACATTAGTACAAAAAGATTTGGCAAACACACTCAAACGCATTCGTGATGGAGGACAAAAAGGATTTTATGAAGGTGAAACAGCCCGGTTAATTGTTGCTGAAATGAAACGTGGTGGTGGAATGATCTCATTGGCCGACCTGAAGAATTATAAAGCTGCCAAGCGGGAAGCAATGCTTTCGAACTATAAAGGTTATACCATTATCGGTATGCCTCTCGTTAGCAGCGGCGGTTTACTCATTCAACAAATGATGGGTATGACGGAGCCACGAAATATTGCACAATATGGTTTTCATTCATGGCAGGCCGTGCAATTGATGGTGGAAGTTGAACGCCGTGCGTATGCCGACCGTGCTGAATTTCTAGGCGATCGTGATTTTGTAAAAGTGCCGGTTAAAAAACTTACTTCACCTGAGTACTTACGGGAACGCATGAGCGATTATGACATGAACAAAGCCGGTAACAGTAAAACAACCGGTCATGGCAATGTAGATCCGCAAAGTGAAGAAACAACACACCTCAGTGTGTATGATCAATGGGGTAATGCAGTAGCAGTAACAACTACACTCAATGGCGGCTATGGCAGCAGAACCGTTGTAGGAGGTGCAGGTTTTTTATTGAATAATGAAATGGATGATTTCAGTATTAAACCCGGCGTACCTAATATGTATGGTGCATTGGGAACAGAAACCAATGCGATAGCGCCAAACAAACGCATGTTGAGTTCAATGTCGCCAACAATTGTATTGAAAGATGGTAAACCTTACTTGGTGCTTGGTACGCCGGGAGGTACAACGATCACTACGCAGGTTTATCAAGTGTTACTGAATACACTCGAATTCAATCTTAGTTTGGAAGATGCGGTTTGGAAACCACGCTTCCATCACCAATGGTTACCCGATGTTGTGTATGTGGAAAAAGCATTTCCCATGGACGTACGAACAAAACTGGAAGAGATGGGCTATAAAATTGTAGAACGAAATAATATCGGCCGGTTTGAAGCGATTAAGATTGTAAATGGTAAAGTTGAAGCCGTTGCAGATAATCGTGGTGATGATCATGCAGAAGGATATTGACAAGTGCGAAGTAAAAAGTTAGAAGTACGAAATACAAAAAACAACAGGCAATAGCCAATCGGGGAAAAATAAAACAAACACATTTTGATTAACACGCCAACTCACAACCCATAACTTTTAACTCATAACATGTCAATAGCAACAGCCTTCCTCACATCTTACATCAAACGCATCAGTTATTACAAAGAACTGGCTGATAAAACATTTGAACAACTGAGCGAAGCCGATTTTCATTTTCAGCCCAATGAAGTGAGCAATAGCATCGCCATCATCATACAGCACATGGCTGGCAATATGAAAAGCCGTTTCACCAATTTTTTAACCGAAGACGGCGAAAAGGAATGGCGCAACCGTGATACAGAATTTGAAGAACAACAACTTAGCAAAGAAGAATTATTGAAAAAATGGGAAGATGGTTGGGCTTGTGTCATGAACGCAATAAATCAGCTTACAGAAGATGATCTGTTAAAAACCATCAGCATCCGCAGCGAAGAACTAACGGTGATGGATGCCCTCAACCGCCAAATGGCGCATTATCCATACCATGTAGGACAAATTGTTTTTATTGGACGGATGATAAAAAACAAAGAATGGCTGAGTCTTTCCATTCCAAAAGGAGCATCCGATGAATTTAACCGGCAAATGAAGAAATAAGATACATGATCACTCTTTCGCAAATACCCGGCCGCACTACAATGATCGATGGAAAGGAATATCATTTCTTTTCCGGGTATTCTTATTTGGGGTTGGGTATGTTGCCGGCATTTACTGATCTGGTAAAAAAAGGAATTGATCAATACGGTGTTGTTTATCCTTCTTCCCGAATTTCCAACACAGCACTTGATCTGTATGCTAATACGGAAGAAGCTTTGGCCAATTATACGAATACGGAAGAAGCCGCTTGTTTCTCTTCCGGCTTCTTATCGGCACGTACAGCAGTAGAAGTGGTGAAGGAAAAAATGAATGTGTACTATCTGCACCATACCCACCCTGCTTCAACTGCATTAGATGGATTAAAACAAATACCGGCAGAACAAAGCTGGACCGATTTTTTAACTGAACGTGCTGCTGCAAATGAATTTCAGTTCGGATTGGTGGCAGATAGCATCAATCCAACACCTGGTCGTGTAAACGATTTTTCTTTTTTAAAAACAACACCGGCCACCTTCAACATCACACTCATCATCGACGATTCGCATGGTATTGGCTGGTTGGGTGAAAAAGGCGAAGGTATCCGCTCATTCTTGCAACTGCCCTATTCCGTTGAATTATTACTCAACTTCTCTTTATCTAAAGCCTTTCATATCAACGGAGGCGCTGTCTGCGGCTCACGTAAATGGTTAAGCGCTGTTCGCCGGCATGTGAATTATGCCACCAGCACACCGCTCATGCCTTCATTGGCGTTTGCATGGCTGCATGCGGGGCATTTGTTTCAGCAACAACGGGAAATTTTGCTTCAAAACATAGATTACTTGCAAAAGCTGACAACAAACAATACATTTGTGGCCAATGAAGGAACGCCTGTGTTTGTGCTGGCAAAAAAAGGGATCGCCCCTTACCTGCTCCAAAACCATACGATCATCTCTTCCTTCTCCTATCCTCATCCTGAAAGCGATCCTGTAAACAGAGTCGTTGTGAATGCCCTCCATTTAAGATCCGATCTTGAAAAACTGGCTCAATTGATTGAGCAGTTTTAAACACATCGACAATCATTTAAACAAATACAAACAGATGAGATCATTCTTTTTCCTGCTTACAGCATGTACCCTTTTTGTTGCCTCTGCTTCTTCCCAATCACTTGGTAAAATCTATTATGGAATTAAAGGCGGATACAACTATTCGCTTGTATCCTACACAGCTGCCGAAACAGAAGGCGCTCATGGCGGTTATGCAGGTGTAATGATGAAGATACCTTTTGACAATCGCTTGTTTTTTGCACCACAGATCGATTTCAATTACCGTGGCATGAAAGCAAAAACACTCCCTGCAAATGAATTAAGCAAAGTAACAGAATTGCAGATCCGTGTAATGCCTGTTGTACAGATTGATTTCAAACATCCAGACAAAAATGAAAACACCATGTTCGTAATGATCGGGCCATCGCTTGGTTTCGGTGTTGGCGGTAAGCAGGTAAAGCAAGATCAGAATGGTACGCCCATAAAAGGAAAGTTGAAATATGGATTCCAGGATTATGGACAATATGATGCAAGCTGGCACAGTGGTTTAGGTTACGAAACAACCAATGGTTTGCGCCTGTTGGTTGACTATGCATTCGGCCTAAGCAATATGATGAACCGGGATGGCGGACCAAGCATCAGATTTCATACCATCAGTGCAGGTGTAGGCTATTGGTTTGGTAAGAAAAAATAAGACCTTTACACCTCATAACTTAATCTCCGACCATCATTTATGATCAGGTATAATCCGAAAGAGTGGTTCACGTTTATATTCCGTTTACATAAGTCGGATACCATTCGTAAACTCTCCCCTCTTTTACTGGGCATTGCTGTTTACTCTGCACTCATTGCTGTACTCGAACAGGAAGTGCTGAAACTATCCGACAACAGCCATGTAAAAAACATACCTCTTATGCATAGCCTTATGGGCTTTGCGATCTCAATGCTGCTGGTATTTCGTACTAACACTGCCTACGATCGTTGGTGGGAAGGACGTAAACTATGGGGCGCTTTAGTAAACAACAGCCGCAACCTGGCCATTAAGCTCTCAGCCATTTTGAAAGCAGATGATAAGAACAACCGTACTTTTTTCAGCACCAGTATTCCTTTTTTTGCATACAGCCTCTTGAACCATCTTCAACAGGAATCAACCAAAACAGCCTTGTTTGATGAAGATGACCATGGGCATATTCTGGCAAAAATCGATCAGGGTAAACACATCCCTAACCAGGTAGCATCCCAGTTGTTTAACCGGGCTTATCACCTTCATCAGCAGGGAAAAATTACCGGCGACGAATTGATCATTTTGAATGAAGAATTGAAATCATTTACGGATATATGCGGTGCCTGTGAGCGGATCAAGAATACACCTATCCCCTTTTCGTACAGCGTATTTATCAAGAAATTCATCTTCATTTATGTAATGACCTTACCATTTGGTTATGTTTTCAGTATGGGCTACTATGTAATACCAGTTGTAACCTTTGTGTTTTACGTGTTGGCAAGTCTTGAACTGGTGGCGGAAGAAATTGAAGATCCGTTTGGAATAGATGCCAACGATCTTCCAATGGAAAAAATTGCTTCCAACATCAAAAAGCATGTACAGGAAATTCTTCACTAACGGGGTTTCATAATTAATTGCAAAGCTTGTATAATTTACTGTTTTGTCTTTTTGTTTTGTTAAGACTGGCATTGAATTGGCTGATAGGTGCCGAATGGTTATTTTTACACATCAAATACCTTGGCACGAAAAGTACTTAAAATACTATCCCGCATTCTCTTAGTCTTGTTACTGCTGTTGATCACAGTATGGTTTCTTGTTCAGTTAACTCCCGTACAAAACTGGTTATCACGAAAAGCAGCCAAATGGCTTTCGCATGAATTAAAGACAGAGGTAACGGTAAAACATGTAGAGTTTTCCCTTTTCAATAAAGTGTTGCTGGAAGGTGTGTTGGTGAAAGATCGGAACAAAGATACGCTGGCTTATATTGGCCGGGGCGGTGTAAATGTAAGTGACTGGTTTTTTCTCCGTGATAAAATTGAGCTGAGTTATATTTCCCTGGAACAAACAAAGATCTATCTCCATCGCAGTGATAGTGTATGGAACTACCAATTCCTGATTGATTATTTTTCGGCACCCGCTTCCACCAAAGACACAACCAAGCAACAAACTGATCTGAGACTTTCAAACATTGAACTGAAGCAAATCACCTTGATCCAGAAAGATGAATGGCTTGGGCAAACCATTCAGGGCAACCTGCACTATCTGAAACTTGATTTTAAAGCCTTTGATCTACGAAAGAAAATAATTGATGTGGCCGATGTTGATATTACATCACCCTATTTTTCTATTTCGAATTATACCGGCAAAAAGATAAAGAGTAAACCAAAGCCCGACAGCGCTTATCACACCGATGAAATTGTAGCCGGCTTAAAACAATCGGGCTGGATTATAAAAGCCAATGTGATCAACCTGAAAGATGCAGAATTCAGAAGTGATCGATATACAGAACGGGAACCACTTGCCTACTTTGATGGAGCCCACGTACATTTTAAAAATATCACCGGCACATTTACCAACCTTCTTTACATTGGCGATACACTCACCGCTAAAATTCAACTGAAAGCAAAAGAAAGAAGTGGTTTTGAAGTGAAGGAGCTGAGATCGGATTTTACATTTCATTCGAGTGCAATGGAATTCACCGACCTGCTTGTACGCACCAATAAAAGTTTGCTTAAAAATTATTTTGCTTTTCGGTTTGAACAATTTGGTCACGACATGAGTGAATTCATAACCCATGTGCGGATGGACGGAAGATTTGAAGACAGCGAATTACATAGCGATGATATTGCTTTTTTTGCGCCTGAATTAAAAGACTGGAACGATCGCATCTCTATCAAAGGAAAAGTAAGGGGTACGGTTGATCATTTAAAAGGTACCGATGTTGTTATTACTACGTTGAAGCAAACAGTACTCGATGGGAATTTTACATTGGATGGGTTACCTGATATCAATAGTACATTCCTTGATTTAAAAGCAAACAGGTTGCAAACATCGTATTCTGATGCGGTATCAATTTATCCAGATCTGCGGAAGATAACAGTTCCTGCCCTTTCAAAGATCAGTTACTTCAAATTCACCGGTAATTATACCGGCTTCTTTAAAGATTTTGTTACCTATGGAACAATTGAAACAAACCTGGGAAACGTTGTTACTGATATTAACCTCAAGCTTCCCGACGGCAGTGCACCTATCTATTCAGGAAAAATTAAAACAAATGGTTTTGCATTAGGCACTTTTTTGAATGATCCTTTATTAGGCACCATTGTAATGGATGGCTCTTTGAAAGGTCGTGGCTTTAATCCAAAAACATTGTTTGCTGAGGTAGACGGAAATATAGCAGCGATATATCTGAATGGTTACACCTACCGGAACATTACAGCTAAAGGTATTTATGAAAAAAGGAAGTTTGATGGATCGCTTGTTGCAAACGACAGCAACCTGATTGTAAACTTAACAGGGCTTGTTAACTTTAATTCAGACACACCTGTTTATAAACTGAGCGGCGATATTTATAAGATCAATTTTAAAGAGCTTGGGCTGTTGAATAAAAATATCAGTTTAAAAACATTTGCTGTACTTGATTTCAAAGGTAAAACAATCGATGACTTTTTAGGAACAGCTAATTTACAGAATGCTGTACTAACAAAAGATGGTGATACATTATCGTTCGACTACCTTACACTTTCTTCAGCTTATGCAGAAGGTAAAAAATTGTTAACTGCCAGCAGTAATGAAATTGAAGCAACCTTACGTGGCGATTTTAATATTCTTGATTTACCCACCACTACACTTTCGTTCCTGCATAATTATTTTCCCTCCTACATACAGAGACCTTCGAAAATTGTAAAGAATCAGAATTTCACATTCGATGTAGTAACAAAAAACATTGCAGAATTCATCGACATTTTTGAGCTGCCCGTAAAAGGTTTTGACAACAGTACTATCAGTGGCGGCATCAATACAAATGAAAGTAGCTTTAACCTAAAAACAAATGTTCCGTTTTTCCAATACAATAAAATTGGATTTAACGATGCAAACATTATTGCAACCGGCGATTATAATAAACTGAATGTTGACGGCACCATGCTGGAAGTGAAACTGAACGACAGTATCAGTTTACCACAAACAACATTTAAAGTTATAGCAGCAAACGATACAGGATCTGTAAGCATTCGTACCAGAGCTACACAAACGCTGAAAGATGCGAACTTAAATGCACGCATCAGCACAAAGCGTGAAGGGATCGGAATTATTTTCCAACCATCCACCATCGTCGTTAATGAGAAGGTTTGGAACATTGAAGATAAAAGTGATCTGTTCATTGGTAAAAAAATGATCCACTCCGAAAGCTTCAAGTTAAATTCCGGCAACGAAAGTATTGTTGCATACACGAAACTCTCAGGTATCTCTAACAACGAAGATTTTGTTGTTGAATTGAAGAATGTGCAAATGGGCGACATTATCCCCTATTTCCTGAAAGATCCACGATTGGAAGGACAGGTAACAGGAACGGTGGACATCATCAATCCATTCGGCAAAATACAGGCAGAGGCTGATTTGAAAGCAGAACGTTTCCGTTTTAACAATGACTCCATCGGCCTTGTAAGTATCAAAGGAAATTACAGCGCTGAAACAGGCGACATCAACACAGAAATTATTTCAGACAATCCTTCCTATGAATTTTCAAGTAAGGGGAAGATCAATCTGAAAGATTCAAACAATGTGGTGATCGATCAACTGGTGGATGCAAAATATTTAAAGCTGAGTATTCTGCAGCAATATCTGTCGATCATTATGACGGATATGAAAGGGGAAGCATCCGGCCTTATTCAAATAACCGGCAATGCATCTAAACCTGATCTCATCGGCAATGTAAAGCTCAATAATACTTCGTTTGTACTCGACTATACCAAGTGTCGTTATTCTATGAACGAAGGAACTGAAATTGCCTTTAAGAAGGGCGAGATCGATTTTGGTAAGATCATACTCACGGACACGGCTAAACGCACGGCAACTTTTTCCGGAAAACTGTATCATCAGTTTTTCAAGGAGATGGGGTTTGCAATGCAGTTCAGTGCAAATAATGCAGCCCGTGGTTTCCAGGTATTGAATACCACCAAGAAAGACAACGATCTTTTTTATGGAAATGTAGTGGCCGATGCAAGCGGGTCAATTCGTGGACCTGTAACTGATATGGTATTGAAACTACGTGCAGAGCCAACCGACAGTTCGCATATCTATCTTCCTACATCCGATACACGGGTAACCGGCACGGCCGACTTTATTGTATTCCGCAAGTATGGTAAGGAAATGAAGGTGGAATCCAATGTAAAAGAAACGTCGCACATGTTGGTTGATCTGGATGTAATTGCCAACCCACTTGCCAAAATTGATTTGATATTGGATGAAGTAACCAATGATGTGATACAAGGTCAAGGATCAGGAAATCTGAACATCATTGTAAATTCCCGAACCGGAACAAGTATGGGCGGACGATTTAATATTACAAAAGGACTCTATACTTTTAATTGGGAGAAACTGATCAAGAAACGTTTTTTTATCAATAATGGTTACGTAGAATGGAATGGCGACCCATATGATGCTCAGATCAATATTGATGCAAAGTATGTTGTCGACAATATTGCGTTACCGGAAGATCTTGCAAGTGGTTGCAGCAGTAATGAGCGAAGTACAATTACTGTAGTAAGTAATTTATCGGGCACATTAAGCAAACCATCTATTTCATTCCGTTTCGAATTACCACCAGGGCACCCGTGTTTAAACAATCCCATTACTGTAAATGGGCTTGAACGGATGCGTTCCAATCCAAATGAATTAAACAATCAGGTATTTTCGTTATTGTTTTTCAATCAATTTTTATCAGGTGGTTCTAATTCATCGAGTGCAGCTGCAAATATTGGCAGTAGTGTAATTACATCGGCAGCAGGTACTATTTCAGAATTTATTGCACAGCAGGTGCAGGCAGGTTTAGGCGTTGCTTTGCGCAATATACCCGGCATCAATAAATTAAATCTGGATCCGTATGTAACGTTTACGCCTGGTCTTATTTCCGGTTCGCAAGCGCAAACACAAGGCTTTCAGGGAACTGGCCGATTTGGAATTACCCGTCGCTTATTAAATGGAAAATTATTATTGAAAGCAGGTGGTTCTGTATTGGTAAACACCGGACAAAACACACCTATTCAAAACAACAACCAGCTTACGCCCGATTTTACCTTGGAGTGGTTAATCACACCAGATGGTAAACTTCGTTTGATCGGCTTTTACAGAAGCGTTTACGATGTGCAATGGAGAAGCGGTAACCGTGCAGGTATCAGTTTCTCCTATGTAAAAGATTTTGAAAAAGGAGATTAATTACTTCAGGATGTTATGTCCCATTTTATCCCGTTTTGTTTCCAGGTATTTTTGATTGAATTCATTCGGTGCAATGCTGATGGGCACTGTATCAACAATTTCAAGTCCATACCCAAGTAAGCCGGCCCGTTTCTTTGGATTATTACTGATAAGTTTCAGCTTTGTTACATTAAGTGTACGCAATATCTGCGCACCAACTCCATAATCTCTTGCATCCATAGGTAAACCAAGATGCAGATTTGCTTCCACCGTATCCATTCCCTGCTCCTGCAGTTTATATGCTTTGAGTTTATTCAGCAATCCAATACCACGACCTTCCTGATTCATATACAACACAACACCCTTCCCCTCCTTCTCAACCATTTGCATGGCACCATGTAACTGATCGCCACAATCGCAACGCAGCGATCCAAGAATATCGCCTGTAAAACAAGATGAATGTACACGCACCAAAACAGGTTCGCCCTCTTTCCATTCACCTTTGATCAACGCCAGATGCTCTTGTGCGGTTTCTTTTTCCCGGAATGCGACCAATTGAAAATGCCCAAAGGCGGTTGGCATTTCCACCCGTACAACTTCTTCAATTAATGAGTCTGTTTTCAATCGATACTCGATCAAATCTTTGATCGAAATGATCTTCACATCAAATTTTTCAGCGATCAATTCCAGTTGAGGTAAACGGGCCATGCTTCCATCTTCATTCATAATTTCTACCAACACGCCCGCAGGTTCCAAACCAGCTAAACGAGCCAGATCGATCGTTGCTTCTGTGTGCCCGGTTCTGCGTAAAACGCCGCCTGGTTTTGCACGGAGAGGAAAAATATGTCCCGGACGAGCGAGGTCTTCGGGTCTGGTGTCTTTATTGATCAGGGCAAGAATTGTTTTCGAGCGATCGTGTGCAGATATGCCGGTGCTGGTTCCCTGTCCGATCAAGTCAACAGAAATGGTAAAGGCCGTTTCATGTAGTGATGTATTGGACGAAACCATCGCATCCAGTTGTAATTCACGACAACGTTCATCCGTAAGGGCAGCGCAAATCAGCCCTCTGCCGTTCTTGCTCATAAAATTGATCACTTCCGGCGTTGCGTGGCGGGCAGCAATAATAAAATCACCTTCATTTTCACGGTCTTCATCATCCACCACGATCACCATCTTTCCCAAACGAATATCTTCAATAGCACTTTCAATAGAATGAAGCATCTCTCAGTTTTAAGCCGCAAAGTTAGCTGAAAACTGAAGTCTATCCACAATTGATTCACATCTGTTGAAACGAATCAAATGAAATTGCAGCAAGTTGGTGAACAGTCCTGTCTTCTTTACGAAATGTTAATATTTCTTTGATATTTGAAGGTAAGTTTATCGTTTATTTGCACTCGTAAAACTAAAAAGTATGCTAAAAATCAAAAAACTGCTCTTTGTGATGATGGCTACATTTGTTACCCTTGCTGTTGGTGCACAGGTAACAACCAGTAGTATTTCAGGTTCTGTAAAAGACAAAGCTGGTGCCGAATTAGAAGGTGCTACTATTACTGCAACCCATCTTCCTACAGGAACTACTTATTCTACCGTTTCCAAAAAAGGTGGGATATTCAATATTCCCAACGCAAGAATTGGCGGACCTTACAAATTGAAAGTAGAGTATGTTGGTCAGAAAGCTTACGAAGTTGAAGGTTTCAGCCTCGCACTTGGTGAGCCATATGATATTCGTGTTGATATGAGCGAAGATGTGAAGCAGATTGCTGAAGTTGTAGTTACCGGAGGCAGACGTGCTGCAATTGAAAAAACAGGTACCTCAACAAGTATCAATAACAGGTTAATTACAACAATTCCTTCCATAAACCGGTCTGTCGCAGATTTTACACGTTTAACTCCACAGGCAAACGGTAACAGTTTTGCAGGTCGTGATGCCCGTTATAATAACATTCAAATCGATGGTGCAAACCTGAATAATAATTTTGGTTTGAGTAACGATCCACTACCAGGTGGAGGTAACCAACCAATTTCTTTAGATGTAATTGATGAGATCTCTGTAAATGTTTCTCCGTTTGATGTTTGGCAAGGTAACTTTACGGGTGCTGGTATTAACGTTGTAACAAAAAGCGGTACCAATACTTTTAAAGGAAGTGCCTATACTTTATACCGTAATGAAAAATTCAACGGAACGAAAGTGGCATCTACAAAACTCCCTGACCAAACAAAGCGTACGAATAATATTTATGGTTTAACTGTTGGCGGACCGATCATTGAGAATAAATTATTCTTCTTTGCGGGTGGTGAATATGAAGTTGAAACTCGCCCTGGTATAACATGGACTCCTACAGGTGGATCGGGCGCTAATAATATTTCACGTGTATTGGCAACTGATCTAAAAGCATTGTCTGATACGCTTAACAGAAGATATGGATATCAAACAGGTGGTTATGATAATTTCCCAAATTTTACCACAACCAATTACAAAGTATTTGGCCGTATCGACTGGAACATCAGCAAAGTGCACAAATTAACTGCACGTTATAATGAAATGGTTGGTGATCAGGATATCATTACCAATGCTACGTCAATGCCAAACAACCCGAACTATACTGTTCCGGGAGGTTCAGGCACAAGAACAAACTTGCCACAAAGCCGCTTTGGACAGTTTGCAATGTCTTACGAAAATTCGATCTATGCATTTCGAAATATTGTACGCACAGGTGCAGTAGAAATCAACAGTTCAAAAGGTGGCAAATGGTCCAACCAGTTATTGGCAACATTTACATTAAATAAAACAACCAGAACAACACCAAGTACGTTGTTTCCGTTTGTTGATATTTTTGATGGTGCCGGCAACAACTATATCAGCTTTGGACGTGAACCATATTCAAATAACAACGATGTAACCAACCGTATTTTTAATATTACCAACAACTTTAAATATTTTGTTGGTCGTCATACCCTCACCGCAGGTGTTAATTACGAGCAACAATTTGTTGGAAATATGTTTATGGCGGGTTCACAAAGCTACTATGCGTTTCGTGACCTGAACGATTTCTATAATAACGCAACTCCGGTTGCGTACACCTACACTTATTCGCTTGTTCCTGATAAAACAGATGGCAATGGTGGTGTGTATTCTGCGGAGATGAAAATCGGTCAGCTGGCAGCTTATTTACAAGACGACATCAACTTCAACGAACGCTTCAAAATGACTGTTGGTTTGCGTGTGGATGTTCCAATTTATCTTGAAAGTCCATTGGAAAATCCAACTATCAAAGCATTTACATTCCCGGGTGCTGATGGCAACCCTACAAATTATAGTACTGGCAAATGGCCGAAGGCTTCTCCAGTATTCAGTCCACGTGTTGGTTTCCGCTGGGATGCTGTTGGCGACAAGAGTTTGATCGTTCGTGGTGGTGTTGGTTTATTTACAGGTCGTTTCCCGTTTGTATTCCTTACCAATATGCCATCTAACAGTCAGATGTACCAAGGTAACGTAGCACTTACAACTCCTGCTCAATTAGCAGGTATTACTTTTAACCCTGATCCAACCGCATATCGCAATCAGTTTCCTTCAACTGCTGGTGGTCCTTTGCCATCTGGCGCATCTCCTGTACTGGTTGATCCAAACTTTAAATTTCCTCAGGTTGCACGTCTCAATATTGCAGCAGACAAGCGTTTAGGTGGTGGATGGTCAGTTACATTTGAAGGTATTTTCAACAAAGATGTAAATGCGATCCGTATGCGCAATGCAAATGAGAAAGCTCCAGATACCAGGTTTAATGGTGTTGACACACGCCCCCGTTATTCGTTAACAGGTAATGGTGCACCAGCTTTGGCATTACGTCGTCTTTACCCTTCTTTACCCACTGCAATTGTACTTGAAAACACAAACAAAGGTGGTGGTTTACAATTATCAGCACAGTTGACAAAAAGTTTCAGCAAGGGCTTCTTTGCAACAGCAGCGTACACCTATACGGCTATGTTTGATGTTACCAGCAACCCTGGCTCAACAGCAGCATCAGTTTGGAACAGCACAGCCACTACTACCACTCAAAATGATTTGCAGCAAGGCTGGGCAAATAATGCGATCCCGCATCGTTTTATTGCTTCAACAGGTTATACATTCAAATACCTGAAGGCATTGTCAACAACTGTAACACTTTTCTATGAAGGCTCTCCTCAGGGTAACTTCAGCTACGTGTACCAGAATGATATGAATGGTGATGGTAACGCAGCTGATTTGATGTACATCCCACGTAATCAAAGCGAAATTATTTTCGTTCCAATTACCGGATCTACACCATTTACTGCACAACAACAATGGGATGCTTTCAATCAATTTATTGAGAACAGCTCATTAAAAAACAGAAGAGGTGGATATACAAACAGGAATGAAGCATTGTTACCATGGGTACACAATGTGAACCTTCAGGTTCAGCAAGACTTCAGTTTTAATATTGGCAACCGCAAACACACTTTCCGTTTACAGGCTGATGTGTTGAACTTTGCTAACATGCTAAACAAAAACTGGGGTGTACGTTACAATAATTACTCTGGTAACACAAATAATGTAACTCCATTAGTGTTTAACAGTGTTGATCCAACTACAGGCGCACCCAGATATACAATGCAAGTTGTTAGTGGTCGTCTCCCAACAACTCCGTTCCAGTTGAACAGAAGTGTTACAAGTGTATGGGGCGCACAGCTTGGTCTTCGTTATATTTTCTAATATATTCAGACCTTATACAAAAAGAACCGGTTCAAATGAACCGGTTCTTTTATTTATCAGAAGATCGTTAAGCAGATTATTTCCCCCATCCCCATTTCAAAAAGTCAGGGAACGCTTTGGCCCAGGTTGGCACATCGTGACCGCCATCTGCAAGCTCAACATAACGGATAGCACTATCAGCATATCCTTTCTTTTTTAATTCGCTGATCAGGTCTAAAGCATCATCAATGGAATCGATCACACCATTGTTGTTGCGATCAAGTTTTTCATCTAATAATCCGGTTTGAAAAAAGAACTGTAAGCCTGGTGATGCAATGCCATCTCTTACCTGGTTGTGCATAATGCGATCGGCTTCATCTGTGTACCCATCATCGTATGCTTTTTGCCGCCACCATAATGAACCTGAAAAAACTCCAACCTTGCTGAAAGCTTCGGGATTGTTCCATACAAGATCGAGTGCCATCAAACCGCCCAATGAAAATCCTGCAAATGCTTTTTCTTTAAACTGAACAATGTTGTACTGCCGGTGTAAAAAAGGCAACAGCTCTTCAAAAATAAAACTGGTATAATCGGCTGCTCTTGCGCCACGGCCCAGGTAATCGGGCTGACTGGCAATTCCATATTCCATTTTACGTTCGGTACCACAATGAATACCTACACACAGAAGAGGCTCGATCTTATCTTGTTGATACAGATCACCCAGAATTTCAGCAAATGGCATTTTTGGAAGATCCTGCCCATCATTGATCAGCAGCAGATTGATAGTTTCCGGTTTTAAGACATGCGTAGGCAGATAAATATCCAGCTTCACATCACGATCCAGATGTACGGAATATATTTCTTCATTTTCCACAACGATACGCATCCTTTTCTCCATAAGCATAACATCAAAAATAAGAAAATGAAGTGAAAATATTTTTCATAAGTGCAGCATTCTTCGGGAATTGTGTACTATATTAATGCAAAAATCAACCGGAGTTCGTCAGCAACAATCATTCATCTCAATCTTAAATAATTGCATCATGAAAAAGATCGGCATTTTACACGGTAAAGAACGCTCGTTTCCACAAGCTTTTGTTGAACGGATAAACAGTAAAAATATCCCGGGAATAATGGCGGAACCTGTACGTATCGACAAAGTGGTACAAGGTGTAAACAATGGATATGCAGTGATCATTGATCGTATATCGCAGGATGTACCACACTACCGTGCTTATTTAAAGAACGAAGCCATTACAGGAACTGCTGTGATCAACAATCCGTTTTGGTGGAGTGCCGATGATAAGTTTTTCAACAACTGCCTTGCAACAAAAATTGACGTTCCTGTTCCGAAGACGGTGATCCTTCCTTCAAAAGATACACCCGATGATACAGGTGATGAATCGTTCAGCAACCTTGCCTTTCCAATGGACTGGGAAGGAATGTTCAACTATATTGGTTTTCCGGCTTACATGAAACCGTATGCAGGCGGCGGCTGGAAAAATGTATACAAACTCCGTAGTGCTGAAGAGTTTTTTGAAAAGCATGCAGAAACCGGACAATTGGTGATGTTGCTGCAGGAAGAAATTGTGTTTGAAGAATATTACCGTTGCTATTGCATTGGCCGTAAGCATGTACGTATCATGAGTTATGAGCCACGTAATCCGCATCACTTACGTTATGTTGCCGATTTTCAACCATCAGCAGAAAAACTAAAGATGATGACGGAGATCGTACTTCGCATCAACAATTATCTCGGCTATGATTTCAATACTGTTGAACTTGCCTTACGTGATGGCGTGCCTTATGCGATTGATTTCTGCAACCCCGCTCCTGATGCAGACCTTGCAAGTGTTGGACAGGAAAATTTTGATTGGGTAGTGGAGGCATCGGCATCCTATGCAATTGAACGTGCACTTGAACAAAAAGACGGAGCTGACAATTTAACCTGGGGCGAGTATGTAGTACGTGGTGCAAATAAACAGCCGTTGTATTAATACAATTAATTGAAGGAAACAAATGGGCAATATAAATTATAAACAATTCACATTAGGTGTAGAAGAAGAATACATGGTATTCGACCCCGCAACAAGGGAATTGAAAAGCCATGAACAAAAGATCGTTAATGAAGGACAGAAAGTGATCAAGGATAAAGTGAAAGCTGAAATGCATCAGGCAGTGGTGGAAGTAGGGACCGACATCTGTCGTGATATTGATGAGGCATTTACCGATGTTTCTCTATTACGAAAAACCATCAGCGGTATTGCAGGTAATATTGGACTGGCGGTTGGTGCAAGTGGTACTCATCCCTTCAGTCATTGGCAGGATCAGTTGATCACCGATCATGTTCGTTACAATCAAATTGTAAATGAATTGCAGGAAGCAGCACGAAGCAATCTTATTTTTGGTTTGCATGTACATGTTGGAATTGAAAACAGAAAGATGGCGATTCACTTAGCCAACTCTGCACGTTATTTTTTGCCGCATGTGTATGCTCTCAGTACCAACTCCCCTTTCTGGGAAGGACGAATGACCGGTTACAAATCGTTCCGCACAAAAGTATTTGATAAATTTCCCCGCACCGGCATACCTGAATATTTCGACAGCATTGAAGCCTACGAAAATTATGTTTCGCTATTGATCAAAACAAATTGTATCGACAATGCAAAAAAGATCTGGTGGGATCTGCGTGTACACCCTTTCTTCAATACCATAGAATTTCGTATTTGTGATGTACCGATGACGGTGATGGAAACCATTGCGATCACTGGTTTGTTCCAGGCAATTACTGCCAAGCTGTACAAGCTGCGGAATACGAATATGAATTTCATTCAATACCAACGGGCACTTATTAATGAAAATAAATGGCGTGCCAGCCGTTATGGAATTGATGGTTACTTAATTGATTTCGGTAAAGAGGAAGAAACCAATACACGTGCATTGATCTATGAATTGCTCGACTTTGTAGATGATGTGGTAGATGAATTAGGCTGCCGTGCTGCCATCAACTATATTCCTGTAATGATGGAGAATGGCACCGGTGCCGACAGACAATTAAAAGTATATGAAGAAACCAAAAACTTTACTTCCGTGGTAGATTACATTGGAGGACAGTTTTTGAGCGGCATCTGATTTCATAAAAAACAAAATGAAAGCCATCAAGCAAATGTGTTGATGGCTTTTTACTTTTCCATAAACGCTACACTACCTCCTACCCAGGTTTTGTCTTTGTTATACCGCACCCCAATCATTTTTCCTTTGCTCATACGTGCAAGATTGATGGCTGCATGTGGTCGTGCATCTCCATCGGGCCACACATACATCATGCGGATCTCTACTTTCGCTGGCTCATCAGGCGTTTCTACCACATCGGCATATTTTACTTTGCGTTGCAGAATAAAATTCTCAGGGTCTTGAATCGCATCAATATCTTCCTGTGCAACATCAATGATCACACCTTGTCCTGCAAATGAAAACAATGGCTTTAATACATAGTTCGACAAATCAGCAGGCAGTTGTTTTATTTCATTAAGAAAAAATGTTTCAGGTACATATGGATGATCAATAAACGGTAGTGTAAACTTGCTGATGCGATAGAACCAGTTGGGATGTGGTACCCATTCCACATCAAGATCCTGCGTAATATCAACTACGGCGCCCAGCTTTTCTTTGTTTGCTTTGAGGTCGTCAAAAATGATACGGTTGTAAATACGTTTGATCGCTGTTTTTACACCATCTTTTAAATAGTATAAATTTCTTCCTTCCTGGATCAGCTTGGTTAAGCAAACAACTTCAATACCTGTATAATCTTTAGTGCAGGAAAAATCAATACGTGTTTTTTGTTCTTCGGGTTTTATCTCCAGCAATACTACATTCTCTTTTGGCAAATTTCCAATAAGCAGTTTTTGCAGCATTTCAATATAACTCTCTTTACTATACCCGCTTAGGTATTGACTGTAGTTTGATGGGATCGGGAAATGCCGCTCAACTACTTCCGGATAATACACCTGAAAACCAAACAATGTTGGAAAGCCCTGCATCTCGATCAGTTGTGGCTCCAGTTCGCCTTCCTCGTTAATACAAACACCAAAATCGAAAGCGATCATATGTGCTTGTTTATTTTCATTCGGCACTTTTTCACCAGCAGGAATGGACCGTTCTGTAAGTGCAAGAAATTTTTCATCGCAAATCACATCAACAATGCGTTCGCATGCATCGATCATTTTTTGTTTGAACGCTTTATCAACAAACACCGGTGTTTCGCTTACCCGAAACTCAATATCACCCGGATGTTTACTATGCAGGTCTTGTAAGAACGCCTCATATTTTTCAACTGTGAAATTGGAATTGAAAGACTTGCGGAGTGAGGAAACCATAGGAGAAATTTTGTAGACTAAATGTAGCGGATTTTTTCAGGGTTGCCAACGTTGTTGAAGATTGCTTGCAATTTAACAGGTTACCACAAGTTTGGAAATCCTTTTTCTATTTCATCGAAAGAAT
Organism: Lacibacter sp. H407; assembly: GCF_037892605.1. NCBI lineage: Bacteria > Pseudomonadati > Bacteroidota > Chitinophagia > Chitinophagales > Chitinophagaceae > Lacibacter > Lacibacter koreensis. Next base: position 3,423,879 of record NZ_JBBKTU010000001.1, on the reverse strand, counting down.
TTATACTGCAACCGAATCTTCAGAAAGCACAGCATGATGTAAAAAATTCGGCAGTATGTGCGAATAGGTGAAAAGAATTTTATCGGGATCATCAAGATGTTCGATCATACTCTTCCATTTATCAAACCCGTAGTTATCGATCACTGTTTTACGTTTCTCTTCTGTTTGCAGATACATGCTCATACCAACAGCATCTGCTTCGGGATGAAACTGTGTACCGATCATGTATTGATTGAAACGCACACCCATAATAGCCCGTTCAAACGGAACATGCGGCCGCTCTTTTTCAATGCATAACAAGGTTGCACCAATTTGCTTCAGTTGTTTATGATCGGGTTGTACAACCTGGTAATCACGGCTGTCAACTGCATAGAATGGATCTCGTAATCCATTAAACACAGCTTCTTCCTCAGCACCGGAAATAAAATGAACAGGAAACACACCGAACGCAGTTGACTTACGAGCACATACATTTCCGATTTTGAAATAACGACAAGCCAACTGAAAGGAATGACAAATAAAAAACACATGCTTCTTTTGTTCTTGCAGCGGATTCTCATTCCACATTTTCACCTGTGATATCCAATTGAAAAACGTGTTCTCCCATTCCATCCCTTCACTTTCCAATGGACTACCCGGGCCGCCTGAAGAAATAAATACATCGTAGCTGAGATCGGGCACTTCGTTTTTGCGGCGTACATCAAATTCATCCCATATTAATTGAAGATGATAATGATCGGCAAACAGGTTGAGTATTTCCCGGATACAACGCATGCCCTGGTTCACATGCCCCTCATACAAATCAAGAATTGCAACACGTACCTGCTTAACATCAGCCATAGCGGCAAATTTATTGAAAAAATAATGTTTGAACAGACATTCAACTATCCACAATTGTGTAAAAGGAAAGGGCCGCAATAAATTGCAGCCCTTTCAACTATCATAAAGCGAAACAGGCATTACATGCCCATGTCCATTTTTTTCTGTTTCAGACTGTTCAATGATGGATCCATTTCAATGGCTTTATCGCAAAGTGCCATGCCTTTATCCTTCTGTCCCATTTTTTGATAGGCCATACCGATCATATACAATGCACGTGCATTTTTATTATCGGTCTGCAAAACCATGTCCCAATTATTGATGGCATCTTGATAGCGGCCACCCTTGTATTGCGATTCTGCCAAAGCATATCGTACAGTTTGACTATGTGGACGTTTCTCAATTGATTTCTCAAGGTATTCGGTTGACTTTGCAAAATTTCCAAGATTCATATAGCAATAAGCTACACTTTCGAAAAAATCAGCGTTCTGTGCCCAGCCACGCTGTGCTGCCAGTTCAAACATGGCAATTGCATTTTTATCATCAGGAATGGCATAATACACCATCGCCATTTCAAATACATAACGTGCATTTTTCGGATCTGCATTCGCTGCTTTCTGATAATACGGAATGGCTTGCTTGTAACGCTCCATTTCTAAATAGCTTCTGCCAAGTGTGTAAAACAAAACAGGGTTTGATGTATCTGTTTCCATTGCATGTAACAAGCGATTAATTGCCTGCGGATAATCTTCCAGATAGTAATTGCACATACCGGTGATATAGTGCATTGGTTTATCCTTATGCGCCTTCTCCCATTTTGCAGTAAAGTTCAATGCATCCTGGTAGCGGCCCATGTTGAAATACAGATTGGCCAATTGCTGAAATGTTGATTCATTGTTTGGTTCCAGATTATGCCAGCGGGTGAATGCTTCAACTGCCTGACGGTAGTTGCGGCTCTCAATGCCCCACTCGCCCATTGATTTCAAAGCTTCCACATTGCTGGTATCCCATTTCACAGCCTGTTCAAACAGGTTCATTGCAAGTTGCATGCGTCTTTCCTGTTTAGCGATGATCGCTCTTTGTAAAACTGCGTTGGAACTGTCACGGTTCTGTGCAAACGAACCGTATGAGAGTAGTAAAATAGTTGCGGTGATGAATAACCGGGTTTTCATTGGATTTGTATTTTGGATTCGTGTAAAATTAGGCATATTAAATTTAAAGACAAGAGTAGTTCTACGAGCATAAACCCTGCCATATTTTACATTTTTAGGTGATTTACCTTAGTAAAATTGCCGACAGGGCTGGCAGGTTCACATTCAACTCGTACCAGCCGGCTTGCCCATCTACCACCCGAACGCCAATTTCAGGATTTGCGATATCTCCGGTTCCCCAGTATTTGGAATCGTTGCTGTTAAAAAGTTCTTTCCACTCCTGCTTGTGTTGCACATGAATTTTCCAGTCGGAACGTACAACCGGCGTCATGTTCAGCACCACCAAAATATCATCCTCCGGATTTTTGCCTTTTCGACGATACACGATCACCGACTCGCTTCGATGATTGAGATCGATCCATTCAAACCCAAACTGGTTGAACTGGTTCTCGTACAATGCCGGCTCCGATTTCAGCAAGTGACAAAGATCTTTTACACATTCCCTTGCCCCTTTATGCGGCGCAAATTCAAGCAATTCCCATTGCAATTCTGTTTTGTAATTCCACTCGCTGGTGGCACCATATTCATTTCCCATGAACAATAACTTGCCGCCCGGATGGGTAAACATGTAGCTGTACATCAACCGGAGATTAGCAAATTTCTGCCACTCATCGCCGGGCATTTTATAGAGCATTGGGCTTTTCCCGTGCACTACTTCATCATGACTGAGAGGTAACATAAAATTCTCATCATAATAGTACATCATGCTGAAAGCGAACTGATCCTGTTGGTGTTGGCGGTATAATGGATCCTGTTTAAAGTACTTCAATGTATCGTGCATCCACCCCATCATCCACTTCATACCAAATCCGAGTCCGTCACCAAAAGTGGGCTTACTTACACCCGGCCAATCGGTGGCTTCTTCAGCAATCGTCTGTACATCGGGGAAGTCACGGAAGATGGTTTCGTTCAATTCTTTGATAAAGGCAATCGCTTCCAGGTTTCCATCTCCCCCAAATTCATTTGGCTCCCACTGCCCTGCTGTTCTGGAATAGTTGAGCTTGAGCATGGACGAAACCGCATCAACCCGAATACCATCAATATGATATTTCCGGAACCAATACATGGCATTACTGATTAGGAATGACTTTACTTCACCACGCTTGTAATTGAAAATATAACTGTTCCAATCCGGATGATACCCTTTGCGCATATCCGCATACTCGTAGGTATGTGTACCATCAAACATAAAAAGACCATGTGCATCGTACGGAAAATGAGATGGCACCCAATCGAGTATTACACCGATGCCTTCGTTATGAAACGCTTCCACCAGTTGCATAAACTCCTGCGGTGTTCCGTAACGGGATGTGGGCGCAAAATAACCTGCACCCTGGTAACCCCAACTCCCATCGAACGGATGTTCCATGATGGGCATTAACTCCACATGGGTAAAGCCCATTTCTTTTACATAACTCACCAGCTTATCACGAAAGAAATCATACGAGTGATAAACTTCTTCATTGTTCTTATCGGGGCGCATCCAGCTTGCCAGGTGCACTTCGTACACACTCCACGGTGCATCTAGTTTATTGTGTTCTTTGCGCTTCTCCATCCACCCTTCATCTTTCCATTCATGATCCAGTTGCCAGGTGCGTGAAGCGGTGTTTGGACGAACCTCCCAATAATTTGCATAGGGATCGCCTTTATCTAATTTCTGACCGGCATATCCATGAATATGATATTTGTACGAAGAGCCTTGTGGCAGATCGGGAATAAAACCTTCCCAAATACCTGACTTATCTAAGCGAACGTAGAGCGGATGCGTTTCTTTATTCCAATAATTAAAATCGCCCATTACAAATACGGCTGTTGCATTGGGTGCCCATACGGCAAAATAATAACCCACAGTTCCCAGCACTTCCATTTTGTGTGAACCGAAGAGTTCATCACACCGATAGTTGGTTCCATTTTGAAAGTTAGCAATGTCGTCGCCTTCAAAACGTGAATAATTCCACACCTGTTTTGATGTATCAATGAAATGATAGTCTTCGTATTTTTTTGGAGATTCCACGTTGGTTCGTTTAAGTGATGGTTCGTTGCCGTTTAACAATTCAAAACACTTGCTGAATAATCGTTAAAAAAATGCAACCGTTTATATGGAAATATAACACTTTAACATCTTTCCTACACTTTCTGAAGTAAAAAGATTTTATCATCGTGCTCAATTATTATCATCAACCAAAACCAATGATGTCACCGAAACTATTTCTGCTACTATGTGTAAGTATTTTTTGTTCTGCACAAGCCTTTAGTCAAACCAATCGTGTCTCCGGGAGTATTACCGATACCAGCACTGGAAAGAAATTAAGCCAGGCCGTTATTTCACTAATCCGAACACAGGATTCCATTCTTACAAAGTTTACACGAACCAATGAGCAAGGTTATTATGAGATCAACAATATTCCCAATGGGAAGTATGTCCTCATGGTGAGCTTTCCCGGTTATGCTGAATTTGTGGACGAACTGGAATTGAACGGCGATGCGTTGGTGAGCCGGAGTGCTACCATTATTCCCCGAAGTAAATTGCTGGAAGAAATTATTATTCAACAGAAGGTGGCAGCCATCCGAATTAAAGGCGACACGACCGAATACAAGGCGGATAGTTTTAAAGTGGATGCCAACTCCAATGTACAGGAATTGTTGAAACGATTACCTGGACTACAAGTGAACTCGAAAGGAGAAATTACGGCACAGGGACAGAAAGTTGAAAAGATATTGGTAGACGGAGAAGAATTTTTTAGTGACGACCCTGCAGTAGTAACGCAAAACCTGCGTGCAAATTTGGTTGATAAAGTACAGGTGTTTGATAAAAAAAGTGAACAGGCTGAATTTACAGGAGTAGATGATGGGCAAAAAACAAAAACGATCAATCTTGAATTGAAAGAGGATAAGAAAAAAGGTTACTTCGGAAAAATTGAAGCAGGCACTGATTTCGATAACTACCGAACGGGGAAAGCCATGATCAATTCATTTAAGAAGAAACAAAAGATTGCTGCATATATAACTCATAACAACACAACATTTGAAGGATTGAACTGGAATGAGCAACGCAATTTCGGCAGCTCTGATAATTCGAATATGCAGATCATGGATGACGGTGCCATGATGATGTGGAGTGATGGTGGTGATGATTTTGCCCGTGGGCAAGGTTTGCCGCAATCTACCACCGGTGGTTTTTCTTATATCAACAAATGGAACAAAGACAAAAACAGCATTAACGGCAGCTACCAGTTTAACGACCAAACAGTGAACGGCCGTAACGGAAGTATTACACAAACGCTGTTACCCGATACAAGCTTCACCAATACCACCACTGAAATATTCAACACATTTCGCCGCAGGAATAAACTGAATCTGCTGTATGATTGGGCAATTGATTCAAGCAGCAGTTTAAAAGTTAAAGCAGGTGGATCAATTGTAAATGGTACCCGGGAAAATGAATTTACCGGTGAATCGATCAGTGAAGACGGACGTACGATCAACGAGCAGAACCGCAGAACAACCGCTGTTACAGAAAACCAGGATTTCACATCGGAATTAAGCTATCGTAAACGCCTGAAAAAAGCAGGACGCACCATCAGCTATACAGGTAATTTCAGTATCAACAATAAGATTGGTGATGGATTCCTGTTTTCAGACAATACATTCTATGATGCGAACGGCCAGCAATCCGGCTTCCAGGAGTTCGATCAAAAGAAAACCAACAATGAGCGTCAACAAGTAATTCAAAACAGTTTAATTTATACTGAGCCACTCAGTAAAACATGGTTTTTGGAATTAACCTATAAAAACAATTTCAGCAGAAATGATGCTGAGCGCAACACCTTAGAGAAACCACTGTCAAACGATAAATACACTGAGATCGTTGATACATTGAGTAATCATTTCCTGTTCCGTACTTCTGATAACAGTGGTGGTTTTTCGTTTCGTTTCAATGGTAAAAAAATCGTTACATCATTTGGTACTGCTGTTGGCTATACCAATTTTAAGCTGGAAGATTTAAATACAACACAAACCAGGAATATTGGATTTACAAACTTATTACCGAGAGCCAGTATCCGCTTCACACCTAAAAAACAAAAGAGCTTTACACTTACGTATAATGGTACAACGCAAAACCCTACCCTTCAGCAAATCAATCCGATCATCGACAATATTGATCCGTTGAATATTACAGTAGGAAACCCGGATCTTAAACAAGCATTCCGTCATAATTTCTCCATTAGCATGAATGATTACAAGATCATCAAGAGCAAACAATTCTATTTGTCAGGTAATTTCTCATTTGTAAACAACGCCATTACTAATTCGAATACTCTTAATATTCTTACAGGTGAGCGAACAAACAAGAGCATTAATACAAATGGAAACTATAATGGTAGTGTTTGGTCGATGTATGGATTTGAAGTAATCAAAGGTGTCAATCTGAATTTCAACGGCAGTGGTAATGTTAGTCGTTTTATTAATGAAGTAAACGGGATCCGCAACGTTAGTGATAACTATAGTGTTGGATTGGGAGTTGGCATGGGAAAATGGGGCGACAAATGGATCAACTTTAATTTTAGTATTGAACCAAGATATAACTATTCAAAATCATCTATTAACAAAGGAATTGTTACCAACTACTGGAGCGCCAGTGCATATCCGTATGTTGACATCAAATTCAAAAAACAAAAACTTTATTTCAACCTGGATGGAAACTTTACCATGTACCAGCAAACAACAACTTTTGCCAATCAGCGAAATGTATTTTTGATCAACGCTGCGGTTCGTAAAACATTTGGTAAAACAGAAGCATTTGAATTGAAATTATCAGTGAACGATCTGTTGAATCAAAACCTGGGTATCAGACGAAGCATCAACAGCAACTTTATTTCAGAAAATACATTCCAGAATATCCGCCGGTTTGGTCTGCTGACGTTCACATGGAATTTTACAAAAAACGGAACACCTTCTAATTTCTAACCTTATCAATATCATCAAACATGAAAAAATATTTTTTATCAATTCTCATAATCGCAATCGGGTTTGCTGCTGAGGCACAAGTTAAATTCATTGGCAACGGACGCATTGAATTTGAAAAACGAACAAATCAGTTTGTTTTTTTTGAAGGGGAAAATGAAGACAACCCATGGATGGTGGAAATGAAAAAATCGTATCCAAAAATGGTGAGCGAAACGTATGTGATGGAATTCAACGAGGAGAAAACGATGTACAAAATGCTGAAGGAGGATCCGGCTGGAAAATATGTGTGGGGCCGCAAACCAAGTGAAACGGATGTTGTGGTAAAAGATATGCGTAACAACCAGATTTCTTTGCAACGTGATATTTTTGAGCAAACTTATTTAGTAAAAGACAGCATCCGCAATTATCAATGGCGCATTACTAACGAAACAAGAACCATCGCAGGCTTTGAATGCCGCAAAGCAGTAACCATTATCTGCGATAGTGTTTACATTGTTGCATTTTATACAGAAGAGATCACTGTTAGCAGCGGACCTGAAAGTTTTGGCGGCTTGCCCGGTATGATACTGGGGCTTGCAGTACCACGTTTACAAATGACCTGGTTTGCGACAAAGGTTGAATTGAAGGAGCCATCGGCTGTAACACTTGCTCCTAAACAAAAAGGCAAAACCGTAACATGGAACACGTATGAAAAAGACCTGAGCAAAGCCATGAGTGATTGGGGAAAAGAAGGTGCGAGGCGATTGTGGACCAGTTTGCTTTAGCAGTAAAGAAATCATTATTCAAACTTCATCAGGCAATTGTTATAATAACATTGCCTTTTTTTTGTCCGGTTTCCACATACTTATACGCTTCTACAATTTCGGACAACGGATAGCTTCGGTCAATCAATGGTTTGAATTTCTTTTGTTCAGCAAGTTCTTTTAAATAAACCATATCAGCTTTATTGATCGTGGGCAATGGAAATAACACTTTCTTTCCGCCACCAAGCGGAGTCAATAATGCAAGGAATACATTCGCTCCACCCTTTCCTAATTCTGTGGAGATATATATTCCTTTGGGAGCAAGTATTTTTTTACAAACTGAAAATGAAGTTTTGCCAACGGCATCGAATACCACATCAAACTTTGTTGCAGTTTTTGTGAAATCTGTTTGTTGGTAATCAACAACCACATCTGCACCAAGCGATCGTACCATTGCAACATCTGTTGTGCCACAAACTGCAGTTACAATTGCATCCATGTGTTTCAAAAGTTGTACAGCTGCCGAGCCGATGGCTCCTGTTGCGCCATAGACCATTACGTTTTGACCACTCTCTTCTCTAGCTGCACGCAAATCGCACAATGCATAATGTGCACCTTCAGTTAATGCAGCAGCGTTATGAAAATCAAAACCGGCGGGGATTTGCTCTACTGCTGCTGATTCTTTGATGACAAGATATTCAGCATGTCCGCCGAATTCAACATCATTAAAACCAAATACTTTATCACCGGGTTTAAATGATGTTACATTTAGTCCAACTGCTTCTACTTCACCGGCAAATTCGCAGCCTAATGTTTGATAACGTGGCTTAAATAACCCACTCCAGAAACGGGAAATAAAATAGCTGGCACTTCGGAAACCACAATCGGTTCGGTTAACAGTTGATGCATATACTTTCACTAATAATTCGCCTGCTGCAGGTACAGGTTTGGGTACTTCCCTGATTGTTACTACTTCCGGCGGACCGTACTTTGTATGAACAGCTGCTTTCATGATCGATGGATAAGGTTTTGTTTATTCAACAACTATGTCAAACGCTCTTCGAAAAATGCAAGACATATTACTTCAACTCCAATACCAAATTCGACATTGGCATCAATTGTAAATTCTTCTCTAAACGAAATGCAACACCTGCAGCCACATCAAATGCTGTTTGAGAACTGCCGATGCGTTCCATGAAACGGTTGAGATCGATCGTCTTTGGCTCTGCATTGGTATTCATTACACACATCACCGTTTGCTTGTCATCATAACGGAAATACACATATACACCGTCTGTTGGGTAAAACTGCATCATCTTTCCCGTCTTAATAGCCGATGATGTTTTGCGGTAATTTGCCAATCGTTTGATGTAATTGAAAATATTATTTTCTTTTTGTGTGCGTCCTGCCTCCGTAAATTTATTTGCCTGATCGCCTTCCCATCCGCCGGGAAAATCCTGACGTACGTATCCATCATTCGGCGATGTAAATCCGGTCATTAATATTTCATTGCCGTAATACATTTGTGGAATACCCCTGAACGTTAGCATCCAGGCGAATGCCATTTTATATTTCGAGGTATCCTCTCCCACTACAGAATAAAAACGTGGCAGATCGTGATTGTCTAAAAAGATCACCTGCCGCATTGGATTCTTATACAAAAAATCCTGCGCTGCAGTTGTATAAAGTTTGTTTACCCCTTCTGTCCAGCCAAATTTCTCATTACACGCCGGTTGAATACCATAAAACAATGTTTGAAAATCGGTTGTGGCCTGCAGGTTACTCTTGTATTTAAGATTGTAATTGTTTTCGCAAAAGAAACTTTGGTTGGGCACACCGTGCACCCATGTTTCACCAAAAATGCTGATGGAAGGATATTCATCATACAAGGCCTTGTTGCAACGATTCATAAATGCGAGATCATTGTATGCATAAGTGTCAATCCGCCAGCCATCGATACCATATTCTTCAACCGTCCATACAGCATGTTGAATTAAAAAATTCGCAACAAACGGATTGCTCTGATCCCAATCAGGCATTGATGTTACAAACCATCCATCACTCATGATCTTTTTATCTGATGCTGCTGCGTATTGATCAAACAAAACCTGATCCTTGTAATTTGTTTGTGTGAATTTGGGCCAGCGATGAAACCATGTACTATCGGGTTGATCTTTGAACAACACATGTTGCAACCCTACATGATTATATACTGCATCCTGAATTACTTTCATTCCTTTTGCATGTGCAGCTTTGATGAGTTGTTTGTATGCATCATCGCCACCTAATCTCCGGTCAACACGGTAATGATTTGTAAATGCATAGCCATGCTCTGTTCGTTCCGGCATATCATTTTCAATAACAGGATTCAGCCATAACGCCGTAACTCCGAGATCACTCAAGTAATCAAGTTTGTTTTCTATTCCTTTCAAATCGCCGCCATGACGATTGAACACTGTATCACGACGCAAGGTTTGATCAAGCATGCCGGGCACACGATCATTGGACACATCTCCATTGCTGAAACGATCAGGCATAATCAGATACATCAGATCCGATGAGGTGGCTCCATTGGCAAATGCCAATCCTCTTCCGGGCCTGCGAGGCTGCAATACAAAATCAAATTTCTCCGCTTTGCCATTGGTTCCTTTTGAACGGATCGCAACGGTTCCCGGTTTTGCTGTTTGTGTAATCGTAACATCCAGTATGATGTAATTCGAATTTTTAAACTTGTTCACTTTGTTCAGCGTAACTCCGGGATAGTTGATCGCAAAACCTGTATGCTTACCAACATCTGCACCATGGATCATCACTTGCAGTTTGTTGTACTTCATCCCGATCCACCAATTGGATGGATATAATTGATAACTGTTTTGTGCAAATGAAAAAGTTACTGTTGTTAACAGTAACTTGATCGAAAGAAATAATGTTTTCATATCTATGCGTTTAATTGTTCTTCTTTAATTTTAATTGCACCGGGATCATATACATAGATCACACTGACGGCAGCGCAAATCATAAATATACCAGCCATGATAATTGCATACACGGGTTGATTACCGTAGATGTTCTTCACCATCGGCCCCCCGATAATTCCGTTTAATATTTGTGGCAAAGTGATAAAGAAATTAAAAATACCCATGTAAATACCCATTTTACCTGCGGGAATAGAGCTCGATAAAATAACATAAGGCATCGCCAAAATACTTGCCCAGGCAATACCTACACACATCATTGAAAAGATGAGAAATTCTTTATTGGGTGCAAAAAAGATGGATAGCAACCCAATACCACCAATCAACAGTGATAACGCATGTGTTTGTTTACGTCCGATTTTCTTTGCGATGAATGGAAGGCATAATGCCCATCCTGCTGATACGAGATTGTACACACCAAAAATTACACCTGTCCAGCTTTGAGCTTTGCGATACATATCCGAGCTTCTGTCTTCGATCGGCAATCCCATAATATGGGTTGAAATTGTATCGGTTGTAAACACCCACATCCCAAACAACGCAAACCAACTGAAAAACTGTACAAGCCCGAGTTGCTTCATCGTCTTCGGCATATTTTTTATATCTGTAAAAATGCTGCTGAATCCTTTGTTGTGACTTTCATTCTTACCATGATATTTTTCATATTCTGCCGGAGGATATTCTTTCGTTTTAAAAACAGTGATCAATATGCTCGTGATAAAAACGGCAGCACCAATGTAAAAACCATACTTCACATTATCGGCCACTACTCCATCAGGAGCGCTTTCTGATACGCCAAAGTAAGCAAGGATAGCCGGCAACCATGAACCTAATACCGCACCAATGCCAATTAAAAATGTTTGAATAGAAAAGCCGGATGTACGTTGTGAATCGGGTAGATTGTCAGCCACCAATGCACGGAAGGGCTCCATCGACAAATTAAAACATGCATCCATGATCATCAGAAACCCGGCACCGATAATTACCAATGGAGCGATACTTCCTAAAATTCCTGCATTCGGCATGAGACATAAAGCACCTGAAGAAAGAATAGCGCCTGCAAGAAAATAAGGACGTCTCCGCCCAAGTTTTGTCCATGTGTTATCACTGTAATGCCCAACAATGGGTTGTACAATTAAACCTACCACCGGTGCTGCTAACCAAAACCACGACAAATGTTCAACATCTGCTCCATAGTTGCGGAGAATACCACTTGCGTTAGAATTTTGTAATGCAAATCCAAATTGAATTCCGAGAAAACCGAAACTCATATTAAAGATCTGCCAGAAAGATAATTTAGGTTTGGGCACCAATCCTTTTTGGGATGAAGCACCTGAAGAAATTCCTGCAGCCATAGCAATCATTCACCTTCCTCCCCAGAAGGAAGATGCTGTTTAGGTTCATAATCGATCGTTATTTAACTGAAACTTTTCCGGGGGAAAAAGTTTAAATCACAAATCCGTCGGGCAAAATGGCGCCTTTCTTCACCACCACAATTCCATCTTTCACAGTATAAAGAGAATGATCTGTATTCGGCAAATGAGCACCGCCATTAATACGAACATCATTTCCAATACGGCAGTTCTTATCGATAATGGTATTCTTGATATAGCAACGTTCGCCAATACCAATTTTTGGAATACCACGTTCGGCTGAATGTTTCATTTCTTCCAGCGTTTCAAAATAATCGCCACCCATAATGTAACTGCTTACTACAGTAGTTCCATGACCAATGCGAGTACGAATACCGATCACACTATTCTCCACACGGCTGGCAAGAATAATGGAACCTTCTGCAATGATTGTTTTCTCCAATGTAGTACCACTGATCTTTGCCGGTGGCAACATCCGTGCACGTGTAAACACGGGCTTTGTATTATCAAACAAATTAAAATCTGGGATCTCCGCTGTTAAAGCAAGGTTGGCTTCAAAGAAGGAATAAATATTTCCGATATCTGTCCAGTAACCATCGTATTGATAACTGACTACTTTATACTTTTCAATTGAGGCCGGCATGATCTCTTTACCAAAATCTGTGGCATCTTTATATTCATCCTGCAACAGATCAATGAGTAATTTTTTATTGAAGATATAAATACCCATGGAAGCAAGATAAACTCGACCTGCATTGCGCATATCGTTTCCTGTATCACTCACCCACTCACCAAGCACTTCTTTTTTCGGCTTTTCGATGAACGAGGTGATGATGCTTTTATCATCTGCTTTCAAAATACCAAACTCCGGTGCATCACGTTCGCCAACAGGTATGGTGGCAATACTGATATCGGCACCCAATGCAATGTGATCAGCAATCATTTGCTGAAAATCCATTTGGTATAATTGATCCCCTGATAAGATCAACACATAATCTGCATCGTGTTGATGTACGTGGCGCAAACATTGGCGCACCGCATCAGCAGTTCCCTGATACCATCCCGGATTATCAGGTGTTTGTTCTGCTGCCAGAATATCTACAAACGCACTGCTGAATGTGCTGAAGTGATATGTATTTTTAATATGCTTGTTTAACGATGCTGAATTGAACTGCGTTAATACAAACATGCGGTTGATGCCTGAATTGATACAGTTCGAAATTGGAATATCAACCAACCTGTATTTACCTGCAATGGGAACGGCAGGTTTACTACGGCTTGCTGTTAACGGATATAAACGGGTTCCTGCGCCGCCGCCGAGGATAACGGCTAATGTACTTTTGGATGCTGACGTATTCATATAACAAGTTTAGGTTTAGTAGAGAGACAATTAAAATTATTTCAAACTTTTGTATAAAGCAAGATATTGTTGAACACTTGACTCCCAGCTAAAGTCTAACTGCATCATGCGTTCCCTTGCTGCAGTAAACTTTTCTTTATTGTTGTACAACTCGCAACCACGCCATACAGCATTACACACTTCACCGACAGTTGCATTGTCAAACACCAATCCGTAACCATCCGGCAGCAATACATCTTTTACTGTATCACGAAGTCCGCCGGTGTTACGCACTAAAGGTACGGTTCCGTAACGCATGGAATACATCTGGTTTAATCCGCATGGTTCAACACGGCTCGGCATCAACAGAAAATCGGCACCGGCATACATCAAATGGCTGAGCCCTTCGTTGTAACCGATGTAACAACTGTAATCGCCTTGCGAAACCGACATCATTCCATTCAGTTTTCCTTCCACTTCCGGTTCGCCACTACCCAGAATTAAAAAATTCATTCGACGGCCGATATAATAAAACGAATCGCCAATTACACCGGGTAACAGATCCGCTGCTTTTTCACCCACCAAACGGCCAATGAAAACAAACAACGGCTTACTGAAATCAAGACCAAAGGTTTCACAAAGCTGGGCTTTGTTTTTGGCTTTGCCTTCCTCCATTGTTGCGAGTGAGTAATCGTGTTTGATGTATTTATCAGAAGCAGGGTTCCATACTTCAGTATCAATTCCGTTTAATATTCCGCTGCATTTCCCCTTCTCATATTCAAACAACGCTTCAAGACCGTTGCTCATATACCTAAGCTCATCCATGTAGCTGTTACTAACGGTTGTAACTTTTGTTGCACATTTAACAGCACTTGCCAACGGGTTGATGCTGCTTCCCCACTCCAGCATACCACGTTTCCATTCATCATATGGAGGAAGTAATACGCTTTGTTCCCATGTCATCCAACCCTGGTATTGTGCATTATGGATCGTAAGAACAGTTGGGATAGATGCCAGTTGATTGTAACGGTAACAATGCTGCATCATAAACGGAATAAGGCCTGCATGATAGTCGTGCACATGTACTACATCAGGTTTGAACTGCCATGCAGCAAGCCAATCTACCACACATACCTGAAAAGCTGTGAAGCGTTGCACATCATCATCATAGCCATACACTTTTTCCCGGTCGAGTAACCCATTTATATCAACGAGGTAAAGACCAAACCCAAGTTTGTTTGTTGTTTCTTTAATGATGGTGTAGTCGAAAAAATAATCGCCAATATTTGTGTAGCCTTTGTGTACAACATCCCATTCGTTATTGAGCAGAAACTTTGTACGGTACATGGGCATTACTACTTTGGCCTGGTGGCCTGCATCCTGTTGATATTTGGGTAATGCTCCCACCACATCACCTAAACCTCCTGCTTTGGCTACGGGATAACACTCTGCGCTTACATGAAGAATTTCCATTGAAACGAGTTATAAGAAAAGATAGTTGAATATAGGAAGGAGTTTTGCTTACACCAAAAAACAACAAATAATTTTTCGCTCCGTATTTTCTTTTTACTTTCAGGCTTTGCAAACAAACTATTGTAACGATTGATTATGGATCAGACCAAACAACCAACCAACTATGGTGCCCTTGGCACCCTTGTGACCGTTTTCTTCTTTTGGGGATTTATTGCCGCTTCCAACAGCATCTTTATCCCTTTTTGTAAAACACATTTCGAACTAAGTCAATTTGAATCGCAACTGATCGGTTCGGCATTTTATGTAGCCTACTTTTTTGGCTCATTGGTGCTGTTCCTTGCTTCAAATATTCTTGGGTACGACATTATTAACAAGATCGGGTACAAAAAAGGGATCATCTATGGTTTATGGATCTCGGTGATAGGCGCCTTGCTGATCATCCCATCGGCCAATGCCAATTCCTTCCCTGCTATTCTTGCTTCGTTTTTTGTAGTGGCGCTTGGTTTCTCATTGCAGCAAACATCGGCGCAACCATTCGCTATATCGCTTGGCGATCCTTCAACCGGATCACACCGTTTAAACATGGGTGGCAGTATCAACTCATTTGGTACAACGTTAGGGCCCATTATTGTGAGCTTCTTTTTGTTTGGATCAGTTGGTGGCGAAGTAGCAGAAGTAACTGTAACCAACATCAACACATTATACATGATCGTAGCAGGTGTATTTGCTGCTGTTGCAATCTTCTTTACGTTTTCGAAACTACCATCAGGCATCAGTGAATCAAAAGTGGAGAAAGAAAATAAAGCATCTGCTTCATTGCTTGTAATGACAGGACTTGTTGTTGCAACCATTGTTGTAGGTATGCTTACTGAAATACCAAAACTGCCTTTACTTATCGCTATTATTCTTGCGGTGATTTTGGTATTGCTGATCTCCAACAAAAAAGCAATTGGCAATAACGAAGGATGGGGAGCAATGAAATATCCACAGTTGATCTTTGGTATGATTGCCATTTTTGTATATGTGGGCGTAGAAGTAACGATCGATAATAATTTTGGTGCACTCTTAAAAGTTCCCGGTTATTTTAATGAGACAGGTTTAGACGAAAGTGAAATATCTAAATACATTTCATTGTACTGGGGAAGCTTAATGATCGGCCGCTGGACAGGTGCCGTGAGTGTATTCAATCTCAAAGGCAACAGTAAAGTATTAGCTATGATCGTGGTTCCGTTTATTGCCTTTGCAATGATCTTGTTTGTGAACTACATCTATGGTAATGATATTTCTGATCTGTTTTTATATTCAGTTTGTGTGATGATTGCAATTGGTGCATTCTTCTACGGACAGGAAAAACCAGTGAAGACTTTGGTAACTGTTTCTGTTTTAGCAATGGTTGCAATGTTGATCGGTGTATTTACAAACGGATTACTTTCTGTTTATGCGTTCATGGCAGGCGGTTTATTCTGTTCTGTTATGTGGCCTTGTATTTTCTCACTTGGAGTTGGTGGCTTAGGTAAATACACGAGCCAGGGGTCTGCATTACTTATTATGATGATCCTTGGTGGTGCCATCATTCCTCCATTCCAGGGTTCGTTGGGCGATTTACCTGCAATCGGCATTCATTACTCGTATATCATTGCTGCACTTTGCTTTGGTTTACTGGCAGTGATCGCATTGAAATTAAAATCAGTTTTGAAAGCACAAGGACTTGATTTCGACAACCAGATAGGTGGCGGAGGTCATTAATTTTTTATACAACTAATTTTTTCAGATTGAAAATTGAGGTACAATGAATAAGGATTTAGCAGTAGGCATTGATATCGGCGGAACAAATACCAAGTTTGGTATTGTTGACCGGCATGGCATCATCCTTGAACAGGATCGTATGCGAACGGATGAATATGAAAATGCAGAAGACTTTATTGAAGCATTGCATGGCAAGCTTCGGTTGATGATGGCCAATCATGGAGGCAACGATCATTTCAAAGGAATTGGTGTAGGTGCCCCAAACGGCAACTACTATACCGGCACCATTGAATATGCACCAAATCTGAAATGGAAAGGCATTATTCCTGTTGCTGATCTGATCGAGAAAAAATTTGGTGTTCCTACAAAACTCACCAACGATGCCAATGCTGCAGCGATGGGTGAAATGATGTATGGCGTTGCCAAAGGCATGAAACATTTCATCACCATTACTTTAGGCACGGGTGTAGGGAGTGGTATTGTGATCGATGGAAAAATTGTTTTGGGCTATGATGGTTTTGCCGGCGAATTAGGACATACCGTTATTCGTCCGGGTGGACGATTACACAAAGGAACAGGAGTACGTGGATCATTGGAATCCTATGCATCTGCAACGGGTGTACGTGAAACAGCCATTGAAATGCTCAATGACAATCCAAAAGCACCAAGTTTGCTGCGCAATTTTGCCATTGATGATCTTACAAGTGAAACCGTTTTCAAATGTGCGGAACAAGGTGATGCTATTGCGAACCAGATCTTTGAATTTACGGGACAGATATTGGGTGAAGCCTTGGCGAACTTTGTAATGTTCTCATCGCCACAAGCCATTGTTTTATTCGGTGGCTTAACCAAAGCAGGCGACCTGATCCTGAATCCAACGGTACAGGCAATGGAAATGAATTTGATTCAGATATTTAAAAATAAAGTAAAGATCCTGTACAGCGATCTAAAGGAAGCAGATGCTGCCATACTTGGAGCAAGTGCATTGGTTTGGGATGCGTAAACAGTATTGACACTGCATAAATAAAAAAGGAGCTGTCTGGCTCCTTTTTTATTTGCGATCTGTTTATACAAATCAAAAATCTTTGAGCAGTTGAATTCCTAATCCAGGCTTATCACTTACTGCTACTTTTCCATAGTCATACGTCAAGCCTGTTGCAACATCTTCAGCCAGTAACAACGGACCATCCATGTCAATATAATCTACTAACGGTGCCAAATGAGCGATGGCTGCTGAACCAATGGTTGATTCATTCATGCAACCGATCATGGTCTTCATATTCAATTCCCTTGCCTTATCGATCATGCGTCGGGCAGGCGTAATGCCGCTGCACTTCGTTAACTTGATATTGATACCATGGAAATGATTAAAGCATTTCTCCACATCACTCTCGTACACACAAGCTTCATCTGCAATCAACGGCAGCGATGATTCGTTGTACAATACCTTCATGCCTTCCCAATTATCTTTTGCCAACGGTTGCTCTACAAACTCAACGCCGAGTTCTTTCAACTGCGGAATTTTTTCCAAAGCTTCGTCCAAGGTCCATCCTGCATTTGCATCCACACGAAACACAGCATCAGTATGTTTTCGTAAAGCTGCTACCAGCTCCACATCGCCGGGCACGCCTACTTTTATTTTGTAAATGGGCCAGGGCTTTTGTTTCATCTTCTCTACCATTTTTTCAACCGTATCAATACCGATGGTATAATCGCACAATGGCGCTTTGCTGTAATCCAGATTCCAGAGTTGATACAAAGGTTTGTTGCGGAGTTTGCCATACATATCCCATGTTGCAATATCCAACGCACAAACTAAAAAATGATTTTGCGGAAATAAATGATGGAGGTAATGCCAGTAACGTTCCGGATCGGTGAACGCAAATTTCTCCACGAATATTTTTTTCCGTTCCAGGTCTTCGATCATTTTTTCAACCGGAAGATTATAATAGGCAATGGCAGGTGCTTCGCCATAACCTCTTGCACCACGATGTTCTAACTCAACAAGCAGGGCTGGCTGATGCGTTTTTGTTCCTTTTGAAATCGTGAACGGATATTGAAACGGAAGTTCTGTTTTTTTATATTTTACTGCTAAAGGCATTTTGATCTTATTAATTTGTCGAAAAAAAACTTGTTGGTCAGGCGACAAGCAATATCGTGATTTTTCATAATTTGTTTTGACCATCACATTACGAACCTCAACACTTCATCAAACTATATTTATATATTTTTTGCAACCATAATTAGATAGTAAAAATAGGATACAGCTAATAAAAAAATAGAGAAAACGCCCCAAAAACGCTGTGATCTATTCCCTGTAATTACTAATAATAGCGAAAAAACAAATATTAGAACAGGACAAAAAAAGAAACATAGTGTACGGAGAAATGGATACAAAACAAATACTTTGATAGGTATATTAAGAGTAAATCTTATGAAAAATAACAAATAAGGAATGAAGGATACTAGTATAATTATAAATGCAATGAATGGTAATTTCTTTATCATGCCAATAAGTGAAAAAATTATCAATTATCCAATTATCAACTACACAACTTCTATCCTCTCCCGCTCGTAATTACAAACCCTCTTATTTCACTGTTAAACTCATCTTCTTTTTGAAGATCTTCGAGACTGATGTGCATGCGGTAGCGCCAGTAATTTTTGGGATTCGCCGGCACATTGATGCGTTCATCGTTTGGATTTTCTCTCCGGAGCTTTTCATTCATCCCTAACAATTCCTGTATTTGAAAAATGCTCCACATTGCAGGAGAATATAAATGCTGTGCAAGAATGCTGCGTACGATCCATGGCTCGCAGAAATAAGGAGCTTCACCACGCTGGCTCAATTCGTTGGTATAGAATTTCTGTGTTTGCGTTCTGTCTTCTTCCCACCATCCACGAATGGTGCTCATATCATGTGTGCTTGGCGTAACCACACTCAGATAAGGCGCATTTGCCGGATGAAAGAATTGTGTGTTGGGGTCTTTGGGCATCCGTTGAATTTCTAAACTCAACATGCCCATTTGCTTCATTACATCGGGCACACAGTCGGGCACCATTCCCAGATCTTCGCCACACACCAGCATATTGGTGGAACGTTTCAGATAAGGAAGTTTTGCCAATGCTTCTTTGCGCCAGAAATCATCTTGCCGGCGGAAGAAATAATTCACATACAAATCATCCAGTTTTCGTTTTGAACCATCATCCAGGTAACGGAACGAAGTAGTTGAACTCATGCTGATACGGAAATGAAACTGTTGTCCGTTGCTTCCCTCCACTTCAAAAAAGATCACATTGCTGATGCAATCAAACAATCCGGTTTTGATGCGATTGTGATGATCGTTTTTTTCTAACTGTTCAAAATGTGCTTCTACTTTTCGTTGTGTATTGAATGCTTCTTTTAATTCAAATCGTCCTTCACCAATATCGTTGAGGTAAGGCTTCAATAGTTCTGTATCTCCTCCCATTAATTCAGCCAACACAGAATCGTTAATGAACGGACGACAAAGACGTTGATAATCAAACCATATTCCACGTTGACCAAACTCATTGATATGTACAGGTAACGCCGGAACAAAATAACCCATGATACCTTCTACTGCATGCATGGGAATACTCCAGATGCGGAAGAAACCAAGAATATGATCAATGCGGAATGCATCGAAGTACGCACTCATCTGCTCAAAGCGCTGGCGCCACCATTTAAAATCGTCCTGCGCCATGCGTTGCCAGTTGTATGTCGGGAAACCCCAGTTCTGTCCTTTCACTGCAAAATCATCCGGAGGTGCACCTGCCTGCATACTCATGTTGTATAACGCAGGTTCAACCCAAGCATCGCAACTGTTTCTGTAAATACCGATCGGTATATCACCTTTCACAACAATACCATTGCTATGTGCATAATCGGTTGCATCTTTTAATTGCAGGTGCAAATGATATTGGATGAAATAATAAAGCGCTACTTCATCGTAATATTTATGTGTTGGATCAACAAACTTTTGAATAGCTGCTTCGTTATAAACACTGTGTGCTTTCCATTGGCTGAAGTCAGGCGTTTTGTATTTATCACGCAAATGACTGAACGCAGCATAAGGAACCAACCAATGACGATTCAATTCAAAGAACTCAAAAAACACAGCATCTTCATGCATTGCTTTCTTTTGCTCAGTATATAATTCTTTAATGGCAGCCCACTTTACTTTCATCACCGCTTCGTAATCAACATCGGGCAACGCATTCAACTCTTTCTGTTTCTTTTTTAATGACTTTACAACAGGATGATTGGCATTGCCTGCTGCCGCTTCAATATTCAAAAAGATGGGATGTAATGCGAAAGCAGAGATCGCTGCATAGGGATATGAATCAAGCCAGGTATGTGTTGCGGTTGTATCGTTGATGGGCAATATCTGGATCAATTTCAAATCAACTTTCTTTGCCCAATTCACCAATTCTTTAATATCAGTAAACTCACCAACACCTAAACTTTTTTGTGTGCGTAAACTAAACACAGGAATGGCAACGCCTGCTCCCTTCCATGTATTGTTGGGCAATTGTGCAAACCCATCCTGCAGAACACTGATCTTCTTTTTTCCATAGCTGTCGTACAGGATACGGTTGTTGCCTGTTTCAAAACCAACAAAGGTTTTTGTTTTGGTATTGAACACCCCATACTTATACGCTACAGGAAAACTTTCGTTGGAAAAATTCAGTCGGGCCGTCCACCAGTTGCCTTCACATTGCATCAACACCGGCTCTGTTGTACTCCACTTTGTTAATGTTTCATTGGTTCCCGACAGGCAAAGCACTTCATCTGCCTTCAACAAAGGTGCTTTTACTTTAAAAATATGAGTGATGTTTTTAAGCGACTTTGACTTGCCCTCTTTTCGCTTGGGCAGTAATACCTGTTGAAATGGTTGGGTGTAGAACGCATTTTCAAATTCACCGGCATGGTTCCAGGTATCAATGAGTGTTAATTCATCCACCTGCATTTTCATCACCTCAATTATACGGTCATCGCCCCATTCAATTACCTGCTCACCGTCCTCGTTTTGAAGAATATAATTGTATTGAAGGTGGTTTTCGAAATCTTTATTTAATTCAATGGTTACTGTCCAGAATTCATCCGTCAGGTATTGCATGGGTAGTGCGGCAGCTAAATCGTTATTACCAAGCCCGTCGCAGTTTCCTGAAACAAACAGGGTTTGGCCATACTGCGTAGAGAAACGCAGATAGAATTGAATCTTCATAATCAACAATTGGGCAGTAAAATAGTGAAATTCCGATGGTTATACTGCATTAATTCAACAAAAAAACGGTTGCTGTGCAAATAAAAAGTCAACAAACGTTTGCGGGCAGAAGTACAAAAAAGCCGACCGGTTTTCTACACCGATCGGCTTGTAATTCTGCGGAGAGTTAGGGATTCGAACCCCAGGAGGCTTTCACCTCAACAGTTTTCAAGACTGCCGCAATCGACCGCTCTGCCAACTCTCCGGCGCAAAAATACATTTACAGGTTATACGCCCCAAATATTCATCGAAAAGAAAAAGAAAAGGCGGCTGAAACAGCCGCCAGTAAAGACTTTCAGAAGAAAATTAATTTTATTATTTCGTTTCCGTTTCCTCCACTTTATCAACCACCACCACCAAATCATTCAAACTAACAGTGATGGGGATAGCACCTAACTGTACCACAGCATTCTTGCCTTTGATCTCTTTTACAATACCTACCTGGCGATTCTTCGTCATTTTCACCTTTACGCCGGGCTTTATTTCGCCGCCCACTTCCTGGAATTTTTCGTTGAGCTTTTTATCTTTTTTCTCGGCTACCTGTTTTTGTCGTTGATCGAACAGTAATGCATTCATCTGCTTCATTACTTCTTCTTTCTTATCGCTGCGTTTCCACTCATGTACCAGAGCCTTGAGTTTTCGGTCCATGTCTTTGAGGTAAGCCAACCGGTCTTCAGTAATTTTATTCTGCTGCTTCAACAATTCAACCTGTTGCTGATGTTTTTCTTTGTTGAGCACCTGCTCCATTTCTTTTTTTAACCGTTCATTTTCTTTCAAAAGGCGATGCAGGTCTTTTTCTTTCTTTTCAATTTGTCGCAGATCACTCTCCGCCGTATTCAATAATTTATCCAATCGAAAATGATCTTCTTCTACCAGTGCTCTTGCCCGATCGATCAATTGTTTACTCAACCCGATACGTTCGGCAATGGCAAATGTGTACGAACTGCCGGGCTTGCCCAATATGAGTTTGTACAAAGGCTGCAAACTTTTTTCATCAAAACTCATGGCACCGTTCACAATACCGGGTGTATGGTTGGCCATTACTTTTAAATTGAGATAGTGCGTTGTAACAATGCCGAGGGAATGTTTTTTTACCAACTCCTGTAAGATCACTTCTGCAAATGCGCCGCCCAGGTTGGGATCACTACCACTACCTAACTCATCAATAAAAAATAATGTGCGACCATTCGCTGTTTCCATGAAATGTTTCATGTGCAGCAAGTGACTACTGTATGTACTCAAATCATATTCGATGCTTTGTGTATCACCAATATGGATCATCACCTGTTTGAAAATACCAAACTCACTATCCGGATGCACCGGCACCAGCAAACCACTCTGCACCATCAACTGCATCAAACCAACCGTTTTCATGGTTACTGTTTTACCACCGGCGTTGGGCCCCGATATAACGAGTATCCTGCTCTTTTCATCCAAACGTATTTGTGTTGGAATGGTTGGCTTTTGATTTTTCTTATTGTACAACAGCAATAATGGATGATACGCATCACGCAACGAAATCAATGCTTTATCAGTAAGCATGGGAAAGTTCGCCTGCATGTCTACTCCCAACTTCGCTTTCGCTTTTATAAAATCATATTCACCTAATACGGTATGGTACGTTGCAAGCAACGATGCATATACAGAAAGTTGTTCTGTCAATACTCGCAGAATACGATATACTTCCCGTCGCTCTTCATTTTCCAAACTGAAGATGTCATTATTCAGTTCAATCGTTTCTTCCGGTTCAATAAAAACAGTTCTTCTTGTTTCACTTTCGCCATGTAGAATTCCTTTCACCTGCCGCTTCTGTTCAGCAAACAAAGCCACTACCCTTCTTCCACTTAAAAACGATTCTTCAATATCTGCTACATAACCTTGCTTCTGTAATTTCTTCAACACCTTTTCAAACTCACGACGCAACTCATTCCGTTTGCGATACAAACTCATCCGAATATCACGTAACTCTTCACTGGCATCATCTTTTACAACACCTCCATCATCCAGCACATCATTGATCAATTCAAGGATTACTTTTTCGTAATACGTTCCTTCAATTACCTGTGTTAATGCAGGATAAGCCGACCTTCGATCTGCATCAAACCAACGGAAAATGCTTTGTGTATTCTCTGCCAGTTTACGGATATGCACCAACTGCTCTTCTGTTAACACTGCCCCGGGAATTGATAACAACTTCAACTCTCTTCCTAAATTCAAAATATAATCAACGGGGAAATATTGGCCTTGCTGTTGCAGCAGCATCATTTCATAACTCTGCCGCAACTCTGTGTGAATATATTCTTTTCGGGTATGGATACGGAGATTCTCTGCCTTGTCTTTCGCATACTCCGTTTTGCAATGCGCATGTAACAAAGCCTTCACTTTATCAAACTCCAACTGAACCAAGGCCGAATCGGGAAAAAACTTAATCACTGAAAACCACTTTTTTGTTGCCGGCAAAGGTAATTCTATTCATCGTTCCTTGCGTCGCACTCTTTTACTGCAACAAGCGCAGCAGCGAACGGCTTCTACCTTGAATTGCTGACTGTTTCTTAAATTGCCTCAAATAACAGCACCCATGCGATTTTGTTTACTTGTTCTGCTTTCTCTTCCCTGCCTTGGATTTGCACAGAGCAGCTATGAAGATTCGCTGAACCTGTTTCAGGAAAAATATATTGCCGATCATGAAGTGGTAACCGGTGCCGACAAAAAGAACCTGAAGTTTTATCCAGTCCGGAAACAATACAGGATCACAGCAGCATTTGAACGAAAAGAAAACAGTCCGTGGTTTTTAATGAACAGCACCGGAACTGAAAAGAAACAATACCGGGTGCACGGCATTATACGATTTAACATACATGATACCGCTGTTGAATTGCAGATCTACCAATCACGTTCATTACTGACTTCAGAAAAATATCGTGAACATTTATTTATTCCGTTTACCGATAAAACATCCGGCATCGAAACCTATGGCGGCGGACGATACATTGACCTCAACATTTCCGACATACAAAACACAGTGTATGTGCTCGACTTTAACAAAGCATACAATCCCTATTGTGCTTATGCTGCGGGTTACAACTGTCCTATTCCACCAAAGGAAAACGATTTACCTGTTGCAATAAAAGCAGGCGAATTGAATTTCATGAAATGATCAGGCTTTCAAACGTCGGGTTATCAAATGCAGATTTAGTTTTTTGTACCGGTCTGTCATTAATATAATGTAGATCATATCCAGTATAAAACAGAGTACACCCATCATCTGCAAAAACTGACTGTAACGTAGAAATAAAATAATGGTTGCAGCAGCCGTGCCGAGCATTTTAAAAAAAGCAATGCCAAATGCCTGCCCTTTTAAGTCCTGCTGTTTCAGGAACATTGTAATAAACATCCACGACATTAACACATTCATGGTAAAAGCAGAATAAGTGATTGCACTGTCGCCAAAATCAAGCTGCAAGAAGTACAGCAACGAAAAAGCTGCCAGTACCATGGCTACTGCATACGGAAAGAAAAACTTTTGATACAATTTGTTCCACTGTTTGGCTCCGTACATCAGAAAAGCAACAAAAATGAGCACATCAAATACAAACCACACCCGGTTGATCCATAACTGCAGGTTCGATTGGGCATCGTAAAACATAAAGGAGTACAGAAATTCCCAGGAAAGGTTAAAGGCCATGGCCACTGAAGGCATACCGCACTGCTTATCTTTAAACGAACGATAAATCACGAGAAGATATACAATTGTCCAGGATAATCCCATGGTGGCAGCTACCAGCAGGGATAGCAGTTCGGTTGACTCCATACGTTGTAAATGCGGTGATGAATGTATCTGTGCGGAAAGATAAAAGATGCAAGCCAAAATTCAACACAAACGTTAAAGCATTTCTAAAATCCCTAAATTGTCATCCGTACTACAAGGCAATCAAAACTTTCGGCACAGTTTTACACGTAAATTGCATGTTGCTTAAAATTACAAACGATATGTGGAGTAAACTTCTTTTCAATACAAGTGTGGCACTAGGTTCGTTCCTGTTTTTTTCCTGCGTTACCAGTGAACCGAATAATAAAATGATGAACGACAATTTAAATACAGTTGCCTTTACCGGCAGCACAGGCAATGAAGCCGCAATTGATACCGCCACGTTTGGTGCCGGTTGTTTTTGGTGTGTGGAAGCTATTTTTCAACAGGTGGAAGGTGTGTTGAAAGTTACCAGTGGATATTGTGGCGGACACGTAGTAAACCCAACGTATGAACAGGTAAATACAAAAACCACCGGTCATGCAGAAGTAGCACAGATCGTATTTGATCCAAAGAAAATTTCGTTTGATGAACTGTTGGAAATTTTCTGGCAAACGCACGACCCTACTACATTAAACCGTCAGGGTAACGATGCAGGTCCGCAATACCGCAGTGCAGTTTTTTATCATAATGCAGAACAAAAACAAAAAGCAGAACAATATAAAGCAGCCTTGGATAAAAGTGGCGCCTTCGATAACCCGATTGTTACGACCATTGAAGCATATAAAAATTACAGTGAAGCAGAAAACTATCACCAGAATTATTACAACAACAATAAAAATTCAAACCCGTATTGTTACTATGTAATTAAACCTAAACTGGAAAAGTTTGACAAAGTGTTTAAAGACAAGAAGCGGAAGAATTAAGTTTAAAGGAATCAGGAATTCGTGATTAGTAATTGGGACTGATACTCACTATTCACCTCTCACCAACTTTACTCGTCGCAGCTCCAGCCAGTTCAATGCATTGGGCTGAAATCCTGTTACCTCCGGTTGTACTAAATGAATCACCATATCATACCAAAGGGGAACAACCGGCGCATCGTTCATGAGTAATTGATCCATTTGCTGGTATAAACGATAACGGAAGGAATCGTTGGGTTCTTTATTCGATTGTTCGTACAAGGCATCAAACACAGGATTCTTGTAGCGGGTATAATTCGGTGGTGCTGGATTTTTCCCATAGAACACGCTCAGGTAATTTTCTGCATCCGGATAATCAGCGATCCAGCTACCACGAAAAAACAACGCTTCGCTCTTCGCCGTTTGAGTCAACAGCAAACTTTTTTGAACGATCTCCACTTTTACATTCAATCCAATATCCTGCAACTGTCGGGCAATATAACTTCCCAGATCAGCATAGATCGGAATCGTCAACAATTTTATTTCAGGAACTTCCTGTATGCTTTTGAATCCGGCCTGCTTTAGTAAAGCAGCAGCTTTCGCCGGATCATAATGATAACCTTTTACAACAGCGGTATCAAAACTGGGCAAGCCCATCGGCACAAAACCACTTTCTGCAGCAGTACCAATGGAGTTGCGCAAATACAACATCATCTTGCGTCGATCAAACCCATAGTTGATCGCCTGCCGAATTGCTTTTAACCGCAGCGGCGAATTCTTCACCACATCTTTCGATGAATCAACCAATATGCCGAGATATTCGATATTGAGATACGGATGTTTGTTCAACTGCACTTTGTTTTTCCAACTTTCACGCAACTCACCTTTCTTACTTAATACTTCATCTTTAAACGAAGGATCAATATCGTTGATGAAATGCAAACGGCCTTGCCGGAATTCCATAAACTCCGCTGCTTTGCTTTCAAGAAAGCTTACTTTAATTCCATCGACATACGGTAATCGATCTCCTGCACTATCTTTTTCGAAATAGTTTTTATTCTTCACAAGTATCAATGCCTGCCCTTCTTCCCACGCTTTGAATTGAAACGGACCGGTACCGCAAGGGTTCCGACGAAAATCAGGTCCATATTTTTCCACCACCTCTCTCGGAACAATGGAACAATATACATTGCTGAGTACACCCAATATTTGTACAAATGGGCGTAGTAAATTGATTTGAAAAGTAGAATCATCTACAGCAACAAAACCATTTGCCCCATTGACCCGGTTGTTAAAGATCCATGCACCGGGGCTTGCTGTATTCTTATCCATCAACCGATTAAAGCTGTACACTACATCTGCAGCAACCAGCTTTCTCCCTTTTCCATTCGGGAATACAGGATGATCATGAAAAACCACATCATTCCGTAAATGAAAAATGATCTGCAGCCTGTCGTCACTGATCTCCCAGCTTTTTGCAAGTGATGGCACAATGTGCAACTGCTGATCGGTTTCAACCAATGTGTTATACAACTGATGTGTAGCCCAAATCACCGATTGACTTTTGGCGAATGCAGGATCCAGCGAACTGATACCACTTACTTCATTATACCGGAAAATCTGTTGTTCGTTTTTTTTAGCCTTGCCGCAGGAAAGAAGTACGAGAAATGAAAAATAAACAATGAAAAATGAGAAATGAGAAAGTATTGAACCTACAAGCAACATCGCCCTTTGGGTAGCCGTTCGTACTTCTCTTATATTTTTCGCATCTGCCATAAAGAATTACTGCTAAATTTAGGGTCAAATATGAACCCGGTGAAAAAAAAGAATCAATTAGCCCTTATCAGCATCACTCTTTGTTTGTTGTTACAATCTGTTTCAACGCAATCCCAATCGTTTCATAATAACGAAAAACTTACGAGACATGATACATTACGTGGCTCAATAACTCCTGAACGTGCCTGGTGGGATGTGGTGAAGTATGATCTGCATGTAACGCCCAACTTTTTAAACTTTACAATCAAAGGACACAATACGATCTACTTCCGTTTGGTTAAAAAGAAAGCCGCAAGGATGCAGATCGACTTGCAGGATCCATTGATCATTGACAGTGCTATTCTAAACGGCGTTTCTATGAGTTTTTCACGTGAAGGAAATGCATGGTTTATTGAGACACCCAAACGCAGATTACCAAAAACAATCAGCAGCGATAAAGATCTGCATCAGTTACGCATCGTTTACCATGGCGTACCAAAGCCAGCCTTACGTGCCCCTTGGGATGGTGGCGTTGTGTGGAAGAAAGATAAAAATGGAAATCCATGGATCAACGTTGCCTGTCAGGGTTTAGGTGCGAGTGTTTGGTGGCCTTGTAAAGATCACCAAAGCGATGAGCCCGATAATGGTGTAAACATCAGCATCACTGCTCCTGATACATTAGTGAATGTTTCAAACGGCCGATTGCAAAACGTAGCAGCCGATGGCAAAGGAAATAAAATATGGACATGGGTTGTAACACAACCGATCAATTTATACAATGTAACCATGAACGTGGGCAAGTATGTGAATTTCAGCGATACATTGAATGGTGAGAATGGAAAACTGGATATCAATTATTATGTACTTGACTACAATCTTGAAAAGGCAAAAAAACATTTTGATCAGGTAAAGCCAATGCTACATGCATTTGAACATTGGTTTGGGCCCTACCCTTTTTATGAAGATGGATTTAAACTGGTGGAAAGCAATCATCTTGGCATGGAACATCAGAGTGCGGTTGCTTACGGTAACGAGTACATGAATGGTTATAAAGGCAATGATCTGAGCGGCTCTGGTTGGGGATTGAAATGGGATTTCATCATCGTTCACGAAAGTGGTCATGAGTGGTATGGCAACAACATCAGCACAAAAGACATTGCTGACATGTGGGTGCATGAGGGCTTTACCAATTACAGCGAAACATTATACACCGATTATATTTTTGGAACCGAAGCAGGTGATGCGTATGTGCAAGGTGTTCGCAAAAATATCCGTAACGATATTCCGATTGTTGGCAAATACAATGTGAACAAAGAAGGTAGTGGAGATATGTATCCGAAAGCTGCCAATATGATCCATATGGTGCGGCAGATCATTGGCGATAAAAGTACGTTCCGTTTATTGCTGCGTGATATGAATGAAAAATATTATCACAAAACAGTAACCGGTGCCGAAATTGAAGACTTTATCTCCAAACGTACAGGATTTAATTTGAGCAAAATGTTTGATCAATATCTGCGCACCACGCAAGTACCCGTACTTGAATATTACCTGGAAACAGAAAACGCTACTCAAGTTTTAAACTACCGTTGGGTAAATTGTGTAAAAGGATTTAATATGCCAATACTTCTACCTGACAGCAATAGGCCAAAATATGGATTAATGCTGGCTACAGAAAACTGGCAGAAACTGCGTACCAATTTTCAGCCCGGCGAAGACATCAGTAAGTTGATGGATAAAAACTTTTATGTGACTTATAAAAAGGTAAAATAATATCTTCGACTGAATATGGGTCAAATCAGGAAACAAGCCATCGTATCCAGCATCGTCATTTACATTGGCTTTTTTATTGGATTTATCAATACCTGGTTTTTTACCAAGAATGGTAGTTTTTTACCAGAACAATATGCACTTACCCGTTTGTTTTTTGATGTCGGGCAACTCATGTTTGCCTGCGCAAACCTTGGTGTGATCTCCGTTATTTACAAATTCTATCCTTATTATAAAGACAACCTTGCAGCGAAAGACAATGATCTGATGACATGGTCGTTCAGTGCTGTACTCATTGGTTTTTGTCTTGTTGTTGCCGGCGGATTGATCTTTGAGCCATTGGTGATTCAAAAATTTATCGGTCGCTCTCCTTTGTTTGTTGACTATTATAAATGGGTATTCCCATTTGGTCTCGGAATCCTTCTATTTACTGTGCTTGAAGCATTCAGCGGCAGTGTTCGTAAAACAATTTATCCGGCTTTTTTACGGGAAACTGCTTTTCGATTGATCACTACCCTGTTGATCGTGCTATACCTGTTTCAACTGGTCGATTTTGATCTTTTCATTAAACTGTTTGCCTTCAGCTTTCTCATTATTGCAATACTGCTTGTTGTTTCACTGGTAAAAAATAAACACCTGCACTTAAACTTTACCGTTAGCAGAGTTACAAGAAAATTCAAAACAAAGATGTTGACGCTGGCCGGCTTTATTTTTTCCGGTCAGATCATTTTTATACTGTCGCAGGTAATGGACAGCATTTTCATTGCAAGTATTATGGGGATGATCCCAACAGGCATTTATGCCCTTGCTTCTTATATTGCCAACCTGATTCAGATACCGCAACGTAGTATTAACGCTATCGCCATTCCTACGTTGGCGCAGGCATGGAAAGACAAAAACATGGCGGAGATCGATCGTATTTACAAACGCTCCTCTATTAACCTGTTGCTAGCTGCCATGTTTATTTTTTGCGGCATCTGGCTCAATATCGAAGATGCATTTCGGTTGTTGAATATCCAGGCCGAATATGCAACCGGTATATCGGTGATTTTTATTTTGGGACTTTCACGCATCATCGATGCCGGCACGGGTGTTAACTCTCAGATCATCGGTACCTCTACCCAATGGCGCTTTGAATTTATTACAGGCGTATTGTTATTACTGATGATACTGCCGCTGAATTATATTCTCATCAAAAAAATCGGCATTGAAGGAAGTGCGTATGCCAACCTGATATCGTTCACAGTTTATAATCTTATCCGTTATGTTTTTCTCTGGAAGCGTTTTCAGCTGCAACCATTCAGCAGCAAAACAATATTCAGTATTGTAACTGCTGTCATTGCTTATTTCATCAGCTATTATCTTTTCAGCGAAATGAATGGATGGATGGGAATTATTCTGCGCAGCACCTTGTTTACCGTTCTATTCTTCATAAGCATCTTTGCATTCAAGCTTACGCCTGATGCGATGCAGTTGGTAGACATAGCGAAAAAGCGTTTTGGAAGAAAATAACTTAACTGAACTTCTTTAATTCATTCAAAGTTACTCTGCCTTCATAAATGGCTTTGCCGACGATAGCACCATTACAGCCGATCTCGGCTAATTCATCCAGGTCTTTCATGGAGCTAACACCACCACTGGCAATAAAATGCAGTTGAGGGAATTTTTGAAGAATGTTTTTATAGAGTTCAGTTGATGGGCCTTCGAGACGACCATCTTTACTTACATCGGTGCAGAAGATCTGCTGAACACCGTGATTGATGTATTTTTCTATAAAGTCGTATATCCAGATATCTGTTGTTTCTAACCAACCGCCTACAGCAATTTTTTCATTCTTTACATCAGCGCCTAATAAAAATTTCTCTGCACCAAATTGCTCCAGCCAGCTTACAAACTTCGTTTCATCTTTCACAGCAATGCTTCCAACAGTTGCCAATGCTGCACCGGAATTGAGAACGATCTTTACATCTTCTTCCTGCTTAATACCACCACCAAAATCAATAATGAGTGAAGTTTTAGAAGTAATTGTTTCTAATACTTTCCAATTCTTAACTGCACCTGCTTTTGCTCCATCAAGGTCAACCAGGTGCAAACGTTGCAGACCTGCTCCTTCAAATTCTTTGGCTACCTCTAATGGGTTTTCGTTGTAAATAATTTTCTGAGAATAATCTCCTTCTGTCAATCGAACACATTTGCCTTCAATGATATCTATCGCCGGAATAATTTGCATTATCAATTATCAGTTATAAATTATTAATTAGATGGAGAGAAAATTGCTGAGTATCTGGTCTCCCACTTTCGCACTTTTCTCCGTGTGAAACTGGACACCGTAAAAATTATCTTTCTGTACAGCGCCTGCATATTCTAACCCGTAGTTTGATGTTGCAATGCAATACGGATTCATTTCCGCATAATAACTATGCACATAATAGATATAACTATGTTCCGGTACATTCTTAAAAAGATCGGTTTTCAGATTGTAAATATCATTCCAACCAACCTGCGGCACTTTAATAGGAATGTCGGGGCTGATCTCTTCGCTCTTGAATAACTTCACCTTCGCTGGAATAATTCCCAAGCATGTTGTATCGCTTTCCTCCGAATGTTCAAACAGCAACTGCATACCTACACAAATTCCCAGCACAGGTTGCTTTAATTGTTTAATGACAGCATCCAAACCTTTCTCTTTCAAACTATCCATAGCGCTGCGTGCAGCACCCACACCGGGGAAGATAACTTTATCAGCAGCAAATAATTCATCCTGATCATCCGTCACTTTTGCATCAACACCCAAACGTTCCAGTGCAAACAGCACCGACTGAATATTCCCTGCGTTGTATTTTACAATTGCTATAGTGCCCCTTCCGCCCCCTGAAGGGGGAACTGAAGAGACTCCGCTATTTTTATCTTCACTCATGATAATACGGTTTCAAGAAATGCTTTTGTTGTTGCAGCCACATCATTCGTTCCATCCAATGCTTTAATATAAGCTGTACCAATTATAGCTCCGTTTGAATTGGCGCAAGCAGTATCAAAAGTCTGTTTGTCTTTAATACCGAAACCAACCAACACAGGATTTTTCAACTGCATGTTTTTTAATTTCAGCAAATATGCATTTACATCTGTCATGTTCTGATTGCTGCCTGTTGTAGATGAAGATGAAACCGCATATAAAAAACCTGTACTCAAGCTGTCTAATTTCTCAATCCGCTCTTCACTTGTTTCAGGAGTAACTAAGAAAATAAAATCCAACCCATTTGCTTTGATGATGGCACCATACTCTGTTTCAAATTCATATTCCGGCAAATCAGGCAGTATTAACCCATCCACACCAACCGCAGCCGCCTCTTTACAAAAACGATCAAAGCCGTATTGCAATACAGGATTCATGTAACCCATTAAAATGATTGGCACGTTAATTTCCTTTCGTGCATCTTTCAATTGGGTGAACAATGTTTCAATCGTCATACCATTTGCCAATGCAACTAATCCACTGTTCTGTATCACCGGACCGTCGGCTAACGGATCGCTGTACGGCATACCAAGCTCAATTAAATCTGCACCGTTTTCCTGTAACGCTTTCATGACTTCAATTGTACTGTTCAACTGCGGATAACCTGCAGTGCAATACACGTTGAGAACGTTCTTTCTTTTTCTTTCAAATAATGTTTTAATTCTACTCATTGTTTTTACCGCTAAGTCGCAAAGTCGCTAAGCACAAAGTTTACTCTTCTTTGCGCCTTCGTGCCTTTGCTGTTATAAATGTTTCATATACGTCGCCAAATCCTTATCCCCTCTTCCACTCAAACAAATGATCACCTGGTCGTCTTCTTTAAACTTGTAAGTATGCAACACTGCAAACGCATGCGCTGTTTCCAACGCCGGAATAATTCCTTCCAGCTTACTTACTTCAAAAGCAGCGTCCAATGCTTCTTCATCTGTTGCACTTAAAAATATACCACGACCGCTGTCAAATAAATTTGCATGCATGGGGCCTATACCCGGATAATCCAATCCCGCTGAAATACTGTGTGGTTCTACCACCTGTCCATCTGCTGTTTGCATCAACAAACTTTTGCTGCCGTGCAAAATACCCGGCTTACCAAGTTGTGTGGTAGCTGCACTCATTCCGCTGTTCACACCATGACCTGCTGCTTCAACAGCAATAATTTTTACACTCAACTCATCTAAGAAATGATAGAACGCACCGGCCGCATTACTGCCACCACCCACACACGCCATTACATGCGTAGGTAAATCTTTGCCCGTATGTTCTTTTAACTGCCAACGCATTTCTTCACTGATCACACTTTGAAACTTCGCCACCATATCAGGATACGGATGCGGTCCTACTACACTGCCGATGATATAATGTGTATCGTTGGGATTATTGATCCAGTCACGAATGGCTTCATTCGTTGCATCCTTTAATGTTTTACTGCCGCTTGTTGCAGGTACCACAGTTGCGCCCAACATTTTCATACGAGCCACATTCGGCGCCTGGCGTTCAATATCTTTTTCGCCCATGTACACAATACACTCCACGCCTTTCAACGCACACACTGTTGCCGTTGCCACACCATGTTGTCCCGCACCTGTTTCTGCAATGATGCGTTTCTTACCGAGACGTTCAGCCAGCAAAATTTGTCCCACCGTATTATTGATCTTATGCGCACCGGTATGACAAAGATCTTCACGCTTCAGCCAGATGTTGGTGTTGAATTGTTTGCTCAACCGCTTTGCATAAAATAACGGCGTGGGACGACCTACATAATCTTTCAGCAAAGCCCTGAACTCTTTTTGAAAAGCAGCATCGCTCATTATATCGAGGTAACGGCTCTGCAATTCCTCCACATTTCGATGCAGCATTTCAGGAATATACGCTCCACCGAATTTTCCGTAATAACCTTGCGAAGAAGGTTTTTGATATGTTGTTTCCATCATTTTATATTTTAATGATACCAGCTTTTGTTTTTCATGGCATCAACTGTTGCGTCGCAATCCTTTCATCGGTTGTGCAGAGGGCATCAGTTAAGCTTCAGTTTTTTCTGAGGTTGATATTCAATTTTCGGTGGAATCAATAAAGTCCATTGGGCCTCATCGCTTAATCTATTCAAAACCTTATATAAAGCTCCCAACCCAAAATTCCCCCAATGGCCATAATCATCAATTGTCTTTACAACACCCCGATACCCAATAACGAGATGCGATGTACCTGCATCAGAAATAGATTTCATCTCGTAGCTTTCCTTTAAATTCCAAAGGTTAACCTGGCAGATAAGCTTGTATAAACTATCGAACACTTCAACCTTTAATGAACACGTATAAATTCTCTTCTTACCGTCATTAAAATCCTCTCGTTTCATTGTCATATTTGAGAATACCGTCAAATGACTATACTGATAAGATGACGAAACCCAATTTGATGTTCTATAATATTTTATACTATCAAAAGCCTTCACACAAGCATCATTCACATTTATAAATTCTCCCTGAAAGTATTTCAATGTATCATATCGTATTTTCTCTTCTCTGAATTCGTATTCAAGTCGTGCTAACACAAAATACAATGGATTTGAAAACAATCTGACTGGACTGCCATACAAATGATCATACTCATTCCAAAGATTCTTCTTTTTGTAATCCCCTGATAATGTCGATACAAAAGTCATTACATAAAACCCGTCAACATACTTTTGAGACGGTGTTCGCACCGCATAACTTACAACCAAATCCTGTTTACCATCTTTATTAAAATCTGCAATCAAGCTTTTCTCCGTTTTAATCGAATCCAATTTTGAATTAACCCCAATTACTCTTCTATCTCTTAATTCTTTTAAGGTCATAAAATGCAAATCCTGAAACTTTTTTCCCGTTTGCTGGCTTATGAATACTTTCATCAAAGAATCATTCTTCAGTTGTTCAACTTTTAATTGAGCAATCGCATAATTAGCGTAAAACAAGATCAACAAACAAATAGTCTTTTTCATAATAGTTGTTTATCATAGTTGATGAATAAGCACATTTATTTACACAAACTCACCATCCATTTATACTTCTACCACTTAAATTGTAAATTTTAGTCTGAGTGCGTCATGCCGAGGCACGAGGCATCTCTAAAATCTCATATTGTATTCTTTAATCGGGTTGACAAACATTCAAGCAACTTCAAACTTCAGAGATGTCTCCTTCTTCGACATGACGGTTCGATCTCTCAAAATAAATTGAATCTTTACTAAATCTCTGTACCTCCGTGTCTCTGTGTTTCAACCTCATCTTCTCAACTCTCCCACAAACCTCTTCACCAATTCCATATCTTTTACTCCGGGCATCGTTTCAAACTTACTGTTCATGTCCAATGCAAACAGATCTTTTGCTACTTCTTCCTTTGCAAATTCCTTGATCGCTGCTGCATCGGTTGGCTCAATTCCTCCGCTTAAGAAGAACGGTTTGCCGATGTTCAAGCCTTTCAGCATGTTCCAGTTAAACTTTTTTCCTGTGCCGCCGTAACCTGCACCCATCGTATCGAACATGTACATATCCACCGCTTCCACATAATCTTTGATCTTCCAGGGAATATTATCATCATCAGTGATGCGGAATGCTTTGATCACCGAAATGTAATCCGATACCTTTTCACAGAACTTCGGCGTTTCATCACCATGCAGCTGCACCATATCCAACCCAAAATTTTCTACATGATTAATGATCTCATCATACGACGCATTTACAAACACACCCACCTTGTACACTTTCAGCTTCGCCCGTTTCACCTGTACACCATTTAAATGCTTTAACACAAACCTCGGCGATTTGTGGTAAAAGATCATTCCGGCAAATTCAACACCCATTTCTCCTAATTGGTGCATCTGTTGCAAATCGGTCATGCCGCAAACTTTAATTCTCATACGCTTTGCCTTAATTGGTTGGTTGTAAGCATACGCAATCGTTATTCATCGTCCCAACAATCCTGTCATCCCGCAAATCACAGTTCCGACTATTTCATCCCTAACTTAAACTGCAGCACCAAACTCATATCTTTTTCACCGGGTGCTTTCTCAACTTTGCTGTTAACATCCACACCATAAAAATCAGGGTGCTTAAATGCTTTGATCCGTTTTACATCTTCAATACCAATACCACCACTCAGGAAAAACGGTTTTTCAATTTTGCTTTTTGCAATAACATCCCAGTCGAATTGTTTGCCGGTGCCACCTTTCTTGTCTCCGCTTTTTGTATCGAACAAATAATAATCACAAGCTTCATCATAAGGTGCTACCAACGCATCAATATCTTTCACCGATTCATCAATATGAAATACTTTGATCACTTCCACATCTTCGTTAAGATCAGAACAAAACTCAGGTGTTTCTTCGCCATGCAATTGCACTACATCCAAACCGTAATCTTCAATGGCATCGAGGATATCGCTGTATGATGGATTCACAAACACGCCTACTTTCTTCATGTCGTAATCCGCTTTCTTGATCTCTATCTTATCCAGCTTTCCTTCTACATAACGGGGAGAATTCTTGTCGAAAATAAATCCGACAAAATCAATATCCAATCCTTCTAACTGTTGTACCTGTTTCAATTGGGTAATACCGCAAACTTTAATATTCATGCTTCTGCTTTTTTTAATTGTTGTGTGAATTGTTCAAATGCTTTTCCGGGATTTTCTTCTTTCATAAAATTCTCACCAATCAAAAATCCTCTGAACCCGTTTGCTTTGAACAATAATATATTTTCAACGGAACTGATGCCGCTCTCCGCTACTTTAATTTTATCTGCCGGAATTTGTTTGGCCATGCGCAAACTACGTTCAATATCCACTTCAAATGTTTTGAGGTTGCGGTTGTTGATGCCAACGATTTCCGTTTCCTCACAAATATGCTCCAGCTCTTCTTCTGTATGCAGTTCCAGCAACACTTCCAGCCCAAGCGATTTTGCAAAGGTCGCTAATCGTTTCACTTCTGCAGGGTTTAAACAGGCAGCGATGAGCAAAATTACATCAGCACCCATTGCCTTTGCTTCTGTGATCTGGTATTCATCAACAATGAAGTCTTTCCGTAAGATAGGAATTTCGTTCACTCTTGCTTTCAGCAGATCATTTGTGCTGCCGCCAAAGAACTGTTCATCAGTCAACACACTCAAACAGGATGCACCGTTGTTTGTGTAAGCAGTTGTTACTTCCACAACATCAGCTTTGCCATTGATCACACCTTTGGATGGCGATTGACGTTTGAACTCTGCAATAATACCTGTCTTTGTATCATCGAGCAGAAACTGTTTCAACGAAAGAACAGGTCTTGCATACAGTGGCTGTTGCTGCAATTCAGCCACACTGGTTTTTGCTTTACGCTCTTCTACTTCAATTCGTTTCTGAACTATGATCTTCTCTAAAATATTCATATTTTATTTCTTTGTTCCCTTTGTGCATTCTTTGTGTCCTTTGCGCTATAGTTACACAAAGTTCACGGAGGCGTGCACGGAGAACACAACGTTTTAATTATTCAACTCAATCAGTTTTTTCAAACATCCATTCGCTCTTCCACTTTCCAAGCTTTCAACTGCGGCTGCAAATGCATCATCATAAGTTTTATAAGCACCAGTGCAATACAAACCCATAGCTGCATTCGCCATGACCACCGCATTCTGTGCCCATGTGCCTTCGCCACTTAATATTTTCGTGAAGATCTTCGCTGCTTCTTCAATGCTGTTGCCACCATGTATATCAGTTTGCTGTACCATACGTTTGCCTAACTGCTCAGGTGTCATGATAAACTCGCCTTTATTGGTGATCACTTTTGTATCGTTGGTCAATGAAATCTCATCATATCCATCAAGACTATGAATAATGGTGAATGCACCACCTGCTTGCTGCAATAAATAATTGTACACTCTCGCCATCTCCAAACTAAATACGCCCACCAACTGATACGCCGGACTTGCAGGATTCACCATTGGGCCCAGCATATTAAAGAAGGTACGCATCCCAAGATTCTTACGGATAGGGCCAACTGTTTTTAATGCCGGATGAAACATCGGTGCATGCATGAAACAGATATTTGCTTCTTCCACTTCACGTTTCAACTGATCAACATTGTTCTTGAATTTATAACCCAGCTGCTCCATTACATTACTTGCACCACTGATGGTTGATGCACCATAGTTACCATGCTTGGCAACTTTTTGTCCGGCACCTGCAACAATAAAACAAGAGAGTGTAGAAATGTTGAAGGTGTTTTTTCCATCACCACCAGTGCCAACAATATCAAGCACTGCATGTCCATTGAGATCAACCGGTACACAAAGCTCCAGCAATGCATCACGGAAACCCTGCAGTTCTTCTATTGTAATGCTCCGCATGAGATACACCGTCATAAAAGCAGTGATCTCATGTTCGTTGTACATGGCTTTGCCGATGTTCAACAACACTTCTTTCGCTTGTTGACGATCAAGGCTTTTATGTTCGAATAGTAACTGAAGTATCTTTTTCATTTGTCTGAACTGGGATTTTTAGGATTTGTTGGATGATTGGGATGTAAGAAAACTGCAGGGTTATATTTCTTGTTTGCAAACCGGTGAAATTCCATTCGTTTACTTCCGAAATTAATCAGCAAACCTACTTCAAGATTATACGCTTCTAAATAATTCATCGCCTGAGCAAAATGAACATCCTCCAATTTTATGATTGCTTTCAATTCAACACTTATTTTATTGTCAATTAAGAAATCTACCCTTCTCGTTCCTATCTGCTGATCGAGATAATAAATCGGCATTTCAAACTCACGGGCATAATCTAATGGAATTAATTTCAACTCCAGCTCTAACGCACGTTGATAGATAACTTCCTGGAATCCATTCCCGAGTGTGCTATGTACTTTAAAACAGGCGCCGATAATCTTCTCAGTTATGTCACCATATTTAAATTCCGGCATAATATCACTTTTAAAAATTATCTCAATCCCACTAATCCCTTCATCTCATTCATCCCAGTTCAGACCAGCCAGTTTCGAAGAATACTTTCACCCACCGGCGTCAACACACTTTCCGGATGAAACTGTACACCCTGCACATCAAATGTTTTATGTTGCAATGCCATGATCATTCCTGTTTCATCTTCTGCGGTTATTTCTAATTCAGCTGGAAACCCTTCTTTATTTACTACCCAACTGTGATAACGACCTACTTCAATTGTATCGGGCAGATCATTCAACACAGCATTTTGTTTTTTGGATCTTGGATTTTGGATTTTTATCGGTGTAGCTATTCCATGAAATACAGTTGACAGATTCGTCAACGTTCCACCAAATGCTTCACCAATTGCCTGGTGACCTAAACATACACCCAGAATAGATTTTGTTGCTGCATATTCTTTGATCAATGGCAACAACAAGCCTGCTTCTTCAGGAATACCGGGACCCGGTGATAAAATAATCTTATCATAGTCTTTCACCTTTTCCAATGGAATCTGGTCGTTACGATACACATCTACTTTTATATGTGTGATCTTCTCCACCAAATGGACAAGGTTGTATGTAAAGC
Source organism: Lacibacter sp. H407 (assembly GCF_037892605.1). Classification (NCBI taxonomy): domain Bacteria; kingdom Pseudomonadati; phylum Bacteroidota; class Chitinophagia; order Chitinophagales; family Chitinophagaceae; genus Lacibacter; species Lacibacter koreensis. Next base: position 3,383,221 of record NZ_JBBKTU010000001.1, on the reverse strand, counting down.
TGTCGTAGTTATCGAATACTAAAATTTTCATTGTGTTATGGTTCATCAACTATTAACGAATGCTTTCCGCAAACTCAATTGCTTTCTTTAATGCTCCTAACTTATTATTCACTTCCTGCAATTCACTTTCAGGTTTACTTGCTGCTACTACACCTGCACCAGCTTGATAGACCAATGTATTTTGACGGCTCATGAACGTACGGATCATGATGGCATGATTGCAGCTACCATCAAAACCCATAAAGCCGATACCTCCACCATAATAACTACGGGCTGTTGGTTCGTTTGCGTCAATCAATTGCATTGCTTTAATTTTTGGTGCGCCACTTAACGTACCTGCAGGAAATGTTTTGGCTAATAATTCAAACGGATTAGAGTTGGGACGAACCTTCGCCACCACTTCACTTACCAAATGAATCACATGACTGTAATACTGTACCTGCCGGTAATGTGCCACACTTACATCATCACACACCCGACTGAGATCATTTCTTGCAAGATCAACCAACATTACATGCTCGGCATTTTCTTTTGCATCTTCCAGTAAACGGGCTGCTTCTCGTTGATCAATTTCATCATCACCTGTGCGTTTAAATGTACCTGCGATGGGATGAACAACAGCTTTACCATTATTAATGATGATCTGCGATTCAGGCGATGAACCCATTAATTTATAATCGCCATAATCGAAAAAGAATAAATAAGGAGAAGGATTGATGCTGCGTAATGCACGATACACATTAAACTCATCGCCACTGAACGATTGCTGAAACCTTCTGCTCAAAACAATTTGGAACACATCACCACGATGGCAACTGGCTATGCCTTTCTTCACCATCTCCACATATTCTTCATTGGTTACATTGGAACTTTCTTCACCTTTTACTGCAAACGGATAAACAGGAACATCTTTACTGCGGATCAAACTTTCTACAACCGCCACATCGCTTTCAATACCTGCGATCTTGTTTTCACAAATGAACAATTCATCTTTATGATGATTGATAGCAATCACGTATTGATACAAACGGTAACGCATTAACGGAATAGCAGCCGGATCTTTTCGTTCTGCATTCAGTTTGATAGTATCGAAGAATTGTACTGCATCGTAAGTTGTATAGCCATAAAGACCCTGTGCAAATTTTGCTTCTTTGCAATCGCCGCTTGCTTCAAAGCGATTCATGAAATCATACAGTTGCTGCGGCACCTCCGTTGGCTGTTTGATGGCAATACGTTCAGGCTTTTGTCCGGGCAATTTAAATTCAATGCTTGTGGTGGAGCTGATCTCCATCCCCGCTATCGCATTGATACCAATAAACGACCAGCTGTTTTCTGCTGCATGATGATCTGTACTTTCCAGCAGGATGGTATCCCTGAAGCGATCCCTCAGACGTAGATAAATACCGACAGGAGTGAACACATCTGCCAGCATTTTTTTGCAAGTCGTTTCTATCTTAATTTTCTTCATGATCCGTTTAATTCATTTCAGTTTCAGCAAATAAAAAACCCCGAAGTAATTCGGGGTCAGAATATGATTGGAACAATCACAGTAATAGTATTACAGACCCCTTAGAGTTGTATGCCACCACCACTGATTATTTACAATTGCTTTGTTCATTGTGTTGCAAAGATGTTGTATGACAGTTAAATAATCAAATTTTTTTTCAAAGAGGCGTTACATGTAACAAATTATACTAATGGTTGTTTACTTTTGAGTAGTCAGACCTATGAGGTTTGCAGCGCAGCGACCCCGTCCGGCAAACCTCATAGGTCTCACGTAAATTAAAAATTTGTCGTATGAAAAAAATCATTCTTGCAACTCTGACTGTTTGCTTTTTGTTAGTCATCTCTTCGTTTGCTGTAAAACAAGATAACCCTGATGCCATTGTTGGTAGCTGGAAAAATGGCGAAGGCACCGGCATTATCCAGATCTATAAGAATGGTGACAAGTACCAGGGGAAGATCACCTGGTTAAAAGAGCCCAACGATCCTAAAACAGGCAAACCAAAAACAGATATCAACCACCCTGAAGAAAAGAATCATTCACGCCCTGTTTTGGGTCTAGTAAATATGTGGGGATTCAAATACACTGATAAAAACGAATGGACGGGCGGAAAAATTTATGATCCAAAAAATGGCAAAACGTATTCTTGCAAGGTTGCCATGGAAAGCAATAATGTAATCAAAGTGAGGGGCTATATTGGTGTATCATTGATTGGAAGAACAGATACGTGGACAAGGCAATAAAACAAGTTCTAAGTTCTTCAGTTCTAAGTTTGTGGTTTGAATCTTTAAACGGCTCTCTGGGTTTTGGAATTTGGAATTTCCTGCTTTTTATTATTACAACCAAACCACTTTATCCGGTTGTTCTAATGCATATCGTTTGATGATGTTTCGTACAAAATCATATTCTGGGTATTCCTGCAATTGGTTTCGGAGTTCGTCTTTTGCACTGAGATCAAATTCAGTTGCCACATAGCCCATTCCATAAAAGCGGCCACCTTCCATTAAAATGCAACTGTCTTTTTCATTGAAATAAGATCGTTCCCGTATGGCAAAACTTGGTAACTCCTGTTTCAATTGATCAACTGCATTTTTAACTCTTTCATTGTAAGCTGCTGCAGTTTCGGTCCCATTGCAGGCACCTTTACATCCTTCTGCACTGCAAACAGGATCAGTAGACCGATCGATAAAGCAAAGCCTGTTGCACAAATTAAATTCTTTAATTAGTCGTTTTAATTCTGTTACCCCTTCGTACCTGCTGTAAAACAAATGCACGGCCGGGAGATGTTTATGTTTCCGGTCAACCGCCAGGCGCATGTAACCATTTCCATCTTCGTACAAATACAAACCATAGCTGGCTTCATAACCCTTAACGGCCCGGTTATACTTTGGCCACAGTCGTTTGATCTCGATCGTTTCTAATACCGAAGCCATCAACTCTGTGCCACATTGCTGATAAGAGATGCGATGGATGTTTCGTTGAAATTCCTGTTTCTGGCGTGAAGGTTTGTTATTGGAAAAATGACTGGTTACACGCTTCTTTAACTGCAATGCCTTACCCACATAAACGATCTTATCTTTTGCATCATGGAAATAATACACACCGGGCGTAAGCGGTAACTGATCAATATCTTCTTTATTCAGATGCAGTGGCAGGTATTGTTCTTTCGATTGCTTCCCGATCATTGTGTGCAAATGATTATTCACATCATTCTTACGCAACAGTTCCAGCAATTGAACAGTTGCTTTTGCATCACCCGCTGCCCTGTGACGGTTGTACAATGGAATTTCAAAATGCCTGCAAAGATTGCCTAAGCTGTACGATGCAAGTTTTGGAAAGATCTTTCTTGCATAACGAACGGTACATAATTTTTTACAGTTCAGATTGTAGCCAAGCGATTGTAGTTGATGGTTAACAAACGAATAATCGAAGTTGACGTTATGAGCTACAAACACTTTGCCTTGAAACAATTCCATCAAGCGTGGGGCAATTTCTTCGAAGGAAGGTGCCAGCTGTACCATATCGTCGGTGATGCCTGTTAAAGACTGTACAAACCTGGGAATGGATTGATGCGGGTTTACAAGCGTTTCAAAACTATCCACAACCTGCTGACCATCATGGATATAAACTGCTATTTCAGTAATACCGTTTGAAGCTGCGTACCCTCCTGTTGTCTCAATATCTGTAATAGCGTAAAGCATAAGTACGTAAAACCACGTATGGCAAATTAAAATAAAAAGGGCATATTTTTTGTTGACTGCTTAAACTAAAGTAAATTCGTATAAGATTTACCTCTACCACTCCTGTAAGAACTCAACAGTACGATTAGAATTCCGTATTTCCTGTGAAGTAATTTGTAACCTTTTAAACTTAAAAGTTATGGCATCAAATTCATCACAAATGAGTGACACAGTGAAAACTACAATTTTTGTAATTGTATTTTTCGCAGCGATTGCATTGATTACCTTATTAATGTTCGGTTAATCAATTGCCTATGATAAGAAATTTACTCAATCGCTGTTCGTAAGAACAGCTCAGTACCTTTTTCACCTTTTTTAAAGCTCCGGTAAAGGAGCTTTTTCATTTCTATCCCCTTCTCAACCAGAGGATTCCTTCAGCCAATCAACCTCGCTTTCCTTAACTTTGCCCACCAAAAAAGATACATCCTGCATGGAACTGAGCAAAAATTTTGAGCATAAAGCATCCGAAGAAAAATGGTATAGCTACTGGAACGAACAGAAGTATTTCAATAGCACTCCCGATGACCGGGAGCCTTATACGATTGTGATTCCCCCACCCAACGTAACGGGTGTGTTGCACATGGGGCATTGCCTCAACAATACCATTCAGGATGTGCTTGTCCGTCGTGCCCGTATGCAGGGCAAAAATGCCTGCTGGGTGCCCGGTACCGACCATGCATCGATTGCAACCGAAGCAAAAGTGGTACAGATGCTTCGTGAAAAAGGGATTCAGAAAGCTTCTATCAGTCGTGATGAATTTCTTGGCTATGCCTGGGAATGGAAAGAGAAATATGGCGGTATTATTCTGCAGCAGTTGAAGAAAATGGGTTGCAGTTTAGACTGGGATCGTACCAGCTTTACGATGGACGAAGATTATTACAAAAGCGTTATCAAGGTTTTTATTGACCTGCATAAGAAAGGTATAATCTACAGAGGATTGCGCATGGTTAACTGGGACCCCGTTGGCAAGACAGCCCTGAGTGATGAAGAAGTGATCTTTAAAGAGATCGATTCAAAACTGTACTATGTAAAATATCAATTGGTTGAAAACAGCAATCAGTTTATTACCGTTGCAACAACAAGGCCTGAAACGATTTTAGGTGATGTTGCAATTTGTGTAAACCCAACCGACGAACGTTATAAAGCGTGGATAGGTAAAGAAGTGATTGTACCGATCATCAACCGCAAGATTCCTGTTATTGCAGATGAATATGTAGATGCAGAATTTGGAACAGGTGCATTAAAAATAACACCTGCGCATGATAAAAATGACAATGAGCTTGGAAGGAAGCATAACCTGAAAGCTTTAAATACATTGGATGCGGAAGGAAGATTTACAGCTGAAGAACTTGCAGATGACAACCCATCTGAACTTGTACTTTCTTATAACGGCATTGACCGGTTTGAATTAAGAAAGAAAATTGCAGACGACATTGGACAACTCAATCAAGTTGAGAAAATTGAAGATTATAAAGGACAGGTAGGAACAAGTGAACGAACTGGCGCCATCATTGAATCGAGATTGAGCCTGCAATGGTTCATCAATATGAAGGAGTTTTTAAATCGGAATCCTGAGACCTTATCGGCTGTAATGAACGATGAAATCAGGTTCTATCCTGAAAAAACAAAAAACACCTACAGCCATTGGCTTAACAATATTAAAGACTGGTGTATTTCACGTCAATTATGGTGGGGACAACGGATACCTGCGTGGTATTTACCAAATGGTGAGTTTGTTGTGGCAGAAACCGCAACAGAAGCTGTAGTTGAGTTTAAGAAACAATACAACTATGACTTATCAACGGAAGCCATTCATCAAGACGAAGACTGCCTCGACACCTGGTTCTCATCATGGCTTTGGCCAATGGAAGTGTTCAAAGGCATCAGCAATCCTGGGAATAAAGATGCTGAATACTACTACCCTACCACCACTTTGGTAACGGGTCAGGACATTATCTTCTTCTGGGTAGCCAGAATGATCATGGCCGGTTTCGAATACAAAAAAGAGCAGCCATTTAAGGATGTTTATTTCACCGGAATGGTAAGAGATAAACAAGGGAGAAAAATGAGTAAGCAATTGGGCAACTCTCCTGATCTGTTGAACTTGATCGATCAATATGGTGCTGATGCAGTTCGCTTCGGTATCCTCATAGCATCACCCGCCGGCAACGATCTTTTGTGGGAGGAAAGCAGCAATGAGCAAGGCCGCAACTTTAATAACAAGTTATGGAATGCTTTGAAGCTCGTGAAGATGTGGGAAGGAAGGACCAAAGACAATGGACAAAAGACCACGGCTGAAAGCAGCTTTGCAGTTGAATGGTTCGACAATAGATTGAACGAAGCGAAATCAGAGATCGATCAGTTGTTCAAAGAATTTCGTTTGAGTGAGGCTCTGAAAACGATCTATTCACTGATATGGGATGATTTCTGCAGTTGGTATTTAGAATGGGTGAAGCCTGGTTTTGAGCAGCCCATTGATGCTGCTGTGTATAACAAAACAGTAAGCTTCTTTGAAGAGCTGATGCAACTGCTTCATCCGTTTATGCCGTTCATTTCAGAAGAGATCTACCATGCATTGAAAGTACGTGCAGCAGGTGACGATATTACTATCAAACAACTTTCAGCAGCTGCAAAAGCAGATAAAGAAGTATTACAACTTGCCATACAGTTGAAAGAAGTGATCACTGCTTTGCGTGATATTCGGGTGAAGAACCAGATCAAACCAAAAGAAGCCATCAAGCTTTCAATTGAAACAGATCAGCAAACGTCGTACAAATCAATTGAATCAATACTTGCAAAACAACTGAACGCAGAAAGCATTTCTTATGTTTCAGCACCAGTTGCCGGCTGCATTTCAACGGTGATACAAAAGGATAAATTCTACATTGCAACTGAACAGGCAATTGACACGTCTTCTCAAAAAGAACAGATGCTCAAAGATCTTGAGTATCTCAAAGGGTTCCTTCTTTCTGTTGAAAAGAAACTCGGCAACGAACGTTTTGTGCAGAATGCAAAACCCGAAGTAGTGGATATTGAAAAGAAAAAGAAAGCTGATGCCGAAGCCAAGATCAAAGCAATAGAAGAAAGCCTTGCATCGTTATAACACAAATCAAATTGATCCATGTTGCTGAAAAGACCCGTTCGTTTGCTTTTGTTCCTGTTTGCCACTTTCATTACAGTTGCTGCAGCCGCACAGGTAAAACCGAAGCCTACCACATTGAAGCCACCACCTCTCCAGAGTTTTTGGGGTAAAACAAAGGGTGGCGACCTGCCACTGGAAATTGTTTTAACAACGATCGATTCTGCAATTTGGGTGATTGATGATAAAAAAGCACGTTATCATATTTCCCGTTTTATTGTGGTGCACCGCAGCAAGGATAAATATGAAGATGAAAAAACAGGTGAAATAAAATCAAGATTTAATTCATCGGCCGATAACGTGAGCAACTCCCCTTTTCTTTCAGCATTATGGCAAAAGAATCTCTATGAGATCATCAAGAAAGAAGATGAGATTTTGATCACCGATATTATTGTAAAAGACAAATGGGGCTATTACTACACAGCTCCCGATATCAGTATCAAAGTGAAATAAAGTTCGCTGCTGTTATGCATTCTTATAATGCACTATGCTCAGATCTCTTAATCGCTCAGCCGCCCACTCTGCTGTAATATCCCGTTGCGGATTTGCAAGCATTTCATATCCAACCATAAATTTCTTTACCGTTGCACTCCGCAAAAGTGGCGGATAAAAGTGCATGTGAAAATGCCATTCAGGATGATCTCCATCATTTACCGGTGCCTGATGTATACCTGCACTATACGGAAATGATACGTTAAATAAATTATCGTATTTAGCGGTGAGTTGTTTTAAGATATCAGCAAAAGCGGTTTCTTCTTCCGCAGTAAATTGTGTAATGGTTTGAATGTGACGTTTACTGATGATCATGGTTTCAAAAGGCCACACTGCCCAATAAGGAACCAATGCAACAAAATGTGCATTCTCCACTACCAATCGCTCCTTCTGCTGCAATTCCAGTTCGAGATAGGCACTCAGTAAACTCTTACGGTGTTGTTCGTAATAGTTTTTTTGCTGTGTGGTTTCTTTACTTAACTCAAGCGGTAAAGAGGAAGACGCCCAAATTTGTCCGTGTGGATGCGGGTTACTGCAACCCATCACATCGCCTTTGTTTTCAAATATCTGTATGTAGCGGATCTGTTTGTTTTGTGCCAACTCAGTAAACTCTTTTTTCCAAAGTTGAATGAGTTTTACAATTGCTTTTTCTTCCATCAATGGAAGCGTAAGACGATGATCGGGTGAGAAACAAATTACTTTGCAAATCCCTGTTTCACTTTTACTGATCAACAATCCATTCATATCATCACCTCCTGTCGGAGTATCGGGTAACAATGCAGAAAAATCGTTGATGAATGCATACGCATCTTCATATGCCGGGTTTTGACTTCCATCGGATCGTTTATTACCGGGGCAGAGATAACAGTTTGGATCATATGCCGGTCTGTTATCTTCAGGCAAAGCTTCCACTTTACCTTGCCAAGGCCGCTTCATTCGATGCGGCGATACCAATACCCAATCGCCTGTAAGAATATTTAAACGTGTATGCGAATGTTCTTTTTTATCAAACATGATCAAATAATTTCTGTTCCGTTTTCAATGGAAGCAATATAATAATCCAATTCTAAATGCATAGCCAAGCTATAAGCAGGTTTTATCTCGGCAACCAATTGTTCAATTGCTGATTCTTCAACAAGGTTGATGGTACAACCACCAAAGCCACCACCCATCATCCGTGCACCGATCACACCCGGACGGTTGCGTACAAAATCAACCAGGAAATCAAGTTCTTTGCAGCTAACATCATACATTTTACTGAGACCATCGTGTGTTGCAAACATTTTTTTGCCGAGTGCTGCTATATCAGCCTGCTGCAAATCTACACAGCCTGCCAGTAACCGCCCAATTTCTTCCACAACAAATCTGCTTCTACTATCGATCGTTCCATTTCTTGGTAACACCAATTCATCCAGCATCGGAATTGTTGCGTTTCGCAGAGAAGTTATTTCTGTATGCTGTTCTGCGATCCATTTCACCGCCTGCGAACATTCATTGCGACGGGTATTGTATTCAGATGATGCCAATGAATGTTTGACGTTTGTATTCAGCAAAAGTATTTTGATGCCATCCAGTTTAAACGGAACATATTCATATTCAAGTGAACGGCAATCAAGTTTGATCACATGATCTTTCTTTCCCATCATCGATGCAAACTGATCCATGATGCCACACATTACGCCGGCATACTCATGCTCGGCTTTTTGCGCCATCTTCACCATACTTACAGGGTCGATGTTGGTTTGCAGTAATTCATTCAACCCAAATACAGTTGCACATTCTACTGCTGCGGATGAAGATAAACCTGCTCCCATCGGTACGTTGCTGGTGAGTATGGCATTAAAGCCGGGTAATGGAATTCCAAGTTTGATGAATTGAGCCGCTGCTCCTAAGATATAATTGGGCCAGCTGATATCATTCACCGGTTTCAGATCCGATACGGCTGTTGAGAACGATTCATTCAAATCGGCTGCCTTAATATGTATTTCATGATCATCACGAAGTGCTATAGCTAAATATGCATACTTATCAATCGCTGCAGGCAATACAAACCCTTCGTTGTAATCAGTATGTTCACCAATAATATTCACACGTCCCGGAGAACGTATGATCAGCGGCGTACTGCCGGTTTCAAAAAAAGTTTGAAAAGTTGCTGTGAGTTTCGTTTTAACTTCAGCTGCACTACCCGAAACAAGATCGATCGTTTGGTCCATCATAAAAACAAATTGCTTTTCTGATTCATACTGCAATGAACAGTATTCCGTTTTTGCTTATTTACAACTACAGAGTTTAATAAAACCCTGTAGTTGTAAACTGCCTTGAACTGTGCTATTATACATGGAACAAAAGACATGCTGTTAAACACATTTCTTTGCCCATGGTGAATTTCATTGGATCGGTTTTCCCGGGAATAATATTTTTTATTGCCAAAGCGGGTTCTGTACAAGATTATTATTGGCGGTCAATTCTGATAATGGAATTGCAAACACCTCCGATTTTCCTCCCGGCATAAATGTAGGGTTGTAAGCCGGCACAGCATCTGCTCTTGCTCTAAGATAAGCCTGCTCCAACGTACCCCAACGTTTCAGATCGAAATAACGCAGTCCTTCAAATGCAAGCTCCACTCTTCTTTCATGACGCAACACGTCTCGCAACGCACCCTGACTTAAGCCGGCACCTTCCACCGATTCAACAGTAGGCATATTTACTCTGGCACGCACCTGGTTGATCAATGGATAAGCTGTTGACAATTGATTTAATTCGATCATTGCTTCTGCACGCATTAACAATACATCTGCATAACGGACCACATAAAAATCCTGACCACCCGGATTACCTGCACTTATACCGGTTACAGAAACAGATGATTTGCGGATATACTTTTTCAGTCCGTATTTGGTAGCTGTATTTGCTGTAAATCTCCGGCCCAGATCGGTAAGGAATGTATCCTGATTAAAATATACAGAGGCGGTTAAGCGTGGATCTCTGTTATTTTTTTGTGGAGCATTATTCGCTGCAGTACCCGGACTGTACAATGGATTATAAGTTAAAGGACTTCTGCTTAAGATTGCAGGTCTGCCATCCGTACAATAATAATCTTCCACCAGATTTTTCATGGGCTGGTAATTTACCTTCGGAACTCCCAAAAATGTAGCAGATAACAATTCGCCATTATTTGATACATCCTGGTTAAACCGTACAGAAAAAACCACTTCATTCGAAAACTCACCCTGCTCAGAAAAAAGTTGTGCATAATTTGGGTTAAGACCATAACCCAATGTCAACATTGGTGTAGTAGCATCCAATACACCCTGGTAATTTTTATTATAAAGATGAAAGCGTGCCAACAAAGCTAATGCCGCTCCTTTAGTAGCATAGCCATAATCTGTTGCAGGATAAGATGCAGGCAACAAATCCACGGCTTCGGTAAAATCTTTTATAACCTGGGCAGACAGTTCAGCATAGGAATTCTTTGCTACGTATGCATCTTCTAATTTCTGCACATTCAGGATCAACGGAGCTTCCTGGAAATAAACAGCTAGATGCGAATAAAATAAACCACGTAAGAATTTCGCCTGTCCGATAAATGAATTTTTACTGGCATCTGAAATATTCTCTGCAGGAATTTTTTCAAGATTCTCAATGGCAGCATTTGCACGGGCTATTCCTTTGTATAAAGAAGTCCATAAGTTGCTAAACAGGAGATTCGATTGATCGATATTCGATTCCATAAAATTACCCGGCCCTTCATACTTGTAGTTGTTAAAAGCATTGTCGCCAAAGCAATCATACATATGAAAACTCGCCCCTCCTGTTGCATTGAGGGTACCGCTGTATAAAACACGATCCTGCAATGCATCATAGATACTATTGATTCCTAAACGGGCTTCCTGCTCATTTTTCCAAAAGCTGGCATCACCCAATTGCACAAGAGAACGACGGTCTAAAAAATCTTTTGAACATCCCGTTACTGCCAGGATTAATATGATGGTGATAATTTGTTTCATTTGAATTAAAATTTAACGTTTAAGCCAATCGTGTATATCTTATAAAGAGGCGCTGACTGATCGGTATTACCGCCCCTTGCCCTTTCCGGATCAAAGTTCTCCAGCTTGGTAAAGGTTAATAAGTTTTGTCCGCCTACGTAGATGCGCAGTTTCGACATACCTGCCTTTTCTGTGAAACGTAACGGTAACGTATATCCAATTTCCAGGTTACGCATACGGAGGTATGATACATCCTCAATATAGAAATCGGAAGTTACTTGATTGTTTACTCCACCCAAACGAGGCAGTTTGGTAGAAGGATTCTGGGGAGTCCAGCGATCGATCCAATAAGCAAGCGCATTATTACGATCACCTTCCATCGGTTGCTGACCATTGTCGTTGAGTATACGATCCAATCCATTCAACCCTTCAAGCACTACATTAAAATCAAACCCTTTATACGATAAACTGGTGTTGAAATTATAGATCATGCTGGGGTAAGGATTTCCGATAACTGTTCTGTCCTGTGCATTGATAACACCATCAGGCTTACCGTCCGGTCCGGACAAATCAGCATATTGAATATCGCCGGGTGCTGTAAAATTGCTGCCAAACTGTTTTGGAGCGGCTGCTACTTCAGCCGCTGTTTGAAATATACCGATAGCTTTGTAGCCAAAATAAGCGTTGAAAGGAACACCAATACGGATGATACTTTCATTATTGATGGTTTCAATACCTCTGTCGCCTAACCCTGTTACCTGGTTATCTGCAAATTTGCTCATGCTCGCACCAACGCTGTAGTTGAGACCTTTGAAATTCCCTCTGTAATTCACTGCAAGTTCAACTCCGCTATTCACCATGCTGGCTGCATTTTGAGCTGCAAGACTAGTGACGCCTATTGATGCAGGAATCGGGAAGTTGCCATACAATACATCTGAACTCATTCGCTTGAAATAATCGGCGGTAACGGATAAACGATTACGGAAGAAGCCGGCATCTAATCCAATATCATACTGCTCTACTTTTTCCCAACGAATTGTTGGATTAGCCAATCGTGTAACTGCTACTGCACTCACAATTGTATTGGTGCCTAAGAAATAATCCAATCCTGTATTATAGGTTTGATCAAAAATATAATTTCCGATATTGTCATTGCCGGTAATACCCCAGCTCGCTCTTAATTTTAAATCAGAAAGCCAACCTATCTTACTCATAAATTTCTCATCGCTGATTCTCCAGCCAGCAGAGGCTGATGGGAAATTTGCATAGCGATTTGTAGGTCCGAATTTAGAAGAGCCATCTCTTCTTACATTAAATTCAAGCAAGTACTTCCCGTCATAGATATAATTGATACGGGAGAAGAACGATTGAACCGCTTCTTCAGATGCACTACCATTTACGTTTGGATTGAGTACACCACCTGCATCAAACTCTTGTAAAGCATTTGTGGGAAACGATTGTAAAGAACCGGAGAAGCCATCGTTCCTGTTATAAATTACAGAGTGACCTGCCAATACAGAAAAATCATGTCTGTCTCCGAATTTTTTAGCGTAGCGTAAAATATTTTCATTTAACAACCGGTAATTAAAACTTGTTCCGTTATTCAAACTATTGACTGCGTTTTGACCTACCAGATTTCCCGCCCAGTCGTAGGTTGTATTTGTTGGATTAAAATTAGATGTGTTACCAAAACTCATGTTCACACTTCCACTGGTTTCAAACGAAAGTTGTTTGTTGAAATCCACTTTTATTCCAAACCGCTCTGCTATATTAATATCATCACTACTGTAATCGCCCAACACGCCTCGTTGAAGAGGATTGGTAGAAGGATAACTGAAGTTGGTATATTGGTAAGAGCCATCCACAATACCATACGCACCATTGGAATAATAAGCAGGAATGGTTGGAGCCGAACGTTGAAACTGATTGATGATCCCCCCTTCACCCGTAATGGCATCAGCACCACCAGATGGCCCTTTGAAACGGGTCCAGTACATATTGGTAACGTTGGAAATGGTTAACCAATTCTTTACGTTTGAATTAATATTTAAACTTAAGTTGAAACGCTCGTTTTTGAATTTACCTCTTACAATGGCCTCCTGGTTCAGGTAACCAAGTGAAACTCTGTAAGTGGTCTTCTCGCTTCCACCAGAAAAGGCGAGGTAATGATTTTGAATGGGCGCTCTTCTTAAAATTTCTTTTGCCCAGTTTGTATTTGCATATTGATCCGGATTGGAACCATCAATGATGGCCTGAATATTTGCCGGCGTATAACGGATATTGGTTGGATTGGGAGACGTATTTGCATTAATATCTTTTTCGTTTTTCAGTGTAGCATATTGCACAGCATTGAGGTACTTCGGCACCACTGTTACTTCCTGAAAACCGGTATAGCTATTATAGATAACACTCATAGCACCGCTTTTCCCTTTTTTGGTAGTAACAACGATGACACCATTAGCGCCTCTTGCACCATAAATTGCACTGGCAGATGCATCTTTCAATACTGAAATACTTTCAATATCAGAAGGTGCTAAATTATTGAACACTTCCAAACCACTGTACTGAATATTATCGATCACCACCAACGGAGTAACTGATCCAAATGTTCCTACACCACGAATCGTAATGGTAGAACCATCTGCTCCGGGCAATCCGTTGCCTTGTGTAAGTTGTACGCCGGAAAACTTTCCGTACATCAGTTGTGAAGAATTGGTTACCGGTTGGTTTACGGCATCGTCCAATTTTAACGTTTGTGTTGCACCTGTTTGATTAATTTTTTTCTGAGTACCATAACCCACCACCACAACATCCTGCAATGCTGAAACTTCAGGTTCCAGTTGAATGGCAATGGCAGATGAGCCATCCCATGTTAATGTGTAGGTTTGAAATCCAACACTACTGAACACAAGCACGGGTTTGCTGCCGATTACACTCAGGCTGAAAGAACCTTTCTGGTCAGTTGAAGTACCTTTTGCAGAGCCTTGTTGTACAACTGACACACCAACAACAGGCGTATTATCACCTGCATTCATAACTGTACCGCTTACAGTTCTTGTTTGTGAAAATGACTGAAGGCTCATTAAAAATAAGAGACAGAATAAGCCAATGTGAGAGGGTAAATTCCTTTTTAGCACAAGCATCGTTTCAGTTTTAGTTTAATTTAGAATTACACAACTAAGTAAGCAACAAAATTTAATATGGTAGGTGGGTTAGTGCTTCAAAAATGCGGTGTATTCAGTTCATTGGGTTGTACGTGACGAGTGTAAAAAACAAGCAAGTTTTGCAGCACTGAAATGTTTTACATTTTATTGCCGATTATACTGAAACTATTAAACAAACAACAACGGATTTTGTTTAGAATAATTTGATATAAGAATCAAATACACTATGAGGAAATGAACCAATTATTCATGCACCTTCTTTGCACCCGCAACTGCTGATGGATTATATGCGGTGTTCTTGTATGGCATGAGTGCTTTATTTTGCTTGAGCCACTTTTGCAACTTCTTCCTGAGTTGATTTGTTTTTTTCTTATTGACAGATGCGATATTATTTTTTTCAGCAATATCATTCACCACATCATACAACTCCACACTTTCATCTTCATAATTATAAATGAGTTTATAATTTCCTGAACGTATTGCTGATCCTGGTTTACCACCCTGATTGCTGTAATGCGGATAATGCCAATAAAGTTTCCTGTTTTGATAAGCTTGTGGTTTATTCAACAACTGCAAAATATTATCACCATCAATATTTTTTTCTTTGCGATAATTTACATTGATTGCTTTGGCAATTGTTGGAAACAGATCGGCTGTAGTTACCGGCAGATCAGAAGTTGTTCCTGCAATAATTTTTCCCTTCCAATACATGATCAATGGTACACGGATGCCACCTTCGTATAACCAACCTTTGCCTGCACGTAACGGACCATTTGTGGTCGGGCTTCCTTCGGCAGTACTTAACCCGCCATTATCAGACGTAAAGATCACCA
Source organism: Lacibacter sp. H407 (assembly GCF_037892605.1). Taxonomy (NCBI): domain Bacteria; kingdom Pseudomonadati; phylum Bacteroidota; class Chitinophagia; order Chitinophagales; family Chitinophagaceae; genus Lacibacter; species Lacibacter koreensis. The sequence goes on along the minus strand of NZ_JBBKTU010000001.1, from coordinate 3,367,863 downwards.
ATGTGTTGTCATCAAGATTGAATTGCTTCAGCATATTTAACATTCGACCGATATTCCAATCCATATTTTCAATCATAGCTGCATACACCGGATTATCCTGCACCAATCTTCTTCTCCATCCGTTTTCATATTTCATCCAGTCTTCGTCTTTTGCAAACCGATCTTTGTTTTGAATGCCAAGCACCTTTTGTTTTTCCTGATATTTTTTAATTAATGCAGCTGGTGCCTGCAATGGATTATGCACAGCGTATAACGAATACATTAGAAAGAAAGGAGTTTGCTGATTACGCTCTATAAACGACAAACATTCATTGGTCAACCTGTCGGTTAAATATTCACCAGTTGGACCATCTGGTAAGGTTGGATTTTTATACGGTGTAAAAAAGCCACCGGTTGTATCATTAACTCGTCCGGTAGGTGAACCTTTACTCCATCCTCCTAAATTGGTTTGAAATCCCTGGTATTGCGGCCAATACTTTTCTTCTTCACCTAAATGCCATTTACCTGCGAAAAAAGTTTTGTAATTATTTTCCAACGCATACTCAGCAATTGTTTTTTCTTCCAATGCCAATTGATATGCGGTTGGTTGTGCTATTAATTTTTCATACGGCATTGCTTTCCCATCTTCCTGCCGTCCTTTTATCCAATCTGTAACACCCGTTTTCACTGCATACTTTCCTGTCATCATGCTTGCACGTGTAGGACTGCATACCGGACAAGTAGCGTAATTCTGTGTAAAACGAATTCCGTTTGATGCAAGTTTATCAAGATTGGGCGTTTCGTAAAATGTACTTCCGTACGAACCAAGATCGGCCCACCCAAGATCATCAGCAAGAATAACGATCACATTCGGCTGCTTGCTTTTGCTTTGGGCTTCTGTAGTATATTGAACAAAAAGAAGCGGGAGCAGGACAATAAAATTTCTATACATAACTTCTTCTGTTTGATCGTTTGTGTTTTAGATTTTCAAGAACTCTGTTTATAACATTTACAACAGCTTTATCACCGATAACTCATACAAAGAAGGCGGCGCTGTTGCCTTTCGTATCTTCAACCGCAACTTCGTTGTTTGATAATTTCGTGGCAACCTGATCACTTTGCTATCACCCATCGGCTCAGTGCCTAAGTAAATCGTTTGCCATTGCTCATTCTGTAAGATATCAATGCTATACTCCTGAATTCTTCCGGTTCTTATTTGCGAAAAGCCGTCAGGCAAATTCTTTGTGTCTTTGTATTCAAAAATGCTGATCTTATTAAATGCTTCAGCAGGATTGAGATCGATCGTTACTTCAGCTAATGTATCTGCTGCAAGCCATCGGCTGTCAAGACTTCCGTCGTTGACGAATGACGCACTGTAGGTAATGTCTTTGTCAGCAAACACACTTGATGCAGCTGTAGGTTTTAACAGTGAAATGAATGTTCCGTTTTTGGGTAATGGCTTATTAGCAGCTAAGCCCAATCGTTTTCCTAATTCAATTACTGTTAACGCTTCATACTCTCTTATTCGTCCGGTTTTATCCGGCGGCACATTTATCACCAGTGAGTTATCATTATCGGTACACCAATAAAATAATTCCTGCAGTTCATCCAGCTCTCTTACCGGAAGTTGTGCTGATTTTTGAAACCAGTTCCAGCGACTGCTGAGACAAATCGTATGTTCATACGGCAGGTAATACGATTTCCCTTCGTGCAGGTATTGCTTCTTATCAAATTTGGTGATGATCTTCGGATCCCACAGTCGGAAATCGCTTGGGAAGTAATGAAAGAAATATTTATTGTCTTCTGTCATTAGCGAAGGCAAGGTGAATTTTCGTTTGCCTTCTTCATTTACGATTGTATGATTAACACTTACAGCACATTTGGGGTTATACTGTTTCACCAGTTTATACACCTGATCAATGCCCCAATCGGTTGGACTTCTTTTCCAACCACCGTCGAGCCACAATTCACAAATAGAACCGTAGTTGGTGAACAATTCCTTTAATTGATTGAGCATAAAGTCGATGTATGCTTGCGGATTTTTATCATTAAACGAAGGTTCGTGCCTGTCCCAAAGAGAATAATAAATAGCAAACTGTAATCCGTATTTTTTGCAGGCATCTGCAACAGCTTTTACCACATCTGTTTTAACCGGTGAGGAAGCCACATCATAATCGGTGTACTTGCTGTCCCACAAACAAAAACCATCGTGGTGTTTTGTAATCAGCAACACATAACGAAAGCCTGCTTCTTTTGCAGTACGCACCCATTGATCAGGATCGAGATTGGTTGGATTGTATGCACTCGCAGGTGTAGTACCATCCGACCATTCCAGATCGGTAAATGTATTAACGCCAAAATGAATGAACATACCATAACCACGCTTGATCAATTCTTTTTGTGCAGCGTTTGGCGTGGTGGCCGGTTGTAATACTTGTGCAGACGAATGAATGCAGACGAATGTCAGCAACAGAAGAATAAATACACGTTGAAATTTTATGTTGAAATTCATCAAACAATTTTTGAGTACCCGTTTAGGATAAATAGAAATGCGTTTACTTCTGCCGGAGATATAAAAAAGAAATTACTGTATCTGTTATTTAGCCGTTACATCCTTCACACATCTGAAACCAGTATGTTCAAGTCCTGTGTCGGGACTGCTTTTCATTCTTCTTGCAACACGATAACCACTGCAATAACTGTCGTTGCAAAGAAAACTTCCGCCACGCAACACCCGTTTGGGTGTATAAGGATCCTGCGGATCAAAACTTTTTTGCGGACCGGTTGGATTAACAGTTGTGTTTTTTGCTATTGTTTGGTAATAATTATGATCGTACCAATCGCTGCACCACTCCCATACATTGCCGGCCATATCAAACAAACCATACCGGTTGCAGTTGTATGTTTTTACAGGAGCGTATTTTAAAAATGCATCACGTTGTTCATTTAAGTAAGGGAACTTTCCTTCCCAGCTGTTTGCTTTCGGCGCACCAACATTTACATGTTCATTGCCCCATGGATAAATATTGTTGTTCAACCCACCTCTTGCAGCAAACTCCCACTCTGCTTCTGTTGGCAAACGTTTGCCGGCCCATTTACAATAAGCCATTGCATCGTCCCAGCTAACATGTACCACAGGAAAATTTTCTTTTCCTGTGATACTGCTGTTCGGCCCTTCGGGATGTTTCCAATCGGCACCTGCCACCCAACTCCACCATTGCGAATAATTATTCAAATCAACAGGGCCATTGCTTGGTTTAAATACCAACGATGCTGCTACCAATAAACTATCGGCTGGTTTTTCTGTACCGGGTGGTACTGTTTTTTTTAATTCTTCCCAATCGGGTTTGCGTTCTGCAGTAGTAATATAACCTGTGGCATCAACAAATTTTTGAAACTGTGCATTGGTCACTTCTGTAACATCCATGTAAAATGGATTAACTGTTACTTTGTGTTTGGGATATTCATCTTCTGATGCCTGTTCATTATCGCCTCCCATTTCAAATGTGCCGCCGGGAATAAACACCATTCCTGTTAACGAAGTATCACCACCGAAAGCTACGGAAGAACTGTCTGCACCGGCACCAAACCTCGACGGAAGTTGCATGCAGGAGATAGCCGAATCTTTTTGTTGCTGAACCTGTTCTTTATTTTCGTTGTTTCTACAACCGTAGTTGATAAAAATTACCGCAAAGAAAACAGCAAGCCATTGCGTTTTCCTTTTTCCTTTTACAGTTTTCAAGCAATCGTTATTCAGCATGGGTTGTTTCAATACAAGTTTATTTTTGTTTGATGTTATCTAACTTAAGCTTCATTTCAGCTACACGCTCAGGGTAAACTTCCGCCAGATTTTTTGTTTCACCCGGATCAGTTGCTAAGTTATATAATTGCGGCTTTGGATCGTTGCCCAATTCCGTATTTGTATCCTTATTGATCTTCGGGCCTTTTGACGGCTCAATGTATTTCCAGTTACCAACTAACAACGAAAGCGTAGAGTTAATGGATTGCTCAATTAAAAATTCACGTGGCTTGTTACTTTGATTGAGCAATACTTGCAAATAGTTTTTACTGTCGGGTGCCTGTCCTGCTTCCACTTTAACGCCGGCCAAAGCTGCTAAGCTTGCATACAAATCAACCTGGCTGAATAATGCATCGTTTACTTTACCTGCTTTTACTTTTCCTTTCCAGCTCACAATAAACGGAACTCTTGTACCTGCTTCAAACGCACTGTATTTGCCACCACGATAAATACCGTTTGGTTTATGATTACCTAATTTTTCAACGGCATCATCTTTGTAACCATCATCAATTACCTGCCCGTTATCGCTGGTGAAAATGATCAATGTATTTTCCAACAAACCATTCTTCTTCAATACTTCTTCAATTTGTCCAACTGTCCAGTCTAATTGTAATAACACATCCCCTCTCGGGCCAAAGCCACTCTTTCCTGCAAAACGCTCATGTGCAACACGTGGCACATGAATATCGTGTGTTGAAAAATATAAAAAGAACGGATTTGCTTTTTGTTGTGTGATATAAGCTGTCGCCTTTTGCACAAGTATGTTGGCAAAGTCTTCATCTTTCCAAAGTGCAGCATTGCCGCCTTTCATATAACCAATACGGCTGATGCCGTTTACAATCGTCATGTCATGCCCGTGTGATGGATGCATTTTCAACAACTCCGGATTCTTTTTTCCGGTTGGTGCGTTCGGATCAACAGGGCCCGTATAACTTACGGTTATCGGATCATTCTTATCAAGATTCACCACTTGCTGATTTTCTACAAATACGCAAGGAACACGATCACCCGTTGCAGGAATTAAGAACGAATAATTAAATCCAATCTCTGCAGGGCCGGGTTTGATTTTTTCATTCCAATTAATACCTTTTGCATCACCCAAACCAAGATGCCATTTACCAATCACCGCCGTATTGTATCCTGCTTTTTGCAGCATGCCTGGCAATGTTGTTGTTGTAACAGGAATCAGCAATGTTGCATCACCGGGAGCAATACCTGTTCCTTCTTTGCGCCATGCATACTTTCCTGTAAGCAACGAAAAACGGGATGGCGTACATGTGGCAGATGTCGCATGTGCATTGGTAAAACGCACACCATTCTTTGCCAGGCGATCAATATTGGGCGTTTGAATAGCCGATGTACCGTAACTACTTACATCACCATAACCGAGATCATCGGTATAGATCAAAATAATATTTGGTTTTTTATTTTTACCAGTTTGACTGTTCGTTGTTACTGCAAACGAAAGTAACAGCGTCGCAAGCAGGAATCGATTCATGATTGTTGTCTTCATATAATTTATTTTGAAACAGGTTCAATTATATAACTGTAAGTATACTTATTATTCGTTAATAAATAAGATGCATGCGGATAAGCTCCCCAGCTGTTATCGCCTCCTACTCCACGTTGATTTAAATCAATATGCACCGACATGAATTTTCGTTCATTCAAATCAGATGGATGACGTTGTTTTTTTGTTATACCGGGATCAAGATCTTCTGTTGTATATGGCAAGGCACTGAAAGAGATGGGTTGTACACCGGTTATTTTGATACCATTCATCTGTTCATCATAAAACTGCACCCAGCGGATATCTGTTTTGTATCCATTCTCCTGTGGCCGGATATAATTTTTTACAAACTGATCGGCAGCTTTTTGTTGATACAACCCAACAAACGCAGCGGTGTTGCGATCGCTGTAGTTTTCCCATGGACCTCTTCCATAGAAATCAATTTGCTCATACGATTTGAGTAATGTTAACCGCATACCAAAACGAGGCATCTCCGGTAATTTTTTATTCTGAAGATCAATAGCGGCAGTTATTTTAACTGCACCATTGTTCAATAATTGATAGCTGATGATGTATGGAATATCAAGGCCGGTCATTCGATAGTAGCAATCAATCACCAATCCTTCTTTATTTTGCTCCTGCACTTTTACAGTATCGAGTTGAATGAGATTATGTGCATTTCGCCAAAACCCCAAACGTTGCGGCATCTGGTTACCAAAATCATTATCCGTTGGTGCACGCCAGAAATAGGGTTCAGGAAAAGAAGTGATCAACGACACATCACCAATCTGATAAGAAACAAACTTTCCTGTTTTGCTGTTGAAACTGCCGCTCACTGCACCCGATTTAAAGTTGATTACATTCTCAACTTTATTCACTTCAAGTTTGCCTTGTATTGTTTTGCTTTGTGTGAAAAACTGTTTACTGTTTCCGCCAAATTGCTCACGAGCTACTTCATGCCTCGCAGGTATTGATGCCGTTGCGGTTCTTGTTACGGCAAATACATTCAACATCAGTTCATCATTGTTATCTGTTGCATTAATATTTAGTTTTACTTCAGCAGTTGATGATGGCAATAAGTTCAGCGAAAAAGTATCTGATTGAACCGGTACTCCGTTCTTTAATAATTCCCATTTGAATTGATAACCCGACAAGTTTGTGAAATTGAAATTATTTTCAACCACAATCACGCCGCTCTGCCAATTCTTGTCTTTGAAGATAATATCCTGGTACACTTTCTTTACTTCATAAATACCGGGATGCGGTGAACGATCAGCAGCCACTAATCCATTGGCACAAAAATTTTCATCGTTCTGCAAATGGCCTGCACCAAAGTCGCCACCATATCCCCAATAGGGTTTACCGTTTTCGTCTTTGGTTTTAATGCCCTGATCCACCCAATCCCAGATAAATCCGCCCTGCATATGTGCACTTGATTTGATGATATCAAAATACTCCTGGAAATTTCCGCTGCTATTGCCCATGGCATGTGCATACTCACACATAATGAAGGGACGCTTTTTGCCTGCATCCTTTGCATAATCTTTCATGTATTTGATACTGGGATACATCGGGCTCACAATGTCTGTGTTCCATTCCTCCATTGCCTGTTCAAACAACACAGGCCTGCTTTTGTCACGCTGTTTCATCCATTGATATGCATCACGAAAAACATTTCCATTGCCACACTCATTACCCATGCTCCAGATAATAACTGATGCATGATTTTTATCCCGCTCCACCATTCGTTTTATACGATCCATGATGGCAGGCGCCCACTCCGGCTGATACGCCGGGTGATTTGTTGTATCAATTTTTCCCGGCAAAACACCCATGCCATGTATTTCAACATTCGCTTCATCCACCACATACAAACCATATTCATCGCACAATTTCAGCCATAACGGATCGTTAGGATAATGCGCTGTTCGTACAGCGTTAATATTGTATTGCTTCATCAACTGAATATCCTTGATCATTAATTCCCTCGTGGGCACATGACCAAGATATTCATCATGTTCATGACGGTTAACACCATGCACCATGATCTTTTTTCCATTTACCAGCAACTGTGCATTTTTAATTTCTACTTTTCTGAAACCAACTTTTGCTGCGGTCGTATGAATGATGTTACCTGAAGCATCCTGTAGAGTGATGATGCAATGATACAAGCTGGGCATTTCTGCACTCCATTGTTTCGGTTGTGAAATTTTCCCTTGAAATGAAATTTGCTGCAAACTATCGGCTACATCTTTTATTTTTTTCTTCTGGTTGTAAACAACCGTTCCATTTTGATCCTGCAACTGAACAGAAAGCACTGCATTCTTTATCGCATTCGTTTGAAACTTCCGTAACACGATATCAGCATTGAACAAACCGTTCTTATACGTTGCATCCAAATCAGCTTTCAGAAAATAATCCCAAATGCTGAGCGATGACTGTGCATACATAAACACATCCCGTTCAATTCCGCTCAAACGCCAAAAATCCTGATCTTCCAGGTAGCTTCCATCGTGCCAACGAAAAACCTGTACGGCCAATAAATTTTTTCCCTTCTGTAAATACTTGGTGATGTTAAATTCAGCAGCTGTTTTCGATGCTTTGGTAATTCCAACCTGTTGTCCGTTCACATAGACCACTGCACAACCGGTGATAGAACCAAAATGCAGCAACACATCTTTATCGTTCCAGTTATCCGGCACTGTAAATTCTTTTCGATAAGAGCCAACAGGATTATCATTTCCAACAAACGGTGGATTTTTGGGGAAGGGATAAATGATGTTCGTATAAATCGGAATTCCAAAACCCTGCAACTCCCAATTGGAAGGCACAGCCAGGTTATTCCAGCCTGCATCATTAAAATTTGTTTTGAAAAAATCAAGCGGACGATTCCTGAAGTTATCTGTATAAGAAAATTTCCATGTGCCGTTTAATGAGCGGTAAAACGGAGAACTCTTCATATCATCTGAAAGCACGTCTTCCTTGCGGTCGAAAAGAATAAATGGAGCATGCGGTGCCTCCTTGTTCGCATCAATAAGTCGGGGATTTTCCCAGTCGTGAGATGTGCTTTGTGCATGACAAAAAGAAAATTGTACAAAACAGAAAAACGATAGACAAATAAATTGGAAGTAAATATTATTCAGGCAAACTTTCATTACTACGTTTTTTGAATCTTACTTTACTGTTAGTGCAAACTAATGCGTATGCGGTTCAGCAAGAATGGCATGATGGCAATTGCAGCTAAATTATTATAACCGGATTACCTGTTCCTCTCAAAAAGGGGGGACAAACGTAGCAATACACTTGATGCTCAGTATTCAGTTTTAGCGCTCCGCTATTTCTTATACTCGGAAGGAGAAACTGAAAATTGTTCCTGAAAACGTTTCCTGAAATATTTAATGTCGTTGAACCCTGCTTCATATGCAGCTTCTGTTACAGAATACTTGCCGCTTTCAAGCAGCTTCGCCGCATAATTTAAACGGGCTGTTCGTATAAATTCATTGCCCGACATACCTGTTACTGCCTTTAGCTTCCGGTAAAACGTTGACCGGCTCATGAACATTAAATTCGCCAGATCATCGTTATTGAAATTGCTGTTTGAAATATTTTCTTCCACCAGCTTCATCAGCTTTACCAAAAATTCTTCTTCAAATGTTTTGATTTCAAAATTTCCCGTGCCGAGAAAAATACGTTTTGCATAAAATTCCTTCAGCGTATTCCTGGAGTTGATCAGGTTGTGAATATGTACCAGCAACAGTTGCGAGTTGAACGGCTTGGGCAAATACACATCAGCCCCCTCACGAATGCCCTGCACATGATGCGCCATATCCGACAATGCGGTTAACAGAATAATCGGAATATGCGATGTGTCTTTATCCGATTTTAATTTCCGGCACAATTCAATACCATCCACTTCAGGCATCATTACATCACTTACAATCAAATCAGGAATGGTTTCAAATGCTTTTTCAATACCCTCTCTTCCGTTTGTTGCAGTTACTACTTTAAACGAAGGAGATAATATTTCATAAACATACTGCAGCATATCAGATTCATCTTCCACCACCAGAATAATCGGCAGCTCCTGTTCCAGACTCATCTGATCATTTTCTTCAGGCATAGTATCTGAGTTTAAATTTGTTTCAATGTTTTGATTGGTATAATTCAAAGGCTCTGCAGACATGTTCAGTAACGATTCAGTAGCGGTTGACGAAGGTAATTGAACAGTAAACAAACTGCCATGCTCACCATCACTTTCAGCAACAATTGTTCCTCCGTGCAGTTCCGTTAATTCTTTTACAAACGAAAGTCCGATCCCGGTTCCGGAGATGGTGGTGGCATCTTCTGCCCTTCCTCTATAAAACCGATCGAATATCCGGTCAATTTCATTCAAAGGTATCCCTCTCCCCGTATCCCGAATACTTATTTCACAAGACTGATCTGCGTTTTTCTTTACGTTGAACTCAATGCGACCACCACTAGGTGTGAATTTAAATGCATTCGATAAAATATTAAAAACAATGATCTCAAGTTTATTATGATCGAACGTAAACGAAAGATATTTTTCCTGTGAGTAAAATTTGTAATCAATGTTTCGTCTGCTTGCTTCATCATTAAAAAGAATATAAATATCATGGCAAAACGAAACGATCTCACCCGGCTGTAACGATAGTTTTAGACTTCCTGCCTCTGCCTTCTGAAAATCTAACAACTGGTTCACCATCCGCAACATTCGCTTCGATTGTTTTTGAATAAGGCGAAGGCTTTTTTCAACAGGCACTTCAAATTTCTTCCGTTGCAGCAGATCATCCAGCGGCCCAAGGATCAACGTGAGCGGCGTACGGAATTCATGCGAAATATTTGTGAACAACCGCTCTTTAAAATCGGCCAGTTTATTTTCCTGTTGCCGTTCAAATTTACTCAGCGTTAATTGATTTTTTAATGCAACCTGTCGCAACCCCAGGTGTCGTGTTAGCCAAAGAAGAAAAATGAACACAGCAATATAAATGCTGTAGGCCCACCATGTTTTCCATGGTGGCGGCAATATTTTTATGGTTAATTGATGTGCAATCGGATTCCATGTTTTATCACTGTTTGTTGCTTTCACTTGCAACTGATAAGTACCGGGCTTTAGGTTGGTAAATGACACCAACCGATTATTGCCTGCATATACCCACTCTTCATTAAACCCTTCCAGCTTATACATGTACTCATTCTTATCGGGCGCATGATAATCGAGTGCAGCAAATTCAATGGAGAAGATATTTTCTTTGTGGTTGAGCGTTATACTTTCCGTTTCATAAAATGGTTTGCGAAGAATAGAACTGTCTGTTGTTCCTGTACCAAATTCGTAAGGCGTATTGTTGACGGTTAAATTGGTAAAGTAGATCGGCGGATAAAACTGATTGATTTGAATACTATCAGGAAAGAAATAAGTCAGTCCTTCCAGCCCACCAAAGAAAAAGCGACCAGCTTCATCTTTACACGAAGCATTTTCAGAAAAAACAATTGACTGCACACCATCACGCTTATCAAAAACAGCAAATGAATTATTTGTTTGATTATATCGTATGATGCCCTTATTCGTACTCGCCCAGATATTTCCTTTCGCATCGGGAACAACCGCATGAATATAATCGCTTGGAAGACCTTCCTTGGTTGTATAACTGGCTACATTTAATTTGTTGCCATCGAAGCCGGAAATTTTATTCAACCCATACTGTGTACCAGCCCAGATGTTTCCAAATTTGTCTTCGGCCAAACAAAGAATTGTATTGTTGCTGAGAGAGTTTTTGTATTCATCGGTTTGAACAAACACATCAAACTGATCTGTTGATGGTTGATACAGATGCAGACCTTTGTACGTTCCGATCCACAATCGTTTTTTCGAATCAACCAATAAACAACTCACCCGTTCATTTTGTAATGCACCTTTTACACTATAAGCCGGTAGATAGTTTTTAAAAATTGGTTGATTCTTTTTATCATATCCTGCAATATAACTGAGTCCACTTTCCTGTGTACCGATCCAGATTCTGCCGAAAGAATCTTTCACAAGCATATTTATTTTTTTACCTCCAATGGACGTGGAATCTTTCAATCGGGGTTCAAAAATTTCATAAGCCCCTGGCTTGCCAGCTTTATTGAGAATACGAATCAGACCTTTGTTTGTAGCAACCCATAAATAATCGCCTTCCTGCATAAATGAACGACTTTCATAAGGCAATTCCTGAGCGGTGCTTATCTCCGGTTCTTCAATGTTGAGCCCGGTAAATGCTTTCCAATTGCCTGAATATTGTATACCGCCGCCTTTTGTTCCCAGCCAAAGTTTATTAAACGGATCTACATACACTGAGAGCACATGCGTACTTCCCAACAGCGGGCTTCTTAAATTTTCATAGCCAATATTTGAAAACTTTTTCTGATTGAGATCAAATTTAAAAACACCCGTACCGTCAGTACCCACCCACAACAACCCTGAAGGATCTTCCTGTATGGTTAAGATGATTTGATTATCGTTTGTAAATAGGCCAGGAATATTTAAATGTATTTTTTCAAACGTTTCTGTTTTGCGATCGAAGCGGCTTAATCCACCACCCCATGTTCCAACCCATAAATTGCCTTTCGAATCGAGTAAAATACGATACGTGTTATTTGAACTTAAAGAAGCCGGATTATTTTTTTGATGACGGTAATTTTTAAACGCTTTTGTGGAGAGATCAAATTGAAGCAAACCTTCGTTCCATGTACCCAGCCACAAACAGTTATTCGACTTATCATTTACAATAGAAGTGATGTTGATATTGTTTACAGCAAAGTTGTACGAAATATCGTTAACCAGGTTTTGATTGAGATGCTTTAACCCACTATTTGTAGCCACCCAGTAACCGCCATTACCGTCGGGTTGTATATCAAACGTTTTCCAAATGCTGTTAAGGATTTTAAATTCACCGGTTTTTTTGTTGAGGTATTGAAACCCTTTCCATGTACCGATGAATAACTTTTCACTGTCTGTATCTAATATGGAAAGAATATAGTCGGCATTAAAACCTGTGGTGTTGGGATTATTGTTAGGGTAGTTGGTTATTTTGCCGGTCTTCAGATCATAACCGCTCAATCCGCCCGACTTTGTACCGATCCAGATATTACTCTGCTTCCCGTTTTGCAACACTTCAATCGACTGACTTAACAGGTTACTGCCCTTGCCAAAATCATTCTTCAACAATTTCATTTCATAACCATCAAAGCGTTGCAACCCACCCCTTGTACCAAACCAGATAAAACCATTTTTATCCTGGATGATGGAAGTAACTTCATTATTCACCAACTGATCGGAAATACTGATAAAGGAACTGGCTTGCTGGGTATAACCGGCAACAGTTACCCAAACCAACAAGAGCAGGCAAGCATATTTTTTTACAGAGGAAGGCAAAGCATTTCTAAATTAATCGTTAACTCGAACTTACAATTTAGATGAATTCCACGTTAGTTGAAGGTATTTTAAAAGCTTGCTACAGAATAACTATAAAAATACTAACAATGAGATAAACAGAAGCACCAATAAAAAATAAATTACTGCCAGCTTTATGTTTATCCGTTGATTGTTTTTTTCAATATTCTCACTTTTGGGTTTTGTAATCATACGATTGTGCTATTTATCAGGTTACAAATGTCTATTTTCTTAAACGGAGTTTGTCCAATTCCTCCGGATTGTGGACTCTCACCTTTCTGTTATTCATTAAATCATCATGGATCATCCATGTGATGGTGTCCCAAACTGCGCCTTCTGTCCAGACAGGTTTCATTTTATCTTTTTCCCATGTAAGCAGTTGTTGCTTCATGGATGAGAATAGCTGCGGCTGTTGTAACTGCAGATCGTTTGTTTCGCCAGGGTCTTGATTCAGATCATACAAACGCTCGCCCAGACCATTTACACGTATCAGTTTGTATTGATTCAAACGAATAGCTGCTTCTGCATCTTTCCGCCAAACCAATTGCTCATGCGGACTTTTGTTTTTTTCAACTGTTAAAAAAGGCAAGAGGCTTACACCATCTAAACCCAACGAAGCATTCATTTGAACACCGGCTGCTTCAAGAGCAGTTGGAAAAATATCCAATGATGAAGTGAGTCCGTTGAAATCTGTTCCGCCTTTAAATTTCTTTGGCCAACTCACTAAAAACGGAATCCGGTGACCGGCTTCATACTTGTTTCCTTTAAAACCCTTCAAAGGCAAATTGCTGGATTGATTATTGTGCGCCCCGCCGTTATCGCTTAAAAAGAAAATAAGTGTGTTTTCAAATAATCCCTGCTGCTTTAATTCATCAATCATTTTACCAATTGCTCTGTCGAGCGAAAAAGTCATTGCCGCCAGCTTTTGTCGTGGATGCCCGGCAAACTTTTTCATATCAGCTTCGCTTGCTTCCATTGGCGTGTGCACCGCATTGGGCGCCCAATACATGAAAAACGGGTGATCATTGCTTTTTCGGATATAGTCCACCGCTTTGTCGCCAAGCACATCAGTAAGATAGCCATCAAATTTTATTTGCTGATGATTTTCCAGCAGGACATTTCTTGAACCTTTCCGATCGTCTTTCTCGGGTTTGTAAAAATAACTTCTGCCACCAGCTAAAAAACCATAGTAGTATTGAAAGCCTTTTTGCAACGGATGTTGACTTGCTTCAAAACCAAGATGCCATTTGCCAAACGCTGCAGTTCTGTAACCCTGTTGTTGTAATAGTTTCGGGATGATTGTCTGCGCAGTATCCATACCTGTATATCCTTCGCCTTCATTACACTCGTAACCAAAGCGCTGCTGATATTTACCCGTTAACAATCCTGCTCTTGAAGGACTGCAAACAGATGCTGTAACATGTGCATCGGTAAAACGGATCGACTGTGCTGCCAGTTTATCAAGATTGGGCGTTTGCAGATCTTTTGAACCCATGAAACCAAAATCAGCATAACCTGCATCGTCAATCAAAATGACAATGATGTTAGGTTTTGCATTCGGTGTATCTTCTTTAAACCCGCAGCTGATGATAAAAAAAACGATCAAGGTGAAAGCCAGCAATGAGCCAGCTGCAATAATGCTGCGCCTCTTTTTATCTATTGATTGAATACATTTCATTCCTAATTTCAATGTGCTGTTAACTATTTTCTGAAAGCTTACTGTTTTTTCTGTTGTGCTTTCTTTTCACGTTCGTACTGTTCTTCCTGGTTCAAGCCATAGAAAAGTGGTGCAACAGTATTCGCTTCCCATTTTTTGCGTTGCTGTTCGAATGTGCTCATCATTTTTGCATCATCCACCTTGGTCTTTTCTTCAATGTCTTCTTTCAAATTGTAAAGAGTTAAACTCGAATCTCTCAGAATCACTTCTTTAAAACCCGATTGATGAAGTACTGCATAATTCTTCTGATCAAATTGTCGCCAAAACAAATACTCATGTGGTGATCCTTGTTTTGCTCCTTTGAGATAAGGCAGGATGTTTACACCATCCAGCTCATTTTTTGGCGCAGCTGCTTTACCGATGTTAGCAGCAATGGTTGCAAAAATGTCTAATGAAATAACCGGTTGCTCGTATTTGGTATTTGCTTTGATCTGGCTTGGCCACTGCATGGCAAACGGCACTCTGATTCCTCCTTCAAAAAGTGATCCTTTGCCGGCACGCAACGGACCGTTGTCACTGCCATTATCAGTTTCAGGTCCACCGTTATCCGATAGGAAAATAACAATGGTATTTTCTGTAAGATTTAATTGCTGCAGTTTATCCAACACCGTACCTACCCCATCATCAACAGCACTCACCATTGCTGCGTAGGTTTTGCGTTTGGGATTTTTGATATGATCGAAACGACTCAAATATTTTGGCGTAGCCTGTAACGGCGCATGCGGCGCATTGTATGCGAGGTAGAGGAAGAATGGTTGTTGCTTATTTCTTTCAATAAATGAAACAGCTTCTCTTGACAGTGCATCAGTTAAATAGTCACTTTCCTCAACTAATTTATTATTGCGTATAAGTTTGGTACGATAACTCTCGCCTTCGTTTTTTGCACTATCCTGATTTACGATCGTATATTCTTCCGGCAGATAGCGATGTCCACCACCAAGGAATCCAAAAAATTCATTGAAGCCTCTGTTCCATGGACGGAATTTTTCATGCACACCCAAATGCCATTTACCTATGCCCATTGTATTGTAACCGTTTTGCATTAACAGCTCGGGTAATGTTTGTTCAGTAAGCGGAAGACCAATGCTTGCGTCGAATGGACGATACAGCGGATTACGACTGTAACCAAAACGATCTTGATATCGACCGGTGATAAGACCCGCACGGCTCGGAGCACAAACCGCATAACTTACATAACCATTGGTAAACACAACGCCGCTTTTTGCAATGCGATCGATATTTGGTGTAGGAATATCTTTACATCCATTAAAACCAACATCAGCATAACCCTGGTCATCGGTAAGAATGATAATGATGTTCGGTTTGTCTTGATTGACAACTATCTGCTGCGTTGATTTTCGTGTAAAAGCCCATGCTGTTGCGATCAGCAAGATTGCAGCTAATCCAATTACACCAGTTTGAATTCTTTTTCTGTTCACCGATTGTTATTTTAAATTATTTCTTTTTCTTATCACTCAATTCAATGGCACCCATGTCCGGTTTTCCCTGAATTGGATTTCCTAAAATATCATGCTGCACTTTCAAGCCAACACGAATACCGATACTGTCGTTTGGAATGTGTTGAACAGAGATCCCTTTGTTCAATATCAATTTTGTATTTGCAGGCACATAATCTTTCAACTGTACGCTTCCTTTGTTTTTAAACAACGGATCGCCATACATCGGCGTAGCATCTTTGAAAGCAAAATCAGTTGGCCAGTTATCGGCACGTAAAAAAAGATTATTGGTAAACACCACATTCGGCACTCCATCAACATCTACTTCTTTTTTCTTCTGATCACCTGCCACCGTTTGAGCAGCCGTTTCGAAATAAAAAATGTTATTGGCAATCAACACTCCATCCGCACTGCTGCTCACTGCTATCTTCGGAATAATATTGGCAGCAACATAAATAGTATTGTTGTAGAAATAGCTGTTATAGGGACCTGCATTTTTCTTTTGATCCCCTTGGTAACCGCTTAGCCAGAAAATCTTTCCTTCCTGAAAAGCTCCATTCACACCTTTTACCCGATAGCCATCATTAATGCTGATGTTATAGCGGTATGCACAATTGTAGTTGTTACCTAAAATTTCGCAGAAACCGCCGGCATTGTTTGCACTTACATTATATTGTATTATTACATCATTACAATTGTAATCAATATGTACACCTGCAGAATCGCCGGGGCCGTTTGCATTTTCAAAGCGATTGTGTTCAATTACAATGTTACTGCAACTCCATGTCCACAAACCACTGCCACGACCCCAGTTTCTGCTATCGGCCGTTGAACCTGAATGATCAATTTTGTTATGATGAATATGTCCATCCGTTACTCCCGAAAACTGCATGCCAGGTCCGCCGGTTTGATACAGCTTACATTCAGCAATTTCCAACTGTTGAATGCTGTTCACAAAACCTGTCGCTTTTATTCCTGTATGACTCACGTTGAATACTTCACACTTTAATATCTTCAAATTTGTTAATCGTCCGGCCTTTGTATTATTGATAACACGGATTCCCCAACCATAATTCTGCGTACCATTTGCTGTTTTAATTTCAGCAGCTGAACGTGTAAAGCCTTTTGGATTGTAATACACATCATGCACAACAATATCGTTCAACTTTATGCTTTCAAATACGTCGTCTTTCGTTACTTCAACCAAAATACCGCAACGCATTTCAGCTTTGTTAGCTGTGGTACTTTTTTGATAAGGTAACATACCAGTAAATTCAATTCCGCTTACCTGTATGAAGGAAGAATTTTGAATCAACAATGCATTCAATTCTTCACCCGCATCTAAAACAGGTTTTGATTTACTTCCTTTAAATGAGTAACTGCTGATAACAACAGGATGTTGGGCACTCCCTTTTACATTGATGAGTGATAACATGCCGGTGAACTTTTGTCCTGTTGCAAAAAGAATGGAATCGCCGGGTTTTAATTGAATTGACTTTACAGGCGAAATAGTTTTCCAGGAGTTCGTTGAGCTGGTTCCCTTATTCGAATCATTACCATTTGCTGAGTTGATATAATAATTGGTTGCTTTTAAAGAAAAACTAAAGCAAACAAGTGCTACTAAGAAGACTATTTTTTTGACGTTCATTGGATTGATAATTAAACCTTATTCGATATACTTCAGCAAGAACATGCTTATACCGTTAACTGTCTAAAACTAATCGTAACTGCCTACAAAGGGCGAAATCACACCGTCAAAAAAAGGGGGTATTCTATTCAAATAAACAGTCCAAAGAGGAAAATCATCACCAATTATCAGTTCTGAAAGAGGAAGCAGGCAAACCCTGCGTATTAAACAAACTGCCTTCTGTCCAATTTTTAAATGCGTAGCGAACACTTACAGGGTTTTTAACTGCATCGCTCCAAACAACGAGTACACCGTTTTTATCATTCCGTATCATTGCCTGTGCAGGATAAAATATTTTGTCTTCACCAGCTATTTCAAAATCAGTAAGAGGTTTACCAAAACTCGTTAACCCTTGATCACAGTAGTCAAACGTTAACATTAACCTGCCGTTAGCTGTCTTGTCCACTTGTTTATACACAGGTCCGCTGAAAGCAATGCCTTTCACACTGTAATCTTTTGCCAGTGCCCAATACGCCAAGCGGTTTCCTACTTGTTCTTTTTGCGCAGGGTGTATTACTGTTCGTTCACCAATATCCATTGTAACGGCCATCCCTGTATTTTTTACTGACAACATTGTTTGCAGCTGTGCTTCACGCAAAAAAGCAGCATTCACTTTTCCCGGTTCAATTGGAGCTATCTGTACAAAGTAAAATGGAAAGTCTCCCTGCTCCCATTGCTTTCTCCACGAGTTGATCATGGAAGTAAACAACGCATGATATTCATTTGCATTTTCACGGTTTGATTCTCCCTGGTACCAAAGCACGCCTTTAATGGTATAACCAATGTATGGATGCAACATGGAGTTGTACATAATTGTAGGAGTTCTGTTGGGGATACTATCGGGAACTTTATCTGGTATGACTTTGTTTTCAAACGTTGATAAAGTTTGTTTATCCATCCAGCTCTCAATAGTAGAGGCACCCCATGCCGATTGAATAATACCAACGGGGACATTCAATACCGCCTGCAATTTTTTTGCGAAGTAATAAGCGGTGGCACTGAAATTTCCGGTGGTTGCGGGACCGGCTGATTTCCACTCTCCTTTTACATCATACAAAGGAGTTATACTTGTTGAACGGGGTGTGTTTAAAAAACGAATATTGTCATTAGCAGAGTTGAGTATTGTTTCGTTGCTGCCAATGATTGGTTGGTTGGAATAACCTTTTACCGGCATTTCCATATTTGATTGTCCTGAACAGAACCACACTTCACCAATCAATACATTTTTCAATGTTACTTCTTTGCTTCCTTTAATAACTACTGTGTAAGGTCCACCTGCTGAAGGCGTTTGTAATTTTAGTTTCCAATGCCCTTTTACATCGGCAGTAGCAGTGGCATTTCTTCCCCAACTGCCACTTACAGCAATTTTTGCATTGGGATTATCAACTCCCCAAACTGAAACCATTTGCTGTTGCTGCAGCACCATATTATCACTAAACATGGCTGGAACCCGGGTTTGCGAAAACGACATATTCGCAATGAAAAATGCAAACGATAACAAGAAATACTTTAGCATGTGTTTCGATTAATGAAGATTGAACAACGAATCTGCTGATAGCAGGTAACGATTAAAACAATTGCTTACTGCTTCTGATAAATCCTTACATAATCAATCATATACTTCGAAGGTAAAATTGTATTGGCTAAACTCCCACCGCTGTTGCCACCCATGGCAAGATTCAGCAACAGGTAATGTGGTTGACGAAATGGATTCTTCCCGTCAATTTTATTGAATGTCTGATTCAAATCGATTGAATTCATGAGCTGTCCATCCAGCAAGATTCGCATCATACTTTCATCCCACTCCAATGTCCAGATATGAAATTGATTCGCCCACAATGCACCTCCAAAAGAAGCAACCGACTTGGACGCACCGTCCCAAATAGCTTGCCAACGTGTAGCACTTCCGTATGCGAAATTTGCCAGTATCTTCTCGTCATAATATTCCATTACATCCACTTCACCATTGGATGGCCACTCGCCAAAGGTTCCCAATGTCCAGATCGCTGGCCACAAACCCGTTTGCGCATCAATTCTCGCCCTTACTTCCATTTTGCCATATTGGAACGCATGCTCTTTTTGCATCACCACACTGGCTGACGTATACTCGATAAACTCCCGTTTGGTTTTCCAATCTGTACTTCCGGCAACATAATTCGGATTTGGCTTACGCTCTTTGTTGCCGGTAATTACAAGCTGCCCATTTTCGCACACCGCATTTTCACGCTGGTACCATTGAGCTTCTTCGTTTCGCAAAAAACCGTGTTCAAATCTCCATTTGAGTGAATCAGGAGGACCATTCGTCGTAAAATCATCCTGCCATACCAGTTGATAGGTTTTTGTTTTTGGAGTTGAAACCGTTTGATCTTTTTTAACACAGGCAAGCAAAACAAAAAACAAAACAGTTGAGAAAATATATTTCATAAAAACGACATGTTGTATTGTGTATAAAGTTATGCTTAGAAAATCTGTGCAAGGAGTTGAGCGGTTCAAAAAGCAGGTATAAACAAATCAATCAACATTCAAATTCAATTGATCTTATAACAACTCAAAACAAATCTGGCGATAAACAATACTTCTGAAAAACGAAAAAAAATTGCTGTGTAACATAATTATTGCTTTTATTAAACATCTTCTGAAAAAACAAATAGACCCTTTTAATGAATTGATTGTCCCTGTCAAAAAAAAAGCAAGAGAATACATTTGGGCATATCAAAATTATCAAAACGAACTTGCCATGTACAACTTCTACAAACTTAAGCGAGCAGGTATTTTACAGTTTCTTTTACTGTTGCTCTTTATTCCATCTATTTACGCACAGGATCAAACTGCATGCGACACTTCTGTACGTTACATTTATTGGACGGGAGAAGTAGACAGTGATTTCTTTAATGAAAAAAACTGGAGGGTAACCATAGAAAAACCATCAACCGATGATGGCACACCCGGTAAGCCTACCTGTTTACCCGGCGGAGGCTCACACCTCTACCTCATTTGCCCCAATGTGCATGATCCGGTGAATGATAAATATCCAAAAGACAGAAGCCTCGAACCCGGCCAGCCCATTCGTTTTAATTTATACATCGAGTCGGCCAGTGTTGTAGCGAATGGCGGAATCAGTTTCGCCTGTTCACAAAAAGGTATCACACTTACAAACTCACAACTAACAGTACAAGGTGGAACTGTTAGCCAGGGCGCTTTGTCTTTGTTAAATGAAAGTACTGTTCATTTAAAAGAAGGAGGCATGTCGCCCACGTTGTTACTTAATTTTTCAGATCCTGCATCATGGGTTTATATGCACAATGAAAATCCGGATGCATTAATGACGAAGCTGGGCAATATCCGCATCAACCATGTTACAGGAGTTTTAGATAATAATTTCCGCATCAATCAATATTATCAAAAAGGTTCAGTTGTAAGACCTCTTTCAACCGCACACTTACCATTAAAAATATTTAGCGGTACAGCACAAAGCGGCACTGCTGCCAGTTTACAGGAAGACATTATTTATGCAGGCGCAACAATTCCAGGCGGAGATAATGCAGCCCGTTCATTCATTCTCAAACGTGGGTTCATGGCTACGTTTGCCATCAATAGTAATGGTACCGGAAAAAGTAAAGTGTATATCGCATCAGAAAAAGACTTGACAATTGATGCATTGGATATCGCCTTACAGGGAAATGTAAGTTTCATTCGGGTTGTTCCATGGAATTGGGTGATCAAAAAAGGAACCGGTGGTTTTTATGATCAATTGAATACAGGTTGGTTCTATAACTGGAACAATAATAATAATCCGTTGCCTAACTATGAATATGTACCAATGGCATGGGGAGCAGGCGGTGCATTGCCTGCCGCTATCAACTTGGTGACACAAAAGAAAAAAACAACACATCTTTTAGGTTTTAATGAATCTGATAACTGCGAAGATCAATCTGGTCAATTCAATAATTTATGTCAACCTGCCGTTGCAGTTGCTTATTATGAAAACCTGATGGGTCTTGGTGTTCGACTTGGAACTCCGGCTCCACGTGAAAATGGACCAACAACATGGTTACTTGAATTTGCACGAATAGCAAAAGAACGAGATGTACGTTTTGATTTTGTTGCTGTGCACTGGTACGATTGGGGAAGTAATCCGGCAAACAGTCCGAATGCAGATCCGCAGCAGATCTTCAATCGCTTCAAGGCATATCTTGAAAATGTGTATCGCATTTACAAACTTCCAATATGGATCACGGAGTTTAATGCTAATCCAAATCGTGGCAACCCAATACAGGATGCATTTTTAAGATTAGCACTTCCATATTTGGAAAGTTTAGATTACGTAGAGCGTTATGCATACTTCCAACCCAATCCACAGTATGCTACTGTTCCGCAAACACCGGCGAATTACTATGAGAATGGCGAACTAACTAACATTGGCGAATTGTATATGAATCATACATCATCGCCTTCAATACCTGATTCAACTGTTGAATGTCCGAACAATTTAGAAGGGCTTGATCTTACTTACGTTTCAGTACCAACAAACAGTTTGGTATTTGAAGCAGAGTGTGGCAAGTTTATCGGCAACCAATGGGATGTTTTGGAAAACACAAATGCATCGAATGGTTTATACATCAGAGGGAATAATAATTTGGCTGGTATAACTGCGTTGGCGAAACAAGTACACTTTGAATTTGAATTAGCTGAAGCAGGAACTTACCGTGCATGGATCCGTTCTTCTTCAACAGGTGCAGGCACCATTCGCATTAGTATTGATGGAAAAACAATGGAACAAATTACTCCTTTCACCAGCGGCAGCTTTACCTGGTTCCAAGTACCACGCTTTTATGCGTTGGGTGAAGGCAAACATCGTTTAACAATTGAATATCCAAACAGTAATATCATGCTTGATCAGGTTGCATTAACCAATGGGCCTGAAAACATGGAACAGTTTATCAACGATGCAGGCTATTGTACTCCATCAACAAACAAATTTGGATTAGACGCAACCGACTTCACCGGTTTTTATGAAGCTGAACAAGCTGCAAAAGGTGTTTCATGGAAAACAGAAACTTCACCGAACGCAATCGGCGGTGCGTACACAGCGAGTGAAGAAAATATTACTTCAACAGAAGTACCTGTTGGTGATGACAAAGTGCTTTCCTTCTCGTTCAATATTGACAAAGCAGATGAATACGATATCTGGGCGAAGATCCAGGCATTGAAATCAACGGCAACAAGTTTATGGATCTCTGTTGATGATGAGCCATTCAGAAAGTGGAGCAATCTTGGTAGTGCAACGTTTGAATGGTACTGGAAAAAATTCTATTACAGCTATGAAATAGAGGATAGAAACTTTACCTATTTCCTTTCTGCCGGACAGCATCAGGTAAAAATTGCGATCAACAGCGGCGATGTTTTTGTAGATCGCTTAGCAGTTGTTACAAAAGGTAAATTACCTGAAACAACTGATCCGAATGTGTTGGCTATTTCTGAAAGTCTGGAATTTGAGGCAGAGGATGCCAGATTTATTCAAGGAACCGGAACAACAGGTACATTAATAAGTACGGTAAACTGTTCAACTTCTTCCAATCTCCAGCAAGTCAATTTGGGAAATCGATTGGGCAACTGGATCGCTTTCGAAACTGTTGTAGCTGATGCGGCAGGTCCTTATAAATTGAAGGTTTCGTATATGAGTAAGGTTAACAGACCTTTCCGTATAAAAGTAAATGGTACAACAATGGGCAGACAGTTGGCAACTGCCTCCGGCAACTGGTGCTATATCGCCGCCGATAATCCAACACTAGGTTCACCTGCTGTTTATGAAGTTGTGGTAATTCTCAAACGTGGTTTAAATACCATTGAGATCGGACTCAACAATGCTGAATTAGCGCCTTTCATTGATAAAATAAAACTGGAGAAAGCAGAATTAAATGGACTTGGACTGGAAGCTGAACTTGCAGAATTAATTTCAGCCAACAACTCTATTCTTGTTCCCACTTGTACGGTTGCGTCTAATGGAGCGTTAGTGAATATGGGACTCAATACAAATAATGCTATCCGATTCAACAACCTCGTTAGTTCAGAAACTAAAACTTACCAGGTAGATATTTACTACATCACAAAAGTGCAACGCAACTTGCGGGTTTCCATAAATGGTGAACCATTTACAACAGAATCGTTTGTTGCTTCCGGCAATTGGTGTTTTGAAGCAAGTCCGGTTGTAGCAGTAAAGAGCATGGAACTGACATTTGCACAAGGAACAAATACAATTGAATTCAAACCAACAGGTACAGATGCTCCGTTCATTGATAAAATTGTGATACGTGAACCGACTCCTGCAAGTGCCGCTAATCAACAGGCATCACTTGGTGCAGATCTTGGCACGCAATTGTTTGAACAAGCAACTGCCAATGTATTTGCTGTATATCCAAACCCGGCGCAGACAGGTACACCTATTACATTGATGTTACCAGGTTCTGTTACAACAGGCCAAGTGTTGGTGCAAGTAACTGATGTAACGGGAAGAATTGTATTTGCACAAACTCTGCCGGCACAAACCAACAGGCAGGTGAAAATTGAAAACAGGCTAAGCAAGGGAATGTATGTGTTGACTGTATCGCAAGGATTACTTAGAACAAGTAAAAAGATAGTCATTCAATAGCAGCAAAATCAGTATCCATGAAAACTAAAAGACCCCGGAATTATTCGGGGTCTTTTTTTATTAAATATCTTGCTTTCGTTTGAATTCGAACAGGCACTCAGGAGAGTAACCGTTGGCGACCAATAAAAATGAAAGAGCCTCATATTTCTACGAGGCTCTTTGTGACCGCGTCAGGATTCAAACCTGAAACCTTCTGATCCGTAGTCAGATGCTCTATTCAGTTGAGCTACGCAGCCATTCCGTTTAACGGGCTGCAAATATAAGACGGTTGGTTTGAAATTTGAAATCTTTATCGGTTTCTCTAAGAAAAATAAAAAATCCCCCGAAAATGGGGGATTCATTATAAGGACAGATAGATATTTTAGAAACGATAGCCCAATGAAAGGCCAAAACCGGTATTTCGTAAAGCGGCTTTGCTATTTGATACACCTTCAATTTCAGGGTTGATCTTTGCAAGCCCCAATTGTGAGTTCAACTGAATACTCAGGTTGTTACTCAATTCATAACCAAACAACAGATTCGCTCCTGCATCCATACGGCGCAGATAAGGGTCTGTAATTGCCTCGGCTGCTGTGATGGTATTTTTAAACTTGATCGTTTCTTTGTTATCGTTAGAATCAGTCACCTTTCCTGCAACAGCAAAACCAACATAGGGTCCTACACCTAACAATAAATGGCCGGTACCAAGTAATGGCTTAAACAGAAAAGTCAACGGAACATCAATGTAAGAAACGTTCACGTTGTTATCCGAACCATTTTCTTTCGCACCTTTTCCTGAAAACAACACACCTGGCTGAATATAAAATTGATCGGCCAATGGAATATCCACCACAATTCCTCCCTGTAAGCGGGGAACAAGTTTATTTTCCAGTTTGCTGTCGTTAAAATCACGCCCGTTAATATTCTGCATATTTACACCTGCCCGTATGCCAACACTGATTTTTGAACCTGTTGATGTTGACTGCGCTGTTGCTGTAAAAAATGCACCTGACAAAAGCAAGGCAGTTGAAAAAAAGATCTTTTTCATATAAATGATTTTTGTTTTTAAATAAAATGAATGAATATTTTACTGACCACCCTTTGCTTCTTTCTCAGCATCTGAAACCATTTTCTCGTTCGCTGTAATCAAGAATTCAACACGGCGGTTTTGTGAGCGTCCCTCTTCAGTATCGTTTGTGTACTTCGGAAAGTTTTCACCCATTGCTTTTGGATTCATACGTGAATTGGCAACTCCTCTGTCGATCAGGTAAACCATCACAGCATTTGCACGACGTTGCGACAATGCATCATTGTAGGCATCAGATCCTTTATTATCTGTGTGCCCCTGGATCTCAATATTGGTATCGGGGAATTTTTTAAGAATGGTTACAAATTCATTCAAACTTGTTTTTGCTTCTGTCTTCAAGCCTGCCTGATCGTAATCAAACAATACTTTGCTTTCAAATTCAATTTCGATACCCTCGCCTACACGCTCAACTTTTGCGTTCGGTACCTGTTTCTTGATCTCTTCAGCTTGTTTATCCATTTTCTTACCGATCAATACGCCGGCCGTTCCACCAACTGCAGCGCCAATAATGGTTCCTAAAGCTGTATTTCCTGAAGCACGTCCAATAACAGCACCTACTGCTGCGCCGCCCGATGTACCTATAATGGCACCTTTTTGCGTTTTTGTCATTCCTTTACACGCTGCCAACACAATACTTACTGTCAGCAGGTAATAAACGATCTTAGTTGTCTTTCTCATAAAAAAATATTTGTTCTACCCTCCCTTGCCAAAGATTGTGCCAGCAACGGGCTCAAAAAAATAAGAGCCGCTTTTGGCGGCTCTTATATAATTAAGTATGAACGTTTTATTTGATCAGGTTCAGTGCATTCAGCCACCCCGTTCGCTTGCCTGCCCAACCGCTTACAAAAGCTTCGGGCTTTAAACCGCCTTCAAGATTTTTCAACAATCCTGTTGCCGCACTCATGGTTTTCACAGTATTGGCTGTGCTGATAAGATTTTGCACATTGAATCCTTGTTTGAACATATCCGGTTTTAAAAAGCCGGCCAGGGAAGCAATTGACTTTCCAACGCCAACTGCATCTTTCACTTTCCCTGCTGTGCTCAGGAAGTTTCCTTTACCGCCGGTCCAGGAACTGAGAAAGGAAGTTGGCTTAATGGCATTTGTAAATTGTGTAACAAGGTTACCGATACTGGCGCCGCCGGAAACTTTTGGCAGTTGGGCAAATCCTGCTACGGTAACAAACAGCAACAATGTAAGTGCGAAGGTGATTTTTACTTTCATAAACAGATAATTTTAAATAATAATACAACAAAAACAGCTGATTGGTTGAACGTAACAATTATTTTATTCTACACCCGGTTGTTTCAGTTGCCAACCTGTTTTTTTCTTTTCGTCCAACACCATTTGTTTTACATCGGCCAACAGTTTTTTGGCATCGTACACGATCCCGTCTTTGATCGTATATTTTATACCACCTGCACGGATAACTTTGTTCTCCGCATTTAAACGGACAGCACCTGTTCCGTAAAGTACTTGCAGATTTTCAAGTGGATTAACATCAATTACCACCAGATCGGCCAGCTTCCCTACTTCAATACTTCCCAATTCCTGTTCCATACCCAATGCCTGTGCACCATATAATGTAGCTGAACGAATAACCTCCAATGGATGAAAGCCTGCTTCACGTAATAATTCAAGCTCACGGATATAACCAAAGCCATAGGTTTGATAGATAAATCCATTGTCGCTTCCTGTTGTTACACGACCACCACGATTTTTATATTCATTAATGAACGTCATCCATAACCGGTAGTTCTCTTTCCATTCTACCTCCTGCTCTGTTCCCCAGCTATGCCAATAGCTGCCATGTGAAACACGGCTCGGCTCATAAAATTTCCAGAGCGAAGGCAAGGTATAATCTTCGTGCCACTCGGCTCTGCGTGCACGTTGCAGATCACGGTTGGCTTCGTAAATATTAAAGGTAGGATCCAGTGTAAAATCAAGGCTCAGCAATTCGTTCATTACATTATTCCAATGTTCGCTGTAAGGCGATGCTGCCTGCTTCCATAATTTGCCGGCTTCTTCAAAACGATGCTGCTCGTTACTGTAATTATAAGTGAGCGGATATTGCTGAATGGTTTGCGTAGTAAACAGCGCTTCGGGTAAACCATACCAATGTTCCATGGATGTTAAACCTGCCCTTGCAGAATGCAACACGTTCCAACGGGCTACATCCATTTGTGCATGATGATAACAGCTGCGTAAACCCAGTTTTTTATTTTCACGTATAGCAGCATCCATGATATCCGGAGCCGCTCCAAAAAACTTAATACCATCTGCACCATTCTTTGCATTTTCACGCACCCATGCAATAGCTTGCTCAGGCGTGGCAATGGGTTGCTTACTTCCTTGTCCGAAAGCAGTGTATGCATGAATGCGGGGAGCAGTAATTTTATTTTCAGCACTTAACTTTTTTTCTTCCAGCACCCATGCGAGACCGTTACCACAGGATGGATCACGAATAGTGGTAATGCCATGTGCCATCCAGAGTTTAAATACATATTCTGCATTTGCACCTTGTCCTGATCCTCCAATATGTCCATGCATATCAATAAAACCGGGCAATACATACTGCCCTTCCAGATCATATTCCTTTCCCCCTTCTTTTAATTTTGGGCGACGTTCGTTGTTAATAGCAACTCCGGGATAACCTACATTGGCAATTTGTACAATCCGGTTTTTCTCGATCACAATATCAACCGGCCCCATCGGTGGCGCACCTGTTCCATTGATCATGATCACTCCACGCAGAATGAGTTGTGTGTAAGGACCTTCACCTTCTTTTTTAATGGGAGCTTTTGCTACCTGCGCCGTAACAGAAAACAACAGGCAGATAGCAGCAAACGTAGTTGTAAGAAATCTCATAGCAATTTTTGTTATGCTGAAATTTACAACTATTCATATAACCACACTTCATTAGAATTTCTCGTCGGGAAAATATTTTTTCATCAATGCCTTGAATGCGGCTGTGTTTCTTAACTCGGCAAATTCTTTTTGGCTCCAGATGCCTGCACCTTCGCCATACTTCAGCTTCAATGCATTTTCAAGATTGGTAATAGCAACAGCATCTTTTTTCAATGCAGCATAACAAACAGAGAGGTAATAATAGCCCGATCCGCTTTTGTTATTGGCTTTCACCAGTCGCTCAAGGTAAGTAGCCGCTGTTGTATAATTTGCTTCATTGATATAGATCAAGCCAATAAACAGCAATGGATTTTCATACGACGAATCTAATTCCAATGCCTGTTTGTAATATGGTAACGCTTCTTTAAATCGCTGCTCCATATAATACAGGTTGCCAAGGTTGTTGTAAGCCCTGATCAACGACTGATCAATTTCAACTGCTTTCAGTAAATAGGCTTTTGCAGAATCGTATTGCTTGTATTTCAAATACACTACGCCTACGCTGTTATACAGATCAGCAATTTCAGGACGTAAGCGGATAGCTTCATGCAAATATTTCACTGCTGAATCTGGCTGACTCATATCTCTGTACAAATCGGCCATATCTACCAATACAGACAGGTTTTCATTATTGAATTGATACGCCAGTTGATAATTATGTAATGCTGAATCCGGTTTGTTTTGCTTTCTGTACAACAACGCAATACTGTTATAGAGTTGTGCATTACCAGGACTCAAAACCAGGGCTTTGTTTAAACAATAAAATGCAGAATCGTATTGACGTGTACGTTCATACACTGCAGCCAGGTTACTGAAATAAGATGCATCCAACGGATCGATCTCGGTGGCGTAACGGAAATATTTTTTAGCAGAATCAATTTGATTACGACGGTAATAATAAACGGCAATAGAATTGTAAGTTGATGCATCACCTGCATCTACACTAATTGCTTTATTGAAATATACATTCGCAGAATCGGGCATTCTTGAATTCTGATAGAATGTAGCCATGCTGATGAATGCATTTTTCGAAGAGGGATTCATACTGATGATCTTACGGTAATAAATAGCCGCGGAATCTGTACGACGGCCCTGCTCATGCAAACGGGCAAGATCAAGATAAGGTTGCGTGTAAGAAGAATCAAGCCGGATCGATGCATGATAGTAATGAAGAGCAGAATCAGGCAGATTGATCTCCTTATAAAAATTACCCAACAAATCAAACACGTAAGCTTTGTCAGGATAATAATTTACACTTTTCAAATAAAAATAGCGGGCCGAATCATATTTTTTGGTAGCTCCATAGGAACGTGCCAACCCATTGTAGGCATATACAAACGACGAATCTTTTTGCACACAGGTATTAAAATAATAAATGGCTTCCTTGAACTTTCCTTTCTCCTTCATTAACCATCCCATATTATTGAGTGCCGATACATTGGCAGGGTCGAGTTGCAATGCTTTCAGATATAAATTCTTCGCCTTCTCACTTTTGTTTTGCTGAAATTCAAAATAGCCAAGATCAACATATGCATCTGCATTTTTCGGATCGATCTCTAATGCTTTTTCATAAAACGAACGTGCAAGATCGAAGCGTTTCATTTGTACATAAGCAAATGCAGCCGTGGTATAGGGGTAACGCCATTTCGGCGCTTTTGTAATTGCTTTTAAACTGAAGTAAACGGCACTATCGGCGTTCTTTAACTGCAACTGAAGTGCTGCGATGGTATGTAAGATGTAAGCTGCATTACTGTCGAGTGCATAGGCCTGGTAAATCAAATTCCTCGCATCCTGCATATTGGTAATCCTGTTCTTTGCATCAAAAAAACTTCTTGCTTCAAAGAAAAATAATTTACCGGTTAAGTTCTTTATCAGCATTTCATCCGACGGATCGATCAGGGCAATCGCCTTCCGCATCATGGTTGCCACATTACCAAAATCAAGTCCAGCAATGTATTCCAGCCGTTCGATCCCCGATTGAATTTCTTCACTTCGTTGCGATTCATCCAACTGTGTACGTATTTGTTGGATACCCGCTGCATCTTTTCCGCTGAGATATAAATTGATCTTTCGTTGTGCAAAATTGATAAACTCCGCAGCCAGTGTTTGACGTGCATCGATTGTTAATACATTATCCGGATATAATTTATTCAGCAGATCATAATAAAAATTAGCAGAGCTATCGCCGGTAAGTTTTGTATTTTTTATAGATTGATTGAATTGATTATAGATATAGACCACATTACTATCAACCAGTAATGCGCCTCTTCCTCTTGCATTTTGCACCATGTCGTTTACACCGCCACCTTCCGTCATGCCGGATAAGTTTTTGCCTGTCTCCCACTTCTTAAAAAATGTGCTGTCAACTCTTGCTACAAATTTTCGCCCGTTATCATCACAACAAATAAACGGTTCCTGTTTTCGTTTGTATTTTGAAAAGGCAATATTGGGCACTTTGTCCAACACGTACGAACGTAATTCAACCAATGTGATCACACCATCTTTCCCTTCGTATCCATCCGCCAATCCACTCAAACCATCAATTAAATAATAAGTAAACAAACCGTGACCGGTTCCAATAGTAGCATCTTCCATTGATTCCTGTCCGGCACCGGTTGCAAGCATAATGATCTCACCCGACTTCCGTTCCGAAATGGCAGAGTTGAGAATTGCCTGCCCATCTTGTCCACCCGGCAATTCATTTGTACGGCATGCATCCATGATCAGGAATATTTCTACGTTCTTCCTGCTCAATTCGGCAATACGGCTTTTGAGATTGTATAATTGAATACTGCCTGTTACGATATAATTATTTTTATCGCCGGCCGGGTTACAATCGTAGGTAAGAAAAAAGTATTCGTCTTGATTAATGGCATCACCATGCCCTGCCAGGTAAATATATAAACGATCGCCGTCTTTTAAATTCTTTTGCCGAAGCCATGCCATTCCCTTTACCCAAAAATTTGCAGCCGTTGCTTCTTCATTGATCAGGTATAGCATGCGGTCATCAGGAATACTTCCTGCACCTGCCGATTGCAGATACTCACGAAACAAACCTGCATCACTGTCTGCATATGATAACGGACGAATATGTTTGTAGGTTGATATGCCAATGATCATGGCATAACTCTGTCCGCTTACAACAGTACCGGATGTATCTGCACGGGGTACAGAAGTAGCAGTTTGGGCAAGCGTTAATTCTGCATACAGGAAAAAAAATGCAGCCAACAGAACAACAACGGTTTTACTATTTCGCATATATTCGAAGGCGAAAGTAGGCAAACAGATTTAAGAAGACAAGTATCAAACTAAATGCATTCTCCCCAGAAACCATCAACCGACAAAAAATCAACCTCATTTTTTAAGAGATCCTATCAATGGTTTTACCATTTTTACCTGCGGTATCTTTTTAAACGGGATACAATCCTATCAACTTTTTCCGTGTTTATTGTAATCGGTATGTTTTCTGTCTTGCCTTTAAACACAGGCATCCTTAACCCTTTTAAAACAGCACTGCAAGATCTTGACTTTAATGATATCTCCTACGCAGTTCTTAATAAAAACGCCAGTACACCTATTGATAACAGAATTATCATTGTAAATATCGGAAACGCAGACAGGCTTGGCATATCGTTAATGATTGAGAAACTGAGCATAGCAAAACCAAAGGTTATTGGCATGGACGTTAGCTTTGACGGAGCAAAAGATCCTCAAAATGATTCCATACTTAGAGCTGTGATCTCCAACACACCCAATTTTATTCTTGCATCAAAAATAGACTGGTCTAATAAATCCAACCCCGAGTACATTGGTCATTTTGGCAACTCCGCTAAAGAAAGGGCTTTTGTGAACCTAATTGGAGAAGACGGAGGAACAATCAGGAATTTTTCTCCTTTTGAGAAAATCAATGGCAAAACGCTTAACAGTTTTCCTGTTGCCATCGCAGGCAAAGCAGACAAGAGTGCTTTGGACATATTGAGAAACCGAAAAAAGCCTTATGAAGTAATCCATTACACCCGAAAACTGGAACAGTACATGATGATTGATGGGAATGATGTAATAGACGACAATATTGCTCCGGAACTTATCAAGGATAAAATTGTGTTGATGGGCTTTATCAGTAGCGATCCATTTAACGTAGAAGACAAACACTATACACCGCTTAACAAGCAATTTGCAGGCAAATCGACCCCTGATATGTACGGGATAGTTATTCATGCAAATATTATTTCAATGATCCTCGATGGCAAGTACATCAGGAACGTACCGGTATGGCTGTTCTGGATCATTACCATCCTGATTGCCTGGCTACATGTGGCACTTTTCATGCGATATTACATTGAGGAGCATATCTGGTTTCACCTGGTGGCAAAACTTGCCCAAATTTTCTTTGCCATCCTTTCGGTGTATATCGGCATCATGTTCTTTGATTGGTTCAGTATAAAAATTGATACGAAAATTTCATTGATTGTGATTATCTTGGCGATCGATATAATCTATTTCTACGAAGCGCTTGCCGTATGGCTACATACAAAATTTGGTTTTCAAACCAATTTTCACTCAAAATCTCATTAAAAACATGAAACAAATCACCTTTTTTCTATTGATGCTGCTTACAGGTAGTATCAGCAAAGCGCAAAACCCAAATCAATTCCTTGTGTATTCCGTAAAAGGCTCGGTAGCAGTTGTTGAAAACAACAAGAGCGGGAAAGCACAGATCGGTAAACTTTTAACTGACAAATCAAATATTACAGTTGGGCCCAACTCGCTTGTAAGTATTATTTGTAATGAAAACAGTTTGTTTTCGATCACGAAGCCCGGTACCTACAACATGAGTCAGTTCAAAGATTCCTGCTTGTATAACAAAAGCTCGATTACATCAAACTACCTGAAATTTATCTGGAACCAACTTACCACACCAAAAGGAAGCCCCGAGAAAAACAGAAAAAGCTACATGAACAATGTAGGTGCGGTAAGCCGTACCAATATCAGTATCTGGATCGATTCAAGACTGGATACGATCAACTACCACGCAGGCTCCTTCCCTGTTTCATGGAAATGTTATTCGGATGCAGGTGAATTTGATTTTCATATTTATGAAGATGCGAAAGAAGGAAAACCTGTTTACGAGAAACAAGTGAAGAAAACAAATGTGTCGATCGCTGATTTTGTGTCGAAACTGAAACCAAACAAGCCTTACTACTGGCAGGTGTTTGTAAAAAATGAAGAGCCGGAAGAACGTAAGGTGATCTATGTGTGGGATGACAAATCGTTCAACAGCCTTGTAGAAAACCTGCGTAAAGCACATGCAGGAGTAGAAACCCCAGCCGAAGAAAATTTCAGAATTGGTTTTCTGTTAGAGTCGGCCCGGTTCTATGCCGATGCGTACCGTTATTATCAAAAAGCTGCACAGCTCAATCCTGAGTTGGAACTGTACCAGAAAACACTGGAAGCATTCCGTAAGGATTATGCGATCGGGCAATAAATTATATTTTCCTGATTCTTTCAGAAACCGGTTGCAGCAATGCAGCCGGTTTTGTTTTGTAAAGAAAACTGCGGCAAACCATTTGTTCTTCCGAAATTTACCGCCATCAAATTACATTCATTGATCATTGATTCAAGCATATGAAAATTCATTTCTGGAGTGTAGGCAAACAACATGAAGCGTATGTAAAAGCAGGTGTTGATGAATTTACAAAACGTATTTCCAACTACTACCCTGTTGAATGGACCATTCTGCCGATGCCTAAAAATACCGGTACACTAAGTGAATCAGATTTGAAAAAAAAAGAAGGCGAACTTATTCTCAACAGCCTGCAAAAAGATGATTACCTCGTTGCATTGGATGAACGTGGCAAACAGATCAGCAGTGAAGGCCTTGCCGAATTGATCATGAAACGTGGAAATGAAAGTGTAAAGAACCTTGTGTTCCTGATTGGTGGTGCCTATGGCATTGATGAAGCGGTGATGAAACGGGCGAACTATAAATGGAGTTTATCACAATTGGTTTTTCCACATCAGTTAGTGCGGTTGATCCTTGCAGAACAGGTGTACAGGGCCTGCAGCATCAACCGGAATGAAAAGTATCATCATAGTTAAGTAAGAGATACGAAGTTTGAAGTACGATTGCACTCCGAAGTATTGCAGCTTGCCATTTGTAAATTATTTATTGCACATTACTCATTGTCCGTTCGCCACTAACTACTCACCACTCACAATTCACCATTCACGATTGCCCATTCACCTTTTCTCTTTAGCTTTGAACCTAAACCACGCAAGGAATGGAGTTTACAATTACGATCGCCATTATTATCATTACCGCCATCATTTCATTTACCGCATTCAATAATGACAAAATAACCAACGATTTGATTTTCTGGCCTCCCATGATCAAGGAGAAACACCAGTACTATCGTTTTATTACGTCCGGCTTTATACATGCTGATATTGCACACCTGGCGTTCAATATGATCACGTTGTATTTCTTTGGCCGTGCCATGGAAATGTTCTTCATTGCCAAGATCGGCAAAATCGGATTCCTGCTGTTTTACATAGCCGGGATCATTGTTTCAGAAATTCCTTCGTTTATTAAGCACCGTGATAATTATCAGTACCGCAGCCTCGGTGCATCAGGTGCTGTAACAGCGGTGTTGTTTTCGTTTATTCTGTTAGCACCATGGCAGACGCTTTATGTGTTCTTCCTGCCGGTTCCCGCTATCATTTTTGCAGCCTTGTATGTTGGCTACTCCATTTACATGGATCGGAAAGGTGGGGACAATGTAAATCACAGCGCACATTTGTGGGGAGCTGTTTGGGGCATTGCATTTACGCTGTTGATGGACCCAAGTGTATTTCCACATTTCCTTGAGCAATTGATGAAGCCGAGTTTTGGATTTTAATTTTCAGTTGGAGTGAACTTCATCTGCAACACTTCTTTCGTTGCCGGTGTAACTTTAATGCGATCATCAATTCGATGACCCACCACCCAAATGATCTTCTTATTACTCTCCAACACCCATACTTTTTCTTTTTGTGTTTTGGAGAGTTTATTATCAATTAAAAAACGGGCCACTTTCTTTTTCTTTTTCATACCAAGTGGATAGAAATAATCACCCGTTTTCCATTTGCGGAGCAACAAGGGAAAATCAATTTCTTTTGCATCAAGCAATGCAATGTTATTAGGTGAGTTAAGCTCAACGTTTGAATCATCGATCTTCCTGCATGACAATTTCCCTTCTTCAAACAAAACTTCTGCATCTTTTTCTTCGATGATGATGGTTGCAGATTCAACCGACTGTACAGCTGAGATAATAAACCAATGCCGGTGTTTGATGATGCGATAATGAAAGGCAGGCGAATCGATGTACTTGCCCGAATCGCTCTCAGCCAATTTCAACACTTCATCAATTTGCTTTTCAGAAAAGCCATATGGATGAATGATCTCGTAGATCAATGCTTTGTTCTTGTACTCCAGCAGTTGTTTGACAGGGATATGAATTTCATTTCCCTTCACCCTGCATAGTTTTTTAATGATGGCTTGTGTTGAAAGCTTATAGAGTTGCTCAATTTCCAAAAAGCGGTTGATGTTGTCCGTGAGATTTGTTTTTACCTGCGGATATACTTTTTCAATTGAAGGAATAATTTCATTCCTGAAAAAATTGCGTGTGTATTTTGATGACTGATTAGATGAATCTTCCCTGAACTGCAAACCATGTTCAGTTGCATACTCCAGCAACTCCTGTTTGGTGAATGATAACAATGGACGTTTTATATGTCCGTTTCCAACAGGAATACCGGTTAGGCCATGCAAACCTGTACCACGGAAGAAATTCATCAGCAGGGTTTCGATGTTATCATCTGCATGGTGGGCGGTCAGAACGTGAGTCGTGAGTGGTGAGTCGTGAGTGGAAGCCATTCCGACTGACGAATTCACGACTGACGACTGACGATTTACGATCTCTTCAAACCACGTATAACGCAACGCTCTTGCAGCTTCCTGGATGGATAGCTTATTTGTTGTTGCATATTCCTCCGTATCAAATTTCTTAACAAGCACTTCAACATTGTACTTCTCTCCCAGCGATCTTACAAATATTTCATCTGCATCACTCTCCTCTCCTCTCAATTGAAAATTGCAATGAGCAATGCGGAACTGATATCGGGCTTTGTGACAAAGATCAGTCAACACAACACTATCTACGCCGCCGCTAACGGCCAATAGTAGTTGATCTTTTGATTGAAAAAGATGATGTTGCTGAATGTATTGTTGAAAACGGAAAAGTAAACTCATTTAAATAAATCACAGATGAAGTGAGCAAAGTAGTACAAGTGTGCGACGCAACAAAAGATTAATCAAAGCACAGTAGCCGGTAACCAAAAACTATAAACCGAAAATTCTAAAACGTCAACTCCTCCCAAGCCCCTCTCAACTCACCCAATGCATGCTGCTCCCCTTTTTCCTTCGCTACTTCCATTCCTTTCTGATACCATTCAATAGCTTTATCGTTATCACCGATCCGCTCAAACAATTTACCGAGATGGTAATACGAACCCACATAACCCGGCTCAGCTTCCAACAACTCTTCAAACAATTGCTTTGCTGTTTCATCATCGCCCAGCTTTACATGTTCCAGCGCCAGTGCATGTTTTAGAAAACTATCGTTGGGACTATCCCTTAAAAACTTCCGCAATTGCTCTATCCGCTCCATGATTGTGAATATTTTTTAGCACAAGATAGGGAATGAAAACCCCAAACCTTTATCTTTGTATAGTTGCATAAACAACTATTTTTAACCTTCTACAAAATTTGCTTGCATGAAGATTTTAGTTTGTATCAGTAAAACACCGGATACGACGGCAAAAATAGCCTTCACCGATAACAACACAAAGTTTGCGCAGGATGGCGTGCAGTGGATCATTAATCCGTACGACGAATGGTATGCATTGGTGCGTGCCATTGAACTGAAAGAAAAAGATCCTTCAACCGTTATTCATCTGGTAACTGTTGGGCCTGCTGATGCAGATCCGATCATCCGCAAAGCATTGGCATTGGGAGGCGATGAAGCCATTCGTGTAAATGCCGATAGCCATGATAGCTTTTACATTGCTGCACAAATTGCGGAGATCGCAAAACAAGGTGCATACGACCTGGTATTCACCGGTAAAGAAACTATTGACTATAATGGTTCATCCATTGGTGGTATGGTTGCTGAATTACTCGATCAACCTTATGTTTCTCTTGCAACAAAGTTTGAATTGAATGGGACAGTTGCAACCATCAACCGTGAAATTGAAGGTGGCGAAGAAACCTGCGAGGTTAGTCTGCCCGTAGTTGTTAGTTGCCAGAAAGGAATGGCTGAGCAACGTATCCCCAACATGAAAGGTATTATGGGTGCACGTACAAAACCTTTGAAAGCAGTTGAACCGGTCGCTGTAGATGCACTCACTTCAGTTGCTTCATTTGAATTACCTCCTGCGAAAGCTGGTGTAAAACTGGTTGATCCGGAGAATGTAGGCGAATTGGTGAGATTACTTCACGAAGAAGCCAAGGTTATTTAATAATGGATAATGGTTTAATGGATAATTTATATTTTACCATTAAATTAATTGCCATGAAAGAAAACATCTTAAAAACAAAAAGTTTTGACTTTGCTGTGCGGATAGTAAAACTCTATAAGTTCCTGAAGAAAGAGCATAATGAGTTTATTCTATCACAACAAATAGTTAGAAGCGGTACTTCTGTTGGAGCACTGATCAGAGAAGCGGAACATGGAGAGAGTTTGAAAGATTTTATTCATAAGCTAACGATTGGATTAACAGAAGCAAACGAATCAAAATACTGGTTGGATTTGCTTTATGCAACGGAATTTATTACAAAAAAAATGTACGACTCGATGAATAAGGATTGTGAAGAGCTTTTGAAATTATTAACCGCCAGCGTGAAAACATCAAAATCAAGAATCAAATAATTATCATTTATCCATTAATTAATTATCAATTATATGAGCGTTTTAATATTCATCGACTCTGCCGAAGGTCATGTAAAAAAATCTTCGTTTGAAGCATTAACCTATGGTGCACATTTAGCCAAACAACTCGGCACAAGTGCTGAAGGCGTTTTGTTGGGAACTGTGGCGGA
This sequence comes from Lacibacter sp. H407, assembly GCF_037892605.1. NCBI lineage: Bacteria > Pseudomonadati > Bacteroidota > Chitinophagia > Chitinophagales > Chitinophagaceae > Lacibacter > Lacibacter koreensis. Next base: position 3,329,506 of record NZ_JBBKTU010000001.1, on the reverse strand, counting down.
TGATGTGGCCTCTTTAGGAAAATATGGTATTTCAAAAATTCATCATGTGGCAAACGATAGCCTGAATCATGTAGATGCACAGGTATATGCAAAAGCAATTGCTGATGTGGCAACTGCTGCAGGCGCAACCGTGATCGTGCTTTCACATAACGTAACAGGGAAAGCTGTTTCTCCACGACTGAGTGCAAGATTAAAAGCGGGTTTGGTAGCCGGTGCTGTTGGTTTGCCCGATACAAGCAATGGATTCGTTGTGAAGAAAGGCGTGTTCAGCGGAAAAGCATTTGCACACATTGCAGTGAACACTCCGGTAAAAATTCTTTCCATCAGCCCTAACTCATTTAAAACAGAAGCCGGTGAAGGAACTGCTGAAGTAGTTGCTTCAAATGTAACGGTTGATGCAGCAAAAATAAAAGTAACAGCAACGAATAAGGTAACCGGACAGGTTCCATTAAGTGAAGCTGAGCTGGTAGTGAGTGGCGGCCGTGGTTTAAAAGGACCGGAGAACTGGGGCATGATGGAAGAACTGGCTGGTTTGCTGGGTGCAGCTACCGCCTGCAGCCGTGCGGTGGCCGATGCACATTGGCGTCCTCATCATGAGCATGTTGGACAAACGGGTGGTTCCATTGCGCCGAATTTATACCTGGCCGTTGGCATTAGTGGTGCTATTCAACATCTGGCTGGTGTAAACCGAAGCAAAGTAATTGTGGTGATCAACAAAGACCCTGAAGCACCTTTCTTCAAAGCTGCCGATTACGGTATTGTAGGCGATGCGTTTGATGTGATCCCGAAAATGATACAGGAAGTAAAGAAACTCAAAGGAGTGGCTTAAGTCAGCCGATAGTGGATAGTCTTTAATCGATAGCCTTTGGTTGAAAGTTGTTAGAATTTTACTGACGACTATCGGCTAAAGGCTATCGGCTTTTATAGTATTTATTCAAATCAAAGCCCTTAAATTTGCCGACAGGTTATGAAAAAGATAGAACTGGAAATAGTTGCCCTTTCGCACAGCATCACCCAAACGCATAGTTACGCAGTTGTGTTGGGTGAAGTAAACGGATTACGTCGGTTACCGATCGTTATTGGTGGTTTTGAAGCCCAAGCCATTGCTGTGGCACTTGAACGTATGCAACCCAGTCGCCCCCTTACGCATGACCTGATGAAGAATTTCATGATGGCTTTCAATGTTGAGCTGCATGAAATTGTGATCAACGATCTGCAGGAAGGTATCTTCTACTCCAAACTGCTTTGCTCTACCGACCATGATACGGTTGAAATCGACAGCCGCACCAGCGATGCACTTGCACTTGCTGTACGCTTCGGTTGCCCCATTTATACCTACGAGAATATTTTGGAAAGCGCAGGTATTTTAATGGAAGATGAAGAAAAGAAAAAAGAAGAAGTGGCAGTAAGCAGCTCACAGGTGAGCAGCAGCGGTGAAGAAAAAGAAGACCTGAAAGCATTAAGCATCGAAGAACTGCAAACCCTGCTCAATGATGTACTGGAGCAGGAAGACTATATCAGAGCCATTGCTATTCGTGATGAGCTGTCGAATAGAAAAAAGTAATTGATAATTGGTTAATGGATAAATGATAATTTGCACCCATTACTTTTTCATTTCACATTATTCATTTCTCATTTTTCATTCTTCGAATGATCGTTTTCCCTAATTGTAAGATCAATCTCGGATTACATATTCTCAATAAACGGGAAGATGGCTATCATAATCTCGAAACTGTTTTTTATCCGGTGCAGTTGAGAGATGCGTTGGAAGTAGTGAGAAGAGACGATGGACGACAGACCATAGACGACAGCAAGACCACTCACCACTCACCCCTCACTACTCACATTTCTTTCTCATCCACCGGTTTACCGATTGCCGGCGACGAAGCAAACAATCTCTGCATCAAAGCTTACCAATTACTCAAAAAAGATTTCTCTGCTCTCCCACCCGTTCAGATGCATTTACACAAAGCCATACCGATGGGTGCTGGTTTAGGTGGCGGCAGTGCCGATGGTGCCTTTGCATTGAAGTTGTTGAACGATAAATTTCAATTAGGATTATCAACACAGCAGTTAATTGATTATGCACTGCAGTTGGGAAGTGATTGTCCGTTCTTCATTGTAAATAAACCTTGCTATGCAACGGGCAGAGGTGAAAAGTTAGAATCAGTTGAGCTTGATTTATCAGCTTATCATTTTGCCATTGTAAATCCGGGCATTCATGTAAATACGGGTTGGGCTTTTGCGCAATTGAACAGCAATGGTTCAGGTCGCTCTGAGCGCCCCGACCCAAAACAAATGATTCAACAACCCATTGAAACCTGGAAAGACCAACTCACAAATGATTTTGAAGAACCGGTAAGCAAAGCACATCATGAGATTGCAATAATCAAACAACAACTCTATGATGCAGGTGCAGTATATGCAAGCATGACGGGAAGTGGAAGTACGGTGTTTGGGATATTTAAAGAAATACCGGAGTTGGCATTTTCAGAAAATTATTTATACAAAATGATATAACAGCTTACTGTATGTAACGCAAGAGATATTCTTCCAGTTTCCATGCTCTGATATCACGACCAATTATTTTTCCATCTGCATCCAACAGGAAATTAACGGGTATTCCTCTCCCGAATAAATTAAAGGCTTTGGCTATTTCACTGTTCCAATATTTGAAATCACAAACCTGTATCCAGCTCATACTGTCTTGAACAATTGCATCCAACCAGGCTTGCTTTTCTTTTTCTCGGTCTAATGAAAAAGAAATAATCTCGAATCCTTTTGTTTGATACTTTTTATAAACTTCAACTAAATACGGGCTTTCCTGTCTGCAGGGCACACACCAACTTGCCCAGAAATCGAGCAAGATAAATTTGCCTTTAAAGTCAGATAATTTCCGGGGTATCCCATCCTTATCTGTAAACAAAATAGCAGGCGCTTGTTTTCCAATCTGCAAACTACCTTCTTTTAATACAAACTTTCCCAATTCAATTCCACCTGTTGTTTGTTTAATGTTAGAAGCAAGTTTTTGATAAAACAAATTAAGTGAATCAAACTGCAACCTGTGGCGGTTAAACGAAAGTAAATCGATACTTATGTATGAATTGGGGTTAGCATAAACAAAGTCGATATAAAGTCGCTCCTTACCTTCCGTATACGGGATCATGTACTTATCAGTTAATGAATCGTACAACGTCCAGTTCTTTTCGCTCTCCGCTTTTTTGATTGTTGAAAGAACAGGCTTCCATTTGATCTCATAGGTCTTTATTTGTTCGTTATAATATTTCCAATCGTCCTGAGTTTTTGAGCCAACCAATTTCACTTCACTAAATTTTCCGTGTACAAGTTGCAACTTCATTATTGCCGGTTCAATGAAAAACTGTGCATCGTTAGTACCTTCTGAATCAGTTTTTTTCTTTGCACTGCTATACAAATACACTTTTGTAGGTTCCGAAATATTTCCTTTAAAACTGAAATCCCCATTTTGTACAACTGCACTGTCCAAAATGTCAGCACTTTTCGAATCACGATAATTTAAATAGATAATCCCCTCGTTGAAACCATTGATTTTTCCTTGCAAAATAAAATTGCTATCCTGTGACTGTATTTCAGTGCAAAAAGGAAGTAAAAATAAATAGGTAAAAATGTTCTTCATACATAGCTTTTGCCAAAGATGCAAAACTCTTTCAACTTCATAAAACTGTTCCAATAATATTGAAAGATTATTTTTCAACCGCCGACAGGGTTTGCAACCACTGTCGGATTTCTCCATAAGATTCAACTCATAACCCTTAACAGAATTTACTCTGCCTCTTTTAATAACCCCTCCAAATCCAACCTCTTCGTCACCATTTCCAAATTTCCATTTGCATCCAACGGCCATTGCTCTTTTGGTTTATCCCAATACAGTTCAACACCATTTCCGTCAGGGTCATCTAAATAAAGCGCTTCGCTCACACCATGATCCGATGCACCGGTTAACGGATATTTTGCTTCCAGCAATCGTTTCAAAATAACAGCAAGGTCTTTTCTTGTGGGATAAAGAATAGCTGTATGAAATAAGCCCGGCACATTCACCGGTGCCGGACCTGTCCCTTTGCTGTGCCAGGTATTCAAACCAATATGATGATGATAACCACCTGCTGAAATAAACACAGCCTGCGAACCATAGCGTTGTGTTATTTCAAAACCAAGCAGTTCGTTGTAAAAAGCTAATGAACGTTCTATATCTGAAACTTTTAAATGCACATGACCAATGCGGGTTTGTGCAGGAACAGTGTAACTCATAACTCAGATTTTATTTTATGAAAGTAAGCCAGTATTTTTGTAAGGCAATGAAACAGCAACATTCCTTTCTCCAGCAAAATCTCGATCTGCTCAACCACTAAGTTGTAGCCCTCCTAACCTCTCCCCAAAGGGGAGGAATAATACAGCAAGTTGGTTTCATAACTTTTGCATTTTTCATTTTCAATTCTTCATTTTTAATTTTCTTGTTATGCATACTTCTATTGCAGCAACATCTGCCAATACACAATATTTTATTGATAAAGAAAAGCAGTTCGGTGCTCACAACTATCACCCATTGCCTGTGGTGTTGAAACGTGGCGAAGGTGTTTTCATGTGGGATGTAGATGATAAACGTTACTATGATTTCCTGAGTGGTTATTCTGCCGTTAACCAGGGGCATTGTCATCCACGCATTGTTGCATCATTGATTGAGCAGGCGCAAAAACTGACGCTTACCTCACGTGCATTTCACAATAATCTCTTAGGTGAGTATGAAGAATACATCACACAATATTTCGGTTACGATAAAGTGTTACCGATGAATACCGGTGTTGAAGCCGTGGAGACAGCCATTAAGTTAGCACGCCGTTGGGGTTATGAAATAAAAGGCATTGAAGAAAACAAAGCGAAGATCATTGTATGCGCACAGAACTTTCACGGAAGAACAAGCACTGTGATCTCGTTTAGTACTGATCCTTCTTCTTATACCAGGTTCGGACCGTTCATGCCGGGCTTCAAAGTAATTCCCTTCAATGATTTGGAAGCATTAAAAGAAGCATTGGATGATAAAGATGTTTGCGGATTTTTAGTTGAACCCATTCAAGGCGAAGCTGGTGTAGTTGTTCCAACTGAAGGCTATTTATCAACTGCAAAAAAATATTGTGCAGAAGCAAATGTATTGTTCATTGGCGATGAGATACAAACCGGTCTTTGTCGCACAGGAAAAATGCTGGCATGCGATCATGAGAATGTTCGTCCTGATATTTTGATTCTTGGCAAGGCTCTCAGCGGTGGTGTACTACCTGTAAGTGCTGTACTGGCCGATGATCAGATCATGATGACGATCAAACCGGGTGAACATGGAAGTACATACGGTGGCAATCCGTTGGCATGTGCTGTCGCCATTACTTCTTTGCAGGTATTGAAAGAGGAGAAGCTTGCAGAACGTGCAGAACAACTCGGACAATTATTAAGAGATGAAATTGAAAAACTTAATTCTCCTTTCATCAGTTTGGTTAGAGGCAAAGGCTTATTGAATGCAATCGTGATCAAACACAGTAACCCTGAAGCAGCATGGGATCTTTGTATGGAGATGAAAGAAAACGGATTGCTTGCAAAACCAACGCATGGTGACAAGATCCGTTTTGCTCCACCATTGGTGATTACAGAAGAACAGATTCATGAATGCGTGGGAATTATTAGTAAGAGTTTGCAGGTGCTTCAATAACACAGTCATTACCCGGTAGCCAATAGATAGTAGCCCAATACACCGGGCAACTGACTATCGGCTATTTACTTATGGCTATCGGCTGCCTCAGAACCCTTATTTTTGCACCTCAATTTGTAGAAAGACATGAGCGACGAAAAAAGCCTGAATTTTATTGAAGAGATCATTGAAGAAGACCTGAAAAACGGGAAGTATGAGTCTATTCTTACACGTTTCCCGCCGGAGCCAAATGGCTACCTGCACATTGGTCATGCCAAAAGTATTTGCTTAAACTTTGGCTTAGGCATCAAGTATAACGGCAAAACCAATTTACGTTTTGATGATACAAACCCCGTAACGGAGGATACAGAATACGTTGACAGTATCAAAGAAGACATCAAATGGCTGGGCTTTAACTGGGCCAATGAATTTTATGCATCCGATTATTTTGAGCAGTTGTATGGATTTGCCGTAAAACTGATCGAAAAAGGATTAGCCTATGTTGACGACAGCAGCAGCGAAGAAATAGCCAAACAAAAAGGCACCCCTACTCAACCGGGCGTACGAAATCAATACAGTGAACGAAGTGTAGAAGAAAACCTGCAACTGTTTGCGGACATGCGTGCAGGAAAATACAAAGACGGCGAAAAAGTACTCCGTGCAAAGATCGATATGACATCACCCAACATGCACATGCGTGATCCGCTGATGTACCGTATCAAACATGCGCATCATCACCGCACAGGTGATGCATGGTGCATTTACCCGATGTATGATTTTGCACATGGCCAAAGTGATTCAATTGAAAACATTACACACTCTATCTGTACATTGGAATTTATTCCCCATCGTCCGTTGTATGAATGGTGTATAGAAAAACTCGAAATATTTCCGTCAAAACAATATGAGTTTGCCCGACTGAACCTCAACTATACGGTGATGAGTAAACGCAAATTGCTGCAACTCGTTAACGAAAACCATGTAACCGGTTGGGACGATCCACGTATGCCTACCATCAGTGGTTTACGCCGCAGAGGATATACACCTGAAAGCATCCGTGAGTTTTGTGATAAGATCGGTGTAGCCAAGCGTGATAACCTGATCGAATTCGGGTTACTTGAATTTTGTGTACGGGAAGATCTCAACAAAATTGCTTACCGACGTATGGTGGTGTTCAATCCCATCAAGGTGATCATTACAAATTATCCGGAAGCACAAACCGAAACATTACATTCAGAAAACAATCCGGAAGATGCGAACAGCGGTGCAAGAGCTATTCCGTTCAGTCGTGAAATATTGATCGAAGCAGATGATTTTATGGAAGTAGCGCCGAAGAAATATTTCCGTTTGGCGCCGGGACAAATGGTACGTTTGAAAAGCGCCTACATCATCAAGTGCGATGAAGTAGTGAAAAATGAAGACGGCTCCATTGCGGCTATTCATTGCAGTTATATTCCTGAAAGTAAAAGCGGAAGTGATACAAGCGGCATTAGTGTAAAAGGAACCCTGCATTGGGTAAACGCTGCTGATGCAGTGGAAGTGGAAGTTCGGGAATACGATCGTTTATTCCGAGTAGAAAATCCTGCAAGTGAAGAAGGTGACTTTAAAGAATACATCAACCCTAATTCGTTAACGGTGGTGAAAGGATATGCTGAACCGGCTATTCAAACAGCAACCCTTACCGATCGTTTTCAATTTTTACGCAAAGGATATTATTGTTTAGATAAGGATTCAACTACAGATAAATTCATTTTCAACCGCACTGTTACATTGAAAGATGCCTGGGCAAAAGAAGTGAAGAAAGGATAATGCAAGTTGTTCAACGCAAAATATCAATTATGATGAGCAGTTACCTTTCGAGTGAACAGTCATCAAAAAAGAAACCCCGCAATTGGCGGGGTTTCTTTTTAATGTGCTACTGACTTTATGGAATCGGGGTCATGTTTGTATTTAAATGTAGTAAAAAATAAAACTGCAATTACCAGCGAGTAAGCCGCAAAACTATACCAGATGCTTGGCCAGTCTTTTACTCCTGCGGCATCAGTAAAATAATCAACAACCTGTCCTGCAAAAAGTCCACCAAGTATAGCACCAAGTCCATTTGTCATCAACATAAACAAACCTTGTGCACTTGCCCTGATACCCGGCTTTGCTTCTCTGTCAACAAAGAGAGAACCGGAAATATTAAAAAAGTCAAACGCCATACCATATACGATCATCGACAGTATGAGCAACGAAAGTCCTGAACCCGGATTACCTAAACCAAACAACGCAAAGCGTAGTACCCATGCGATCATACTGATCAACATTACCTGCTTAATACCAAAACGTTTCAGGAAAAACGGAATCGCAAGAATAAACAGCGTTTCGGAAATCTGTGAAAGCGAGATCAATATATTACTGTGTTTTACCGCAAAGCTTTCTGCATACTCCGGAGTTTTACCAAAGTCGCCGAGGAATGGGTTACCAAACATATTTGTGATCTGCAATGCTGCACCTAAAAACATAGCAAATAAAAAGAACTTCGTCATCATCGGACTCTTGAACAATTGAAATGCATCTAAACCCAAACGGGTAGCAAACGATTTTCGTTCTGTCGACTTACTTGTTTCAATACGAGGTAACGTAAAACAATACAAGCCAGTGATAACACCGGCAACTGCTGCAAAATAGAATTGATTGTTGTTTTGCGTCCAGCCCAACAGATCAACAGCCCACTCAGCCACAATAAAACCAACAGTTCCCCACACCCGAATAGGAGCAAATGTTTTTTGTACGTCAAGGTTTTGTTTGCTTAATAAAGAGTAAGACACTGAATTGCTTAAGCCGATCGTTGGCATATAAAAACAACTTACAAAAAAGATGGCCCAATACATGTCGGCGGCGTTTGTAACCGTGCTGGCGTAATACAACCCTGCTGCAGCAATAATATGACTGATGCCAAGCATGATTTCGGCCCGAATATATTTGTCGGCTATTATACCAATCAATGCAGGCATAAACAATGAAGCCCAACCCATTGTTCCATATGTATTGCCAACTTTTGAACCCAGGTTTGGATCAATTGGATTATTGAAGTTAGCAAACATGTAACCTCCCAAAGAAATAAGCCATATCCCCCAAATAAAAAACTGAAGAAAACTTAAAACCGTAAGACGGGACTTCAGATTCATCAATGCAAATTTTAATGATAAACAGGATTTTCAAAAAGGAAAGATAACTGTTTTTGCAACATCTAAAGCAGTGGATCCGCTGCATTACCATGTAGTGAAAGCATTACATAAGCGGTTAAAATCATCGTTCAACACAGGCAACTATTTTGAGCGCTACTTCGTACATTCACAGAACAACTATAAACATGAAGCTGTCGACATTCATTCTTTTGCTGCCTGTGCTTGTAACACTGAATTTTACCGCTGTTGCACAAAAGCAAAAAAACAATCCCGTTACACAGCGTACCAGCGACTTTCACCGTTGCGGTTCGCAAACGGTGCTGGATGAAGCCATCAAGAAAAATCCAGGCCTGCGGAATGAAATGACTGCCAAGAGGCAACAGCGCATCAACATCAATCAACGTCCTTCTCAAATACTCGGCACCAACGCCATCATTACCATACCGGTTGTAGTACATGTAATTTTAACCAACCCCTCACTTGTCACTGATGCACAGATCCAATCGCAGATCGATGCATTGAATGCAGATTATGGCGGACTGAATGCAGACTCAACACGCATCCCTGCTGCGTTTAAAGCAAGATATGGAAAAGGCAATCTTCGTTTTTGTCTGGCCCGTCGTGATCCGCAAGGCGAAGGCAGTAATGGCATTGTGCGTGTATCCTCCACCGTTATTTCCGAACCGGGTCTTGCCGATCCGGTAAAATTTTCCTGTGATGGCGGAAGTGATGCATGGGACCCCGGCAAATATCTCAACATCTGGGTTTGCCAAATGCCCAATAACTTTTTAGGCTATTCGTATTATGCATCGTTTCCACTCACTTCTGTTCCGTTGAATGAGCGTGGTTTTGTTACCAACTTTCGTGCGTTTGGTATTGGTGGTACAGCACAGGCTCCGTACAATCTTGGTCGTACGGCCACACATGAGATCGGTCATTTTTTTGATCTCGATCATATCTGGGGGCCCAACAACGATGAAGGCACACAAACATGTACCGATGACGATGGTATTGCTGATACACCTTTGCAATTGGGAGCCACTTATGGAGCACCGGCTGCAGACAGTATAATTATCGATGACTGTGCACCCAATCCGCCCGGTATTATGTGGATGAACTTCATGGATTATGTTGATGACCGTGCCATGGTAATGTACACACCACAGCAACAAACATTAATGGAAGCAACATTGGCAACGGTCGATTGGATGCAGGGGCTTGCCGCTTCCAATGGTTGCACACCTGTTCCGGCAGTAAGCAGAGATGCACGCTTTGTACAATTTGTCGATCCGTCGTTAGGTGCCTGTACCAATGGAAACAATATTATTTATACCTGCAGTACCAATTACCGGCCGGTTGTAGCTATTCGAAATGCCGGCTCTGCTGCTATCACCTCACTCACTATCAACGCACGGTTTGGCACAGGCCCAATTACAGTTACCAACTGGACAGGTAACCTGGCACCACTTGCATCCATCAACATCACATTGAATGCAATGACGTTGAACGCCGGCACCAATGCCAATCTGATTGTATATACGTCGAACCCGAATGGCAGCGTTGATCAACGTTTGTCAAACGATACGGGCCGCATTGATGGTGTTGCATTCCCGGTAGCTGCATTGCCATATACAGAGGGGTTTGAATCAACTACCTTCCCTCCTTCACTGTGGCAACGCATCAACCCCGATGCAGATATTACATGGGAACGTTCAACATCGGCTGCTAAAACAGGCAATGCTTCGATGTACATCAACAACTTCGATTATGATGCAAGTGGCCTTGAAGATTTTATGTATTCGCCATTGGTGGAAGTAAGGGGTAAAGATTCTGCATTTCTTACATTCCAGATCGCAGCGGCTATGTTTAGTGATCCATTTGATGTGGGCATACCGATTGATACACTTGAAATTTTGATCACCGATAATTGCGGACAAACTTTTCGCTCTGTTTATAAAAAATGGGGGCGTGATCTGATCACTACCGGTAATGTAGCTACGGAAACACCGTTTACACCCACTGCCACACAATGGCGGAGAGACAGTGTGTTCCTTGGCGATTTTACCGCTGCTACCCAACAATATATCCAGGTGGTTTTCCGCAATGCCACCAATTGGGAAAACAATATTTATATCGATGATATCAACATCAAAGTGAAAGATGTGAACCCGAACCTGCGGCGCAAAGGTGTAATGATCACACCCAATCCGTTCAGCCGGAAATTTGCATTACAGTATTTTGATCCGCCAAATAATATCGAATACATCAATGTGTACAATCAGGCAGGGCAACTGGTATGGCAAAAACGCATTGCACTTGGGCAAGGCGGCACCATTCCAACACCGGGATACCAGGAAATTGACCTCGGCAATATGGGCAGCGGCATGTACATTGTGCAGATCGTTTATCGCTCACGGGCCACCGATACCTTCCGGGTGATCAAGGTCAATAATTAAACTGTTCGATAGCAGATAACTCCTTTCGTTTTGAAACCGATCGCAGCGTAACTTTGCAAAAAGTTGCGCTGTTTTATTTTAGATGGTTATGTTGGTCAGGCGACCAACGAAGGCAATAAGCTGTTTTGTTGGTCAGGCGACCAACAAAAGCGAAAGCGACCAACAACGGCAGCAACACAAAACACAGAAAGATCATGCAAACAGGAATTGAAGCAATATTGAAAGGTAACCGCATCAGTACAGAGCTGCAACAGATAGCCGATAAAATTTATAACGAACAACGCATCAGTGAAGAAGATGCAGTGTTGTTATTCGAAAAAGCAAGTCTCCCCTTTTTAGGTGCGTTGGCAAATTTTGTACGGGAACGCATGCATGGCGATACCACTTACTTCAATCGCAATTTTCATATTGAACCTACCAATGTATGTGTGTTCAGTTGTAATTTCTGTTCGTATTCCAAACTGTATGCAAAGCGTGATGAAGGTTGGGAACTGAGTATTGACCAGATGTTGCACATGGTAAAAAAGTATGATGGTGTTCCGGTAACAGAAGTTCATATTGTGGGTGGCGTACATCCGAAAATGGATCTGCAGTTTTTTGCTGATCTGTTGAAAGCAATTAAAGATCATCGTCCTGATCTGCACATCAAAGCGTTTACTGCTGTTGAATACGATTATATGTTCCGTAAAGCAAAAGTGAGTGCAGAAGAAGGATTGAAAATATTGATCAGTCATGGTTTGGATTCAATACCCGGTGGTGGTGCTGAAATTTTCCATCCGGAGATACGTGAAAAAATTTGTGCCGATAAAGTGGATGGAGATGGTTGGTTGAATATTCATGCCACTGCACACAAACTTGGTTTGCACAGCAATGCCACCATGTTGTACGGACATATTGAACAATACTGGCATCGGGTGGATCACATGAGCCGCTTACGAAACCTGCAGGATGAAACAAAGGGCTTTCAAACATTCATTCCGTTGAAGTTCCGCAACCAGGATAACGACATGAGTAATGTTGCTGAAAGCACCGTTGTGGAAGACATGAAAATGTATGCCATTGCCCGTTTGTTCTTAGATAACTTCCCACATATTAAAGCATATTGGCCCATGCTCGGCCGCCACAATGCACAAATGACCTTAAGCTTTGGTGTGAATGATATTGATGGCACCATTGATGATACAACGAAAATTTACAGCATGGCCGGTAGTGAAGAACAAACCCCTACCATGACCACCGAACAATTGGTTGCTCTCATTAAACAGGTAAACCGCAAACCAGTTGAGCGTGATACCTTGTACAATGTGGTGAAAGATTACAGCGAAGTAACGGTTGCAGAAGAAGCAGGATTTTCAAGTAATTAAAGAATTAAAAAGGCAAATACAGAAGGACTTCTTTTTTAAGAAGTCCTTTTTTTATATTGCGCCATGTAATTCGCTTGTGCGAACCTTTTGAGCGGTAAGCCAATTGCCCTTGATACACTTCCACAGCAAGCATTTCGAACCCACCGTTTTGTGTTAGCAGGTATAATTCCCGCCAATTGCTGAAAGCAATATTGTAAACGGGATTATAGTATGTTAATTTTATTACTTGTTGAATTTTCATATGATTATCAGCTATTTTTTAACCAAGAAGGTACGTATATTTATGTGTTAGTGGCAAGGCTACGACGACAAACACAATGAAAAACATACTGACAATTTTAATCGGACTTTTATCTGTTCTGACCACATTCGGACAAGACAAAAAATGTTGCGACACATATGTTTACGAAGGCTATATTCTGACAGACCAAAATAAGAAACTCGAAATTAACCTCAATTTTTTAGTTCTTCTTGACTCTACAATGGTCGGTTCATATTATTATGACCCAAATTGGGGTTCATTGAAGTTGGTCGGGAAACTAAACCCTGATTTTACTTTCTATTTGGTAGAGCGTGACAAAACAGACAGTATAACAGGCTTCTTTGAAGGAAACCTAAATACAGACTACAAATTAGCAACAGGAAAATGGACAGACGGAAAAAAACAAAAAGTTTACGATTTTGAAATTAGGCAAGTAATTGGAAAATCTTATTGGGACTACATAAAGAAAAATCGAGCTTTATATGAATACAAAAACATTAAGCAAGCAATTCGACAAAAACATAAAGTTTTAAGTATTGACATAGCAAGTCAAGGACTAAGAAAATTACCTAATAAACTATCTCGACTTGACAAAATCGTTTCAATAAATTTATTGGGTAATCAATTTGAAACATTTCCGACAATTTTATGCAAACTAACAACTCTTGACGAAATTTCATTAAGTTCAAATAAATTGACAAGTGTTGGTGCGGAAATTGGACAACTCAAAAACTTGCGAATTCTAATAATGAACAACAATCAACTAATAGAACTTCCAAAAGAAATCGGAGAATTGACAAACCTTTTGTATTTGGAAATTGGAAACAATAAATTGACGACTTTACCCGAAGAAATTAAGTATTTAACAAGCCTGCAAGAACTTCACATAGAACGAAATAACTTGAGCGAAACGGAAAAACAAAGAATTAAAAAACTATTGCCGAAATGTATAATTCACTTTTGACAGAAAGAAGCCCTGCCACTAACTTCGTATTGGCAATAGTGGGGCTGACAGTTGAAAACTCAACATTAGTAATTCTATCGGGCATTTGTGCAAATGTTGAGCTGACGTTTTTCAAATTCCCCACCATCGCCAATACGTAAACCGTTATGTGCCATGCTGCCCAACAGTTTAACCAGCGTTGGGGCGACAGTAAAAATGTTCTTTATCATTTAGGTTTGACTTGAACCAAAGCCCACATCAGCTTGACGTTCTTTATTCAACTTTTTTCCCAAGTTTTGTTCTTTAGTTTTTCAATTTAGCATTTGTAATAGGTGGACTTTTGCTCAAGTCATAAGTAAGTGGACACAGTACACGGTTGACAATCACCGCAACCTTGACAAAAACTATTGAGCAGCACGACACATAACTCTGACAAAAACTTTTTATGAAAAAATACATTTACCTTTTTTCTGTACTGCCAATTATTGCCTGCTTTATAAGTTGTAAATCTTTTAAGCACGGCTATACGTGGAGTAAAGCAGAAAACTCATACAATTTAGTAACAGGTGACAAAAGTAACTTCGGTGACAAAAGACTTCATTACAATAAAGGCTTTCATAGAAATTCAGCCTTATCAAACTTTCTTGACTGCAAATGCAGTGACAGAGGACAACCAAGCTTTATTTATGAATATATGTCAGATACAAAATGTAGAGGCATCAAACTCTTTTATCCAAAACTTGACTCTGTTTTTATTTTTGAAGAACCAAAAAAGGGAAGACTGAATTCCATACTAAAAGAAGCAAGAAAAATGGACGATTATGAACGACAAATCTTTGAAAGATTAAAAACCGGTAAATTATAAAACAGAAAAGTACGGCACATAACATTGGGTTTTATGCAAGTTGGGCATGACCAGCAAACATCAGCCAATTGCAAATCCAAGCTTTGGTTCGGACTGGACAAACAAGTCTCAACTTTAGTTCTTAAATTCAACTTTATATTTTCAATCAGCAGTGGTTGTCGGCAGACGAATAACAATTCCCAACCTGCATAAAGCCCTGCTCGTTGTACGTCACCTTAAACCGACATTCCGTTTATGACAGAGACAAAGGACTTGACATATATTTCTAAACAAAAACTACTTTCAATAGCATTGCCTTGTTTGCTTGGTTGGACATTTTCCTACTTGGCGACAAATGTTTTTAGAGATTACGGGTTTGGACTTTTTATTTGGCTTCCGTTAGTTTTAGGTGCGACATCAACTTTAATTCTTGCATACAAAAGTTCAGTTCCGAGACAAAAACTTCGTAACAATGCTTACTTGACACTTTTAATATTTTGCATTGGACTTTTAGCATTTGCTTGGGAAGGAATTATTTGTTTGATTATGGCTACACCAATCGGTTTTGTATTTACTTATTTCGGTTTTTTAATTGGGTTTCATTTTTCAAAAAGTAATTTAAAAGGACAGACACCAACTGCAATTATTTTGTTGGTATTATCTGCACCATCATTAATGGCTTTTGAGGACACTTTAAACGAGACAGACAATTTGCGTTCGGTTGTAACAACTATTGAAATCAATGCGACACCTGAAAAGGTTTGGAAAAACGTAGTTTCATTTCCACAACTTAAAGAACCAACGGAATTTATTTTTAAAACAGGAATTGCCTACCCTATCAATGCAACCATTAAAGGACAGGGCGTTGGAGCTGTTAGACATTGTAATTTTTCAACAGGAAGTTTTGTAGAACCAATTACAGTTTGGGACGAACCAAGACTATTAAAGTTTTCAGTTGACGAACAACCAGAGCCAATGAAAGAAATTAGTATTTACGACATTCATCCAAACCATCTTCACGGTTATTGGGTTTCTAAGCAAGGACAATTTAAACTAACAGCTTTACCAAACGGACACACATTGCTTGAAGGAACAACTTGGTATGTAAACAAAATCAAACCTGCTTTTTATTGGACACTTTGGAGCGACAATATTGTTCACAAAATTCATAAGCGAGTATTAGAACACATTAAGACACAAGCAGAACTTTGATAACAAGGCGAACGTACAACAGGCGGTTTGGCAATATGGCGGGGCGACGAAATATTCTCAACTTTTTATTCGCTATTCGGCTTCAGTTCCAGCCGACGAATAACGCCGAGCAATTGAATAAACAATGAACTTTTAGTTATAAATTTAGCAGCGGTTATGGGCTGACGATTTTCAAATACCGCCACATCGCCAAGCCGTAGCCGTTGTGCGTAATATTTTATGAACTATAATCTACTATTTGAAACAAGTACGGGAGGTTTCAACTTAATGAAACTTGACGAAAGGAAACTGCCTATCGTACTTGCGTATTATGAAAACGGCGATGATAAGTTTACAATTTCTGGTCAGACTTATCACGGAAAAAATTTACAAAATTTTAAAATATTTTCTAACGACAAGGAAGTTGACTTAAATGAATTTGAAAAACATTGTAGACAACAATATCTGATTCGGAAAAATATTATTGGATTTTATTACCCTGAGGAAGCTCTCGTTTTACTTGGCAAAGACAAAACAGAAGATTTTATTGGTGATTATCCTTTTGGACATAAAAAGCAACTTTTAAACACCAAGTACAACAAAGATTTATTTGTAAACTTAAAAAGAATAGAGGAACTTAAAAATCTGCCAAACAACAAGTTCGACTTTTCAAGATTGGTAAGACTATGTGAAGAAATTAATGACACATATAGTAGAGGAAACTTTCTATCTGTTGGTATGATTGGACGAACGATATTGCATCACATACCACCAATATTTAATCTTTCAAGTTTTGACGAAGTTGCAAATAATTATGGTGGACCTAAAGAAAATAAAAGTTTCAAGAAGAATATGACGCATTTAAATGAGTCTCTCAAAAACATTGCAGACGGTTTCCTTCACACACAAATAAGAAAGGCTGAAATATTACCAAATGAGACACAAGTTGACTTTCGACAAGATTTAGATTCTTTATTAGGTGAGATTGTTAGAATTTCAAAGTAATACTACGCACAACAAAAGGTTTGGCAATATTGGGGCTTGACTGAACGCAGCATCAGCCTTTGTAATTCTATTTTCCTTTCGTCACGGGCTCGACAGAACTCGCCTCAACATTTGTAAACACTATAAACAACAGTAACTATATTTGGCTTCAGTTCAGGCGTGACGAAACGCAAATGCCCCAACATCGCCAAGCCCTGAACGTTAGCCGCAATGACATGAGACTCACTAAAACCATATTTGCTCTTGTTTTTTTTATCACTACCGAGACTGTTTGGGGACAAGAAAGTTCTACAGTAACTGGCTATGTACTCTTTTCTCCTTGGAGGACACATCAATCTTTTGATTTATTTTTTTCTGCAGAAATCGACTCGACAAAGGACTTAAAACATAATCTCCAACATGCGAGACTTGACACTGCAGGACAATTTTCGCAGGCAGCATTGTTTTGGGATTTGTTGAAGATTGCCACACCGGATACGATAAAGAACGAAGCATTGGACGCATCAATTGCAGACTATCTCGAATATTGTATCGTATTTCCTGTAGTACTAACGATTGACCGTAAAGCGACCGAACTGCTTTATAAACATGTTTCAAATGAGCTGACATCATGGCCGGTGACGTTTTACGGAAAGGAACTTTTTACACTTTACAATAGCAGACCAAGAATATATACGAACATCAGAGTTATTAAATTACCAAAGCAAAGCGGCTAACATCGGCTTGCCGCAATTTGACCTCAGCAGAACTTGTGACAAGAAAAAAAGTTTGACAAAATCATAGCTTAATTTTAGCCACATTCACCCCAATATTTAGACTATGCTCATTCGAAATTTCCCAGTACTTCTAGCACTCATTGTCTTATACTCTTGTGCAGACGACAACCACATGACTGAAACTGGTCGAATCAATGAAGAAACAGTTAATCAACCAGCGACGACTGATAAGGTCGAAGTTGACTTCAATTTATTTATTGACAATTTTAGTAAGGGCACAGCATTTCAACGTAGCAGAACACTATTTCCTTTAAAAATCAAACAGTATGACCTTGAAAACGATAAGGATACTATACTTTATAAGCATCGTTCTGACTTTGAGATGATGGATTTTCGAAAAAACAAATCTGTTAGTAATAGTGACAAATGGACACAGAAGATTATTTTAGACAAAAGCCAGAAAGCAGTGGTAATTCAAATACGTGGAATTGACAATGGGATTATAGTTGACTATCTTTTTGAGAAAAGAAATGGCAAATGGCTTTTTGTCGCTGTTGAGGATAGTTCGACCTAAAAAAGCGGCTAACAATCGGTTTGCTGCTATGCTGGCTGACGTAGTAACAATCGGCTGTAAATCGCTATCAGCTTTGGTTTCGGCTTAATGTTCAATTTTCATCTTAAGTTCATGACTTCAACTTCACTTTTTCAAATCGGCTGCGGTACCGGGCTGGATAATCAATGAATTCCAGCACAGCAGCAAGCCGTCAACGTTAGCGGCAATTAATAGCCGGCTTTCAATTTTTATTATCCATGAGAAAATTAATCTTTACACCAATCTCAATTTTACTAGCAATTCTTTTTGCCCTTTCCATTGTTGTGACTATTAATGGTTTGTTTATCGATAATCAAGGAGGTAATTCATTAGGAGGCCTTATTGCTTTGATATTTGCAATTTGCATTTTAGTCGCTTTACTAATTGAACAAAATGTTATCAAAAATCTGAAACCAAAGATGAAAACAGTGTGGATTTGGGAATCCTTGGTAATATTTGTGTTGGTAATTATTTGGGCTATTAACGGGTTTGAACTCAGTATTGGTTAATACGATTGAATATAGTTAATCATCAGCCTTTGCCGCTGTTGGTATCCCAGCGAATTAAATGCACCATAGCCGTTGTTGTGTGTTTTTCACCAACAACGAAATCAAGGATTTACTGCTGAAACTTCACTTCTATGTTTCTCCTTTTTTATCGCCGATCATCGAAACAGACGCTCAATAAAAAAGGCGAGTCTCTTTTCAAAGACCCGCCTGCAAAGAAGCAATTGATTCATTCCGTTAAACTCAAGGTTTCACCCTTGCCAGCTTCATCTCTCCTCTTGTACTTTTCAGCACAATTTCATTCTCACTCACCAACTCGCCGGTATTTTCAATTTTCATTTCGTTGAACGAAACAGAAAACGAAAATTTCTTGCCGTCCACTTTTCCTTCTTCCAGTTCACGTTCGCCAAACTGTGTTTTCCAGGTACCTTTTAATACATTTCCTTCCACTTTAAAGCTGTAGGTAATTTCAATAACACCGTTGGGTGTTTCACGGCTTCCTTTCCAGTTACCATCAATTCCGGTTTGTGCAAAGCTGGCGGTAACGCATCCCACAATCAATAAGAGGCTGAATAAAATTTTCATGACAAGTTGTTTTAATGTTTAAAGAAGTATTGAAAATTACCATCTAGAGACGACATTCAAAGCCGCAACTTGCAGAATTTAAAAACTTCTTTTTTGCTTTGCTTTGTTGCATCAAAAATTACAGCAAAATCAATGCAACTTTTTGTGCAACATCCGGTTGTGGTAACATATTGGCGAACAAGCCGCAACTGCGATACAATCTTCCGGTTTTCATTTGCCATGCAAATTTTTGCTCCACCTTGACATCGCCTGCAGGATTGCGTATCTTCTGCATCCTAAAACAACAGGTCATGAAAAAGTTACTGATGCTTCTGCTGCTGTGTATCGCCACAGCTCAACTGTGTGCTCAAAACAAACCCTACAACGTAGTTTTTGATATCACCACGGCTGATGCGGATGTACATGCAAGGGTTGTACGTTGGATCAATGCAATAACAGAAGCTGATCCCGATGCAAAAGTAGTGGTGGTATTTTACGGCAAATCGCTGAGCATGGTCACCAAAGAAAAATCATCAGTGGCCGATGGTTTGCAAAAGATCATCGCAGAAAAAAAAGCAACCTTCAGTGTTTGTGAAGTAGCGATGAAAGTACACAACATCAACAAAGCGGATCTGCTGCCCGGTGTACAAACCGTTCCCGATGGTATTTATGAACTCGTGAAGAAGCAGGCAGAAGGTTATGGCTATATTAAAGTGGTGAACTGACAGTCTTCGTTAAACTTCGTACAGATTTATTGAACTGCTGAACAACCCCGGCGGCTTATCAGCGAACTGTCGTATAATTCGGGCAGGGATAAAGTTTGGAGATATCACATGTGGCGGATAATTTAGCGTAGTGCATCAACTTCAAACCACAACAGAAAAATGAACGACGAATTACAAATAAATACCTTGCCGCTCTTTCCGTTACTGGATAAAAAGCTGATGGAACTGTTACGCTCTCTTACAGCAGAAGAATGGAACGCTCCAACAGTTGCCAAACTTTGGAAGGTAAAAGATGTTGCATCTCATTTACTGGATGGAAACCTCCGGGCATTGTCAACATCAAGAGATGGTTATTTCGGAGAAAAAGCAGAAAACATTCATTCGTATCAAGACCTGATAGATTTTCTGAATCAGCTAAACCTTTCCTGGACCACTGCAACAAAACGATTAAGTCCGCAACTGTTAATTCAACTGTTGGAAACAACCGGACAGGAATATTATGAACACCTTCAAACATTAGATCCACTTGGTAAAGCAGTGTTTTCTGTTGCATGGGCCGGTGAAGAAACATCACAAAACTGGTTTCACATTGCAAGAGAATACACCGAAAAATTTTTACACCAGCAACAAATCAGAGATGCGGTTGGGAAACAGGGAATCATGACGAAAGAATTTTATCATCCCTTCCTTGATGTTTTTATGCGTGCACTTCCGCATACATTCCGTGATGTACATGCAGCATTTGGAACAGTTGTATCAATTGAAGTGCTCACAGATATTGGCGGACAATGGAATATTGTAAAAACAGAAAACGGCTGGCTGTTGAATAAAAAAATCAATCTTGAGCCGGATGCACATGTAGCGATCGATCCCGATACTGCATGGAAATTATTTTCGAAAAGCTGGAAACCCGAACAGGTAGTTGATAAAGTTGAAATGAAAGGAAACAAACCATTGGCTGAACAGGCGTTGAAGATGGTGGCGGTGATGGCGTAAACAAATTGTACAACAACAGGAATAACTTTTTTTTTAAAACTTACCACAACCGGAGTATGTTTAAATCAAAAAAATCTCATCTGATCTTTAGCATTTTTATGCTGGCACTTGTAATCTATTTAATTGTTGATGTTGCCATGAATTGGAATGAACTGACACAAACAGACCGCATGCGTTTATTCACACGCATTCTTTTAAGTATCCTTTTCAGCATCAATTCCATTAACTATTTCCTTAAATGGCGCAACCATGGAAAACCGAAAGCAGAAGAGGAATAACATCAACCATATTTTTTAGAATATTCAAACATCAAACGTTTGCATAATTGCACGACGCTTCAACATAGTACAGAAAGTTTATTTTCACAGTAATCGTTGGAAGTACACCTTGCCTAAACCACGATTGTTATGCAAACAAACAAATTATTGCTCTGGTCGCTTACGGTTGCGTTGAGCGGTTTCTTATTTGGGTTAGATGTAGCTGTTATTTCCGGTGCTGAACAAAAAATTCAGCAGCTATGGCAACTCAGCGATGCCATGCATGGGTTGGCCATTGCCACTGCCTTGTACGGAACTGTCATCGGCGCTTTGTTCGGCGGTATGATTGCCGATAAATTCGGTCGTAAACGCTCCCTGTTCTGGATCGGATTGCTGTTTCTTGTATCATCGCTTGGTTCGGCTATGGCGCAGGATGTATATGTGTTCATGCTCTTTCGTGTACTTGGTGGTTTCAGCATTGGTGCATCATCGGTTGTATCGCCGTTATACATTTCAGAAATTGCGCCGCCAAAGAAAAGAGGTTTTTTAGTTGCGCTGTTTCAATTCAACATTGTGTTTGGTATTCTCATTGCGTATGTATCAAATTATTTGTTGGGTGCCACTGGTGAAGATGACTGGCGATGGATGCTGGGCATTGTAGCCATCCCTTCACTCATCTTTACAATACTTACATTATTGATTTCTGAAAGCCCACGTTGGCTGGTATTGCACAAAGGCGATCATACAAAAGCAAAGGATGTATTAGATCTAATTGATCCATCAACTGCAGAGCAAACATTACAAGCCATCATTGAATCAAAACACAGCGAACGAAAAACAAAAACAAATTTCTTTTCCAAACAATTCCGCTGGCCCATCTTACTTGCGTTTCTGTTGGCATTCTTCAATCAGGCATCGGGTATCAACGCTATTATTTATTATGCACCACGTGTATTTGAAATGACCGGGCTGGGCACATCATCTGCACTGCTTTCATCAACCGGTATTGGTTTGGTGAATTTAATTTTCACCATGATCGGTCTTTCACTCATTGATCGCTTTGGAAGAAAAATGCTGATGTACATCGGCTCTGTTGGTTACATTATTTCATTAGGATTAATGGCGTATGCATTTTACACCGATCAGTACACCGGTATGCAATTTTTTGTGTTCATGTTCATTGCGGCGCATGCTGTGGGGCAAGGTGCGGTGATCTGGGTATTTATTTCAGAAATATTTCCCAATGAAGTGCGGGCAAGCGGCCAATCGTTCGGCAGTCTTACACATTGGGTGTTTGCAGCCATTATTGCAAATGCCTTCCCCTGGTTTGCAGGGAAATATGGTGGCGCTCCTATTTTTCTTTTCTTTTGTGTGATGATGGTTTTGCAATTGCTGTATGTACGTTTTCTGATGCCTGAAACAAAAGGCGTTGCCTTGGAGGATATGGAGACAAGAATTATTCATTAGTAATAAATCTAATCAAAACAGAATTGCGTAAATTGTTGAATTATTAGCCATGAAAACATCGGTACCAGCTAAACAGTGTTAGCAAAAACGTATTTACCGGACCCCGTGCAGTACTGATAACGTTTTAACTATGACAGCTTTAACCAAACACAACAAACCCGTTACACTACGGCAACTCAACAGCAATGATCTTGAACAGTTGCTGCTGTATCTTCAACAATTAAGCCCGGCAACAGTCAGGCGCTTTCAGCCACATCCTTATAATACAGAAGAAGTAACGAGCTTTCACCATCATCACGAACATGAAGCATGGGTTGCCGTTGACCCTTCCTCTGAAACAATTGTTGCTTATACGGTGTTGAAAAAAGGTTACCTCCATCATGATTATCCACGTTTGCAACAATACGGAGTAGACATTTTGTATGATGATTGTTATACCATCGCACCTTCTGTTACCGACGAATGGCAGAGTGCAGGTGTTGGTCAACTCTTGTTCAATTATGTAGTGGATGAAATGAAAAACAGGCAAGTAAAACAACTCATTCTTTGGGGCGGTGTGCAAACCGACAACACCAAAGCTGTTCGCTTTTACCATAAGAACGGCTTTCGCTCACTCGGGCATTTTCAATACAATGGGTTGAACGAAGACATGATACTGCCGCTGTGAATTAGTTTCAGGTAATTGAAATTGATTTCTTCCTATTTTCAGTTTTCAAATCACCGCTATTTATGCATGCAGGACGTCAGTATTCGCTGAGAGAATTTTTGAATTGGACACGCAGCGAAATTTACAAACTCTTTTTGATTGCCGCTATACCTACTGCTCTCTATCAATTTCTCGATTGGCATTGGCTTGCCATACCATGGGTGCCTATTGCCATGATCGGTACAGCGGCTGCTTTTATTGCCGGTTTCCGCAATACACAAACCTACAGCCGTGTGTGGGAAGCACGACAGATCTACGGTTCCATTGTAAACCAAAGCCGTGCATGGGGTATGATGGTGAAAGATCTTGTAACCGATGAAACGGCACATCGATCACTTATTTATCGCCACATTGCATGGCTTACTGCCTTGCGTTTTCAATTGCGTGAAACAAGAATTTGGGAAAACACACAAAAACGATACAACATTGAATACAAACGTTTTTATGTGGTACCCGAATGGCAAAGCAAACTGGAAGATGAATTGAAACCTTATGTAACGGAAAAGGAAGCCGATTACATTCTGCAGAAAAAAAACCGTGCAACACATCTCATCAAATTACAATCAACTCATTTAAAAACATTACACGCAAACGGACAGCTTGATACACTCTACCATATTGAAATGGAAAACATGCTGGTGAATTTGTATGAGCAACAGGGAAAGTGTGAGCGTATCAAAAACTTTCCTTATCCACGGCAGTTCTCTTCCATCAATTTATTTTTTATCCGTCTGTTCACATTTGTTGTGCCGTTTGGTTTATTGAATGAATTTCAGAAGCTGGGCGATGTATATGTTTGGTTGAATATTCCCTTCAGTCTCATTGTTACCTGGGTATTCATGAGCCTGGAGCGTGTGGGCGAAGCCACCGAAAATCCGTTTGAAGGAAGTGCCAACGATGTACCCATTACAGCGCTGAGCCGCACCATTGAAATTGATCTGCGGGAAATGCTGGATGAGACAGAACTCCCCGCTCCTGTTACACCGGTAAATAACATTTTGATGTAAGTAGATTTGCTGCGTTGTTTTTCACAGAAATTGTTAAGCTTTCCACATTCAGAAAAAAGATGCAATAACTTATTTTGTTGCATCGTTTTTGCTGATAGATAATCCCCAAAATTCTGCTGCTGTAAATCATTGTTTCAACTGTACCACCGGTTAAAACCCATTATGCTATGAAGTATGTTTCAACAGCACAGATCGTATTGTGCTTATTTGTTGTATCCTGTTCAACCAATGTTACGCCCGGCTCTGCAGACAATACTGCGGCCAATAAAACCGTGACAAAAAAAACAAGTACCAATTCAACAACAGTTCGTACAACAGGCATCCGTACCATGCAGAAATATTTCAGGCCCGCAGGCGCTGTGTCGGGTACTGTACGAATCGTGATCGACAAATCTGATTTCCAGTTACGGGTTTACGACAGTAAAGGATTGCTTGCAACTTATCCGGTTGTATTTGGATTAAAACCGTTGGAAGATAAATTTATGCAGGGCGACCGGCGTACGCCGGAAGGCACATTTAAAATTGTTTACAACAATCAACATAGGTTATGGCGCAAGATGCTGATGCTCGATTATCCTACCAATGAAAGTGCAATGAAATTCAAAGCAAGAAAAAGTAATGGGTTGGTTCCCGCCTCTGCAAGTATTGGCAATGGCATCGGCATACATGGCGTGGAGCCGGGGAACGATTATTTTATTGATCGTTTTTACAACTGGACCAACGGTTGTATTTCATTGAAGAATACACATATTGATGATCTGGCACGGTATGCAAAAGCGGGAACGCCGGTGATGATACAGAAATAAAAACGAATTAATTGATGTTACACAGATCAATATCATCCGTTGATTTGGTGCTGAGAATTACTTTGTTGATAACGCCTTTCATGTTGTAATACACGATCATGATCCCAAAGGCCATTTGGTACGCTTCCCAATTTGCATCTTTTGCTTTTGGATTGCCAAACCTTACAAACAGATCGTCGCTTTTTACACCCAGCACCGGCACGGTAAATTTTCCTTTGAACGCATCGGTGATCACTACATAATCACGCTGCACATAAAAACAAATGCCTTTGTCATCGTAATACACGCCGCCGCCACAGCCCGATTCGTTGCCTTCTTTATCAGCCGATGTAAAACAGGGAAGTTTGGCTTTGATCTGTTCGGGATCAGCATTTGGCTTGGCTTCATTGATCCAGCCTTTGTACACATCCACGGTAATAACGCCACAATCGGGTTTTGTTTTCAATTGAGCGTTAGCGATCATTGTAAAACCTAACATTGCACACAGGAGAAAAGCATATTTCATAGACACTAATTTAGGGAATACTGCAAATCTCCAGTATATGTTTTAATTGAACAAATGAAGCTTGGTTGTATAAGGGTTAATTCGTACTGCAAAGATCAATATCATCCGTCGTTTTTGTGCTGATGATCACTTTGTTTGCAACGCCGGCCGTATTGTAGTACACGATCATAATCCCATAGGCCATTTGATAGGCTTCCCAATTAGCATCTTTCAGTTTAGGGTTACCGAAACGGCTGAACATGCTGGATTTTTTTGCACCTAATACCGGGGCTGTGAATTTGCCTTTGAATGTACTGCTGATCACAATATAATCACGCTGCGTATAAAAGCGGATCCCTTTATTATCATAATATACACCACCGCCGCAGGTAGAAGAAGGCCCTTCTTTTTCGAACGAAGTAAAACAGGGCAGCTTCACTTTTATTTGTTCCGGATCGATATTTGGTTTGGCTTCATTGATCCAGCCTTTGAATACATCAACGGTTAACACGCCACAATCGGGCTTCACTTTTAATTGAGCCGAAACAGCAACAGAGGTTACGAGCAGCAGCATTGAGACGAGTAATTGTTTCATAGAAGATCATTTTAACGATCTGCTGCAAAATCCCTGCTAAAGGCATTTTTTGCGGAAAGAAGTTTTACGGGAAGCAGAAATTTTTATCTTCACGCCATGTTTTTTCTGTTATCGAAGCTCCTCTCTTTTTTACTGTCGCCCTTTAACTGGCTGCTTATTTTTGCACTGATCAGTTTTTTTACGAAAGATCAGCAGCGGAAACGCCGCCGGGTCATTTTTTGTATCAGTTGGTTTCTGTTATTTTCAAATCCATACATTATTCACAAGCTTTCGTTGAACTGGCAGGCAAAACAAAAAGTAATGACCAGCGGAGAACAATACCAGGCAGGAATTTTGCTGGCAGGTTTTGTTTCGTTTGAATTTAAAAGCA
Source organism: Lacibacter sp. H407 (assembly GCF_037892605.1). Classification (NCBI taxonomy): domain Bacteria; kingdom Pseudomonadati; phylum Bacteroidota; class Chitinophagia; order Chitinophagales; family Chitinophagaceae; genus Lacibacter; species Lacibacter koreensis. The sequence continues at coordinate 3,302,764 of NZ_JBBKTU010000001.1, read as the reverse complement.
AGCAGGGTTTTTATGGCAGTGCAAGCGACAGGTATATACAGGCCATTCGTTTATACAAACTAGGCCACATCAAAAAAATACTTATCAGCGGCGGCAGTGGTAGTGTATTACGCCAGCAATACAAAGAGGCCGACTTTGTAAAAGATGAATTACTGAAAATGGGTGTTGCCAAAGATGATATCCTTAGTGAGAACCAAAGCCGTAATACTTATGAGAATGCATTGTATTCAAAAAAACTGCTTGATTCATTACAACTGAAAGGACCTTACCTGCTTATTACATCAGCCATGCATATGAAACGTTCACAACAGGTGTTTACTAAAGTCGGGTTGAATACGGTTGCTTATCCATGCAACTTTACATCGATCAATAATCCACAGTTATTCTGGGAATCTGTTACACCATCGCATCATGCATTCCAGGGATGGGATAATTATTTGAAAGAAGTGGTGGGGTTGCTGGTGTATAAGATGACGGGGAAAGCTTGAAGCATGTACGAGATTTGATGTACGAAGTACGGAGTTAAAAGGCACTAGCTTCATTAACTTAGAACCTAGGACTTAACACTTACAACTTTCTTACTTCAACCGTATGCATCTCCCCTAACTTAAACAACACTTCTTCTAACCTGTTCTTGGGAATACTGATCTCAACATCACAAAACAAATTCGTTTCTTGTTTTACCACAGTACAGTTGTATTGTTTTACGATCATCATCACATCATTCATACGTGTATAATCAAAATGTAATTGATAATTCACTTCGATTTGTTTTTGAATGATGGGCGTTGTTTGCAGAGCGAGTGATGTAACAGTTTTGTACGCATTGATCAAACCTGGCACGCCTAATAATGTGCCACCAAAGTATCGCACCACTACTACCAGTACATTGCAAAGTTGCTTGCTATCGATCTGTCCAAGAATAGGTCTACCTGCACTTCCCGATGGTTCACCATCATCACTCACACGAAATGTATTTCCGTCAACACCCAAACGATAAGCAAAACAATGATGCACTGCTTTTGGATGTTCTTCTTTCAATAATTTCATCTTTGTTTTAAAATCATCAACAGAAATTAACGGGTAAGCATAGGCCAGAAAACGACTACCCCGGTCTTTAAACTCAGCTACAACAGGTTGGGCAATGGTATAATAAAATTCTTCGTTCATTTAATGTTGTGAATGGTCAATGGTGAATAGTGAGTAAAAAACTAACCGTAAGCGATCAGTGCAATGGCAGCGATTGATATGATTATTCCGATCCAGTTAAGCTTTGTCAATTTTTCTCTGAACATCAGGAATGCTGCCACTGTGCTGAATAAAACGATTCCCATATTATTGATCGGGATGATGGCTGAGCTATTGCCCGCATAGGCTTTCAGCACACCCATAAGACACCAGATGGAAAAGTAATTCGGCACACCAATTACGATACCTGCAACAACAGCTTTTGGTTCAAACTTTAATCGTCCGGTTGCAAACAGGAATACCAAACTGATGATACCAATAGATGCAGCAGCGGCAAATGCACTGATGAGATAAGCATTTTGATTTGTGTCGTTGATATAAGTTGTTTCAACATACTTGATCATGGTATCAAGCAAACCACTGGCGACAAACAAAACAACAGGTAACAGAAAATAAGCTGTCTTTACTACTTTACCCGAAGGTTCAACATGTCCGGGTCCGGGCCAGCAGGTAAGCACAACTGCAATCAGTGCTGCAATTACCCCAACTATTTTAAAAATTGTGGCATCTTCGTTATACAGGTAAATGGAAAAGAGAAAAGGTATTACCAACGATAATTTATTCCCGACTGATGCAACAGCCACACCCATTGTTTGTGCTGTTTTTGCAATGACGTTGAACAACGAAATAAAGATGGTTCCCATGACCATTGCCCATGGAAACCACTCTTCCCCAATTACTTCTTTGTTGATGGGGAATGCGCCGTTTACAAATGAGCCTGTAATAACACAAGTGATATAATTGAAAACTATTGCCTGGAAGGTATTAATGCCAAGCTTTTCAAGTAGTTTAAACGATAACGTTAACCATGAGCTGAATACAATACTTCCAAGCAACAATAAAAGCATATTACAATGAGTGATGAGTAATGAATGATGAGTTTCTGGAGTACACAATTCGATCTATTCCGATGAGTTGTTCACCGGTTTGTACAGCGTTGGTCAATTGTGGTGCAGCTAATCCATCAACAACAGTTAGTTGTTCGTTGGTAATGATTCTTGCTTCATCCCACAAACCGGCTGCAATAAAACTTTTTAGCAGTTGTGCACCACCTTCCACAAGTACACTATTAATGTTGAGTTGATACAATGCATTTAATAAGGCAGGAACAGTTTCAGCATCCGTCGGCAATTGATAGTACCGAACATTGCCTTCTTCACCATCTTTTATCGAATTAAAAATGATAGTTCTTGCCTCATCATTAAAAAGCTTTAACGTGTTGGGCAAACGCAAATGTTTATCCAAAACCAAGCGAACAGGTTGTTTACCGGGCCAGTAACGGCTTGTGAGTTGCGGATCATCAAGCAAGGCGGTATTCGTTCCAACCAGAATAGAAGCTTCTTCACTGCGCCATTGATGTACTAAACGGTTGGTCATTTCATTACTGATCAATAACCGTTCTGATGATTTGGAAGCCATGATTCCATTCTTTGTTTGCGCCCACTTGAGAATGATATAAGGACGTTGCTGCTGGTGAAACGTAAAGAAACGTTTGTTGAGATCAATACATTCATCTTTCAAAACGTCAACGATCACTTCCACTCCTGCTGCTTTCAGTTTTTCAATACCCTTGCCATCTACTTCTTTAAAAGGATCACGACAACCGATCACCACTTTCGGGATCTTGTGTTTGATGATGAGATCGCTGCAAGGCGGTGTTTTGCCAAAATGGGCACAGGGTTCAAGGGAAACATATAAAGTGGAGTGTTGAATTCTTTGATCAGCAGATCCCTCCTTCGTCGGGATGACAGCAGCAACGCAATTCACCTCAGCATGTGCCTGGCCGTACTGTTGATGCCATCCTTCTCCGATGATCTCATCGTTGCATACCAATACCGCCCCCACCATGGGATTGGGTGCAACCGAACCTGCGCCTTTACGGGCAAGTTCGATGCAGCGCTGCATATATTGTTCGTCGGTGGTCATTGTAAGGCTGCAAAAATAGCGGTTTCGGAAGAAGCAGGTAGATTTGCGTATGATCTGGCAGGAACAATATCAACACTTACGGCAAGCATTAACTGCTGCACATGAACCATCTGAAGCAGAAGCTATGGCTGCATTGGTTGTTGAACATGTAGCTAAAAAGAAGTTGCATCACATCAAACAAGAGAACATCTCAGTTGAAGAAACCCAACAGATCGATCGTATTCTGCAGCAACTCCTCACCCATCGTCCGTTACAGTATGTGCTGAATGAAGCATGGTTCTACGGATTGAAATTTGAAGTAAATGAAAGTGTGTTAATTCCAAGACCGGAAACGGAAGAGCTAGTCGATTGGATCGTGAAGGAAGTGGAAAGTGGGAAGAAAAGTACGAAGTACGAAGTTGGAAGTACGGCTTCACTACTCACCACTCACAACTCACCACTAACCATCCTCGACATCGGCACCGGCAGCGGCTGCATCCCCATCGCTCTCAAAAAAAATCTTCCGGAAACCGAAGTATCAGCCATTGATGTTTGCAGTGAAGCCTTGCATACGGCTACAACAAATGCTTTAAACAATGAAACTGAAGTCAACTTTCAATTGCTTGATTTTTTAGATGAAAGCAAATGGAATGAATTAAGCAAGTATGATATCATCGTCAGTAATCCGCCTTACATCAAAACAACAGAAGCAAACACTATGAGTAAACATGTGCTGGAATTTGAACCGCACAAAGCATTGTTTGTTCCTGATGAAGATGCATTGCTGTTCTATCGAAAGATCGCTGATTTTGCATTACAGCATCTCCAACCGAACGGTGCTGTTTATGTTGAGATAAACCAACAATTAGGAAATGAAACCGTTGAATTATTTCAGCAAAAAGGATTTACTGTTGAATTACGGAAAGATATGAGTGGAAATGACAGGATGTTGAAGGCAAGTTTGTAGTTGATGATTTGTATTTTGCCGGCTTCAGTTGAATAATGATCTGTTGTACAAGAGTGCGACGCCAATGCAGTTGCTCAATGTTGAAAAGCCCGTTTCAAAATTATTTACATCTCAGCCGTGGCTTGCCTTCTACTTCCAACTTCCCATTTTGTACTTTACTCGACACCTTTTTTATCAACACTCATCACCGCCTTTACACCCAAACGATCAGCAGCACGAAGCACCGCAGCAAAACTTTCAATGGTGGCGTTACGATCTGCATTGATGACAATACTCACCTCTTCGCCACTGTTACGTTTAGCACTGATCATTTGCGAAAGTGTTGTGTCCATCAGCAACGGATCGACAGGTTTGGAGCCTACATAAAAATGATTGGTAGCATCAATGGTTACCACCACCGTTTGCTTACTGCGGGTATTGCTTTTGGCTTTTGGCAATGATGCTTTACGCACATTGGGATTGGCCAGTGTAGATACAATTAAGAAAAACATCAACAGGATGAACAGGATATCGTTCAACGCATCTGTAAACACCTCCGATGATTCTGCTCTTTTCTTTCTTAGATTCATGCGTGAGTTGGTTTAACGTGTTGGTTCCTGCAATACATCAAGAAAATCGGCAGCAGATGCTTCCATTTTATTCAATGCTTTTTCCACCTGTGTGTGCAAAATATTGTGGAGCATATACGCCACCAAACCAATCACCAATCCTGTAATTGATGTGATCAATTTTGTATAGATACCCCCGGCAATGGTGCTCAATTCGTACTCACCGGTTGCGTTGATATTAAAAAACAGTTGCATCAATCCCACCAATGTTCCGATAAAACCAAAAATGGGAGCGATCTTCGAGATCACTGAAAGAATATTTACATTTCGTTCCAGCTTATACATTTCGAGTTGTGCCACGTTCTCCATACTGTTTTCAATGGAATCAATCGGTTTGCCGATACGCTGTAACCCTTTATCAATGATACGTCCAACCGGATTAGCAGTGTTGCGTGCAAAATTGCGGGCCGCCGTAACGTTTCCACTTAAAATATTATCACGTATAATATTCATGAAATTTGTATCCACTTCCGTAGCTTTTTTGATCGCCATCCAGCGTTCAACAAACACATACACTGTTGCAATACTTAATAAAAGTAAGGGGATCATGATCCAGCCTGCCTGCATCAGCAGATCGATCAAGTGTATCTCTTTTTTAGGAACGGCCTGTGTTGCAGCTGCATTTGTTAGTGTGTCAATGGCATTCTGCACCTGAAGAAGAAAGAAATTCATACTGTTCAATGGTTTTAGTAATCACATTCAGCTTTTACCGAATGCAAACAAATGTAAATCTTGCAAAGCATCTAAACGTGACCTTTCACTGTTTATTTTCCACAGTCAAATATGCGTCCATGTTTTAACGATTTGTGTTAGAGGAAAGCTAAAAGACAGCCGATAGTGGTTAGTGGATAGTAGCAAGTGGCAAAGCTAGTCTCAGACTTTACTATCTGCTATCGGCTGGTAGCTTCTTCCCTTTTGCTATTTCCCTCACTTCAACTACCTTCGCAGCCGATAATTTCCAATTATCCATTTACTCATTATTAATTAAGAAATATGGCATACGATGTAATTGTTCTTGGTAGTGGTCCCGGTGGCTATCCGGCTGCTATCCGTGCTTCACAGCTTGGTTTTAAAGTTGCAATTGTTGAAAAAGAAAGCCTTGGTGGTGTTTGTTTGAACTGGGGTTGTATTCCAACCAAAGCCTTGTTGAAAAGTGCCCAGGTGTATGAATACATGAAACATAGTGCCGATTATGGTATTTCTGCCAGCAATGTGCAACACGATTTTGGCGGTGTCGTAAAACGTAGCCGTGGTGTGGCCGACAAAATGAGCAAGGGTGTTACCTTTTTAATGAAGAAGAACAAGATCGATGTGATCATGGGTTACGGAAAAGTTGCCGGCAAAGGCAAAATGGAAGTAACTGCTGCCGACGGAAGCAAACAAACAGTTGAAGCAAAATATATCATTATTGCAACAGGTGGCCGTAGCCGTGTGTTGCCTTCAATGCCGCAGGATGGTAAAAAGATCATTGGCTATCGTGAAGCAATGGTGTTGCCAACTCAACCTAAATCAATGATCGTGGTGGGTAGTGGTGCAATTGGTGTTGAGTTTGCTGATTTCTATAACAGCATGGGTACAAAAATTACCATTGTTGAATTTATGCCACGTGTTGTACCTGTTGAAGATGAAGACATTTCGAAAGAACTGGAAAAGCAGTTCAAGAAAAAAGGCATTGCTATTATGACCAGTGCTGAAGTAACGAAAGTTGATACGTCAGGTGCAGGTGTAAAAGCAACCGTGAAAACTGCTGCTGGTGAACAGGTTCTTGAAGCTGATATTTTGTTAAGCGCTGCAGGTGTTGTTGCCAACATTGAAAATATTGGATTGGAAGAAAACGGTATTAAAACTGAAAAAGGAAGAATTGTTGTTGATAAATATGGTGCAACATCGGTAGCTGGTATTTATGCGATCGGTGACGTAGCTCCGGGCCAGGCGCTTGCACACGTTGCAAGTAAAGAAGGCATCAATGCTGCTGAGCATATTGCTTACATGGAAAAGAAATACAACCACGCTCCTGAAGCAATGGATTATAACAACATCCCCGGTTGTACGTATTGCACGCCTGAGATTGCAAGTGTAGGTTATACAGAAAAAGCAGCGAAGGAAGCGGGTTACGAAGTAAAAGTTGGTAAGTTCCCCTTTATGGCAAGTGGTAAAGCAAGTGCTGCAGGTAACACCGATGGTTTTGTGAAAGTGATCTTCGATGCGAAGTATGGAGAATTCCTTGGTGCACACATGATCGGTGCAGGTGTAACTGAATTGATTGCTGAAGTTGTTGTTGCACGTAAACTGGAAACAACTTATCATGAAATTCTGAATGGTGTACATCCTCACCCAACTATGAGCGAAGCGTTGAAAGAGGCAACGGCTGCTGCTTATGGTGAAGCGATCGATATTTAAAGCCCCCTCCTAACCTCCCCAAAAGGAAGGAAGCAAAAACGTCCTAATTACCATCAATGTATAAGGATCATCGGAAACGATGGTCCTTTTTTATTTGCTGTCAACCGCAGTACAAATAATTTGCATCAGCTTACATCTAATCCTTTGGTTCGTGAGACACAAACTAAGGTGTGGAACTAAGCTGACGGGGACATTGCGTGTTTCAGTTTAACAGCTTTTATTCGAGCACGCTGCGTCGCAACCAAGCTTGCTGCTGTCAATCATCTTTAACTATTGGGAGACCTTGCTGCGAACAAATCAAGGCGTAAGACTACTGCATTGCAACATACTATCGCAATCTTATAACCGTTCTAAAGCAAATGAAAAGAACATTGCTCAAAGCATCGGCATACTTAGTACTTATTACATCAGTGATCTTCCTGGTACATGTATTTTTTCCCAGACAATATGATGTACCCAAATTGCAGCCGAGGGCAGATACACAGTTCTGGCATTTATCAACCGGATCAGAAATTGGTTATACGTACTTCAAAGGAAAAGGAACTAAAAAATCTTTTCCACTTATTTTTTTAAACGGAGGCCCGGGTGGTGCTCTTACAGATGAAGCAATTCAATTACGTTCAAACTTTTCTGATGATGGTTATGATGTGTATCTGTACGACCAGATAGGAAGCGGTCAATCGGCAAGACTGAAAAATATTTCCGGCTACACTCCTGAAAGGCATCGAAAAGACTTGGAAGAGATCATTAAAGAAATTGGCGCAGAGAAAGTGATTTTAATCGGGCATTCATGGGGTGCTATTTTAGCGGTGTTGTTTGCAGCAGAAAATCAAACAAAAATTGACAAAATAATTTTTACCTGCCCCGGCCCTATCTATCCGTTTCGAAAAGAATTACTTTCAGTAAAAGCTCCCGACAGCCTGCATTTACAAGCACCGGTTTTCAGTAATGCGCAGGGAAATAAGAAAGCGAATAACATCCGTACAAAAGCAATGGCTTTTTTTGCAACACGTTTCGGATGGAAGATAGCTGGCGATAAAGAAGCAGATGAATTTGAAACATACCTTGAATATGAAGTAAACAAATCAACAGTACGTGATACGTCCAAAATTGCTCCGCCCGAGCCTGGCGGCGGTTTTTATGCAGCCATCATGACATTTAAAAATCTACTCACTGTGAAGGATCCAAGACCTCAGTTGCTGCATTCTACTATTCCTGTTTTAGTAATGAAAGCACAGTACGATAATCAGCACTGGGGATTTACTGACGAATACATGGAACTTTTTCCAAATCATAGGCTGGCAGTAATTCCCAATGCAGGACATGCTCTATCTATTGAACAGCCAGAGCTGTATTTGAAAACAATCCGTGAATTTCTGGCTCATTAAAATTACAGTTGTAAAACCTGATGCGTTGTTTCATGTCCCATGAACCAATTTAATATTCTTCCGGTTCGTGAGACACGAACCAGGGCGTAGATCTATCAACTTTTGAAATAGACCGCCAACTTCCTTCAATATCGAATTACCCACAGCTTAACCACAGAAAGTAATAAATTGCAGCATGCCTTTACTTTCCAATAGCAGCCGGGAGAAACTCCACGCCATTATTTTTGAAAGTAATACCAAAGCCGGTAAAGCTTTTGATATTGGATTACTGATAACAATTGTAACCAGCATCTTCATTGTAATGCTCGACAGCATTGCAACATTGCATCAACAATACGGGCGATTGTTTTTAACACTGGAATGGATACTTACCGTTCTGTTTACACTCGAATATATCCTGCGATTATTAACACTGGAAAAACCATTGAAATATGCGTTAAGTTTTATTGGGTTGATCGATATCCTTGCCATCCTCCCCTCTTTCCTCAGTCTGTTTATTGCAGGCACACAATCATTGATGGTGTTGCGGTCACTTCGATTGCTTCGGATTTTCCGCATTTTTAAACTCACGCATTTTTTGGGTGAGATACGTTTCCTGCGACATGCTATTCGGGCCAGTTTGAACAAGATCACCATCTTCATGCTCGTTGTATTTACCATTGTGATCATCCTTGGTTCGGTGATGTATTTGCTGGAACATGGACAAAATGGATTCAGCAGTATACCCGAAAGTATTTACTGGGCAATTGTAACCATCACTACTGTTGGTTATGGCGATATTTCACCTGTAACAACGCTGGGTAAATTATTCGCCAGTGTTATTATGTTTATTGGCTACGCTATTATTGCAGTACCAACCGGCATAGTAACATCTGAGATGACGGCAGCCATGCGTCACAAACGGGAGCAACATGAATCCTGTCCCGCATGCGGACGGGAAGGACACGATGTTGATGCCAGCTATTGCAAACACTGTGGCAACAGTTTGACTCATCAATAACGATTTACTACATCGAACGCCTTGGTTCGTGTCCCACGATCCTATTTTAATTTCTTCAGGTTTGTGAGACACGAACCGAGACGTGGGCAACATCCAAATTATTTTTATCTTCCGTTTCTAATCAGCTTTCATGCAACCAAAACAATACGGCATTTTCTCCCTTCCTGTTATCGTAGGAGCTTTAGGATTCTTTGTTGATATTTATGATCTGCTGCTGTTCAATATCACCCGGCGTTCCAGTCTTACTGACTTAGGTGTTCCCGAAAACGAATTAAAAAATATTGGTGAAAATTTATTGAGCTGGCAAATGCTTGGCTTAACGATCGGTGGAATTCTTTGGGGTATATTGGGCGATAAGAAAGGACGGAAAAGTGTACTCTTCAGTTCCATCTTACTCTATTCACTTGCAACAGTTGCGAATGGCTTTGTAACAGATGTTGAACAATACAGGTTGGTACGCTTCATTGCTGCATTAGGATTGGCCGGCGAATTAGGTGCCAGCATCACCTTAACAAGTGAACTGCTACCAAAAGAAAAAAGAGGGCTTGGGGCAACTATTATTGCAACCAGTGGTGTATTTGGTACCATCACTGCTTATTTCATTCATTATTTGAGTGATGAAAACTGGCGGCTTTGTTATTTTATTGGAGGCGGCATGGGGCTTGCGCTTTTGTTTCTGCGTGCAGGATTTCTTGAGAGCAGCATGTTTACATCTGTAAAAAAAGATAACACACCTCGTGGTAATTATTTCATGCTTCTGAATAACAAAGAACGTTTTCTGCGTTACCTGCGTGCCATTACCATTGGTTTACCGGTATGGTATATCATTGGTATAATCATCAGTTTTTCTGATGAGTTTGCAAAGCAATTCGGTATTGCAGGTTTCGATCAACCAAAAGCATTGATGTTACAATATGTTGCGTTGGTGTTTGGCGATATGGGTGCCGGACTTTTAAGTAACTATTTAAAAAGCCGGAAGAAAACATTGTACATCTTCTATGGCATTACAGCTTTCTTCATCCTGTTGTTCTTTGTGTTCAGAGGAGGAGGAAGTGCATTTAACATGTACCTCATCTGCATGGGGCTTGGTTTTGGTTCAGGTATTTCGGTGTTATACATCACCATGAGTGCAGAACAGTTCGGCACCAACTTGCGGTCAACAGTAACCGTATCGGTTCCCAATCTTGTACGTGGTTTTCTGCCTTTGATGTTATTATTATTCCAGTTTCTGCGAAGCAATATTGTATTCAATGATTACATTACGGGTGCATGGGTTACAGGTATCATCATCCTTGCCATTGGTATTTACTCGGTTATAAAAACGAAAGAAACCTTTGCAAAAGATCTGGATTATGTAGAATTGTAGCATCTTCTACAGCACCATACAACACCCTATTCAGCCGCTGTTAAGATTCTGTCTGTTATTTCAAAACCTATCTGTATTTTCAATCTTATTCCGCTACGGCGGCCAATCCCTCAACAACAAACCAAATAACATGAGAAAATTCTTGCTTTTTACAGGGTTGCTCTTCAGCACAATTTCTGTAGTTGCCCAGGAAGAAAAAACAGATCTTACTATCATCAACAAGATCATTCAGGAAGGCACGGTTAATTCGCAGATCATGAACATTGCGTTCCATTTAACGGATGTAAGCGGACCACGTTTAACCAATTCACCCGGCTATTACCGTGCTGCGGATTACGCCGTGAGTCAATTAAAAAAATGGGGCGCCGATAAAGCAGGACTGGAAGCCTGGGGCGATTTCGGCAAAGGTTGGGAATTGAAAAAAAGTTATGTAGCTATGACAGCTCCGTATTACAAACCCATGATCGCTTATCCAAAAACATGGACACAAAGCACCAAAGGTTTGCAAAAAGCGCAAGTAGTGGTGATCAATGTAAAAGACTCAACCGAACTGATGCAATACAAAGGCAAGCTGGCCGGTAAAATAGTTTTGGTAAATCGTGTGGATGAATATAAGCACAGCTTTAAACCCGATGCTAACCGCTACACCGAAGAAGACTTAAAGAAAATGGCTGATTATAAACCGCAGCCACCAACACCACGTCCCGGTGGCAATGCACAGTTCGGACGTTTTGGTGCAGCACAACGTTTGAACACACTCATCAAAGAACTCATTACCAGCGAAGGTGCAGCCGCTTACCTAACCAGCAGTGCAGCATCGCACGATGGTACTGTGTTTGTACAAGGGCCGGCAGGATCACGTGTTGATTTCACCAATGGCAAACCTTCTGTTCTGGAAATTGCTGTTTCGTTTGAAGATATCAAAACCATCAACCGGCTTGTAAATAATGGCACTCCTGTTATGATGGAGCTGGATGTACAATCGGAGTTTACCGGTAATGATGTAAAAGGTTATAATGTAATTGGCGAAATAAAAGGTACTGATCCAAAACTGAAAGATGAAGTCGTAATGCTGGGTGCACATTTAGACAGCTGGCAGGGATCAACCGGCGCAACAGATAATGCAAGCGGCAGTGCTGTAATGCTTGAAGTGATGCGAATTTTTAAAGCGCTCAACCTGCAACCGAAACGTACGATCCGCATTGCGTTATGGAGTGGTGAAGAACAAGGTTTACTTGGTTCAAGAGGCTGGATCAAGAACCATGTAGGCGATCGTGTTACCAAAGAAGTAAAACCCGAACAGGGAAAAATTTCTGCTTACTATAACATTGATAATGGTACAGGAAAAATAAGAGGTGTTTACTTAGAAGGCAATACCGGCGTGCAACCGATTTTTGCAAAATGGTTGGAACCATTTAAAGAAATGGGCGCTTCTACCCTTACGTTACAAAACACTGGTGGTACTGATCATATTTCATTTAACGAGTTGGGTATTCCGGGCTTCCAGTTTATACAGGATGAAATTGAATACGATACACGTACACATCATACAACAATGGATAGTTACGATCACCTGATCCCGGATGATCTGAAACAAATGGCTGTAATTGTAGCAACGTTTGTGTACAACACAGCACAGCGTGAGGAGAAACTACCAAGAAAAGAAATGCCGCAACCGGCACCCGCAAGATAATCGCAACTCTTTTAAATGCATGAAGCCTTGTAAAAACAAGGCTTCATGCATTTAACTAAATAAACAAACTGTAAATCAACCAGAGAATAAGTTAGAGTTTAACAAACTTGTGCGACTTCGCTTCGCTTCCATCCTGTTGCTGCACCTTTAAATAATATGTACCTGATTTAAGTAAACTGATATTCAATCGAACATTATTACCGGAAAACATTGTTTGCTGCATCATAGCGCCGGACATATCATAGATTGCCAACTGTGCATTTTTTGCTGTTGTCCCTGTATAATAATTCAATTCATTTTGAGCCGGGTTTGGATAAAAACTTACTTCATTCTCCATGTGTTTTGTTTTTACAAGAATAGAAGAAGAATAAGCACCGGTATTATCTTTCTTAACGATTCTTATCCGGTAATTGTACCCGGCAGCAGGAGCAGAAAGAAGATCATCAATTGAATAAACAGTTTTGCCCGTCTCTGCGTTAACCTCGGCAACTGTTGCATAAGTACTATTGTTAATAGTTCTTTCAACCACAAACTTTTTACTTAAAGAAAGTAATTCATCTTCAACTCTCCAGCTAACTGTTGCCTTATTTGCTTTTACAGTTCCGTTGATCTCAATTTTAGAGCTTGGCAAAACCGAACAACTTCCGCTGGAATAAACTATCTGTATTGTGTCTGTTGCATATACTTCGCATCCACTGAATAAACGCTGGGCAACATAATAAATACCGGGGCCATTAATGTCGATTGATGTGCCGCTTGCAGGATTGGTAGTGATGCTGCCGTTAGGTGTACTCCATTCATAAATGGATGAGCTCACTGCATTATTTACAAAAAGTGTACTTACCGGGTTGTTAGGACACAATGCCGGAAAATTAGAAGATGCTGCAACAGTTGAGGCCGCAGGCAAAGCTCCGAAATCATAAGGCCCCATAAAGTCCTGCAGGTTTGATGTAAACGATGCAGATGATCTTGATTTAAAGAAAACTGAATTAAATAAGGGCGAACATTGTCCCATACCTAATGCTGTGTACAATGAAGGATCTAAACCAATACGTGTTAAATTAATTCCTGTTTCAACAAATTGAAGTTGATCAAAATTTTGCGACCAGATGCGTTGTGTATTCGACGCATTAAATGTAGTTGTGCCCCATGGTGTGGCATAAGTTGTATCTGTAAGTCCTAATACGCTATAGTTTGAGGTACCGGCACCAAATGCAGTTGTATTGGCGTTTGAAACAATTTGTGCATAGCCATAACTACCCCCGGATGGCATATCAAAATTCGAATTAAAATTAAAGAAAGCAGGGTTTACCGTACTGTGCGTTGTTGCAGAAACCCAAATACGAATATCCAATATGGGTGCTGCACCAGGGCTGAACGTAGCCGAAATAATCAAGTCGCCTGTTTGAATAATTTGCCCGCTGGCATTAAATTTCCATTCTGAATGCCCTCCTTCAGTACCACCAGTACTGAATAAGCCGGTTGTGCTGTTATAAACGCATGATTTTTTGAAAAGCTCAATATCGTAATAACGGGTACCCAATACGCCGAGTGTTGTGATTCCAAAATTCATCCACAAAGAATCACTAGGCGAACTGCCATCTCTGCGTAAATGAGCAAAGCCGTCGATCAAATCAACTTTACTGGGAATGGTTTGAGTACCTACATTCCATCCTGTGTTTGGATTGTCGGCATTTTTTGCGGCATTGCCAAAGGTTGTGCTATCGTAAGTATATGTTGAACCTACACTGCTGCCTGAATAATCTCTTACATACAACCCATCCACCCATATTCTGCCATTAACAACTGTGTTATTCACAACGTTCATGCGGCGGCTGAAAGAGATATTATCGCCTGCCATCAGTCTGGTGCGAAAAGTCGATGTGCCGGTTGTGTCAATCACGCCCTTTCCTGTTCCGGGATAGGATGTTGGCAAAAACCAATCGTCGTTGTTGTAAGCGAGAAGAGTTGTGGTACCAGACTTTGCGTAACCGACTCTTGTATCGGCATCAATCGTAAAGTTGGCGAGTGTGCCACCATTTGTTAGTTGTGCACAAACATCGGTGCTGATGATTGCAAAAAAAATAACTACAGGTAAAAAATGTTTCATAAGTACAGATTAGAATTACTGAATTCATACGTGTTGCTACGATGAACTGCTGGTTATTGTACGGTTTTCTACGTACGTAATCAGCCACCTTTCGGTTTGTTCATTTTAATCGAATCCCGTAAATACTTATGAAACTGAATAAGGGTAAACGCTGAGGAATTATTCATTTTCATTGGGATTGGATAGATAAAAACACTTACTAATTCGATGTAAAACTAGTAAAATTCGGTTTTAAGTAAATAGACAAACTACTAAGTAAAAACACGATTAGCATGTAAGTAGTTGTTTCCCTTTGGGTTATTCAAATTTTTTCGTGAAAATTTCAGTTACCATCAGGCGAAGAAGTTTCCTGTTGATTTTAAAACAAGGTTTCATATTACCTTCACCTTTTGCGAAACTTATTAAAGCAATGCAGTTATACATATGAGCAAACGAACCAATTATATTTCCTGGGATGAATACTTTATGGGCGTCGCCTTATTGTCGGCTAAACGAAGTAAGGATCCGTCCACACAGGTTGGCGCCTGCATTGTAAACAGCAAAAATAAAATTGTGGGAGCAGGTTATAACGGGTTACCGGCCGGTTGCGATGATGATGAATTTCCATGGGAGAAACAAGGTGAATTTCTGCAAACAAAATATCCCTACGTATGTCACGCAGAACTCAATGCAATTTTAAATAATATCGGGATGGACTTGCATGGCTGCAGAATTTATACAGCTTTGTTTCCCTGTAACGAATGTGCAAAAGCCATCATACAGTCGGGCATTACTGAAGTGATCTTTCTATCGGATAAATATGCTGAGAGCGACGCATCACTTGCATCGAAACGGATGCTTGGAACAGCTGGTGTCAGTTACCGGAAAGTGGAATCAAAGATCGACAGCATTGAACTGTCGTTTCATGAAAAGCATGTATAAATAAACTTTAAGCGATCTTAATTTTCAAATCCGCCATCATCATTTCCTTTTTCTTCACGTTGTACTTTTTGTTGATTGATTCGAAAGTTCAACGTCAATGTCATTTGCCGTGGACGCCATAAAAAATCGGAACTGGAATAATAGCCGGGTATATCAACGATCGATCTTCTTCTGCGACTGTTCAGCAGATCACGTACGTTAAACGTAAGTGTGCCTTTGTCTTTAAACACATCTTTTACCAAACCCAGATCAATGGAATAGATCGCCAACGTTCTTCCTTGTGTAGTAACACGTGGCGATTCATAATTCACCGATGCCTGAAAATCCAGTTCTTTAAAAAAGGTCATTTTAGAAGTGGTTCTGTTTGTCCACGAAACAGTTTTGCTTTGCAGAATTGTAGTATCATATCTTCCATTTGCAACTGCACGGAAAAAATTGACCGTACTGTTTACACTCCACCATTCTGCAAGCTTTATGGCAGCTGTCATTTCAAGTCCGAGTTCCCGTTGTGTAGAAAGATTTACAGGAATAATAATACTTGTGTCAGATTTGACCCTGCGGATCCGTTCTACCACACCTGTTTTATAACGGTAATACACACCCGAAAGTAACGACCCTGAACCCCAGTCAACTAAATGACCTGCTTCCATTGAATGTGTGAACTCAGGATTCAAATTTGGGTTTCCAACAAAATAAACGAGTGGATCAGAAAAATCTGCAAACGGTGTCAGGTTTCTGAAATTGGGTCGGTTGATGCGATAACTATAACTGAATTGAATTGTATTTTTTTCATTCAATTCATACGAAAAACTGGAAGATGGAAATACATTGAAGTAAGTGCGTTCATTTACTTCATTGGTTTTGGTTAAGCCGGTACGCATGGCTGTTAACTCGGCACGTAACCCCAGCTGATACGAAAACTTCTTCACTTTATTTCCAAGCAAACCATACACTGCGTATACCTGCTCCGTAAATTCCATGTTATTATCAAAGCCTGTAAGTGGCGACCAAACTGATGATACACTATCCTGTCCTTCCACTAAAAACTCATTAGTAATGCGACGCATTGCACCCTTCAAACCAGTTTCAAATTTTCCATCTTTCCCAAAGCCATGGATGTAATCAGTTTGCAAAAGCACATTGTCCTCGTAAGCCGGATTTCCTGAACGTTGCAACGAAGGTTTTCTGCCATCGGAAAATGTTTGCAGATAGTCAGAGCTCTCCGTTTCACCACTATTGGTCCATTTAAAATCGGTGATCCATTCACGTTCATGATCGCCGGGAAACTTGCGGGTTAAATTCAACGACACTTCTGTATCACGTTCATTCGCAGTTTCAAGATCTGTTCGCAAGCTACTGCCTGTTAATAAACCAACCTCATTGAAGTTTTCATACAACAGATTCGTTGTATTATTTTCTTTGCCGCCATCGATCAAGAAAGAACCGGTAAAGGTTGTGTTGGTAGAAATATAATAATCGATCCCTGCCATAAAGTTCACCGAAAAATCTCTTCGTGTACGGTTGTTGGTTTGATTATAAATAAAGCTGGTATCGCTATTGTTAATTCGTTGGGTGGATGATCCGTTGCCGGGATTCTGACGATAGTTGCTTCCAAAACTGGAGAACAGATTCATTTTCTGTGTACGGTAATTGATGCTGTATGCGCCGCTGAAATTTGAAGGGAAGCCTGCAGTACCTGTAAGATTTCCGTTGAAACCTCTTGTTTTATTTTTTTTGAGAATGATGTTGATGATCCCGGTTTCGCCTGCAGCGTCGTAACGGGAAGATGGGTTGGTGATCACTTCTATACGTTCGATCATAGCTCCCTGTAAATTACGGAGTGCATCTGTACTTCGTAAACCCGTTAAAGCAGAGGGTTTGCCATCAATCAAAATACGAACGCCCTGGCTGCCACGTAATGCCACATTTCCATCCACATCAACCGTAACAGAAGGAATGTTTCCAAGGATCTCCGATGCATTGGCACCAATATTACTTACATCCTGATTTACATTATACACCCGCTTATCCAGCTTCAACTCCATCATCTTCTTTTCGGATGTGATCACGATCTCTGACATTTCTTTCGCTCCCTGTTTTAAAACAAGCTTTCCAACATTACTATTTTTACCATCCACAGAAATATTATCAACCCTTAATTCATCGTATGATAAAAAGGTAACAGCAATTGAATAGATGCCTGATACAACAGCCAATTCAAATTTTCCTTTTTCGTCTGTTGCTGTAGCAGAAACGAACGACGAATCGCTCATTTTATAAATACTGACAGTAGCAAGTGCGACGGCTTTCCCTTTTTCATCGGTTACAGAGCCATTGATACGAAAATTCTTTTCTGCATTCGTCTGCGCATGGAGTACTCCTGTCAAATGAATCAATAGAATCAATATCGGCAAACACTTCATAATCCGCTTTTTTTATACATTTCTGTTACAACATGCTTTCAAAAGGATTGGCAAATTACCCAAAAAACAAGGAAGCTTTTTTTACACATCCGCAAACTTTAACTTTCGTAAGCATTCCTAACAACACATCTATAAATATGTTCATTCTGCAACAAATCAATCATTTACAGATGTAAAGCGTTGAAGAAACGTGCTTCGGGATATCCATTTTTATTCAATTCCGAAAATCGACTGCTTGTTCAGAATAAATTTTTTTGACGACACCGGCACCCGTTTCTTGCATGAGATCGCCAAATGATACTGCCCGCATCCATTTCAATTGCCGGCATCCGAAACTAACGATGGTTTTGTGAATTACTTGTTGTACCCCGTGGAAAATTCGCTGCTCCCCAAATGAAACACAATGCTTAAATTGCGAATGCATGAAAGCCTATATTTCCATCAGCTATCACAAAAGGCAAAGCTTAAACACCGCACTTACAGCTATCGTTAGCGTGCTGGATGAGTTGAGTATTGAACCATTTGTATTTGTAGATCATTATAAATTTGATACAACCCAGGAAGAAGAAATGATGGCGGCTGCTATTTCCGAATTAGACCACTGCCAGTTACTCATTGCAGAAACTTCACACAAAGGAATTGGTATTGGCATTGAAGCCGGTTATGCAAAAGCATTGAACAAACCAATTGTTTATATCCGTCATAAAGAAGCAGAACATTCCACCACTCTTTCAGGCATCAGCGATTACAGGATCATTTATAAAAGTGCAGACGATCTGCAACAACAGCTTGACCTCATCATCAAGGAAATTATTGCGCCTGTAACTGTTTCAACGCCGCATAGCAACTAACTCTAAGTACTTTCTACTAGTATTCTGAATAAAGGACAAACAATGTCTGGAAAATGCATGTTGCTGTTGCATCAATTCAGGATTACACTTATCTTGAGGTTTGCTATCAAACCAATATGAAGAAACAGAAATTTTTGTTGTTGCTGACCATTCTCCTCGTTTCACTATTGTTGATTGTTACTAATTATTACACCATAAAAGTGCTGTCGGCTGTAAGGGCCTATATAAACGGCGAATCGGAGTATTCCAAAGGGCAAAAAGATGCAACACTATACCTGGTCACTTATGTTGAATCAGAAAACATTGCTTATTGGCATGCATTTAAAAAAGCGATCGCTGTACCAAAAGGAGACAATATTGCACGCAACAGTATGCTGGCAAACAAAGAAGACGAAATTGCAAAACAAGGCTTTCTTACGGGAAGAAATAACATCAGCGATATTCCAAATATGATATGGCTGTTCAAAACGTTCAATAATGTATCGTTTATGAAACGGGCTATTGACATCTGGGCATCGGCTGAACCGCTGATCAATAAACTCGATACAATTGGTGAGAATATTCATTTACAAATTCAGGGCGAGAAACTTTCAGCAGATGCACGGTTGAACAATGTAAAAGAGATCAACTACATTTCATCGCAATTATCAGAAAAAGAAAGTGCTTTTTCAAATGCACTTGGTGAAACCGCCAGAGATATCAACGGATATCTGCTGTTTGTAAATATCTTTTTGATCCTTTTACTCTTAAGCGTGATCGCTGTGTTTACTGTAAAAATGCTGAACAATCAGATCGCTGCTGAAAAAGCATTAACCGCAAAAAATACAGAACTCAATGCTACCAATAAAGAGCTGGAGCAGTTTACCTATGCAGCTTCACATGATCTGCAGGAACCTCTCCGGATGGTATCGGCCTATATGGGATTGCTGCAAAAACGATATGATGGACAGTTGGATGAAAAAGCCCAATCGTATATTCATTATGCTGTTGATGGCGCTAACAGAATGAAAGTGTTGATCAACGACTTGCTTGAATATTCACGAACAAGCAGCAGTACCGTTGCTTACAGCGATGTACTCGTTACGGGTGTATTGGAAGATATTCAAAAAACATTTCGAGAAGATCTGCAAGAACCGGGAGCAGGTATTTTCTTTTCTGAATTGCCAACGATCAAAGCAAACAAAATGCAGATGCTGCAGCTATTCCAAAACCTGGTTGGCAATGCGATCAAATACAGAAATGAAGCAGCACCGCAAATCCATATCTCTGCAACAACTACAAACACCCATTGGATCTTTTCTGTAAAAGATAATGGCCAGGGAATTGATCCAAAATATTACGAAAAAATATTCGGCATGTTTCAGCGCCTGCACAGTAATACAACGCATAAGGGAACAGGAATTGGTTTAGCCTTGTGTAAAAAAATTGCTGAACGTCATGGCGGCGATATCTGGCTTACATCAGAACCCGGTAGAGGAAGTAATTTCTTTTTCTCCGTTGCAAAACCTGCCTGATCGTTATAAATCCGCAGTAGGTATGTAAGGGATGCGGATCACTTTTACAAAACGCTTTCTGTAATGTTCATTTAAAGTAGTGATGGTTACGCCAAAGGCCTTACCCGACGTTGAATGTATAAATTCCAACAACTCATCGCCAACTGCTGAAACAATACCCATATGGCCAACTACTTCAACCAACGTGTCGGTACCGGTAAATAAGATCAAATCGCCTGGTTTTGCTTCAACCGTGCTGATGTTTATTCCATAATTTGTAAAATCAATTGACGATCGTGGCACTTGTATTGAAAAATGATTGAATACATGGGTGATGAACCCGGAACAGTCTAACCCTTCAGCGGGATCAATGGAAGCATATTTGTAGGTCGTACCAATTAAAGTTTTAGCATAAGCCAACAGTTGTTCCGGCGACACTTCCTCTACTGTATCAGCTGACTTATCGGCATCATTCCTAACTATAACAGGATCAAAAATGGTTGTATCATTTGCTATCTCTCCAGGTAAAGGTTCAATGATAACAACGGAATCACTATCACTTTCAACCAATGTATCATTGCTTGTAAAATAGCTACAACTGCCAATAGCATAACAAAGAAAAGCGATGAAATGAAATACAAAGATGGTACGTAGCACAGATCAAGGTAATCCTTTCCCGGTTCAATTGAGTTTCTATTTCCCATAGCTTGAATCCATGTCTTTAAAAGAACAACCTCAATAGTACTGATTGCGATCAAAGAGCACCTTTTTTACATACGTGTAACACGCAGGCTTTTTAGTTGTGAACAATCAATTACCGAAAAGTTATGAATTCTTAAAAGAAGCGATTATTTTAACAATCGAAATGCACACTATACCAGAATAGTCCGCACTAAGCAGAGGTTGACAAGGCCCATCAATTGTAATTAACGTCGGCTACACGCTGGCATCACCATAAACCCAAACAACCAATCATGCGCTATTCATTCAAAATTGCAGCAGCTGTATTGCTCTGCTATTTATTCATCAATGCCTGTAACAACGAGGCAACCGAAACAACAGCAACTACTCCCACAGCTCCAAGCGCTGAAGACAACATCAAAGAAGGGCAACGCTTAGTTGCAGCTCTCGACTGTGAGATCTGTCATTCACCCAAACGTATGGGACCGAAAGGCCCTGAAATAATTCCTGAGCTTCGGTTCGGCGGTCATCAGGCAGGGACGCAACTTCCTCCTTACGATGAAAAAACAGTAAAAGCAGGCTGGGCATTGTTTGCACCTGATTTCACTTCTATTATCGGCCCTTGGGGGCAATCGTTTGCAGGCAATATCAGCAGCGATTCAACCGGTATTGGCATGTGGAGCGAAGAGCAGTTTAAAAAAGTACTCCGTGAGGGAAAGTATAAAGGATTGGATAACACAAGACCCATCTTACCGCCTATGCCATGGGAAGCGTACAAAAATTTAACGGATGAAGAGATCAGTAAAGTATTTGCTTTTCTTAAATCAACATCACCGGTTAAGAATGTAGTGCCAACGGCGATCATAAATCCTCCGCCGCCAATGTAACGGAAGCAAAAAAAGCCGACTATAAGTCGGCTTTTTTTATATCACAAAGTGAGAGAACATAACCACTGCTGAATATTATTTTGATATATTTATTCTATGAATGAAACAGTTGAAAAGAGCCTCAATAAAGATCTTATACTTCGGGAACGGCTCGCCATTCAACGTACAAAAATGGCGAATCAAACAACACTGCTTTCGTTTGTACGCACGGCTCTGTATTTTCTCATCGCAGGTTTAAGTATCAACAGCCTGCTTAAACTTGAACACAGTTACATCTTTGAAATTTCTTTTTTCGTCGCTTCGTTTGGATTATTTGTTACAGGTATTATTAATTATTTCCGTCAAAAGAAAATGATTGATGACAGCGAAAAGAATATTGGCAATTACAAGGTTGATTATCTGAATTGATCACATCAAATAAAAAAGGGGTCAGCAAAGTTTGCTGACCCCTTTGAAATAAATAGCTGTTACTTACTGACCTGCCTGCTTCACCATCAGCGCCTGTATCTGCTTCATGGTTGCTTCCATTCCACTTGCACTGCCATCTAAGAAAATAATATTCCCTTTTCCATATTCTGCAAAGTTCTTCACCGCTTCAGTCCACATACTGAAAAGGATCACATTGGTATCAAGATTGGCTTGTTTCATTTGCTCCGCTGCTTCCGTCATACCCTTGGCTACTTCCTGACGGAAAAGTGCTACACCTTGTCCACGCAAACGGGCGGCTTCACGTTCTGCTTCTGCCGAAATTTTGATGGCATTACCTTCTGCTTCAGCACCTTTTGTTTTGGTGATGAGCAATGCCTGTCCTTCGTTTTCAGCTGCTGCTTTTAAATTATGACTGGCTACTACCCTGCTCATACTTTCCATGATCACCTGATCGAATGTAATATCATTGATCTGCAAATCCTGTAAATGGTAACCCCACTCTTCCAATGAATGATCGATCTCTGCTTTTACATAATCAACGATCTCACGACGCTGACCCAGAATTTCTGCCTGGCGCTTGGTAGCAACATAGCTGCGAATATTTCCTTCAATGGTTCTTACCAACGCCTGCATCAGATCCTTATCACTAAAAAATTTAAACGCTACTTTTTTGATGGTTTCTTCATCTGCATTTTGTACGCTGTACAACAACATGCTTTTGAAATACACATTTGCCTGATCAACGGTTACTGCCTGAAACTCCAGTTCCACTGAACGGTTCTGAATACTGATTCTACGAAACACCTGCTCCACCAATGGTATTTTAAATTTTAAACCCGGCCCGGCAACCCGGCGGTATTTGCCGAACATGGTTACCACAGCAATTGTACCCTGGTTAACAGTGTACAATCCGCCAAAGAAAATAATCAGGATAACAAGAACAAACCAATAATTAGCAAGAAAATCCATAGTTGTAAAATTTATTACAAATTACCATATTCCATTTGATAAACGGATGAAAAACCGACAGAAGATTCAGTATCTTTCTGAAAACAACCATCATGTCACGCTCAAAAAAAGTAATTATCGGCATACTTGCCTTTCTGCCCCTTGTGTCGGCTGCCGTATTTATGATTTATTTCTTTGCAACACTTTTTCCTGAAATACTTCGTATGGAACAGGAGCATGGCGATGTGCCCCCTGAGTTTTTCTTCGGCAATATGATGGGCTTTATAGCATCTATCATCATTCTGGTGTTTGTGCAACTGGCACTCATGATCTATTTTATTATCCATACCATTAACAACAAACGGGTAAAGAATGAAGAACGGATCATTTGGGTACTACTTTTCATTTTTGTAAGTACGATTGCCTATCCTATTTACTGGGGTATCCGCATTTGGCCCGAAGAGAAACCGGAAAGTAATTTTGTAAAAATGTAAAAGAAGCTTCCGTAATAAACGCTTCATTTCATTTTTCGGCTAATTTGCATAAAATATCATTATATGAAAATTGCACTGCTCAGCTTTTTTCTTTCACTTGCAGTTGTATTTGAAAGCAACGCATTTACATCGGCTCCTCTTGCTGCGTCTGTTGTAACAACTGAAACCGTTAACGAACCCGTTACAAGAAACGAAAAACCGGCGTCGTTCAAAAGTGTTCGCAAAGCCACAGAAAAAAAGCTGGGTAGAAAATTGAAGTTGATGGAGCGGCTTGGCCTCTGGTATTATACAACTCTTCCCAATACAGATCCTGATCAGAAAAAGACAAACACGAAAGCCGTTCTTGGTTTTGCATTCGGAATAGCTTCCTTAGTAATATTTCCATTACTGTCAATCCCCGGTTTCATTTTTTCAAACAATGCATTAAACAAAGAGAAATTAGCGCCCGGCACTTTAGAACCAAGTAACAAAACACTTGCGAAAATAGGCCTCATTTTAAGCATAGTCGGCTTTGTGTACCTCCTGCTTGTTATTGCGTATCTCGTTATTGTGTTTAGTGCCTGGGGATGGGGTTGGTAAAAATAAATTAACCAGCTTTCTCTTCCCACACTTGCACCAACTGTACTAACATGGCAGCACTTTGTTCCATGTCGTATACGCCGATCCATTCGTGTTTGCTGTGAATGGCCTGCATACCTGTAAATAAATTCGGGCAAGGCAATCCCATATAACTTAAACGGCTGCCGTCGGTTCCGCCACGGATCGGCTCTTTTACTACGGTTAAGCCACACCGTTGGTAAGCTTCCACTGCATTGGCAACTATTTCGGGATGCTGATCCAGTATCTGTTTCATGTTACGGTATTGTTCCTTCACCACAAACTCCATGGTACAGTTTGAATATTGTTTCAGTATACCTTCTGCAATAGCTTTGAGTTTTGCTTCGTGGGCCAATAAACCTTCTACGGTAAAATCCCGGACAATGAATTCAATAGTTGCCTTTTCAGCAATGCCATTGATACTAAGCGGATGTACAAATCCTTCCCGTTTTGTTGTTGTTTCAGGACTCCACTCTGTTTTTGGAAGAGCCGTTAAAATTTCTCCGGCGATCTTTAATGCATTCACCAGAATTCCTTTTGCATAACCGGGATGTGCACTTACGCCATGCACAATGATCTTTACGCCATCTGCACTAAACGTTTCATCTTCCAAGGTACCCAGCTCGCCACCATCCAAAGTATAAGCAACGGTTGCTCCTAATTTTTTGAGATCAACTTTGTCGGTACCTTTTCCTACTTCTTCATCGGGTGTAAACAATAGTTTAATTGTACCGTGTTTTACTTCAGGATGTTGCACTAGATAATTGGCCATACTCATTATAATGGCTACACCTGCTTTATCATCAGCACCTAACAATGTATTACCGCTGGCTGTAATAATATCTTTGCCGATATGTTGTTTGAGATAACTGTATTTAGATAAACTGATGATCTGCGTAGGATCATCGGGCAACACAATGTCTTCTCCATTATAATTCTGATGCAGAATTGGTTTTACATTGGTGCCGCTGCAATCAGGTGCGGTATCAACATGACTGCAAAAACAAACAACCGGCACATCTTTGTCGGTTGTGGGAGGAATGGTTGCGTATACATATCCGTACTCATCCATGTGGGCATCTTCAATTCCCATTGCCAGCAATTCCGCTGTTAATAGTTTGGAAAGCTCTTTTTGCTTCTCCGTTGTAGGCGAACTGTTGCTTTCCGGATCACTCTGTGTATCGATCTGTACATAACGCATCAACCGACCTGCTGCTCCAAACTTGTTTTCTACTGCCATACGCTTATTTTTGAAGTTGTAAAATAACAGCGTTTCATCGCACATACCAAAACCAACTGCATGCAAACATCTCCTGTGGTACAAAAAGGCTGGCTAAGGGTTCTGCTTTTTATGATCGCTTTCTTGTTGTTTATTTTCTTCGGCAACAGCATACTTGGATTATTGATCGTACTGCTGGGACTGAATGAAAACAACGAAACACTCTTTTACAGCAGCATTCTGCTTAATTTTTTTATTGCGTTGGTATTAGTTTCCACCTTCCGGAAAGTATTTGACCGCAGATCGTTCAAAAGCCTCGGTTTTACGTGGGACGGTTTTGGAAATGAACGGGCTGCAGGTTTTCTTACCGGCATTTTACTCATTACTGTAATGGCAACTGTTTTATGGAGCATGGGACTGCTGCAATGGTTCTTTGCAGAAGTACAATTGCCCGATCTTGTATTGGTAACAGTGATCATGATGGTTGTAAGTATTGCTGAAGAAATGGTGTTTCGTGGGTACATTTTAAACAACCTGATGCAATCGATGCCCAAACAGGCAGCGCTGTTTACATCGGCATTATTGTTTGCAGGATTTCATTCTCTCAATCCCAACTTTAATCTCATTGCATTCATCAATATTTTTATTGCCGGCGTATTGCTTGGCTGCAATTATATCTACACACGCAATCTTTGGTTTGCGATCTTTTTTCATTTCAGCTGGAACTTTTTCCAGGGCCCTGTATTGGGTTTTGAAGTGAGTGGATTGGAACTTCCAACACTGCTCGAACAAAATATCAAAGGTTCGATATTACTTACGGGTGGCGACTTTGGTTTGGAAGCTTCGTGGCTGGCTACATTTACCATGGCATTGATGACGCTTGTTTTATTCAATCTGTTCCAACGCAAGTACAATGGAACTGTTGAATAATTGTTGATAAGCGGCTTGCAATTAGTAAACAGTTTGTCTACTTTACTACTTCATCAAAACCAACGAACATGAAGAAGATTCTTATTGGCGGCCTTGTAGGCGGCATTTTACTGTTTGCATGGCAAACAGTTTCTTTCGCAATTGCTAATCTTCATGACAAAGGACAGGAATACACCTCAAAGCAAGACAGTATTCTGCAGTTTCTCAACAGCACCGGTTTAGAAGAAGGCACCTATTACATGCCCCGTCTTCAAAACGAAAATTCATCGGAAGAAATGGAAAAGTTCATGAAAGAAGTGGAAGGCAAACCATGGGCACGACTTAGTTATTACAAAGCCTGGAACATGAACATGGGTATGAATATGGCCCGTGGCGCATTGGCTGATATCATTATTGTTTGCTTTCTTGTATGGATCTTTTCAAAAATGAGTACGCAAAGTTTCGGCACCTACTTCATTTCCAGTATTCTGATCGGCATTATTTCGTTTACCCATACTGTTTATACAGGGCATATCTGGTATCCAATGCATGATATTACTGCATACTTCGTTGATGCTATTGTCTCCTGGGGATTGATTGGATTATGGTTGGGATGGTGGATGAGGAGGAAGTAGTTTTTTTGAGTTGTAAATTGTGGTTACTGGCAACAGTGCAATTATGTTGCTGTGTTGGCGTCGCACTCTTGTACAAGCTGAATTCTATTCAACAAAAAACGGTTCGCAAAATGCGAACCGTTTTTTTTAATTGCTGCCAATTGAACTTATGTACAAGAGTGCGACGCCTTTGAAGCTGATCAACGAAACGATGCCAGGCTCACAACTCAAAATTTACAACTGTATTACGGCATAATGATCAATCCTTTGGAATCGATCTCGACCATTTCAATATCAAACACCAATTCTTTACCCGCCAACATATGATTTGCATCCAACACTACAATTTCTTCCTGTACTTCTGTAATGGTAACAGGAAATTGCTGACCGGCACTGTTGTTCATCATTAACTGCATCCCAATTTCCGGCGTCATATCGTCGGGGAAATTTGTACGTGGAAACTCAATGATCATTTGCTCATTGCGTTCGCCATATGCCTCATTAGGAGGAATGTTGATTGTTTTTTTATCTCCGATAACCATACCTACCACGGCATCATCAAATCCTTTGATCATCATACCGGCACCCACTTCAAACTCAAGCGGCTCACGACCCGCACTTGAATCAAACTGCTCACCTGTTGTCAATTTACCGGTGTAATGCACACGTACGGTATCACCTTTTTTTGCCTGCTGCATAATTTTAAAATTTCCGCCAAAATTACTGGCAAATGCCAGCCCTGCCAATAAATTTTTTTTACCGCACTATTTGTGCAACTTTGAGCTACAAACCACTTGTAATGAAGCAACTCCTATTATTATTGGCTTTTTCGGCGGTGTTGATGGCCCAGGCGCAACAAAAAAACAAACGATCCGGCTACAACCGTGGTTCCATCAAAAACAGGGAATTCCAGACCGGTGCCGAAAATATGGGGCAATACCTGCATTTGTTGAAAGGTAAAGGCGTTGCCATCTTTGCAAATCAAACTTCAATTGTTGGCAAAACACACCTGGTGGATACGTTGCGAAAACTGGGCGTAAACATCAAAGTGATCTTTGGACCGGAACATGGTTTTCGTGGTACGGCAGATGCCGGTGAAAAAATCGGCAATTACAAAGATCCAAAAACAGGCATTCAAGTAATATCGTTATACGGCAGCAAACGCAAACCATCCAAAGAAGATCTCAAAGATGTGGATGTGATGCTGTTTGATATACAGGATGTAGGTGTGCGGTTTTATACATTCATTTCATCGCTGGAATATTACATGGAAGCGGCAATGGAATATGGCAAGTATATGATCGTGCTGGATCGTCCAAACCCCAATGGACATTATGTTGATGGCCCTGTGCTTGAACCTGCATACAAATCATTTGTAGGTATGCAGCCCATCCCGATCGTGTATGGTATGACGATTGGCGAATATGCACAAATGATCTTTGATGAAGAATGGATCGATCCGAGATTGTATGAAATTGCAGGCAAGCATGGCAAGTTTGAATTAAGCGTAATTCCCTGCAACAATTACACACATAATACAAAATACGAACTGCCCATCAAACCTTCACCCAACTTACCCGACATTCAATCCATTTACCTCTACCCTTCCACTTGTTTTTTTGAAGGCACTGTGTTGAGTGAAGGGCGTGGCACGAATATTCCATTTCAGATATTCGGACATCCCTTATTACCGAAAACATTAAAATCGTTTACACCACGCAGCAGAGATGGCGCAAAAGATCCGAAGCTGAAAGATCAGCTATGTTATGGCTGGGATTTGAGCGGACCAAAGGACAAAGTATTTTATACCGCAGGAAGTAAAGTACAGGTGAAATGGCTACTGGAAGCTTATCAACTTTTTCCGAAAAAAGATGAATTCTTTCTTGCGCCAGCCAGTGGCAAACCCGTTGATTTTTTCTTTAATAAACTGGCCGGCAACAGTACGTTGATGCAACAAATCAAAGAAGGAAAAACAGAAGAAGAAATTCGCAAAAGTTGGGAGCCGGGCTTACAGAAATTTAAAGCAATACGGAAACGGCATTTGATCTATAAAGATTTTGAATAACCCTCAAAAATTGGAAGCGTATTGCAATGGAGTTTTATTGATCAACATTCGTTCAAAGCGTTTGATTTCAAACTCGCCAATTTTAGTTAAAGCATATCCAACAATAATCACTAACCTTCCCTCTGCGATATCTTTTGCAGTCATAGTTTGCGCACCACAGATCACATAAAAAGAGTTGCTTGTTTTATCGCCCAATAAAAAACCGGCCTTCCAAAATTCATTCAGAATTTCAGAAACGCCTGTTTTGATTTTTTTTATAAATAGAGCGCTTTTATCGGCGGTAGCAACCATTGAATCAAGAAAGTGATGAATACGCCCATAGATCCTTTGCGAAGTTGTTACAGGTAATTTCGCAATAGAAGCTGATGATAAAAGACGTGTTTTTTGTGATTCTAACAGTTTAATAGGTTGAACAGTGTCCTGTGCCAAACTTGCAACAGGAACGCTAAACAACATTATCCAAAATATCCATTTCATGGTTACGCTAATGTATAATTAAAGAACAATTTCTGTTGTTTTAAATTTAGCATATACGCTAACTGTCACTCTACAAAAAAATCATCTGTTTTATAAATGCGCCTCCCCTTTTTACAGGATTTTTCCTTCGGAATATCATCGTTTTCAGGGATACCTCACCCTTGTGTTTATAAATATATTTGTTTACTAAAATGAAGCACATGAAAAAGATACTTGTACTTTCTGCCCTTCTGTTCAGTTCGGCACATGCCCAAATTACCACTATCAAGACTCTCCCCACCAATACTTCAATATCTTTCGCAGGAATTTGGACGGGCGTGCAAACAAACGATCTGGGCCAACGAACTCAAGCAGTAAACTTTGAACTAACTGCCACTGGAGAATTTATTATGGGATCTGCTGCCAAGGGGAAATATGTAATTAACAACAATACTATAGAAGGAACCTTTAAACAGTTCAGCAATAATGAAACATATTCCTTTTCCGGTTCTTTTGATGCCCCAAGCAATAAACTTACATGTACGTTAGGTGCCGGGGCAAACGTAAAAGGCCAAGGAATATGGGTTGTTTCAAAACAAAGCACCACCTCTTTAAAAACTTCAACCATTCAAAATACTACTCGCATTACTCAAACAAATGTGCAACCACCAACTACGAATAACACAACTTCTACCACGCCTCCGCCATCGGCCACAAAAAATCCACCGGTGAAAAACTTCAGATGCGATAGAACTGATTATGAAGAATATTATCTTATTTCCACGAAGCTGATTTTTTATACAGGCAATGACAGTAAAGAAGCACCATCAATGGTTTCAATAAATTGCTCAATACCAGGAGCAGCTTCTTTGTACGAGAGCAGCAACCCTTCTTTAATTGGCAGCACAAATGGTCAACAATCTGACCTGAAATACGAGTTCAAAGCAAATAGCAATGTAACAGTGCCTGCGGGTATGATCTACTATCCTTGTGGCAACGGAAAGGAAGCAGATTATATGCCAGATGAGGTTTCACTTAACAGAATAACCCGCTCAGGTCTTATAATTGATGTTTATTATTCTCCGAATTTCTTTATGGATGCATGGAAGGTGGAGCGAATTGATGTTATACTGGAATTTAAACAACCAGACGGAACACTACATAGCACACATGGAACCAAAATCATTCCTTATTACAATTTAAACAAACTATTCACGGCATCAAACAATAAATTGACCTTAAAATCAGACCGGTTTCTGATGCCAATAAATTGATAAGATTCAGTTCAATGATTTGATAAGAATTTGCAGGAAAACATGGAAGTCTGCTTCTCTCCTATCGAAAAAAACATCCTTATTAATTGTCCGTTTTGAAAAAGCAGTGCAGAGTTTCTTTGCACTGCTTTTCTTTTTACCATCCATTTAAAAACTCCCTAACTTCGGCATTAGAAAAAATTGCTCATCACTTCATTACTCAGTATATGATCACAGTTCTTCATCCCTGGCATGGCGCTCATTATGGTCCAAAAGCTCCTGAGCGTGTAAATGCACTCATTGAAATTTCGCAAGGAAGTCGCAGTAAATATGAAATTGATAAAGACACCGGTTTGCTTCGCCTCGACCGGGTGATTTATTCATCGTTCATGTATCCGGTCAACTACGGTTTTATTCCACAAACACTTGGTCAGGATAGTGATCCGTTGGACATTTTAGTGTTGTGTTCGCAAGCTATTCAGCCACTTTGTTTGGTAGAAGCAACAGTTATTGGTAATATGCAAATGATTGACCAAGGCGAACATGATGATAAAATTATTGCCGTAGCAAGTAACGATCCGATGGTGAAACACATCAAGGATGTAAGCGAAATGCCCGAACATTTTTTCAATGAACTGAAACAATATTTTGAGCAATACAAAGTACTGGAGAACAAAGTAGTTGAAATTGATAAGTTTCAACCAAAAGAAGAGGCTTACAAAATTATTAATGAAGCCATCGAGTTTTACAAAGAGAAATACCGAGAGAAACTTTAATTCACCATGCAAACAAAAAAAATGGATACAACAATCATTATTGCAGTGCTCATTATTGGGCTCGCCGCAGGTATTCTTGGTGGCATGGTGGGTGTAGGTGGTGGCTTAATTGTAGTGCCGGCATTGGTTTACTTTCTGGGCTTTAGTCAACACTCAGCTCAAGGCACTTCATTGGGCTTATTGGTATTACCCGTTGCTTTGTTTGGTATGATGAATTATTACAAAGCAGGCCATGTTGATTTTAAAGTAGTGGGATTACTGGCAATTGGATTTGTAGTGGGAAGTTACTTCGGCAGTAAGTGGAGTTTGAGTTTACCACAGGAAACAGTGAAGAAATTTTTTGCGATTCTTTTATTTTATACGGCGTTTAAAATGATTGGCTGGGAGAAAGTTGTAGTCGGTTGGTTCAAGAGTTGACCGTTGATGATGTGATAGTGAATGATGCAAATGATGATTATTGCACAAGAGTTTCTTCTATTCGCTCACAGCTCGAAGCTATTAGCTCGTAGCATTCTTACACTCTCTTTATCACCCGGAGCCGATGCGTTCGCTCACCCGTTTGGCTATGAAGAATTCCTGCACCATCGATATTATCAACACGCACTTTACCTGCTGCATGTACAATTTCATGATCGTTCAGCAACAGGCCAACATGAATGATTTTCCCTTCTTCATTATCAAAAAAAACAAGATCGCCGCAACGGGCTTCCTGTAAAAATCCAAGATCTTCTCCCATCATCGACTGATGTGCAGCATCACGTGGCATTTTCTTTCCAACAAAGCGCATCAGCCCCTGTACAAATCCGCTGCAATCAATTCCAAACACCGAACGTCCGCCCCAGAGATAAGCTGAATTCAAATACGTAAAAGCCAACTGACGAATACTCTCTTCATCAAACACATGCGCTCCTTCCATTACCAACTTACTGCTGCTTTTTATTTTCGTGTCGCCCCACATGGCTTCGCCGTTTTGTAAACCCGGAACTGCACTGCCAAAAGGCACATGCATGGGAAGATCATTCACCATCATTACCCCACTCCATGTACTCACCAATGCAACCTGATCCTGCAACGCAATCGCTTCGCTTACTTCGGTGAGTTGGTTCCGCATACAATAACCCGTATAACCGTCGTAGAGGCAAACCAGTTCAACCCATTCGCCATGGGATGCCAGCAGTTCTACGGCTTCGCCAAATAATAATTGGGATGTAATTTCCGCTTCATGCCGGGGCTCCTTACGGAGTGGGGCAACCGGAACAACACAAAGGGCGTTATTCATTTGAAAAACATTTGAATGAATATATGGAATTTTATGAGCCTGTGCATCTCTTGAGTAAAATAACTAACTTGACCGTACAATCCTGTTTGTGAACGCATCCTACTCCACCATACCCGACCAGGAATTACTCCAACGCTTTTACCATGATGGCGATAATAAATGGCTGGGCCTGCTCCTGCAACGTTATACCCTGCTGCTGTTTGGTGTGTGTATGAAATATTTAAAGAATGAAGAAGAAGCCAAAGATGCGGTACAGCAAGTGTTTGAAAAAAGTATTAAAGAGCTTGGTAAATACAAGGTAGATTATTTTAAAAGCTGGATCTACATGGTGGCCAAAAACCACTGCCTCATGCAACTGCGGGATAAAGGCAAACTGCCCAAGGAATTAAAGGAGCAAATGATCACCACTCCCGCCGAAGACATTAACCATACAGAGCATTGGCAGAAAGATGAACTGCTGGAACAGCTACGCCAGGCCGTTAGCGAACTGATACCTGAACAACGCATCTGCATTGAACAGTTTTACTTAGAGAAAAAAAGCTATACCGATATTGCAACCGGCACCGGTTTTACACTGATGCAGGTAAAAAGCTATATTCAAAACGGAAAACGTAACTTGAAAATGGTTTTGCTCAAACAACAAAAACATGAGCGATAAGTTACTCGACATATTAAACGAGCGGGACGACCTCACCGAACAGGAATTACTCCAATACCTGCAGGGAACACTTACGCCCGAAGAACGCAATGCAGTAGAACAACGACTGGCCGCATCGGAAATGATGAGCGATGCCGAAGAAGGTTTGCGCATGGCCGATGAATCAAAAATGAACCATGCTGTTGCCGATCTCAACAAAAAACTTTCGCTGCAACTCCAGCAGCAACGCCGCAAACGGAAACACAAGCCCGTGCCAAATCAATCATTGATCATCATTACAACTTTTTTGATTTTGGTGTTGATTGTGCTGGCTTTTCTGGTGATTTATAAAATGAGGAACGGGTGATAAATATCGTCGAAGCGAAATCGATTGCCTTTTCCTGAAAAACGATACCTTCAACTAATCACTCTGTAAAAATTCGTGTGATACTCAGCAATAAAAATCCACAAGGTTTGTAAAGCATAAAGACATCAAAATGAAACAAATAATTACTGTATTGATCCTTCTTTGCTACCTACAGTTACACGCACAGGATACAAGTTCTTTCAAATTTGCATTTAACCACCTGGCCTTATCGGTGAAAGATGTAAACCGTTCAGCTACTTTTTATAAAGAAGTTTTACGACTAAAGGAAATCACCAACCGCTCGGCTATTGAAGGTATCCGCTGGTTTGCCTTAAGTGATGATAGAGAACTGCATCTTATTTCGGTAATTAAAGAACCGGTTATTACCAACAAAGCCATTCATGCAGGTTTAACGAGTGGCAACTTTGATGCGTTTCTTGAAAATCTCAAGCGTTTAAAAATTCCGTATAGCGATTGGCCGGGTAAATCAAACACAGTGAACATACGTGCTGATGGTATTAAACAAATATTTTTTCAAGACCCGGATGGCTATTGGATAGAAGTGAACAATGTAACAATGCAATAATAACCGGCTCAAAACCTGTTGGATCAAACGATAAACATTACTACCAGCACCTGCAAACGGTATTTCATTTTAAACTTAGCGAATAAACAAAACCACAAACATTATTGGGGGCTTATTGCCGAGCAACCTGCTAAGGCTGCAAAAGCATTCCTGTTATGTGGCATTTCGCAGAAAATCTTATCTTTCCAACATGAAAACGCAACACTATAAAGGCAATCTGCTCCTCATTATATTATGCTTTCTTTTCAGTTGCGAAAAACCGCCCACGCCAAATTCATTCAAAGAGATTGTTTCATTTGATTTAAAAAAATCGGATGGCACATCGTTCCAACCGGGTGAAGTTGCTATTAAAATCTTTCAGGATTCAGTAATTGTAACAGTTCCATACAACACCAACAGGAACCCATTAACGCCCTATTTCACAATTACAGGTTTAACCATACTTCCCGCAAGCGGTGTAGCGCAAAATTTCAATGTACCGGTACAATACACGGTTACTGCTCAGGACCAAACGAAAAGAATTTATACGGTGGTTGTTAAACCAAATAATCCCCCGCCGGGATTTGTCTATTTTGGGAATGATAATACGTTTTACGCATTGGAAGCTGTAACCGGAAAACTTGCGTGGAAATATGAAAGCAACGCATCCTTTGCTTATTCAAGTGCCACTTACTCAAATGAAACAATTTACGTTGGCGGTATCGACAACAAAGTATATGCTTTTAATGCTAAAACGGGAGCGGTGAGATGGGAAAAAACAATTGCCACAACGGGCATTGAATCAGATGCAGTTTTTGTTGATGGTACAATTTATGTTGGCACAAACGATGATTATTTATATGCCTTAGATGCAGCCAATGGAAATGAGAAATGGCGTTTCCGCACTGGCGCAAATGTGAGTGCAAGTCCCACTGTTTGGAATGGAGCTGTTTACTTTGGAAGCTCCGACGGAAAATTGTATGCATTGAATGCATCAACAGGAGAACTGAAATGGCAGTATCAAACCGGGGCTATGATTAATCAATCGGGGCCTGCATTGGTTAATGGCGTTATTTATGTCGGCAGTCGTGACAGTTACCTGTATGCTATTAATGCATCAAACGGAAGCCTTGTATGGAGATTTTACGCAAACGAAATTTCACTTGAGCAATCATCGCCAACAGTTGCAAATAACATTGTTTACATAGGTGCATGGTACAATATTTCAACTTCGGAAAAAGGTTGCTTCTATGCAATAAATGCAACTACCGGGCAACTGGTTTGGAAACAATTGAGTAATACAGGTGTAAGTTCAAGTCCAACAGTAGCAAACGGAATTGTCTATATTACTGCTGATGATATGAAGATTCATGCGATGAATGCTGCAACAGGCACAAGCATTTGGCAAAAAGAAATTCTACCAAACTCTGCGAGCCCTGCGGTATCGGACAACATTGTATATGTAGGTGGTGGTGGCACACGTTACTTTTATGCATTTGACGCAGCCAATGGAAATGAGAAATGGCGTTTTTTACTAAATGGTGTTGGCAGAACGTCTTGCCCATTAATAATTAAAGTTAACGGAGATCCGGATTACGCCGGAGATTCCGGATTGCTGCAATAAAGCTCCCCCTCACTTGATCATTTCATGATTGTAATTGAGAATAGCTGTCCCATTTTTTCAGATCGCTAAAACACAATATTTAAACCCGAAAACAAAGCGATCAGCAAAGTGTGTATGCTGTGCGAACGAAAACTATTTGGTGTGCCCACTTCTTGAAACACGCTTCATTCGTAAGGATACCTGCTGAATCATTAAGCCGTAACTACATCAACTTCATGCATCTATCCCTCATTAGCAAGCAACAATTGAACTATTCTATACAAAGTGCTCCGTATCGCTGGCAAAGCATTTCGGCACAATCGGCTTAATAAGCTTAGCTTGTGAGTAAAGCGTTGCAAAATGTACGCCATTCAAACAGGTAAAACAAATACTTTTCAGTAAGTAAGGGAAAAACGACAAATGATCATTTATGTAAAGAATATGGCTTGCGAAAGCTGCAAAGTAGTTGTAACGCAGGCATTGGAAGAATTAGAAATTGAAACATACAAAGTTGAGTTAGGAGAAATTCAAACAAAACATGATGTATCAGACGAAGACAAAGAGCGTTTGAGCAAAAAAATTAAAATAGCCGGACTTGAGTTACTTGATAAAAAAAACGGTGTGCTTATTGAGAAGATCAGAACTGTTATGATCGATTATGTTTACAACAGTGATGAAAAGCCTGTGAAAAATTTCTCTACAATTTTGAGTGAAAAACTAAATCACAGCTATGGCTATCTTGCCAACTTTTTTTCGGAAGTGGAAGCAACAACAATTGAACAATACCTGATCTCTTTAAAAATCGAACGCATCAAAGAACTGATCTTATTTGATGAAGCTACACTTTCAGAAATTGCGTACAAATTACATTACAGCAGTGTGGCGCACCTCTCAACTCAATTTAAAAAAGCAACCGGTCTTACTCCTACCCACTTTAAACAGCTGAAAGAAAAGCGAAGAATGACCATCCAGAATTTTTAACATCCTCAATCTTCGATAAACAAAGGCTTTGATCAATTCCGTATGCAAAATACAGGTTCGATCAAAGCCTTCCCTTTTTATTATCATCACCTCAACTACCGGACGATTTGTCCCCTAACAATACCACCAGGAAAAAAATTGGAGTGTGCATTTACATACGCAGCGCCCTCCGTAATTAATGTGTACTGCATATCATTTAACTGGATCACTTTATTAATTCCAAACTGTGAAGCGTTATCGGCAAGACCAATACGTACAGGCCCATTCATACCAGCCATTCCTGCGTGTACGTGAGCGAAACGTAACGCATCACCTTCTGCCAATTTCTGGATGATGATCTTGGAATACAATTTCTTACTTTTTGAAACACGTAAAATAGCAATTCCTTTTGTATCTGTTTGTACAGCGGGAACTTCCTGTGCGCCCTCTAATTGCACTAC
The DNA here is from genome assembly GCF_037892605.1 of Lacibacter sp. H407. Lineage (NCBI taxonomy): Bacteria > Pseudomonadati > Bacteroidota > Chitinophagia > Chitinophagales > Chitinophagaceae > Lacibacter > Lacibacter koreensis. Next base: position 3,265,191 of record NZ_JBBKTU010000001.1, on the reverse strand, counting down.
TTGTGTAAACACAATGGGATCATTGTCCATTTCATGACTCCCAAGATTGGCTTCTGCTGAAAGCTGGCTTTCACTGAGGCTTGCTTTAACTTCTGATTTTTGATCGGCATACTTAGAGCAGGATGCAACGATAAAACCTGCACTCAAAAAGAGTGCAATGGCTTGCAAATTCTTTCTCATAATAATGTTTGTTTGATATATTAACGAATTAATGAGAAGAACGGTTGTCTTTTATCAAAAAAAAATCAAGCTAAAAGCTCACCTGCACAACTGTTGAATCCAATGCTGGTATTGCGGATATATCTTCAACAATTCTTCTTGTTTCGCCATTTCAAAATCAGCAAAATCAAAGCCTGGAGCAACTGTGCAACCAACCAAAGCAAAACTTTGTTCGTTTGCGGGTTTTGATGCAAACCAGCAACCTGCTTTTACCAGTTGCTGAAAACGATAACCGTTGTTCAGATCATTACCGAGCAATAAGATCTCTCCTTTCCCATCGGGATGTATCACATATATCTGCAACCCGCCACCTGCATAAAAATGCCAGAGCTCATCGCTTTTGATACGATGAAAAGCAGAGTAATCAGTTCCTTCCAACAGGAAATAAATAGCAGTTGATATCAATCGATCTGCACCAAACCGTACAGGCAATGCAGCAGCAGGTATCTGTTCTTCGCTTTCGTAGGTGCGACTGTAAAAACCACCTTCCGGATGTGGTTGCAATTTTAATTGCTCAACATAATCAGCAGCTGACAAACTCATACCTGTATCCATTGAAATTGTTTTGAGTTGTATTGAAACAAAGCACGGCGGTTACCGCTGTGATGAAGAAATGTCCAATCCATTTGTTGTATCGTTGTTTCAATAACGCAGAAATTTTTCCAAGCAATATCAATCAGTTCCGGCTCTACTTGTTTTTGATTGAGATCAATCAACTCTGGTGTTGAAAGAGTTGTACCCGAAGCTGACGATGTAGTATACGTTAATCTGCTGGAGAGCCTCGACTCTTCCCATGCTTTGTCAGCAACCTCGTCATCCAGATGAACAATTGCCGTAGCATTTAAGCGAAGCTGCATCCGGATGTCTTTATCATAAAACAACCAACTCATTTGCGCCTGCTTCTGCAACTGATGCACTTTTGGAGAACGTATATCGGTATGGAAAAACAATTTCTTTTGCGTGGCATCTGCATGTCTCAATACAACCGTCCGTACTTGTGGTTGTTGTTGATCCATCGTAGCTACTACACCTGTATGAAAGGGAGCTTTAAAAGATGAAACTGACTCCTGCAACAACTCCCACACCTTGGTTTCAATTGCATGCAGATCATGTTGTAAAAAAAGATAGTCCATACCGCAAAGAAAGAAAAAAGGCTGCAATGTGTTGCAGCCTGTTGAACGATTTAAACGCCGGGGTTCTGTTTCGCTGGCTCATCATCGCCATCAAACTTATCTTTTACTTTGTCCCAAAGCCCGGTGGCTTTTTCTTTCAGATCATCCACCACATCTTCTGCCTTATCCTTGAATTCTTCAAATTTATCTTCGGCTTTGTCTTTCAGTTCTTCAAGCTTGTCTTCCGCTTTATCGGCATACTCCGACGCTTTTGCTTTCAGGTCCTGTAACGTATCCTGTGCTTTGTCGGTCCAACTTTGCTTTTCAGAATCGGTTGTCTGGGTGCTTTTGTTCTCTTCCATTGTTGTAAGTTTTTATTGTTAAAAAAGGCGTTGGTTAAGTTACAACAATAAAACGGTTTCATTCTTACCATTTTGTTATCAAAAAGCCGATGACGGCTGAACATTACAACCGTCCGCTTCTTATCTTGCAGCTGATGTTGTTTCTGAGATCCATTGCACTTACACAATTTAAAAACTACAGCCATCAACGTTTTACGTTTGATGCGCCGATTGTTGCAATAACAGGCGCAAACGGCATTGGCAAAACCAATTTACTGGATGCCATTCACTATCTCTGCTTTACCAAAAGTTATTTTAATTCGGTTGATGCCAACAATGTGCAGCATGGTGTAGTTGGTTTTCGTGTAGAAGGTTTGCTGGATGATAACGGACAGGATATTCCGGTGAGTATTGTACTACGTGAAACAGGAAAAAAAGAAGTGAGTTGTAATGGTGCTGCATATGAAAAATTTTCACAGCATATCGGCAAATACCCCTGCGTAGTTATTGCACCAGACGATGTGGAACTGATCATTGGAGGAAGTGAAGAGCGTCGCAAATTTTTAGACACACTGCTGTCGCAAATGGATGCTGCTTATCTGCAACAACTCATTATCTATACAAAAGTGATGCAGCAGCGTAACAGCTTCCTCAAATCTTGCGCACAAACACAAACAAGAAATAATGCACTGCTTGATGTATTGGATGAACAATTAATCACTGCAGGCAATGCTATCCACACACAACGAAAAAATTTTTTGCCGGAGTTTAATGAGCAGGTCATTCGTTTTTATCAAGCAATTGCAGGAAAAGCTGAACCTGTTTCAGTGAAGTATGAAAGTCAGTTATTGCAACAGTCGTTTGATCAGTTGTTGTTACAAAACAGGGAGAAGGATTATTTACTGCAACGCACTTCTATTGGTATTCATAAAGATGATCTTTTGTTTGAATTGAACGGAGAACCATTTAAGCAAACGGCTTCACAAGGGCAACGAAAGAGTTTGCTCTTCAGTTTAAAACTGGCAGAAGCAGAAGAACTGAAACAACACAAAGGCTTTGCCCCGCTTTTGTTGCTTGATGATGTGTTTGAGAAATTAGACGACAGCCGAATGCACAACTTATTGGACTATGTGTGTACGCAGTTTGGCGGACAGGTATTCTTAACCGACCCTCACCCCAACCGTATTACAACAGCGTTTGAAGCACTGGGCAAAAAGGTGCAATTGATCGAACTTGTTTAGAATAAAACAGGCAATATGCAATCGGCAAAGAACAACAAGCAACCTGAGACTTCATTTTTGCCTATTGACCATTGCCCATTCACCACTCACCAATTTCAATTACCTTCGTACTATGGGCGAGATGAGTTTACAGGAAGCAATGCAACAGTTTTTGAGTCAGAGCAAACTCAAGCAACGGGTGCGTGCACTGGAAATTAAAGACGTGTGGGCCGAGTTGATGGGCACCACCATTGCCAAGTACACCGACGATATTAAACTCATCAATCAACAGCTCATCATTACCACCAGCGTAGCTCCACTCAAACAGGAACTTCTTTTTCAAAAAGAAAAGATCCGTAACCGCATCAACGAAATGTTCGATGAACATGCGGTGAAAGAAGTGATCATTAAGTAACAGGTACACAGCTCATTCACCTTCTCACTGAAAACTCTCATCTTTTCTGCTGACTTCCATCATTTTTTAGTTGCCTGATCTGACGAAACTTTGAAACCGTCAACAGATACAGAAACAATTAAAACGGAATCCCATGAGCTATACTTCAGTACCACATCTCAGCACCGAGCACCAGGATTGGTTAAAAGCAATTGACTTTTATGACAATGAACTTGACATTCTGGAAAAACGACTGACAGAGGTAGCAACAAAAAATACCGGCATCGATGCCATGAAAGGCGTTGAACATTTTCAAAATCAATTTATCATTCAGCGAAATACCATTGATGAGTTACGGCATAACATCAATGAGCATGTTCATAAAACCATGCTTGATGCCAAAGACCACGGCGGAAGAGTTGAAACGAAACAAATACTTGAACACGGAAAAGTAAAAGAAGAGTTTGATGTATTTGAAAAAGTGATCAATGAATTAAGAGATGAGTTCAAACTCTATCTCACAAAATGGATGTGATCCACATAAAAATACTGGCTGTGCAATCGGTCAGCTGTTAATCGTTAAAAGAGCTGCCTTTCCAGGCAGCTCTTGAATTTTATAGAGGCAGCAATCAGAATCTGCCTTCATCTACATCTTTAATAAAATCGATGACACCTGTCATGAACACATGTTGATCGTCCCACATTGCTAAGTGACTTCCGTTGGGGCAATAGAGATAGCGGCCCTTCTGCACCAGCTTACTTTGCTCTTCCATGGCCGCCGGATCCATTGTATCATGTTTTGCTCCGATCATGAGCGTTGGCACTTTTATTTCTTTTAACCTTGCTTTGATATCCCATTTTGCCAATCGTCCACCAACACCAAACTCACTTGGGCCTTGCATCATCGTGTACACTTCACCGTTCACATGCTTCATGGTGCGATTGAATCCATCGGGCCATTCTTCCAGGCGACATAAGTGCTGCTTATAAAAATTCGGCAACAACAATTCCATGTAGCGAGGATTTGCAAAATCAGCTTTTGCTTCAATTGCCCGTATCTCCGCAAGCACAAAAGAATCCATTTGCTTTGCTAATACTTCCTGCGCATATTTTCCATACTCGGGTGCACTCGCCATCATATTGGCGACCAGCAAACCTTTTAAATGTTGTTGATACTTGAGTGCATACTCCATTGCCAGAATACCACCCCATGAATTACCGAGCACATAAAAATTCGTGCTATCAGCACCAATAGCCTGACGTACCTGTTCCACTTCTTCAACAAAGCGCTCGGTGGTCCAAAGACTGCTATCTTTTGGTTGATCGCTGTAATAAGAACCCAATTGATCATATTCATAAAACTCAAAACCTTCTTTCGGAAAAAAACTTTCAAAGCATTCCATGTATTCATGCGTCATTGCCGGACCACCATGCAATAACAATACTTTAATGCGTGGATTATTACCGAATCGTTTTGTCCACACCTTGAATTCACCTACAGGTGTTTTGATGGGAATCATACGTACCCCGGCAGTTTGTACACCGCTGTCGCCGTAATTAAAATAGTCAGCAACGGTTGGCGCTGTTGGCTTTTCCGTGCAGGAAAACAAGCAAAGAATGAATGAAGAAAGCAGAATTGAACGCATATGGTTTTGTTTTAAACTTACAGTTTCCAAATATCCATCTGTCGGAGTGTGCGTACATCGTACATATAACATCGTACATATCATCACCCTACTCTCACTCTCGGATCAACAACTGCATACAACACATCTGCCAGCATATTGATCAACACAAAAATAAACGCACTGATCAGCACACTACCCATCACAACGGGATAATCTAATTTCTCTAATGCTTCCACAGTTACTTTTCCAATGCCCTTCCATCCAAAAATATATTCAACAAAAAAGGCACCAGCCAGTAATTCCGCAAACCAACCTGTCACCGCTGTTATAACCGGATTCAATGCGTTGCGTAATGCATGTTTCCAGATCACCGTTTGTTTGCTCAATCCTTTTGCATAAGCAGTACGCACATAATCCTGGTTGAGCACATCCAGCATTGAACTTCGTGTAAGCTGTGTAATGATTGCCAATGGACGAATGCCCAATGTAATAGCAGGTAAAATGAGATTTTGCAATGTATAATAATGTTCGCCGGTTTGTACATCAATATCAAACCAACTGCCCGTCATGTTAAGCCCGGTGTACTTACTCAATAAAAAACCAAACACATACGCAATCAAAATTCCCATAAAGAAAGAGGGTGCAGAAATACCGATGATGCTGGTAAACACAGCAGAGGTATCCATCCATGTATCTTTTTTAACCGCAGCAACTACACCAAGAAACACTCCCAATATAGTTGCCAGCAACATGGCCGCTACCGCCAGCATAATGGTGCCCGGTAGTGCTTCCATCAACAACTCACCTACTTGTTTTTTTGTTTGATAACTGCGACGCAGGTAAGGTAGCTTAATTGCTAAATTCCTTTCTCCGCCAATAAACAAACCTTGAAGTTGTTTTTTTTCAATTTCTTCTTTGCTGTGTACGGCAATGGGCGACACATCATTTACATACAACAGGAACTGTTTCCATTTGGGTTGATCGAGGTACAGTTCTTTTTTGATATTGGCGATGGTAGCACTATCGCCGGTTTGTCCCATCACCAAACGGGCAGGATCACCAAAGCCCTGGAACATCCAGAACACAACGGTAACCACGCCCATTAAAACGAGCAGACCATAAAATAATTTGCGAAGAAGATAAGCACCCAAATGATCGGTTGTATTGATTAGTTCAATTTGTTGAATGACGCTGCACTCCATTTCTTCATCACCACCGGTCCATTCATTTTATACAATGTTGGAATAGCCCGTGCTGCTGTTTTGATCGCTGTTACATCGCATGTAATAATATCCAACTGACCCAATATAACATCTGATGCAAAAAAATCTTTTGCTGCATCAGGCACACTGGTAACAAGTAATAATTTTTTTGTTTTCGCCAGCTCCGATACTTGCTTTATCCATTCATCAGTTGTTTTCAAGTCATTAAAGCTTTGCACAAATAACAAATAGTATTCGCCTTTTTGTTCCAATATGTCGCCCGATATATCAGCGCCATCCATCGTCTTCAGATCAAAATCTTTGATCTTCGGCTCATTGTTTTTTCCTTTCGCTACCAAAGTTTGTTTACGTTCAACAAATTCCCATGTGCTATCCGGCAGGTTACTCATTGCAAACTCCTGCTCCTTCCCGTCTTTTTTGTATTTGAACTTGTATTCGTATTTATCAGGTACCGCATCAGCCGGAACTTTCCGTAATTCAAGAATGTTATTACCTTTTTTAAATGGCAGACAATCCACTACCGGCAAATATTTCAACGTGAACCATTGAAAAGCCAATGAAAGCACCGCTGCATCTAAAACAAAAATGAAGTTCATGATCTCCTTTTTAAACATTGGCTGAATGCTATTGCGATGTTTGAAAATATAACCAATCAGAACCAAGAGTAATAGATCTTTCAAAAACGATTGTTGTGGTGTAAGTGGAAGGCAATCGCCAAAGCAACCACAGGAAGCAAACTTGGCTGTCCCGTCGGGATTGGTAGCCAGCCATGCATAGCCCGTTAAGAATGTGAAAAACACGATCAGCAATAACAACAACCAGCTGAAGAGTTTCATGCGCCATCCAACAATTACAGCAACACCTGCAATAATTTCAAACGCATTCATGAGGATTGACATTCCCAATGTATAATCATGAAAGCCTGATAATTGCCATGCTTCAAAAAACTCCTGCATCTTATAACTCAATCCAAGTGGATCATTGGCTTTTACCAATCCGGAAAAGATAAACAGAATACCAACGAACCAACGGGCAAGTGTAAGCGATTTATTCATGTTGTGAATTGTTGTAGTGAATAGCAGTTACCAATTGGCAATGGTCAACAGTTAATAGGCAAATAATCTGCAATCGCCAATCTAAAATCCGAAATCCTACATCAGACATCATCTCTTGTGCGTTCCTTCTTCAATCAGGATCAAACCAAAAATTGCATAGTTGATGATGTCGTAATAGTTGGCATCAATTCCTTCACTCACCAAGGTTTTGCCATCGTTCTGCAATATCTGGCGGATGCGTTGCAGCTTGGCCAGCATCAGGTCAACAAAACTTTCCTGGCTCATCTCACGCCATGCCTCACCGTAATCATGATTCTTATCGAGCATGAGCAATTGGGCCTTTGCAATTTTATCGTTGTACAGCTCCATTACTTTTTCAACAGATAACTCATCATTTTCACTGGGAGGAAGCTCCAACTGGATCAACCCCATCACCGCATAGTTCAAGATACCTTTAAATTCAGAAGCAATGGTATCACCGATCTTCTGTTCCTGTTTTTCCTGGATGGTGCGTATACGTTTGGCTTTGATATAGATCTGATCAACAATGGAAATAGTTCGATAAACCCGCCATGAAGTACCATAGTCACTCGTCTTTTTCTTAAAGATATCCCTGCACTGATTTACTGCCTGCGTATATTGCTCGATCGTATTCATGAACGGTTGAAAATTGTTTCGTTAATTCGTGCTGAACTTCAGCTAAGTTCCCAAAAATACAATGTACACACTCAACTGCAAAGGAAGATTATTGGTGCTGGATAAACCGGTGGTAATGGGCATTCTCAACATTACACCCGATTCATTTTACAGCGGAAGCCGTGTGGAACAAACCGATGTGTTACAGAAAGCAGGACAAATGATTGACGAAGGTGCCACAATCCTGGATATTGGCGGACAAAGCACAAGGCCGGGCAGCGATCGTTTAACAGCAGCTGAGGAGTTGAACAGAGTACTGCCCGCCATCAAAAGCATCAAAGAAAATTATCCATCTGTTTTTTTATCGATCGACACCTATCATGCAACTGTAGCAAAAGAAACCGTTGCTGCAGGAGTTGATCTGGTAAACGACATCAGTGCCGGTGATATGGATACAAACATGCTTTCAACAGTTGCTTCTTTAAATATTCCGTTTATTGCCATGCATATGCAAGGCACACCTGATACCATGCAGGACAAACCCACCTACGATAATATTGCAAAAGAAGTGGTGGATTATTTCATTCAAAAAACAGCGGCATGCAAAGCGGCGGGTATAACAGATATCATCATCGATCCGGGTTTTGGTTTCGGCAAAACTATCAATCATAATTTTCAATTACTGAAGCAGATGGAAGTGTTTCATCTGTTTCAGCTACCGGTATTGGCAGGGCTAAGCCGCAAATCAACCATCTGGAAAACATTGCATGTTACACCGGAAGAAGCATTGAACGGAACAACAGTACTAAATACACTTGCGCTGACAAAAGGTGCATCTATTCTACGGGTGCACGATGTAAGGGAAGCAGTAGAAGCTATCAAACTATACGAAGCTTACAGTAACGCATAGCCGAAAAAAAACCGATCAACTATTTCAGAAAATAAGAAAGGAGACAGTAAACTGTCTCCTTTCTCTATTCATTTAAGATCGAATCTTATTGTTGTCCGTTCGGGTTTTGTTGAGGCATCTGCTGTGGAGCAGGCGGCGTTGGAGCACCAATGCTCAACACTTCAATTTCGAAGATCAGGTTATCGTAAGGCTTGATCTTGGGAGGTGAGCCCTGCATTCCGTAAGCAAGCATAGAAGGGATATAAGCTTTCACTTTACCACCAACAGCTACTTGTTTTACTGCATCTTCAAAACCAGGAATACTTCCCTGCTGACCAATTACCAATGGCAATGGATCAACGTGACCAAAACTTGTATCTACGTTTGAATCAAACTTAGTTCCGTCGAAATTCATTCCGGTATACTTTACCATTACCTGCTGACCGCTGTCTGGTTTTGCGCCAGTACCTGCATTCAACACTTCAACATAAGTACCCAAGGCAGTTTTAGTAGCAGTTACATTCTTCGATTTCAGGTAAGCTTCTACATCCTTAAACTCTCTTGTTTTCTGCGCTTCCATCTCAGCGTTAAATTCATTCTGCGCTTCAGTAATGTCTTTCATCACCTTTGTAATGCGGATGGTGATGGTGATCTTATCACCTTTCTTCATACCCGGAGGCATTTGACCCATATTCAATTTTGCAATTGAATCGGCACTTTGCACAATTACAGCACTATCGCCTGCTTTCATCATTGGAATAATTTCAGAAAGATCATACGGACGACCTGCACTGTCAACAGCTGTAAACGCAGGGATCTTACCATATGAATTATAGGTAACAGAATCTTTTTGTTTTACAATAGCGTTGAATTTGATGAATGTACCCGCTTTCAACGGTGCACCTTTTCCATCAGAAATGATCTTGTACAGCAAACCGCTCTTTGCTTTTTTGAAAGAGCCGCCACCGCAACTTGCCAGCACCACTACCGCCAGCATGGCTACAAAAATTGATTGAATTGTCTTCATTGTTTGTTTTTAAAACGTTTCTAACTGCGATTTATATTCTTGAATAACATCTTTGAATTTGCGTAAGGTTGTATCCAGGCTATCATCTGTTTCCCCGCCTGCTGCGTTGAAATGCCCACCCCCGTTAAAATATTGCCGGGCAAATGTATTGCAATCAAAGTCACCTTTGCTGCGGAAGCTCCATTTTCTTTTTTCGTCCCTGTCTATCACAATACAGGCCAATTTAATGCCTTGTATTCCCAACGGATAGTTCACCAAACCTTCTGTATCGCCGGTTTTGATCTGGTAGCGAAGCAAATCCTGCTTGGTTACCCAAATAAGTGCTGTATTCAACTGGTAGTCGATCTCCATCCGGTTGGTAAGCACATGCCCGATAAAGCGGAACCGGTTTTCGAGGAAGTTATCGTAAATATTTTCGTGAATTTGGGTATGCTCCAGGCCACGACGCTTAAAATCGGCCACCATTTCAAACACACTTGCAGATGCAGCGGCAAAACGGAAACTACCGGTATCGCCAATTACACCGGCATACAGGCAGCGCATCATGTCCATGTTCAACTTATCAGCATGTCCGCTTTTTACAATAAAATCGTACACCATCTCACAGGTGGAGCTTTTCGTTGTATCACTAACGCCATAAGCAAACACTTCTGTTTGCGGTTCACGGTGGTGATCGATCAAAATACGTTGCCCCTTTGCCTGCTCAATTACCTGCGCCATGCGTTTAACACGGTTCAGGGCATTGAAGTCGAGACAAAAGATCAAATCTGCATCATTTATAATTGTATTACTCTTATCAATGGTGATCTCGTAATTCAACACTGTTTCACAGCCGGGCATCCAGTCGAGAAAGGCCGCCCAGTTGGTAGGTGATATCACCTGAACTGTATGACCGAGTTGCGTTAATAAATGGTAAAGACCCAGCGACGAGCCCATTGCATCAGGATCGGGCTTTTGGTGGGTGGTGATCACAACCTTGGCGGGCGTGCTCAATAATGGATATAATTCGTTGATTTCTTGCATAAAGACGGTTGCAAATGTAGGGGAAATGGATAAGTTATGAGGTAAGAGTTATGGGTTACGGGTGTCTTGTGCCTTTATCCTTGTGCCTTACTCCTTCTCCCTTATCTTTGCGCCGCAAAAACAAAGAAAATCATGAGCAATCGTACGTTTACAATGATCAAGCCCGACGCAATGAAGAATGGTCATGCCGGTGCTATTTTAGACAAAATTATTAAAGCAGGTTTCCGTGTAGTAGCATTGAAACAAACAAAACTTTCGGCTGAAAGAGCCGGCGAATTTTACGCAATACATAAAGAGCGTCCGTTTTACGGAGAGCTGGTTGAGTTTATGAGCAGCGGTGTTATTATCGCAGCTATTCTTGAAAAAGACAATGCTGTGTCTGATTTCCGCACACTTATTGGTGCAACTGATCCAGCAAAAGCAGATGAAGGAACCATCCGTAAATTGTTTGCAACATCTGTTGGTGAAAATGCAGTACATGGAAGCGACAGTGATGAGAATGCAAAAATTGAAGGAAACTTTTTCTTCAGTGGATTAGAACAAAATTAATCGTTGAGTTTTTCAGTAGGTGATCCCTCTTATTTTACAAGAATAAGAGGGATCTTTTTTTAAACATATGAAGGCTTGTTGGTATTGTTTTTTTATACTTGTAGTATAATTGAAACCACAATCAACATGAGAACCCTTTTCACATTGCTGTCAGCAATCTTCTTTTGTTTACAATCCAACGCACAAAAAATTCCTTCGTTCGGAAAAATTGATAAAGCTGAATTTGAATCGAAAGAATGCAGCTATGATAAAGAAGCGATTGCAGAATACCTGCTTGATGTTGCGGAGGTGAGATATTATTTCACATCATCTGATTTTGTAAACGAAACTACCAATCGCATCCGCATTAAAATATTGAATGAAAAAGCGGTGGACCTTGCCAACGTACGCATTCCCTATTACAGTGTTGGAACTGCACAACGTATCCGCAATATTGAAGGCTATACCTATAACCTCAACGCAAATGGTGAAGTGGAAACCACCAAGCTGGAAAAGAAAGCGGTGATGGAACAAAAGCTGGGCAGTGAATCAGAGATGATGGTATTTACATTGCCCAATGTAAAAGTGGGAAGTATTATTGAATACAGATTTGAAGACAGCAAACGTAATTCAATTGAAATTGAAGACTGGACCTTTCAACGTGCCCATCCTGTTCGTTACAGCGAATACAATGTAGAAATTCCGGAAGTACTTGAGTTTACGTATCTCATCCGCAGAACATTACCTGTAAAAGAAACTACCGAAGGCATCAACAAAGTGAAACGATTTGTAATGACCAATATTCCCGGATTGGATCGTGAACCTTATATGAGCAGTGCAAAAGATTATTTGCAGCGAATCGATTTTCAGTTACGGGCTATTGACGGCAAACCAAGAATGACTACATGGCCGCAGCTAACCGAACAACTGCTGGAGAACGAATACTTTGGTGCACAACTACGCAAAAATGTATTTAAAGGAACCAGTTTGCAAAGCGATCTGAAAACGATCACCGATCCGTACCAACGCATGGTCACCGTTTTAAATTTTGTAAAAAAAGAAGTAACGTGGAACGGACAAACAAGCAGATGGAGCGATGCAGGTGTAAAAAATGCATTGGAAAAACACAGCGGTAACAGTGCAGACATGAATTTATTATTGGTAAACCTGCTGCGTGATGCAGATATTAAAGCCTATCCTGTGTTAGTAAGCACCCGTACAAATGGAAAAGTAAATACAGCCTATCCATTCCTTTATCAATTCAATGATGTGTATGTATATGCAGAAGTAGATCAAAAACCGTACATATTGGACGCTACTAATTATACCAATCCTCCGTTTATTACGCCATGGGATGTTCAGTTTACAGAAGGATATTTAGTTGATAAAGACCTGGCACAATTCATTGTAATGGGCGATATGAAGCACCGCTTCCGTTTAATAACATCTGTATTAGGTGAAATTGATGCAGAAGGAAAATTAAAAGGCAGTGCCAATATTATTGCACATGACTATGCAAAAAATGAACGGATGCGTTCACTCCGCCGAGGCGAAAAACAATACAAGGATGATTATTTCAACAACCCGCATCCGGAGTTTAAGTTTGATTCACTCACGTATAAGAATGAGAAAAACGATAGCCTGCCATTAGAAAACCTTGTACAATTTCAAGGTACACTCAACAGCAGCGGTGAATATCTTTTCTACTCCCCTAACTTTTTAATGGAACTCGAAACGAATGATTTTATTTCAGACAAACGATTTACAGATATTGAGTTTGGATACACGCAGTACTACAACATGTTTACCACCATACGTTTTCCGAATAATCTTGTACCGGAAGAATTGCCGAAAAATATCCGGATGATCATGCCCGACACCAGTATTGTTCTACAGCGCTTCGTAAACAAAAATGAGAACACTGTTTCGATGCGTTATACATTGGAAATAAAACGTCCAACCTATTATGTGGATGAGTATCTCGATTTCAAAACATTCTACGCCAAACTGTTTGAAATGCTGAATGAGCAGATCGTATTCAAACGCAAAACAATCCCCAAACCATGAGAAACCTACTGACACTTCTTTTTATCGTTTTGCTGCAGTACACAGCAGCTTCTCAATCACTTCTAAACTACTCGTCCATCACATTGCCGGATAGTTTAAAGAAAGATGCCGATGCAGTCTATCATTTAGAAGAAAGCGAGATCGACATTGAATCGCCTTCCAAAATGACAATTCGTTCTCACAACATTGTTACTGTGCTTACAAAGGCAGGCTTACGACATTCGGTTGTGCGTATTGGCGTTGACAAATTTCGTAAGCTGGAAGAAATAACCATTAAAGTGTATAATGAACTGGGCATTGAAGTTTCCCGGTTCAAGAAAAAGGATTTTAAACTGGAAGGCACTTACGATGGTATTACACTTGCATCAGATAACAAACTGTATGAACTTGATTTTCCTGTACCCGGAACCCCCTGTACCATCGAAACAGAATATGAGATCAACTGCACAGGAATCCTTGACCTTCAACCATGGTTTTTTGGAAGTACTACAGAATCGTATAAAAAAAGCAGGTACGTAATAAAATCTGCCATCCCTGTTAAATACAAAGTTTACAATTTTAAGCAGGAGCCAACCCTTACAAAAGAGGATAAAAAAACGGTTTATACATGGGAGCTGAATAACAAACCTGTGCCTGCAAAAGAAACATCATCGTATGGCGCCTGGGTTTCACTTCCATGGGTAGATGTATCTCCTACTCAATTCAGTTATGATGGTTATCCCGGCTCATTGGAAAACTGGAAAGAGTTTGGCAAATGGACCTACCCGTTTTATGAAGAAGAAAACCCGTTTAAACCGGAACGTGTTGAATTTTTTAAATCATTAATAAAAGATGCAGCCACAGATCAGGAAAAAATTGCGATCCTTTACCGGTATATGCAAAAAGAATTCCGTTATGTGAGTATCCAATTTGGTATTGGTGGTTTTAAACCTTTTCCGGTTTCGTTTGCCGAGCAGAAGAAATATGGTGATTGCAAAGGCTTAACACATTACATGAAGAACATGCTGAATGCAGTGGGCATTAAAGCATATGCTGCATTGATCAATGCAGGCACGAATGAATTTCCTGTAGATCCAACGTTTGCATCAAGCATCTTCAATCATGTAATACTTTGCGTGCCGTTGAAGAACGATTCTGTTTGGCTGGAGTGCACCAGTAAACAAACACTGCCGGGTGTATTGGGAACATTTACAGAAAACAGAAACGCCTTACTACTTACAGAAAACGGAGGTGTGATCGCTAAAACGCCAAGAAGCAAAAGCACGCTCAACCAATGGCGTGCCACTACCAACGCAGAATTGTATGATGATGGGAGCGCCATCTTACTTAGCCGTGTATACGTTACAGGTGAAATGTGGGAAGCTGTAAATGCATACTTCGACGGTCAAAATAAAGAACAGGTAAAAAAAGCATTGGTCAACGCTTTCGGCTACAAAACACCCGACGACCTGGAAGTAAAAATTCTTGCTGATTCAGCTGATGGTCATTTGGTGGATATTAAACTTGCTTACTCGCAGTTCTTCGATTTTAAAGCCGGCAGTAAATATTTTTATCCGCAGCGGCAATACAAACTAAACGACGAAACCATTAAACCTGCAGAAAGCAGACAGTTTGATTTTTTATTTGATTACCCGTATCTGAAAACCGATAACATCACCTACAAACTACCGGCGGGGTTTGCACGGGAAAGTATTCCTGCCACAAAAGAAGTGACAAACGATTATGTACGGTATAAGAACACGATCAATGTAAAAGAAGACAGTAATGAACTGCATGTGATCACCGAGCTGCAACTGCACAAACACATCATTCCTCCATCGAAGTTTAATGAAGTGGCCGAAAGTTTCGAGCTCATTAAAAAAGATGAGTTGCAAAAACTGGTACTGAAAAAACAATAACTAAAAATGCCTCCCGCAAACGGGAGGCATTTTTTTGAACAGTAGGTTTTGGTTTCGGCCTTTTACTGCAACAGGCAGCAATTATTTATATGCACTGATACACATACTCAGGATGAGTGCCAGCGAAAAAAATACAATAAATAAAATAAGTGGAACGTCTTTGCGATTGTAAACCGGAAGTGTTTTTTCAAATCGTTTCATAGAATTATGTTTTTAATAGTTATTGGAATAATGCTAATATAAAGCATTTTGGCTGAAATCATTGTATTTACAGGGGTTTTCATAGACTGTACTACAAACTCCCGTAGAAATACGATGTATTACAGCGGTTTTTTCAGTAGCCAATCTGTTTGCAGATCTGTACCCAACAAGAACTGGTGATCTCCAAAACGTTCAAAGCCCCAGCGTTGGTAAAAAGCAATGGCCCGTTCATTGTGTTCCCACACACCCAACCAGATCGACTTCATCTGCAACTCATTTGCTTTGTTGATACACTCCTGCATCAACGCCTTCCCCACTCCTTTGCCAATGGCTTTATTTAGTGCATAGATGCGTGCAATTTCAATAGCCTGCTCATGTGCAAGGTTATTCTTAACACGTAACCGTGCATAACCAACCGGTTCTTCATCAATATAAGCAAGCATAAAAATGCCTTCACTTAATTCCACCTCTTTCATCAGCTCCTCTTTGGCAAACTGCTCGCTCATGAAAATATCCATGTCTTCTTTTGTATTGTCTTTTGCAAATGCTTCGTAAAAAGAAGTGCGGCTCATATCAGCGATCAGCTCGGCATCAGCGGCATCGGCATATCGTATTGTGATTAAACTCATGGCTTTTTGTTGAGAAGTTAAGTTACAGGAATACATTTCAATCAGCAACAAAAAATTATCTTTAGCGAAAGACTCATTTATCAAATGGACAGAAATTATTGGGAACGCATTGCACCAAATTACAGTGAAGAAATTTTTGATGTACTTAAGAACGACACCAGTGGCAAGATCGTTGGCGCTATTGAAGAAGTGGCATCAAAAGAAAAAACAGTTACCGACATTGGCTGTGCCATTGGCAAATGGATCCCTTTACTGGCAACTGCATTCAAATATGTTGTGGCAACTGATATCTCAGCCATTAATCTCGACATTGCCAAAGAGAAATGCAAAGACTATCCCAACGTGGAATACCAGCGCATGGATATGAGCGCTTATACGTTAACCGTTACTCCGTGTGATGTGGCCGTATGCATCAACGCCATCCTTACTGATAATTTAAAAAAACGTATCAACTTTTTTCAATCGCTCAATATATGTTTGAATCAGGGCGGCACATTGATCCTTGTTGTTCCTTCACTCGAATCAAAACTCTACAGCAACATTATTGCACACCGCTGGAATGTGGATGATGACAATAAAGAAAAAATTGAATCGGTGGAGAAAGCCTATGCGCTTGCAAAAAATATCAAACAAGGTGTTACTGATATTGATAACGTTCCTACCAAACATTATCTGAAAGAAGAACTTGAACTGCTGCTGACGCTTGACGGGTTTACCGTTGACCGGGTTGAAAAGATCAACTACACCTGGAAAACTGAATTCAACAACCCACCCAAATGGTTGGCAGAACCATATCCATGGGATTGGATGTGTGTAGCCAGAAAGTTATGACTTATGGTTTAAAGGTTATGAGTTTTCCTACCTCTGCTTTGCATCTTGTACCTTATGTCTTATAGCTTGTACATTCATTCTTTTCTCTTGTGCTTTGTATCTTCCCTTCTCAACCTGTTGCTTACCGTTAGTGAAACGTTTCCCGTTCCATCTTTACGAAATAATGCAAATCTTTCTCCTTTGATTTGGCTGGGAATAGCTCTAACTTAATGTCAATTCCCATCCTATCTCAACACTACCCTCTCTTTATTTACATTTTAAAACAACAAAACATGAGAAAGATCTTCCTTCTCTGCCTGCTTGTTCCTGTTATTGGAATGAGCCAGAACAACGTGGTTAGTACATTCAGAGTTTTCCCAAAAACAGACAAATTACTGGAGTTTGAAAAAGCATTAACGTCGCATGTGCAGAAGTATCATAGCGGCGACTGGAAGTGGCGGGTGTTCTATATTGAAACGGGACCAGATGCCGGTGGTTTTCATGTAACAGAAGGGCCGTTGAGTTGGGACCAGTTTGATCAACGTGGCGACCTGAGTGCAGAACACACACTTGACTGGGCAAAAAATGTTTCGCCACATACAAGCGAACGTGGTACAACCGGCTATTCCGTTTACAACACCGAACTGAGTAACGTTGCCATCACGGATTACAGTAACAAGATCATCATCACACATATGTTCATTAAACCGGGAATGATCAGAGAAGCAGGCGACCTGGTACGAAAATTAAAAAAAGTATGGGCCGCCAGTAATGAAAGCGTGGCCGTTTACAATGTAAGTTTTTCCGGTCCGCCCCAAATTGTAACGGTTAACCGATTAAAAAATGGATTGAAAGAATTGAGCCCGGGTTTTCGTAAACCAATGGCAGAACGTTTTGATGAAGTACATGGCGCAGGAGCCTGGAATTATTATCTGGCAGATTATGCGAAAGCAATCGAAAGCCGCTGGATTGAAATGTTGAGCCTGCGTGCAGATCTCAGTTCAAAATAATTTTTGCGCCCCTTTTCATTATAAAAATCAACGATCCCTTTTTATCAAAAAAATAAACAGCGATCGCTGCATTTTTTTCCAATCACATTTTAAATAAATAACAATGAGAAAGATTTTTCTTATTTGCCTGCTTATTCCTGTTATTGGAATTAGTCAGCCAAAAAATATCGTAAACGTCAACCGTGTGTTTCCAAAAGTTGACAAGGTGCTGGAATTTGAAAAAGCATTAGCTACACATGCTCAAAAATATCATACAGGCGATTGGCGCTGGCGTGTATTTGAAATTACAACAGGGCCCGATGCAGGCGGCTATCATATCACAGAAGGTCCAACCAGTTGGGAAGCAATTGATGGCAGAGGTAACCTTGGAACAGAACATAATAATGACTGGAACAGAAGTGTGGCCATTCATTTAACCGATAGAGGTTCCAGTGCTTATTATGCTTTTATTGATTCACTGAGCACAGTTGCCATTGGTGATTATTCCGATAAAATTAACATCACACATTATTTTCCAAAAATCGGTTGGGGAGGCAAAGTATATGAAGGCATCAGAAATTTAAGAAAAGCCTGGCTGGCAGGTGGCGAAACAATGGCTGGCTATTCTTCTAGCTCATCGGGTTCAATGCAATTTGCTGTAGTTACACGTTACAAACAGGGTCTGAAAGAAAGAGCGCCAAATTTCCGTAAGCCAATGAAAGAACGTTATGAAGCCATTAATGGTTCTGATTCATGGGATAGCTGGGTAGATGTTCAAAGAAACTATCTGGATAAAGTATGGAGTGAACTATTAAGCTACAGAGCAGATTTAAGTTCAAAATAATGAACCGTTTTTTCCTAAACAATTTTCTTTTATTAAATAATCAATACAATGAAACAGATTTCTTCCATATACAAAACGACCTTGTTAAGTTTACTACTATTTGTATTTCTGATCACTTTGCAGCAACTGCATGCACAGGTATCAGTATATCAATACCGCCATGTGCCTGCTGATAAAGTTGAAGAATTCATTAAACGGGAAACAACTTACTGGAGCAAGGTTGCACAAAAAGCCATTGATGCAAAGAAGATGAACTTCTGGGGTTTGTTTGAAAAAGTGGGCGGATACGATTTGACTAATTCTTCCAATTTTTTATTCATTAACGGATTTTCCAATATTGATTCTGCATGGAGTGGCGATACATTTGATCCTTCAAAACTATTTCCAAAAATTTCAATGGCACAAATGGAAACCGGTTCGTTTACAACCGTAACCAGTCAGATCTTTTTAAAAACAGAAGATTGGGCAGAAGCAAAAGGCGTGAACCCGGAAAAAGATTTTAATTACGTAGTGATGAACTATCACCTCTCTGAAAATCCGGGAGCTTTTATTAATGCAGAAAAAACAATCTGGAAACCTTTTCTTCAAACAGCCATGGATAAAAAACAAACCCAGCAAATTGGCTGGGGTAATGCCAGCGTACTTTCTCCAACAGGTGGCGATATGAAGTTCAATACCATTTCATACGATCTGTTCCGCACGTTACAGGATGCATTGCTTACGCCCTGGGCTACCGATCTTGTAGTGCCTGACAACCTTGACATGATTGACAAAATGAGAACGCACCAAAGTGCAAGGGTTATTTACAGGATTGTGAAAGTAGTGTCGAATTAAAAACCCTCTCCGTCTCTCCAAGGAGAGTGTCTGCTGTACAGCCCTCTCTAAATACAAGTGTTTACAAATAGAAAGCTCTCCGAAAATTGGAGAGCTTTCTATTATAGATACGTTTAAACAAGATAAAACTGTGTTTTGCAAGTTTCGCTTTAAGGAGATTTAGAGGGTTGTATTTTCTATCACCATTGCACTGGCACCACCCCCACCGTTGCAAATGCCTGCCGCACCATACTTGGCGTTATTTGCTTTCAATACATTAATGAGCGTAACAATGATCCTTGCACCACTTGCTCCCAACGGATGACCCAATGATACTGCACCACCATGCACATTTACTTTAGCTGGATCGAGCTGCATACGCTTGCTGTTTTCAATACCAACCACTGCAAATGCTTCGTTGAGTTCCCAATAAGAGATATCACTCATTTGCAAACCGGCTTTGGCAACTGCCTTGGGCACCGCTAAAGACGGAGTGGTTGTAAACCATTCAGGAGCCTGTTCCGCATCAGCATACGATTTGATTTTTGCAATTGGTTTCAATCCTAATTCATCTGCTTTTTCTTTACTCATCAACAGCAAGGCTGCTGCGCCATCGTTCATCGTACTTGCATTGGCAGCAGTTACAGTTCCATCTTTCTGGAAAGCCGGATTGAGTGTTGGTATTTTATCAAACTTTACATTGTAAGGTTCTTCATCTTTTGCAAACACAATGGGATCGCCTTTGCGTTGTGGGATTTCAACAGGAACAATTTCGTTATCAAACAACCCTTTTTCCCATGCAGCCTGTGAACGTTTATAACTTTCAATCGCAAACGCATCCTGGTCTTCACGGCTGATGCCGCATTCCTTTGCACATAATTCTGCAGCATTGCCCATGGCCTTACCATCGTAAACATCTGTTAAGCCATCTTTTGCCAAGCCATCGATCATGTTGGTATTGCCGTATTTATTTCCCCAACGCATACTATCCACATAAAACGGCACATTGCTCATGCTTTCCATACCACCGGCAATTACAACATCTGCATCACCGAGCATGATGCTTTGTGCAGCCTGCGCAATGGCTTTCATACCACTAGCGCATACTTTATTTACTGTTGTACAATTTACTTCGTTGGGTAAGCCGGCAAATTTTGCAGCTTGTCGTGCAGGCGCTTGACCCAAATTGGCCTGGATCACACAGCCCATTAATACGTCCTGAACTTTGCTTGCATCAACGCCTGCTTTTTGCAAAGCACCTTTAATGGCAATGGCTCCTAACTGTGTAGCGGTTAAACTTTTTAAATTGCCGCCGAAACTACCCATTGGTGTGCGAACGGCGGAGATAACATATACTTCCTTCATTTGGCAAATTAATTTGAGGAGCAAAGATAACGATTGTAAGTGTCCGACGTTTCGCAGAGCGTTTGATCCATTTGAACTACGAAATACTAAGTACGAGGTACGGCTAAGGCTACGTGCCTGACATCTCGCAAAGAGTTTGACACATTGGGGAGAACGGCTGGCTACTGGGTCGGTGATCTTTATTTGTTAAGAGGAACAGGTAAAAAATGAAAAAAGAATTACCACGAGACCAATTCCCCAACTTATAAAGACATCGTATCGCCGTTTGGGCAAGGTATGTTCAGGATATGCCACCAGCCATTTCCCTTCTTTCGCTGATTGCAATAACATTCTTGGTGTAACCGGAATATGCAGTACTCGTTCGTAAGGTGGCTTAAAGAAATGCCGTCCTATATTGCCTAAATGTGCTTCATCTTCAGAATGAAAATACCACAAATATGAATCCATTTGAACATTGAAACGGCTGGAGTATTCAGATAACAACTCATCAAGATCATCGCCGACGCAACCCAGATCATCTACAATATCACAATCAAGTGTAACGTCCTCTTCATTACAACCCGTTTTACTTACAACCAAGTCCTGAATATTTTTGAAAGAATAGTTTGCTTCAACCATTAACTGCAAAAATTTAGTAAAGTTAAGGCGGATGACGCCGATGCTGATACAGGGTTGCCAACCTTTTCTTACTCCCCGCTATTTGTTTTACAGCTTGCAGAAGGTTGGCAACCCTTACGCCCCTTTTACTTTGGCTGCAATGCTTCTTCATCAAAGCCTATACCTTCCCAACCTGTCATCATAAAATTGCGGATGTTGGCATGATTGGTTGCATCAGGATGTTGCAGCACATCCACCCGATAGTAATCACCAAAGCAGGCCAGCGTTTCATCCTTGCTTAACTGTTGCAATTTAGCAAATGAAAATAATTTACATGAACCTGAATTGGCGCCTTCTTCGTTTACAGCATTACCGTTCGTAAAACGAACCGGAGTAAACTCATAATTCGCTTCAATTGTTTCCATGGTATCTGTAAACAAAATGCGTTCGGGTTGTGTACGGAGTTTGTGTAGAAAATCTTCGATGTGCATGACAGAAAAAATTTGAATAATAAAATAGCTGCGAAGATGAAAAGAAATGCGTGAATACGGATAAGAAAAATTTGAGGTTTTGATTTTCATGGCACAAGCGGGACGCTTGCGCTAACAAACCGGAAAAACGTGGGAAACATGTAAATCTGAACCATAGTTATACAACAACGGTTTGCCGAAAATCAATCAACTTCAACCCCTGTATCTGTTACACAAACAGATGAAAAAAACAGATCAACTAAAAAAACAAACATGAATTTTCTTAACCCGAAGTTGGCAGGTAAATTATCGTTCCTGGTAACTTGCCTTGTAATGACCGTTTTCAGTTTTGCACAGGAAACCAAAAAACTGGATATCGACATTAATACAAAAGGAAATGATTCCAATTTCTTTACACAGCCGTAGGTGTGGGTTGTTGGTGGCGCCGTATTTATTTTATTATTGGTTGCCCTTCTCAAAAGCGGAAAAGGCAAATCATAAATCGTTGAAGAAGGAACATTGCTTCTCTTTCCTACGCCCCGGATTCGTGTCTCACGAACCGGAAATATTTTACAAAGGTTCGTGGGTACACGAACCTTGGCTTGAATCGTAAATCGTTGAGCAGGGAAAGCTATGTTGGCTTTCCTGCTCATTGATCATTTCCTGCAATTGATCCATCGTTTCTAACGTTACATGCATCCTCCTGTTTTGCCGTTGATAAGCGCAAACTAGTTTTGATGAAAAATAAAACATCATGAACTACTCGTTGCCTCACACGATTAAAAATATTCACGGAGAAAAACTAGTGTTTCTCTCTACCGAAAAAGGAAAAGAAGGTGATAAATTAATCGTTGAAAATTTTGTTGGTCCCGGCTTTGGGCCAATCATGCATACACACTGGCTGCAAGACGAATGCCTCACAGTTGTAAGCGGACGTATCGGTTATATTGTAAAAGGAGGCACCGAACAATTTGCCGGACCGGGTGAAAGCGTTCTCTTCAAACGTGGTGTATCGCATCGCTTCTGGAATGCAGGTAATGATGAACTGCATTGCAAAGGATGGATCTACCCGGCACATAACATTGTATTTTTTCTTTCGTCCATTTTTGCGGCACAAAACAAATCGGGGAAAGCACAGCCCGAAGTATTTGATGGTGCCTATCTCATTACCCGTTATAAATCTGAATTTGATATCGATAGTATTCCTTCGTTTGTAAAAAAAGTGATCATGCCAGTTACCTGTTTCATCGGCAAACTGTTGGGCAAATACAAACACTTTGAACAAGCACCTGTGCCTGTTCGTAAATAATTTTTCACTCAATTTTCAAATGCGCAGGTCTTCCGACCTGTGCATTTGTGTTACTAAATTTAGCAGTGTGAAGGATTGGTTTAGTAACGGATGACAACAGGTCAGAGACCTGCGCCAGAAAAGGTAAGTTCCACCTGGCTTTCTGTAGAAAAACCACTCTAAAACGACAAAATAACGTTTCCACCAATCTGTCCACTTTTATAACCCGCATCTCCTTTTCCATCAATAGTTCCATTACGATTTGAATAATCAAATTCTGTTTCAACACTTAATGCTATTTTTTTGAATGGAATAGTATAGCCAACGCCGCCCATCAAGGATGTTCCGATTGCGTACTGATGTTTGTATAAATTACTTGCTTCATTAACCCGCTTGGTTGTAAACTGACCAAAACCAAAACTACCACGTACATAAATACCTTTGTTAAATTGACCGCTTATGGCATAATACTTTGCGCTAACTGCAAGGTTATAATAATTGAAAATATAACTATCGTCATTATCGCCTTTTACAGAAGTACCAAACGTTCCCTTAATTCTTGAGCCAATACCCAAGCCCTTCCAATGAACAGGTGAAATATAAAAACCCATCATTAAATTGTTACCTACACCCGGGTTAAAGCTGCCGCCATACGACTGTGTAAGTTGCGCTTTCATATCACCAAAAAAGAGCGTCTGTCCAAAACCTAAACCCAACTCTCCATACACAGGGAATTTTGTTTTTGAGGTAGTTGACATCTGCGCATTTGCAAATTGAACAACAATGCAGGCTATGCTCACTGCAAGAGCTACGAATGACTTTTTCATTTTTGTAATGCTTATTTTTTTCACTACAAAGATGTTTCGTCTATTTCCTTATAACGTTCACCCAGGTTAAGAAATCACTTTGCTTCAACAATTCTTTTTCGAATACGGCTTAAAGAAGGGGGCTTTATTCCTAAATACGAAGCGATGTAATGTTGCGGAACTCTTTCAAATACTTTCGGCCGCTCTTTTATAAGGTTGAGGTATCTTTCTTCTGCCGTTTGATTCGTTAACATCTCATTTCTGTTACGCAAACCCAAAAAAGCATTTTCAGCCATGATGCGGCCAAACTTTTCAAACTTTGGTATATCATGAAACAGCTGCTGCAAATCAGATTTTGCCAGGAGAATTATTTCTGATTTTTCTAATGTTTCAATCGTTTGCTTAGAAGGTTTTCCTGAGAGGTAGCTATCGTAATCTGTATACCAACTATTTTCAAAGAAAAACTGTCCGGTATTCTCTGTGCCATTGATATTGTAAAAATATCTGAAACAGCCTTTGTTTATAAAGAAAGAAAACTTACAAATAGCCCCCTCTTTTAAAACGATCTCTTTTTTTTGAAACTGTTTTATTTGCAGCTTGCTTATAAAATGTGATGTCTCACTTTTATCAAGATTAATTAATTTTATCAGTTGGCTGGTAACTTGTTCGTACACAATTTTACTGTATTAAGTTTATTAATCAGGCCTTTCTAAATGATCCCTTTGTGATTACTATAATTTGGCCAGACATCTCGCTTGTGACTCAAATTAAACTTATTCGTAGTTATTCTCCTGAAAGGGATGTTACGTTTTGCACCGTAGTAAGCAATGTGCCCTGCGGGAGACATTGCTTAGAAAAAAGAAGACAGCACTTCATGTCATGATAGATTTGTTTTGAGCTTTTAAATTGACAGTTTTTAGTTTTAGACTAAGTCCCACTACAAAAGCTGTCAAACAATAAGCGATTGTGATGTCTTGACTCATGCTGCCTTTGATTATTGTCATTGTTACAAAAACACCCAGAACAGCTATTCCAACTAGTATTAGTTTAGAAATAGTCGAACTAATATTATATTTTGATAAGATATAAAAGCTTGTCAAGTAAACTATAAAAGTTGGTAAAGAGAAAAGAATACTAAATATTAAAGTAATTGGATAAACTTCTAATAGTCCGACTACTTGACGTGGGTTTGTCCCCCAGATGTAGAGAATGGCTTGTGATGTAAATGGCGCAAGTAAAAGTGTCAAACCCCAATGCAAAAAAATATATGTTCTTCTCATGAATTAATAAAGTGTCAATTGATATGGTTAGTGATTGTCATTTCATTTAGGCGGTAATGTCGAACTGTATTGCCTACAATGTTCACAGCTTTGCGGTAGGGGGCATTCTTTTACGTCGCATCTGGCGACGAGTGCTGAACTCTGACACTAAAGATAAATTTTTATTCAAAAGCCAAATAGATAAATGTCAACCGTTAAAAAAGCTAAATAGAATTACAGGTGATGACCGACGCTTTGCGTCGCCCCCGCTGCTGCAAAACTGCTTGTTGTATGCCGCTTTTTGTCATCAAAGTTTACTATGCATATCGAAATAATATCGTCGTTTTGTCCTAACGAAATAATAAATGAAAAACCCGATTGCAGCAACTAAAGTAACAAGAAAAACACCTGATAATGATTGTTGGTATTTTTCAAAGTCAACTATAACTATGTCGCCTTTTGCTAAATGGCTTATGTCTCTTGCCTTTTTCATTCCAAAAATTCCCCACAGTTTTTTCTTTGTAAAAATATGTACTGTGTCGCCTATTGAAACATTGCCTGTAATATAACCAAAGTCTTTTGTCGTTATAGAAGTAAAGTATTTGTTATCTGTGTCAATTGTTAGTCTCAACTCTTTTGTGATTTCTTTGAAAAGTGGTTTGTCCTTAACCCTCGTAATCACACTGTCAATTTTCACTAATTGTCCGCTGTGTTTAGTCAAGTCTTCAAAACGATAATTAATGTCATCCAGCAATCCTATTGTAAACCATAAAAAAACCAATGAAGCAAGTAATGCGATTGTGTCTTTATGAAAAATTAGCCTTAGAGTTTGTCTTCTTGTCATTTGTGGGGTGTCCGATAAAGTGGCATACAACGAGCAGGTATTGCCAATGGTGGGGAATTTTATATTCGTCCGCCTAGAACAACTGCCTTGCTTTTGAGAAAGTTAAATATTAAGAACTAAAGCTGGGCTATATGGTCATATCCCGAACAAATGTACGGCATAATTACCGCTGCTGATTGTTCCAATGTCAAGCCCCACTATTGGCAATACCAATGTTGACTGATGTTATTCTTCGTTCACCCAACCGATGAGATTTGAAAGCCAAGGAATGCTTATTGTCGTCCATTTATTTGTTTGTTTTGACCAAGTCATAAATCCTTTTGGATATGCAAGATTAGAACCAATGTCACCAAACTCTACAGCAATTACATCTTCACCGACTACTTCATTTGAACACCAAAGTTTACCTATGTCTATGTTATTGTATTTTAGAACCGTTCCGTCTTGTTCTGCTTTATTGGCTGTCGAAAATCCAAAGCCTAATTCATAAAAAGGATAATCTATTAAAAGTCGATTCACTGTATCTACTAAATGATAAGACCATCCACTACTTCTATAAATTAATTGTCCAACATTGTCAATAAAAAATCTTCCATTTGTTTTTCCATTGCTGACTGAATCCAGAACAAAGAATACTTGGTCAGAATTAGTGGTTATGTCATATTGACGAAATGTAACTTTTGAATAATCTTTTTTCTCATCGTCAAACTTAGTCTCATGTACGGCATAGAGAAAAGCATGATTGTTTAGCCAAGTTGTTTCTATTGTTGGGAACTGACTTGAGTACATTATGTTAGGTCCGTGTCCAGCATCCTGAACTACCAATTTCTTTTTACTGTTGGAATTGTATAACCATATTTTGTATGGAAGTTTTGATTGGTCTATTGAGAGATAATGTAATTTGTCTGGGGAACTTCCCCTGTTTTTGTCTTTATCCAATTTATCTTGATTGATAAATTTGTATTGTCTTGATTTTAAATCCAGCATTAAGTAACCAGTACCAGTAAATATATTATCCCTGTGAAAAATTAAAGTGTCGCCCTGTGCTGATATAAAGTCGTCGCTTTCTTCCATGACAAACGACTTAGTTTTAATGTCAATTACATTTCCTATACCTGATATTACATACCTATTTTTATAAATAAAATTTATTCCAAGATCATACCTAACATATGAGCCTGCAATACCTTTTCTATTGGTAGGCACGCCAAGTATTGTGTCTTTTGAAAGCAAAATTCCATTCGAAAAATTGTAAGAAACGAGATAGGTAAAGTTTCCAATTCGTGGACTGTCTATTCTATATTCTGCGACAATAAGTTTTTGGAGCTTTGTCTGTCCAAAGCAATTTGCACAGAGTAGGAAATATGATATTGATAGCAGGGTTTTCATAATATCAGCCAACACTTATATTTCTGCTATTATACGCAACATCTCCCAATTAACAAAACCTGTATATCAATTACTTATTATTCAATTTTTTGTATTGTTGTTAGTACAACCACCAACATCAATAACTGTGTTTTGATAGTTAATAGCCACTTATTCATGGTTGACAACTCAGTTATTATACTCAATATTCTTGCCCTAAACACCCACCTCCCCACAATTGATTACCTTCGCCGCTATGCAACAAAAACCGGTTTGGCTGGAAGAGGTCCTGACAAACGTAAAAATCAAAGCGTTAAACGAAATGCAGGTGGCTTCCATGGAAGCACAGGCATCAGAAAAAGACATTATCCTGTTATCTGCAACAGGCTCAGGTAAAACACTCGCCTTTCTGTTACCCCTGGTGGAACAGTTACAGGCGGCAGGCAATCAAACAAAAGCAATGATCATTGTGCCGTCACGTGAGCTGGCCATCCAGATCGAGCATGTGTTTAAAAGCATGCAGCTCAATCTGAAAGTGAGTTGTTGCTATGGTGGTCATAAACGGGAGATCGAAGAAAACAATTTAAAGCA
Source organism: Lacibacter sp. H407 (assembly GCF_037892605.1). Taxonomy (NCBI): domain Bacteria; kingdom Pseudomonadati; phylum Bacteroidota; class Chitinophagia; order Chitinophagales; family Chitinophagaceae; genus Lacibacter; species Lacibacter koreensis. Next base: position 3,237,057 of record NZ_JBBKTU010000001.1, on the reverse strand, counting down.
GGCGCCCACTTTGCTCATTGGTACACCCGGCCGTTTGGCTGATCATATCCGCCGTGGAAATATTACCGTGGCCAGTATTGAAACATTGGTGCTGGATGAATTTGATAAATCGCTGGAGCTGGGTTTCCAGGAAGAAATGAGTTTCATTATCGGTTCACTGCCTTCCATAAAAAAACGGGTGCTGACGTCGGCCACCAACCTGGAAGAAATTCCTTCGTTTGTTGGTTTGAACGAACCGGTGAAACTTGATTTCCTCAGCGGCAACGAAGATTCGGATACCGGACTTGCCATTAAAACATTACACAGTCCGGAAAAAGATAAACTCGAAACATTGTTTCGCTTAGTATGTATGTTGGGCAACCGTTCAACGATCATTTTCTGCAATCATCGTGAATCAGTAGAACGCACCAGCGAACTGTTGAAAGAACGTGATATTCTCAATGTATTTTATCATGGTGCCATGGAACAACAGGAACGTGATGCGGCCTTGTGTAAATTCAGAAACGGCACATCGAATATTTTGGTTACCACTGATCTTGCTGCAAGAGGTTTGGACATTGCACATATCCGTTACATTGTTCATTATCATTTACCACATACAGAAGATGCGTTTACGCATCGCAACGGACGTACCGCACGGATGGATGCAAGCGGCACTGCTATTGTAATTCTTGGTCCGGATGAAAAAATGCCGGCGTATATTCCTGCTGATGCAGAACAAATTGAATTACCTGAAACTGCAGAAATTCCGGAAAAACCAAAATGGAGTACGTTGTTTATTGCTGCCGGTAAAAAAGATAAGGTGAACAAGGTGGATATTGTTGGCTTCCTGAGTCAGAAAGGTGAATTGAAAAAAGAAGATATCGGTTTGATTGAAGTAAAAGATTTTTTTGCCTTTGTTGCCGTGAAAAAAATAAAAGCCAACCACACACTTCACTTAATTAAAGATCAAAAGATCAAAGGGAAGAAAGTGAAAATTGCAGTCGCAAAATAAGGTTGAAGTTGTAGGGCTTAGGGCAAATACCCTGAGCCACTCTGCATTCTCTTAACCATCAACCATTAACCATGAACTTGTTCACTACTCCCTCCTCCATCATCATCACTTGCCATAAACGCATTGCTCCTTATCTTGAAAATGAAGTAAAGGAATTGGGCTTTGCCATTGATGAAGCATTTGTTACCGGTGTAAAGTTGACGGGCACCATCAACGATTGTATTAAACTCAATTTGAATTTGCGTTGTGCGAGCCAGGTGTTGTACAGTTTAAAACAGTTTGAAGCCAATGATGGCGATGATGTATACAAGAATTTGAAAGATTACGCATGGGAAAACATTTTACCTGATCCCGGTTATTTTTCGGTGACGAGTAATGTAAACAATCCAACCATTAACAACAGCATGTTTGCCAACCTGCGGGTGAAGGATGCCATTGTTGATCGTCTTCGTGACATCAGAGGTACACGTCCATCAACAGGTGCTGAGTTAACCGGCACTGTGATTCATTTGTTCTGGAAGAATGAAGATGCCGAAGTGTTTGTTGATACATCGGGTGATTCATTGGCGAGGCATGGTTACCGAAAAATCCCCGGTCTTGCACCAATGTTGGAAGGGTTGGCATCAGCTACGATTTATGCAAGTGTGTGGGATCGTGTGTCGCCATTCATTAATCCGATGTGTGGTTCGGGTACGCTGGCGATCGAAGCAGCGCTGATCGCTACAAACCGCAGACCGGGTTTGTACCGCACCAATTATGCATTCATGCATGTGCAGGGTTATGATGAGAGTGTGTATGTGAAAGAAGATGCGTTGCTGGAAGAACAGATCATTGATGTGCCTGATTTGAAAATTATTGCGACTGATTATAGTCCGAAAGCAATTGAGAATGCAAAGAAGAATGCGATCGCAGCAGGCGTGCAAAAGTTAATTGAATTTGCTGTTTGTGATTTTGCTGATACAGAAGTTCCTGCTGATGCAAAAGGCATCATGATGGTGAATCCGGAATATGGTGAACGACTGGGTGATATACAGGAACTGGAAGCCACCTATGCACGCATTGGTGATTTTATGAAACAGAAATGCGGCGGTTATTTCGGTTATGTATTTACCGGTAATATGGAACTTGCAAAAAAGATCGGACTGAAAGCGAAACGCAGAATTGAATTTTACAACAGTACCATCGATTGTCGTTTGCTGGAATATGAATTGTATAGTGGCAGCAGAAGGGAAGCGAAGGTTGTGGAGTAGACCAATCCTACCCTGCCGTATATTTGTTGTTCATGCAAACAACACATTATCCCATCATCATCATCGGCGGCGGGCCCATTGGTTTGGCCTGCGGCATTGAAGCAAAGAAAGCAGGTATCCCCTATCTTATTTTAGAAAAAGGATGTTTGGTGAATTCGTTGTACAACTATCCTTCCAACATGACGTTCTTCTCCACTTCTGAACGTTTGGAAATCGGGGATGTGCCGTTTGTATCAGTAAATGCAAAACCAACAAGAGCAGAAGCATTGGAGTATTACAGGAGAGTTACAGTTGCTTACAAACTCAACATCAACTTATTTGAAGAAGTAAAACAAGTTGAACGATCAGCAAATAATTTTTCTATTCAAAGTACCAAACAAAACTATACTGCTGATCATATCATCATTGCATCAGGCTTTTATGATATTCCTTATTTACTCAATGTAAAAGGCGAAGACTTACCGAAAGTAACACACTACTACAAAGACCCTCACTTTTATGCCTTTCAAAAAGTAATGGTTGTGGGTGCAAATAATTCGGCAGTGGATGCTGCTTTGGAAACATGGCGCAAAGGCGCTGATGTTACAATGATGATCCGTGAAAAAGAAGTGGGCGAACGTGTAAAGTATTGGGTTCGTCCTGATGTAGTGAACCGTATTGAAGAAGGATCCATCAAAGCTTATTATGATTCATCGATCATTGAAATAAAAGAACACGAAGTGATCATTCAAACACCTGATGGTATCAAAACAATTCCAAACGATTGGGTAATTGCGGCAACCGGCTATCAACCCAACTTGCGTTTCTTAGAAAAGATGGGGATTGCATTATCAAATGATGATGTACGCAAGCCTGATTACAACGAAGAAACCCATCAAACAAATGTGCCCAATATTTATCTCGCCGGTGTTATTTGCGGCGGCATGAACACTTCCCGTCTGTTTATTGAAAATTCACGGGAGCATGCATTAAAAATTCTGCGATCCATTCAAGAAAAAAACTGATACTCCGGCTGAATGGGCCTGTTTCATTTTCCACTCATCACATTCTGCAATTCCGGGCTTTTCCATCGGCCATCATTCCTTATTTTCGGGCTATTCATTACTAAATTTCAACTGTATCAACATGATCCGATTATTATTTGCGTTGCTGCTGCTCAGCACTGTTGGCTTTGCACAGCAAAAAGATTCTGTGATGGTGAGCCGCATTATCAAAGAGGCTACCGACAATTCACATTTAAAAAAACTGGGACAGGAATTAATGGATGGCATCGGGCCACGTTTGGTGGGTAGTCCGCAAATGCAACAGGCGCATGATTGGGCAGTAGCCAAATACATGAGCTGGGGAATAACTGCACGCAACGAAAAATGGGGCGAGTGGCGTGGATGGCAGCGTGGTATTACACATGTGGATATGATTCATCCACGTGTAAAAACATTGGAAGGCATGCAATTGGCATGGAGCCCCAACACCGGCGGTAAAACTGTTACGGCTGATGTAGTATTGATTCCGGACCTCGCCGATTCAGCTGCGTTTCAAAAATGGTTACCAACTGTAAAAGGAAAATTTGTATTGATCTCCATGTTGCAACCAACCGGCCGCCCCGATTATAACTGGGATGAGTTTGGTACAAAGGAATCGATTGAGAAAATGAAAAAAGAACGCACTGAAGCGTCATCTGCATGGAGCAAACGAATCAGCAAAACAGGCTACACTACAAGAACATTACCTGCAGCGTTGGAAAATGCAGGAGCTGTTGGCGTGATCATGAGTAACTGGAGTGCAGGCTTTGGTGTAAATAAAATTTTTGGTGCCAACACAAAAAAAGTTCCCACCATTGATATTGCACTGGAAGATTATGGCTTACTGTATCGCCTAACCGAAGCTGGAAATATTCCAAGGCTGAGTGTACGTGCCGATTCAAAAGAAAATGGTGTAGTTCCCACATACAATACGGTTGCTGAAATAAAAGGAACCGAAAAACCAAATGAATATGTGATGCTGTCGGCACACTTCGATTCCTGGGATGGTGGTACAGGTGCAACCGATAACGGAACCGGCACATTGGTGATGATGGAAGCGATACGTATCCTGAAAGTATTATATCCAAATCCAAAACGTACGATCCTTGTTGGCCATTGGGGAAGTGAAGAACAAGGTTTGAACGGTTCACGTGCATTTGTAGAAGATCATCCTGAAATTGTTCCGAATATTCAGGCACTCTTTAACCAGGATAACGGAACAGGACGTGTAGCGAATATTTCCGGACAAGGTTTTTTGCATGCATACGATTATATCGGTCGTTGGTTGGCAAAAGTGCCCAACAATATCCGTCAGCAGATTGAAACAAGATTTCCCGGTAATCCGGGTGGTGGCGGATCTGATTACGCATCGTTTGTTGCAGCCGGTGTTCCTGCTTTTTCATTAAGTTCACTCAGTTGGTCGTATGGTTCATATACATGGCATACTAACCGTGATACTTATGACAAGATCGTGTTTGATGATGTGCAAAGCAACGCCATCCTTACTGCTATACTTGTGTACATGGCTTGTGAAGATGAAACTAAAACCTCACGTGAGCGAATTGTATTACCGGTAAATCCAAGAACAGGTGAACCGGGCAGATGGCCTGCGCAAACCAAACCAACCCGCAGAGGTGGTTTAGATTAAAAAAGATCATAAAGAAAACATCCCGCAACTGCGGGATGTTTCTTTATAACACTATCTCAGTTTGAAAATTTCTAATTCAACTTTTCACGCTCCTATCGCTTAGATATTTATCGTAACCGCATTACTATTTCTTTTCCTTTTTTCAGTAACATGCTGTTATTCTCAACTTCGTACCCATCTACTTCTTTCAATACTTCCAGAAAGCGATTTTCAAATGCCTGATCGCCACACATCATTTTTGTAGAGATCACATTTGAAAATGTAATACTTCCTTTCTTTGGTAATGTATAACTGCCTGAAATGCGGTTGCAGCCTCCGGTGCCGTTGAATTGTTTTTGTGAAGGGACAAATAAGAGATTCGCATCTTTTTCGGTACCGCTCAATTGAACAGGTACAGTTTTGAGTTCATACAAGGTCCACCGTTTCATATCCCAATTATGATCGGGAGCAAGTTTCGGGCTGCAGGAAATAATGGCTAACAACAGAACAGAGAGGATAGATAGTTGCTTCATACGCTTCACTTTATTGAGTTAAAAAAACAAAGTAACAGGAAATCAAAACAATCATCAACTATAAAAGTTTAACACAATGCCTTGCAACTTTTTGTATGAAATTATGATTGTCGTCAGCTTAATTGCTATTTATACTCATTCCAACCTTATAACGTCAACTGTACGTTTGTCGACAAATCAAGATCATGCACCCAAACACCAACCATTTGAATCTGTCGAAATATGGTTCCGCCTTACTCATCACCTGTATTTATCTTACGCTCAGTATCATCTGGATACTTTGGAGCGATGCATTGGCCGAACAACTTGCCCACAACAATGCTACCTTATTGGTTCATCTGCAGAATCAAAAAGGAATTGCTTTTGTTGTATTGTCAAGTATCCTTCTTTTCATCATCAGCTACAGCCTCTTCGAACGTTTGCGGCACTCCGATAAAAGAAAAACAACCTTAGAGCAAAAATTTGAAGCGCTCAACGTTGCAGCACGTGGCGGAATGATCGATTATGATACTGAAACAAATACGGCGATCATCAACGAAAAGATGAGCTTCTTTATTCCGGGCAAAAAAACCACGATTGATAATTTCTATGCGTTGTTCCTTGAACGTATTCATAAAACTGATCGTGCACGCATCACTGCAGAGTGTCAAACAGCTATCGAGTCCAGCCAGGATATATGGACAACAGAATACAAGCTACTTGGAATTGATGGAATTTATTATTCTGTGATCAGCAGTTTGTTTCTGTTGCGTGATGCGAAAACAAATAAGACCCAACGTATGGTTGGCGAGATCCAGGACATTACACAGTTACGGAATTTGCAGGCTGATTATTTCAACCAGCGGTTAAAACACAAACAACGTTTGGCCAGCACCATTATTAAAGCACAGGAAAATGAACGGAACCGTTGGGCCGAAGAACTGCACGACAATGTATCGCAACTGCTCACAGTCGTGAACCTGTACCTCAGTAATACAGTAGTAACGCAGGAGAAAAATATCTCCATGATCAGCCAGGCAAAACAGATCGTTACCGAAGCACAACAGGAGATCAGGATGCTGTCGGCTACCATCAAGCCGCCCCAATTTTCATTGATGACTCTACAGCAATCGATCGAAAAACTGATCGCTGATATCAATCGTGTAAAAAACACGTCCATTCATTTTGCATCTGCTGAATTCAACGAAAGCGAACTGAAAGATGAACAACTGCTGATGATCTATCGTATTGTGCAGGAACAACTGAACAATATTTTGAAATATGCTGAAGCAAAACAAATTGACATCAAGCTGCAAACAATCAACGAACAGGTTCATCTTTCTATACGGGATGATGGAAAGGGATTCGATAAAAAACAAATGAAAGCAGGGCTTGGCTTCCGGAATATGCAAAGCAGGTTACAACTTTATAACGGACACATGGAGCTTTCCACATCGCCGGGCAAAGGGTGCAGCGTGAATGTTTCATTTCCTGTTTAGATACACATTAACAACCCTTGTTTAGCGATCAAAACATGTGTACGAACAAACGCTTAACAAAAAAAAATTCATAACAGCATTACTTTCTTTGGTTTGATTTTTGATATTTTCTAACAACGATACATCATCGTCCATCTTACATCTATTCAACGTGAAAATCAACCACCGATCATGAAACTTACCAGCTATGCAGTTGTGTTCGTATTGCTTCTAGGCAACACCGCCTGCGAACGACAAAACAATCCCAACAATGAAAGCGATGGCTCAAGTCCCGTATTTCTCATCATTGATGAAGAAAGCATTGACAACGGCAATGAGCCCAATAATTTTTCAGCCAATGATGTGAACGATCAACTGGCTACTGTTGGTTTGCGCCAACAGCTCCGCTACTTCCAGAATAATGTTGGAAAAACAATTGATCTGTACACCGGTCAGGTTGGTGATGAAGGATGGCATGCACTCAAAACAATTCCTTCGAGCTGGATCAGCACCGGACCCACACCCAATGGAGCACGCAATTTTTTACAGGCAGGTCCAAAACTTGGCGGCGGTGAAGATGATAAAGAAGTATTGCTGGATAAAATTCCTGACATAACACCATTGCGTGCAACAGGGTTAACGATGTTGATTGGCAAAACAGTGCTGGCAGTTGTATATGATGGCGACATCAGCACCAACTATTCACCATTAACCGGAAATTTACAAGGTGCCAATCTCGGCATTGTAGCATTTGATGTATTGGCAGTAACAGAACGCACCGACGGTTCAACATCATCGTTACCAAAAATAACCGTGCGTATTCGCAATGCTGCACAAACGGCAAACGGAACGCTTCAGTTGTTTTCCAACGCACCGGTACCGCAATCATCATCTGAACCATTTGATATTGCACCTCCTGCTTCAGCACCTGCTGCAACATTTACAGCAGCACAATAAGCGTACAAAGCTTCTTTCTCTATACTCCCGGCTTATCGACATGAAAAACTGATACAGCCGGGATTTTTTATTCGCCGGATCGTGCTGATTGCTTTAAAAATACCATTCGCTGAGTTCTTAATCGTATGTTAAGAGCAGCATCATTCAGTTTGGAGTTGTTAAAACAAATCAACAACAGTGCCGCTGAAAATCAGGTAGTTTTTATTCATTTGCAAGATTTCATTAACAATTTCAAATTTTTCTGGCATGCTTTTTCTATTGTACCCGGTATGGTTCGAAACAATTTTTTAAACCTGAAAAGCCAGAAATTATGAAACAAGTATTTACTCTTTTATCGTTCGCAGTGATCATGGTATCCTGCAAGTCAAAAGTTGAAACAACAGATCAAACGAAAGTATTATCTGCCTTAGATTCAGCCGAGTTTGCTGCTTTCCAGGAATGGAAAGAAGAACAGGAAATGAAAAAGATGCAGGCCGCAAATACTGTTCGATATGTTGAACGCAAACAAACAACCGCAGCTCCTGTTGTTTATCAAAATACAACTCCTGCTAAAAAGAAATGGAGTAATGCCACAAAAGGCGCTGTTATTGGTGGTGCAAGTGGTGCCGTAATTGGCGGTGTTGTAAGTAAAAAGAATCGTGTTGCCGGTGTGTTGGTAGGTGGTGTATTGGGAGCCGGTGGCGGTTATGTTATTGGTAAGTCTATTGATAAGAAACAGGGCAATTAGAAAGCTGCCTGTACGTTAATACCAGCGGAGGTCACTTGTATTCATGTTGATCTCCGCTTTTTTATAGCAATCTATTTTCTATGAACGCAGTTGATCTGTTTTTAGCAACATTATTACTACTGTCAACTTTTATCGGCTACCGGTATGGAGCCATGCGTTTATTTTTTGAATTGATCAAATGGGCAGGTTCGGCTGCTCTTGCTGTATTGTTCTACTCAGTAACGGTGAATGAAATGCTGCAACAGGTTCCTGAACTCAAAGAGTGGTACTTACCCATCAGTATTCCGGTCATCTTTATCCTTTCCTATTTACTGTTGTCATTTATACAGCGATTGATGCTAAGAGGCAACTCCAATATTCATCTTGCCGATAAAATCACAGGACTGATCCCCGGTTTGTTAACAGGAATTGTTGTGGTTGCCATTACAGCCCGTTTACTTTCACTTTCTGTTTTTGAGAACATCAGTGCAGAAGCAGACAAGAGTAAAATTGCTGCCGCTCTTTCGCCTTACACAAGCGATGCAGAAACAATGATCACTCCGCTTCTCAATAATTATTTGCCTGCTATCATTCATGATTCAAAAAAAGCAGCAACTGAAAATACAGTTCATGCAACTGAGTATTTTTCTGTTCGACCAGATCTGGAATATCAAATGCTGCTGCTGGTTAATGCCGAACGAAAAAAGAAAGGGTTGAAATTATTGAATATTGACGAAGACCTCAAAAAAGTAGCAAGAGCACATTCGGCCGATATGTTGACGAGAGGATATTTTTCGCACATGACACCTGAGGGTAAAGATCCGTTTCACAGGATGAGGCAGGCGGGCATTACCTATAAAAAAGCAGGTGAAAATCTTGCGTATGCTTCCACCCTTACAGAAGCACACAAAGGATTGATGAATTCGCCCAGCCACCGTGGAGCTATTCTCAACAAATCATTTGGCCGAATTGGCATCGGTATTGTTGATGGTGGAAAAAATGGCTTGATGATCTCGCAGGAGTTCAGGGATTAACTATTGCAGACTGTTCCTTTTTCATCAACGGAAATGTTACACAAAACCTGTTTGTTTTTGTATCGGCCTCGCTGAAATGTATCACTCCATTCATACTCACAACACGATAATACACGATATTACTGATCAGATCTTTCTCCCGTTGTTTTACAAAACGTTTGCTTGCATCATCTTCAATACAAATTTCGATTTGATTTGTAATATGTAACCGGATCGTAACATGCCGGATCTCGTTATCGGCCTGTAATACCTGCAACCATGATTCAGCAATTTTCGCACAGTTCATTGACTGGGCAAAATCAACTGTTTCTGTATCGCCAACTATTTTCAGCTGAACGGTAAATGAATATGTTTCCTGTTTTTGATACAGAAAGTCTTCCATCAGTACACGTATCGGTACTTGATTCAAAGTAGTAGGGCTGATGTTGTACGATAGATTTTTTACATCGTTCAACGCACTGGTGATCGCATTGCTTGCTTCCTGAATATTTTCCAACCTGTTATTTTCACTATCGGCTGCCATATTCAGATACAATCGCCCGGCAGCAAGTTCCTGCGCAATATTTTCATGCAACTCTCTCGCAACCGATAAATTTTCTTCATCCTGCTCCCGTATGAGATGGCTCATGGCCTGGTTTTTCAGTTTGATCAATTCAGCAGAGCGTTGTTCGATCACTTTTGATTTTAACCGTAACTCCAGTAACATGGTTACCTGGTTCGACAATAGCTCCAACGCACGTTCCTGCATTGGGCTGAGTGTACGGGGCTTGGTGTCAAGCACACAAATGGTTCCGAGGTTTTGTCCGGTGGGTGAAACGATTGGAGCACCCGCATAAAAGCGAACATTCATTTCACCAGCTACAAATGGATTGTCGAAAAAACGTTCGTCTTTTGACAGATCGTCAACGATCATTACATCTGTATTTAATATCGCATGTGAACAGAAAGAAAGGTCCCGGCTTGTTTCGGAAATGTCATTATCAATTCCTTGTTTTGATTTGAACCACTGTCGGTCTTTATCGATCAACGTTATCAACGATACAGGGCAATTGCAGATCTGCGCTGCCAGTTCACGCAATTCATCAAATGCAGTTTCCGGTTCTGTATCAAGGATATCGTACAACTGAATATCTGCAAGTCGTATTTCTTCCGAACGGGGTATTTGAGCGATGATCATAGTATTCATATTGGGCACGGAGATAATTAATTCAATCACTTACGTACACTTTTTTGTAACAGGATTTCTGTTATAGCTTACTTTTTCAGGTTCTAAGGATTTCTACTTAGTGCCGGTAAAAACAGTTGGTTCAGGTGGGATTGTTCTACAGGAGAGAAGATCAAGCAACGATCGATGCAGCTTATTTCCTTTCTGTACTGCAAAACTCGTTGTTTCAACAACCATTTATTGGTGCTGGAGGATACTTCACATATATTTTTTTGATTAGTACATATTTCTACTTACAAAAACTGTGAGAATAATCTTTTATTGACAGCATTCTGTTGCAACACATCTAAAATATGAAACAATGATACTATTGATGTTACGGAATAGTTTCTCTACCTTAAAGGAGTAAACCAATTTTAAACATCAAAAAACTTACAGCTATGCCAATTGTTAAAGTAATTGAAGTGATCGCTTCATCTGAAAAAGGAATTGACGACGCCATTCAACAGGCCGTTGCCGAAGCATCTAAAACCGTTCGGAATATTGATTCGGTGTATGTACAGGATATTAAAGCACATGTAAAAGACGGGAAAGTAACAACGTTTGGATGCGTTTGTAAAATATCGTTCAGGCTTGAGTAAGATATTATACAACTGAAAAGCAAAACACTGAGCAGTTACTCAGTGTTTTGTTTTTATAACATGTTTTCGTTTCATTAATCAGTCAGTTCAGTAGAATCTTCCGGTAAATGATCGTACTCACCTTTAAATGCATACCATCCAAAGATCACGAGCCCAACTACAATCGGTGAAAAAATAGTTATGATAATGATCCACGGAATGGGCTTGTTAATATCCTTTGTTCCTGCACTGTCAATATTATACCAGGCTGCGAGTAACAGTAATACAAAAACAGCAGGACCCATGATCATCCAAACTATACCGGCATATCGTTTCAAGTTGTTCATATATTAATCGTTTACGTTGGGATCAATTTTATTATTAAGATATAAAACGCCAATTACAAAACACAAGGCCGCTACCCCAATCGGATACCAAAGCCCCACCAACGGATCAGCAGGAAAACTTGTGGTGAGCAGCAAACCAATGAACGGCACCAATCCACCAAACACACCATTGCCGATATGATATGGTAACGACATTGACGTATAACGGATCTTGGTTGGAAATAGTTCTACCAGAAATGCGGCCACAGGTCCGTACACCATCGTTACAAAAAATATCTGCACAAATACCAGCCACACAAATTTCCAAAACACTGGTGATGGCAAATGCCTGTCGCTGTAGGTTGTTGTGGGTTTGTTGATAATAAGATCCCCTTGCTGTTGTACGGTATCTTTTACTTTTTCTGTATATGCCCAGCCATTAGCTGACGCATACGATGTAGTAACAGAGCGAACAAAACCATTTGTACCGGCAATTGGTGCTGCTTCAATTATTGGTTTTGCTGTAACCTTCAGATCAACGAATTCAATTTTTGTATGATCAACACTATCGAGAAAACTTTGATAGATGGGCCGGTAAAAAATTACACCCAGCAACATACCGATCAACATGATCCACTTTCGGCCGATCCTGTCGCTCAACCAACCAAAAAACACAAAGAAAGGTGTTGCAAACAAAATAGCCCACAATAAAATGGTACGGCTCTGTTCAAAATTGAGATTCACTTTTGTTTCCAGAAAACTTTGCGCATAAAACTGGCCTGTGTACCAGATAACCCCCTGCCCCATTACAGCACCAAATAACGCCAGCAATACCATTTTAAAATTTCCTTTGTGACTGAAACTTTCCTTCAATGGATTTACAGATGTTTTCCCTTCATGCTTCAGCTTTTCAAACAGCGGCGATTCTTTCATCTTCATACGGATATAAATAGAAACACCCACCAACACGATCGATAACCAGAAAGGATAACGCCAGCCACCCCACTCTGCGTCAAAAGCCGCATCACTCATACTTGATTTTACTAATAGTATAACACCCAATGCAACAAATAAACCAAGTGTTGCAGTGGTTTGTATCCAGCTTGTATAAAAACCACGTTTGTTCGACGGCGCATGTTCGGCCACGTAAGTAGCAGCACCACCATATTCTCCACCCAAGGCCAATCCTTGAATCAAACGAAGTAACAACACAAGTATGGGAGCCAGCACACCAATTGTTTTATAACCGGGCACAAGGCCGATCAAAAATGTAGAGGAGCCCATCAGTACAAGTGTTAAAAGAAACGTGTACTTACGTCCGATCAGATCGCCGAGCCGTCCGAATAGTAACGCACCAAACGGACGTACTATAAAACCGGCAGCAAAAATGGCCAATGTGCTGAGCAACGCAGCTACATCATTTCCTTCGGGAAAAAACTGTACAGATATTGTTTTAGCCAGCATACCAAAAATGTAGAAATCGTACCATTCGATCATAGTACCCATCGAAGAGGCGGCAATCACTTTCCAGATAGATGAGGAAGCATTCGTTTGATTCATGTATTCGTTATTATTGTTTTTGCTCCCGATAGTTACCGGGATTATCCGCCAATGAACAGTTCAGTTGGTATCAACATTTGTTATGGCTCATTTCATTCGAGGAAGATAAGAAAATGAATTGTACTACAAAAATGATCTGTCTGGCTTCTGTTCTGCTATTGATTGTTCGTTTTCTTTAGAAACTCATCAATCAAACGGGCTATCATCAAACACACATAGCATCATCACTACAAAAAAAACATTGTTACCGGCAAACATGTGAATTGTGTAACCGATCAGTTTAATTGTGTAACATGTGTTGGGTGTATATGCAGCACCTTTGCAAAGTATTTAAGCTGTTAGTCCGTACAAACGAATAAGCCCAACACTACACAGTAAAATGCAACAAACCACTTCTACCTCTTTTGCTTTAATGCACAGGCAGATTCTCTTTCACGTAAATAACAAGTAAAGTATATGATTCGTTTTTTAAGTTTAGCCCTCATGGCTGTAGTAATTTCAGGTGCGGTTAATGCACAACACATGAACATTGGTATTAAAGCAGGATTAAACCTGTACAATATTAAGAACAGCAACGATGTTAAATACGACCTGAAGCCGGGCATCAATGCCGGTATATTTAGTCATATTCATCTCAGTGATCAATTTGCATTTCAACCGGAAATAGTTTTTTCTGGCCAAGGCGCAAAATATACCACCGGTGGTGTTGAAACCAAATTAAACCTCAACTACATCAATGTACCGTTGATCCTGCAATACATGTTTGATAATGGTTTCCGTTTACAGGCAGGCCCTCAGTTTGGCTTTTTGATGAGTGCAAACTCCGTAACAAATGATGTAAAGACGGATATAAAAGATAATTTAAAAGCACTTGATGTTACCATTGGTGTTGGTCTTGGTTACATACACGTTCCATCAGGATTTGGTTTGAATGCACGTTATAACCATGGATTAACCAACATCAATGAAAACAGCAGCAGTTCGAAATCATTTAACAGAGGTTTTCAACTGGGTGTGTTTTATCAATTCCAGCATAAAGATTAATCAACTAACTATATTTACTGCAAAGCCCCCCGAAATATCGGGGGGCTTTTTTGATTCCTGATGTAGATAACCTCTGACTAGTTCTTTTTCTCCGATGCGGTTTCTTCTTTGGAAAATCCACTTCCAAGTGCACGTATAAAATTCGATAAGGGACCTTCCATTTTATTGGTACGATCGTCCAATGTATTATTATGTAACAATTCGCCCATTTGCAAAACCGCCGGCAGGTATGGAAGTATATGGGGCAGTTGACTGCTCATATACCGCTTTACATGGTGCATGCTTGCATCTTCCGGCAACTCTTGCTTCCAGATAATACCTACTGCACAAGAAGCTATGGTATTTAATTTCTCCGTTACATTTTCTGTTGTGTAGTTTGCATACTCCGCAATGTGTTGTACAATGGCAGTTCTGTTATCGGCAAAGATCTTATCGCCCCAAAGTGTTGCGGGATCGGCTTCCAGTATATGCGTGGCACCTACGTCGCTACAACTGTAATTATACAAAGCAGTAAGCACAGCCGGTATACTTGCCTGGCTGAACCGATGTTCATCAGGTGTTGTATCATCTTCCTTTACAACTTGTGTATTCGGATCAATTTTTTGTAACGGCGGATAACCTAATTCAGCTTGTACTGCTTCCAGAAGAGTGAGTGACATAAAGAATGACGTTTTGTTTGAGTGATAAATAGCAATCACCATTTCAAAACGTTTGTTTGAAACGGCTGTCAATTTGTGTTACGCAGTATATACTCGCTGAACACATACAAAAAGCCGGAGATCAACAGCGCCGTGATCATGATCACAACTACCGCAATGCCCAGCTTTGAGATGTTTTTCATTTTGTTCATACAACAGTAAAAAATACTGTTCATGTAAAACCATTATTAAAAGTAGTTGGCCAGTCCCTTATACACGGATGCTGCCAATAGAACCAAGTAATCCAAATGCTTTTAACAGCCAGATCACGATCGCTATTACAACTACAATATTGAGGATGTTCTTGATCTTACGATCCATCGGGATATAGGTGTTTATCAACCAAAGAAGAACTCCTGCTACAATCAATACTACAACAATGGTCAGCAACGGCATAAACGTATTTTTTATTTGTTGTAAAGATGGGCTGCTTTGATATGGCTTTCGTTACAAAAGTTGCAGAATTGTTTACATGATTCACAGGTTTCAAAATTTTCGGATTCGTTGTGGTAGTTTGAGGAGTGAAAAACAATGTCTGCTTTTGGCTACAGAGGTTTTTATTGCAATCGACAGCAGTAACTAACCATTGTTGCCGGGCTGTCTGATCTGAATCATAAAATGAAGCAGCCGAAAGCGGTAAAATTAGGACTACCTTTATAAGATTACAGAGGTGTGGCTTAGCAGACCAGCTTACCAGGTATTTAGCAAAAAAGTTAAACCAAAACACAGGCAGGTCTATGAAGTTGTATATTAAAAATATGGTTTGCATCCGTTGCAAAATGGTGGTGAAAGAAGAACTCACCAAACTTGGTATCCAATACACAACTGTCGACTTAGGTGAAGCAGATATTACTACTGAATTCACGACCGAACTTCATGATCAATTCAGAGATGCATTATTACGATCAGGACTTGAACTGATGGACGATAAAAAAAGTGTGCTCATTCAACGTATTAAAAATGTGATCGTAGAATTGGTTCATTACTCAGAAGAACCATTGATCGTAAACTTTTCTGTATACTTAAGCGATCAACTGAAACACGATTATACCTATATGGCCAACCTGTTTTCGGAAGTAACAGGCAGTACCATTGAAAAATTTATTATTGCACATAAAATAGAACGGGTAAAGGAATTACTCGTATACGACGAACTCAATCTTACCGAGATCGCCTATCTTATGCACTACAGCAGTGTGGCACATTTAAGTGCACAATTCAAAAAAGTAACCGGCCTTACCCCCTCCCATTTCAAGAAATTAAAAGAAAAGCGACGCAATATGCTGGAGGATGTGTGAATTTTACAACACTACATGTGCATTCTGTAAACAAACTGCCGGCAAATAGCTCCACCTTTACTACGGCATCTACAAGCTTGTTTTGAGGTTATCCATAGCTCTGAACTGATGAAGAAAAGAGCTGGTGGCTTCCAAAAACAACTAAACAGATCTTTTGAAATTTTACATTAAGAACATGGTTTGTATTCGCTGCAAAATGGTGGTGAGAGATGAACTGACTAAACTTGGAATTTCATATGCATCTATTGAATTAGGAGAAGCTGAAATTGTGGGAATGGTAACCGAACAGCAACGGCAGGAGTTTCGAATTGCACTGTCGAAATCAGGGCTTGAGTTGATGGATGATAAGAAGCGTATCCTGATCGAGCGCATAAAAAATATAGTGATTGAAATGGTGCATTATTCAGAGGAACCGTTGACTGTGAATTTCTCGGTTTACCTGGCAGGAAAATTACAACTTGACTATACATATATGGCTAACCTGTTTTCGGAAGTACAGGGTGTTACTATTGAGAAATTCATCATCATACATAAAATAGAACGGGTTAAGGAATTACTGGTGTATGATGAAATGAACCTCACAGAAATTGCTTTTCTTATGCATTACAGCAGCGTAGCACATTTAAGTACTCAGTTTAAGAAAATAACAGGGCTTACACCTACACATTTTAAACTGCAGAAAGAAAAGCGCCAGGTAGTCAGGAAGGAGTTATAGGAACAGTTGGTTACAAAATTGGAACTATTTAATTCAGTAGTATGCTTAATAATATTCTTCTTCTCGCCTTCTTTGTTGTATCAACAGCCTTATTGATCTGGTACATGCTGCGGCGTAAAAAAAGCAGCTCGGTAAAACTGTTCCATGCAGCATTACAAGATGAGAACAGTGGAGAATTTGCTTCAGCTATTGTACAATACGAAACAGCATTGAATGAAGCAGAGAAAAATGGTTTTGATGAGCACCTGCGCAGCCGCATCATTGAAAAACTGAAAGTGCTGCATACCATTACTGAATACGAAAAAGATATGCGTCAGCAGGCACGCATCTTTCAACTTGACCCGGCAATAAAAAAATCATTATAAAATTGTTCATCTTTTTTAATCATTAAAAACAATCACATCATGGGAAATCTTCTTTATATCATTGCCGTTATCCTCATCATTGGATGGCTCGTTGGTTTTTTTGCCTTCAATGCCGGTGGCATTATTCACGTATTACTGGTTATTGCGGTCATCGCCATTCTCATTCGTATTATACAGGGCAGAAAGATCCTTTGATCGTTACCGGAAATACGGGTGTGAATTCTATAATTTTTTGCAGAGATCGTATAACAGAATAACGTAGAAGAGCCTGTAGCTTTACAGTAATGTTCTATTAAAGATAAGATAATCTTCACCCTTTTAGAGTAGGTTTTGGTTAAAGCCTTTGCGTCTGCAAAGGCTTTTTTCGTTTGCATACCCGTCTGAAATTCCTAAAAGTATGAATGATGTAACCCCACCACGGGCTTGTATAACATAACCGGCGTTGTTTTACAGAACTTTAGATGTTGGCTACAGGACACACCACAGCAACAATCAACGAAACAGCAACTTGCATTTAACCCATTTAAACGCCAACTATGAGCACGGAAGAAATCAACAACAAGGTCGACATTTCGGAACTGGAAAAATCGAAAGCCCACATAATTGTGGAAATTATTGAGTACATGCCCAACTCAGTGGTGATCAAAACCATTATTAAAAAATCAACCGGCAACATCAGCGTAATGTCGTTTGACAGTGGCGAAGGTTTAACGGAGAAAACATCACCTTTCGATACGTTTGCACAGATCATTGAAGGCAAAGCGGAAATCGTAATTGATAACATATCACATTTACTTACTTCGGGCGAAGGCATCATTATTCCTGCGCATTTACCCAACTTCATTCGCCCGAATGGACGGTTTAAAATGATCCTGACCATTATAAAAAGCGGATACGAATAAGTGAAGCTATTAGAGCTTCCATTTATTTCAATTAACCCCTCGTTTATATGAACGATCAGCAACTTCATCCTTCTGCCACCCAAGGCCGCACAACTAACAGCAACAGTAAATCAACCATTGCAACCACTACCGTACGGGAAATTCTTACCAATGGTTTTATTGCAGTAGATCAAAATTGGAATGTGATCGAATGGAATACTGCGGCCGAAAAACTGTTACGGGTAGAAGCAAAAAATATAATTGGTCATAATTTCTGGAAAACATTTTCAGGACTACTGCCAGTTGAATTTTATGCGAACTATTACAAAGCATTTCAATTAGAAACACCTGTTCGATTTGAAGAGTATTGGGCAGAGATGGGCGCCTGGTTTCAGGGAGTTGTGTATCCGCAGGGAAAAACAATTTCTATTTCGTTTACCTGCAGCAGTCAACCTGCCAATCCCGAACAGAAGTTGAAAGTGTTGCGGGATCTGTATCTGTTTGTTACAGAAGTAACCAACGACTGTTTATGGGAATGGGATCTTCAGGCGAAACAATTGTTTTGGATCGATGGCGGCCATAAACGCATTTTTGGTTACCCGATTGAAAACGCAATTATTCCGCAGAGTTATTGGGAGAGCCGCATCCATCCCGACGACAGCAATGGCTTACTCAGCAGATTACAAACAATCCTTACAACAGGCACAGAGGAAAAATGGGAAGATGAATATCGCCTGCGGAAAATGGATGGCAGCTATGCGATTGTACACGATTGCGGACATATTTTTTACAACGAGAACAACGTAGCCATGCGAATGATCGGCGCTACACAGGATATTACCGCCCGAAAAAAATCAGAACAACTACTGCTGGCGAGTGAGCAAAAATTATCGCTTATTGCAAAGCAAACAGTGAATGCTGTGATTGTAACAGACGCAGAACAACATATTACCTGGGTAAACGATGCCTTTACAAAAATCACCGGATATTCGAAAGATGAAGCAGTAGGCCAAGTGCCAGGCCATTTTTTGCAAGGAAAAGAAACCAATGCAGAAGTTGTGGCAGCGCTCAATGAAAAAATAAAGAATCAACAGCCCTTTGATTGCAAACTCATCAACTATACGAAAGCCGGTGAAAAATTTTGGGTTCATCTGGAGGGGCAAGCCCTTTTTGATGAACAGGGAAACTGCAACCAGTTTTTTGCGATCCAGGCCGACATTACTGAAACCATGGAGCTTGAATTAAAGTTGATCGAGGAACGCATTACCCGGCAGCGGGAAATTACAGGTGCTGTTATTTCTGCACAGGAAACCGAACGTGCAGAAATTGGCAAAGAGTTGCACGACAATCTTAACCAATTGCTCGCTGTTGCAAAGCTATATATTCAAATGGCAAAGAAATCGGAAAGCAAACGGGATCAATACCTCGATCGATCCTGTGACCTCATCAAAAATGTAATTGATGAAGTACGTCGCATTTCAAAAGCATTGGTAGTGCCGGGTATGCACGAAATTGGCGTGTTGGAAAACATACAAAATCTCATCAACGATCTGTCCGATATCCATCCTGTTAAATTCACATTTTACAAAGATGAAAACCTACACACACTGATTGACAAAAAAATTCAACTGACCATTTTCCGTATTGTACAGGAACAGGTAGCTAATATTTTAAAACATGCCAATGCTACCCGTGCGAACATTGATCTAACCTTACATGACGGGCAGGTATTCCTGCATATCTCCGACGATGGGGATGGCTTTGATCATCAACATCCGGTAAATGGGGTGGGCATACTCAATATTAAAAGCAGAGTGCATGTAAACCATGGCAGCATGCAAATCACTTCTTCGCCCGGGAATGGCTTTACACTCGATGTAAGCCTGCCTCTTCACTATTCTCCGAAAGATTAAGAGCGTTTGCTCATTTAAAAAAATCAGAGAACAGCTGCGTCCTCTTTGCCTCTGCGTGCCAATCAATCACTTTGTATGCAATAAGATTCGGACAGATGTTATCTTTTGCTACATCCTATTCATTGCGCATCGTCAAATTCCTCAACATTTTTTATAGATGCAAAGCACAAAAAAAAGCTCCTGATCAGGAGCCTTTTTGATTGAGTAAACAGCGAAGGGTAATTCCTGCCTATCAATTCTTTGAAACAATAATTTTGGTGGTGGTTTGTTCACCGCTTTCACGTGCAATTACTTTCAATGTATACATACCTGTAACAAGGTTATCAATTTGAAGCGTATTATCAGAAACACCTCTCCACTGCCGCACTTGCTTTCCATACATATCCACTAACAGCATATCACGGATCACTTTGCTTTCGTCAAACACAACCATTACCCGTCCATTGGTACTTGGGTTAGGATAAACGATCATTTTTCCACTCTGCCCATCACCACGAACAACTCTTGTTTCGCTTATACTGGTTTTTCCATCATAGTCAATCTGTTGAATACGGTACTGTGTCAATCCTCTGCTGGAATTCATATCAGTAAACGAATAACTAAGTGGCAGGCTACTGCTGCCGGCTACTGATTTTGAAGGAACAAAAGCCGACTGTTTCCATGCTTCGTTGCCTTGTTTGCTTTGTACAATAAATCCTCTTGTATTTTCTTCTGTAACCGTTTCCCATTTCACTATCACATTCGATTGATTCATTCTGTTGGCAGAAACTGCACCAAAGGTTACAGGTAATGGTCCACATGGTGCCTGTTGCAACATAAATACTCGGGAAGCACCCGATGCTGCACCGGTCGTTTGCGTTACAACAATAAAGATGTTTTGATTTTTATTCGCCTCCGGAATAGCACCCGAAATCGGAA
Source organism: Lacibacter sp. H407 (assembly GCF_037892605.1). Taxonomy (NCBI): domain Bacteria; kingdom Pseudomonadati; phylum Bacteroidota; class Chitinophagia; order Chitinophagales; family Chitinophagaceae; genus Lacibacter; species Lacibacter koreensis. The sequence goes on along the minus strand of NZ_JBBKTU010000001.1, from coordinate 3,215,974 downwards.
TGGTTCCCATTGCTGCAATTGAAAAATCAGTATTTGTAATGAGCAGTGTATCTGTATTGGGAGTGAAATAGCCATCGTTGTTTACATCTGCAAACACACGATAGTAACCATCCAACTGTGCCGCTGTATTATTGCTGATTGCTCCGGTGAACGAATTCGAAAAACAATTCACAAAACCAAATACAGCAAAATAACCGGCAGTTGAACGGATGCCACAATTCACACAATGTGCACGTTGACCACTTGCTGCCTGGCTCGACCAAAGATCAACCACCACAACTGAAGGAGTTGTACAAGCTACAGGCGATGTAGCAATCACCCCATACAAGGTAATCGTAGCTGTTCCATCAGGTAACACCACTTTGCTTGCTGAGTCGATTGCTGCCATTGGCACTGTAGCATCTGCTGGATAAGATGTAAGGATCACGGGTGTTTCACCAAGGTTATCTAATCCAATGTTGAGAAATGATTTTACAAGATCTGATTGCATTGGCGCTGCGATGGCACCATTCTGTGTAGATTGACCATTCTCGCATTTAAAATAATTAGGATAATCATTTTGCAACCATGCATGGATAAAAATGAATTTATTTCCGTTGTTGTCGGCAATATTAAAGGTTACATCAAATTTTACCGTACAGGAAGTTGCAGTTCCGGAAACAACAGTGATGTTCTGTACAATAATGTCGCTCACGGTACACTGTGCCTGTGTGCGGTTACTCGTCACTAAAAAAGTCGCTAAAAAAAGGGCAGAAAGTAAAAAAGTTTTCATGTGTTAAATGATTAAGATGAAAGAGAAATTTCTTTTTTCAGAAGGAATTGGAAGCTTTCATCTATATACATTCAACACAGGTTATAATGTATCAAGGTGCGGTAAGAGCTGCAAAGATTGAATAACTTGAAGAAACCACTGTTACATGAATGAATGAAAAGATTATAACATTCACACGTTAATGCTATAAGTGAGGTGTATTGATATCTTTTGATTTGTGCAGCGTGAGCAGCGGCGGTGTATTATCGCCCATGAGAAATCCAAGCGGTTTCAGCGGATCGATCCGGTCAAATATCAATTTGATGATCGCTGTTATTGGAATGGAGAGAAACATTCCGGAAATACCCCATAACGCTGCACCTGCAATAACAGCCATGAGTGAGATCAATGCATTGAGTTTTACTTTTGATCCGATAATTTTCGGTACAATAAAATTATTATCTACAAATTGAATAACAGTGTACAGGATTGCTACATACAACATGTGCACAGGTGATTTTGTTACCAATGCAACGATCATAAAAAGGATCAAGGCAATTAAACCACCTACATAAGGAATAATGTTGAGTAAAGCACCCGTAAGCCCAAGCAGTAATGCATATTCAATTCCAAGCACTAATAAACCAGCTGTATTCAACACAGCAATGATCAAAAATTCAATAAATAAACCAACCAGGTATCCGTTAATAATAGTTTTTGTTTCAGTTAATATTTCCGTCACATCCGGATTTTGTCCCGAACCAAAAAGTTTATGGAGGAATTGCAACAAATGGGGTTGATAGAACAGGAGCATAAACATGTAGACCGGTGTGAGGAAGATGGTTGCCAAGCCGCTGCCAACACTGCTGATGGTAACTCCAATGGCAGAATTACTATTTGATAACAGATCCGATTTTGATTCTGCGATCCATGTATCAATTTTTGTTTCGCTTATGTTGAAGGTGCGTGATACCCATTGGAGCATCTGTGTAAAAAACTCATTGAACTTTTGCGTGAGTTGTGGCATCGCATCGTTGAGACGACTGGCTTGCGACGAGATCAATAACATCAACCCTGCCAGCAGCAATATCACAACAAATAGTACGATGGCAATGGCCAATGCACGATTAAGCTTTTTGTTCACCAGAAAATTTACGGCAGGACTTAATAACACAGCAATGATCATTGCATATACAAACGGAATAAGCAGGCTTCCTCCAATGTACAGCATGTTGATGAGTACATACAAGCCTACCAATAAAAGAGAAACCCTTGCATAGAAGGGTAATTTGAGAAAACTATTCATTTGCCTTTAGTGAGATTCTTCCGTTCCGTTTGATGATTCTTTTTTAAACAGTTGTTTGCCGATGCTGATCATGGTATTCCCTACCAATCGTACTTTATCGGGATTGTTACTGATCAAATTACTGACACCAAACATTAACCCACTGCCAACGAGTTTGCGAACAGGCCCTGCAGTTTTTCCGGCAAACAGTATTTTGGCAACATAGCCTGCTGCCATACCAACCGATGTGTTGAGAATATTATCTTTTAATTCTGCAGAAGCGGTTGCTTCTTTAAGTATATTTTTAATGATGTTGGCTGGTTGTACCCGCTGGAACGCCTGGTTAAACTCATCAATGATAATACGACCTTCGTGACGGTGACTGCTTTCCATTTCAGCAATCGCCAATTCAAGATCAGTTTCGTTTTCGATGTTCATAAATGCATTAGTTAAGTGTTTGCCTGATGATAAAACGGCTGATCGGTTTGCGCAACCATTTGGCAAGAACAAAATGAAGTACTACGGCTAATAAAAAATAAAACCCTGATACTGCTAAAAAGCCGTACCAGGGTTTACCTAATAGTTCGCCCAGCCACATGGCTATGCCAATGTTGAATAACAATGCAAACAGGGATAATGAGCTGATTACAATTAGTTGAGAGGTGGCTGATGTTGCAACCGGAATCAGTTTTTTAACTGCTTTTAGTTTTGCTAACTCAAAACTTGTTTTTCCATAACCTTCCACTCTTCCAAGTAATTCTTCAACGATGCTTACCGGTTGTTCCATAATTTATAGTTAATTGAATTCCGGATTCTGCACAACGTTGATCTGCTATTATATCCCTGCGTTACAGTTTCGGAAAAAATCCGCTGTTACATATTTTGTTTCGGGTGGATGATCGAATTACCCATCTGCTCTGCCTTGCGTTTTCCGTTTTCCGTCATACGTAATGCATCTTCCTTTACATTTTCATATTTCTCTGTAATGCCATCAATAAACTCATTGGCTTTTTCACCAAGCTCATCTGCATAGTCTTTTCCTTTCTTGGCAATTCTGCGTCTTGTTTCAGAACCTTTTTCAGGCGCAAACAAAATTCCTAAAGCGGCACCTACAGCAACGCCGGCTAACACGGCTGCTACAATTTTTCCTGCACTCATAGTATGTTTTTTTTATGTTGTTTGTAAAGGTCGCTTTGTTTGAACCCGAAAATCTTACACGATTTTCCGATTCATTTGCATATTTCCCACATTGCAGATCATTTACAGGTTAAAATTAAATGCATGATTTTTCTGTTCCACTACCCTTCGTATATTCCGTTGCATCTTTTCAACTGTTAAGCGGGCCATCAGGTAACTTACGGTTGACTCTGCTCCCTGGTTGAGGTTTACATAATCCTCTTCCAACCCATCATAACAACCGCCTGTACATGGGTTGTAAATGATCTGATGCAAATGATTGGCTCCTAAAAACCAATTGAACGCAATATCCATTTTGGTTTTATAATGTTTGGTCTTGAACACATCATAAAATTTATTTAACGCAAGAATGCTGTAGGCTACATCAATGGGCTGCTCTCCCCCATTCTTTTTCTTTACAACCTCAATGCCATCGTGCAGCCAGTTTTGATTTGAAATTACTTTGATCCTACTTGGACTGAATGTTTTCGACAACAAAAAATCAAACGCTTCCACAGCCACTTCTTTGTAAAGAATATTGCCGGTGTGGAGCCAGGCGTACAACATGGCCTCGGGCAATAAACTATTGGCATAGGTAAGATAACTTTCAAACCAATGCCAGCCGTTGCGCCGCTCGTGCCTGTACATTTGTAACAGGCGGTTGGCCAATTCGGTGATCAAACTGGCATTCTGTTCGGTTTTTATTTTCAGATGACGATAGTACAACCCTTTGATGATAAATGCCATGGCACGGGTTGAATGCAACGCATTGAGATGTGGTAATGAATTTTCGATTATACGATTAGCCAGCGCCGTTAGTTGTGCCGGTAAGAGCGGCCGCAAAGAAACCAGATACCCCAATGCCCAGATAGAGCGACCATTTGAATCGGCAAGATTGGTTTCATAATTCTGTGAAGTAAATTTTTTCTCCGTGTTTACGTAATTGAGAAAACTTCCATCATGTTGTTGACAAAATTCAATAAACTTTAAATAAATGTGGATGTATGGAATATCAGCTTTATCACGTGTAAGTTCAAAATGCTGGCACATGGCGATCAATGCCCTTGCATTATCATCAACTGTGTAGCCGGAGTCATGGTCAGGTTGATTGATCTTGGCAAACTGGATCATCCCAAACCTGGTCGTTAGTTTTTTTATATGCTGTAAATGAATTTCCGGCAAGTTATAAGTAAGTGCCATACTATTATCAATGATCGCTTTAAACAACCGTGCATGACAGATCGCTGCATTTTCCCACGCCGTTGATGCCATCCGGTGCAAACCGTTTGAGCTCATATTTTTTCGCAGTTCTTCATTTTGTAATAAACGATTCACTTCAATTGCGAGTTGTTCCGGAGCTTCAAAATCGATGATCACACCGGCATCGTTTTTCAACACTTCCCTTGCATGTGGAATGGGTGTAGAGATAATAGGACAACCGCAACTGATAGCATACGAAAACGTTCCGCTTACTGCCTGGTTACGATCTTTTGATGTAAAAAGATAAATATCCGTAAGCTGCAAATATTCGAGTAACTGAGGCAGCGGTAGAAATGCATTAATGAACTGCACATGCTCCTCCAATTGCAACTCCTTCACCATTTTCTCCAGTTTTTGCCGATAGGCCTCGCCCTGCTCTTTTACAACGGAAGGATGTGTTTTGCCAATGATGAGAAACAACACATCCGGGTTTTTCTGAATAATGGAAGGCAATGCCTGCAATGTAGTTTCAATACTTTTTCCCGAACTAAGCAAACCAAATGTGGAAAGTATTTTCCGGCCGCTAAGATTGTGTTTTTCTTTCAACGTTTCCTCCGCTTCATGCGGCACCAAATGTGTACCGTGTGGAATCACCAGTATTTTTTTTACCGGCAATAGATAATCGCTCACAAGAATTTTCTTTGACGACTTGGTCATTACAACTACCGATGCAGCCAGCATGCTGATTTCCTGTACAAAAAAAAGTAAGGGCTCATCAGGCGATGGTAATACAGTATGGAACACCAGTACAAATGGTTTTTGCAGCAATTTCAAAAATGCAGAAAAATCTTTTTCATTCGCAGTATAAAAACCAAATTCATGTTGCAGTACAACCAGTTCTACTACCGTGTCGGCATTTATTGTTGCCGCCATATTTTGAAACGCATGTACGGTATTGGTGTTCAAAATATACTTGATCGGCTCTGCATACGTATATTGCTCGGTATCTGATTCAAGTGCGCAGATGCTGAAATCAAATGAATGATCGAATTTGCTGCTGAGCATTTTGATCAGATCTTGCGAATAAGTTGCAATTCCACATTCTCTCGGCGGGTAGGATGTAATAAAGAGCACTTCCGGCAATTTCTTTTTTCCCGAAGCAAGATGCAGATCATTACCCCACCCTTCAAATTGTTCGTACGAAAGTGGTAACGGTCGGTGTATATACTCTTCAAATCGTTGTTTCATCTTTTTTTCGGTTTAACAGTAACTCCTCCACTAAGGCCGACAAGCTTACACTTGCACATGCAATCTTGTCATCGGCTGCACCATAATAAATGTAAAGTATATCGTTCACCAACACAGTTCCTGTAGGGAAGCAAACATTGTTTACATAACCTTCCAGCTCCCATACATTATCAGGCTTAAATAAAGCATACGGTAGTCGTGCAATTTCTACAAAAGGATTATTCAGATCGAGTAGTGCCGCACATGCAGTGTACACATATCCTTTGATGGTATCGTGCACACCATGGTAGATCAGCAGCCAACCATGTTCTGTTTCAACAGGCGGACAACCACCACCAATATAACTTACCTCGTGTTTGTATTTTGATGTCAGTACGATCCCCTCTTCTATTTTCAGGAAATAGTTTTGCCAGAATTCCTGTGTGAGATCTTCCAGTTCCTGTACAGCGGCTAACTGAATATCGGGGCGTATCCGGTGAAGAAAATGCAATTTGCCATTGATACGGCGGGGAAAAAATATTACATTCTTATCCCATACCATTATCTTCTGATCTTGTTTGGCAGGAAAACGGAAATCTTCATTAAACCGAAGGTATTTTTCATTGATGATTCCTTTTGATTCAGCCAGAAGTTTGAATGCATCATACATGATTTGCGGCGTGATGATTCCTTTTTTCTCCCATGTTTGCAGATCAGGTGAAACAGCCAATGCTCCTAATGCATTAATGCCATCATACGCTGTGTATGTGAGATAAAAAAGATCATCGATCAAAACAATACGTGGATCTTCAACACCATGTACTTCATAATCATACTGCGGAAATAACACAGGTGAATCAAATTGTTCTTCTATTTGCATTGGGCTGCTCAATCTGCAATAACCAATACTGGAGTAGTTCCCCTTTCCAACTGCCCTGTAAAAAATATGAATGAAGTTATTATAACTGATCACTGCGGGATTCAGTACACCTTCACATTCAAAATCCAATGCTCTTTTCTTAAGAATAATGCCTTCTTTTTTTACCTCAATCATATTTTAACCGGTTAGCTGTTCTTAAATGGCCAAATAGTAATCATACCTCTGTAAAGGTGACAGCTTTCATGCGGCTATTATTTATACATTCAACTGAAACTGTTATATCATTCACACATTTATGATCATAAAAAAAGGGGCTGTTATTCACAGCCCCTAAACTTCAAACCATCTATCTGTCGTTCCACTTCAAAAACTTAGTACGATGTTTTCAACTCTACACGTCGGTTTTTAGCACGGCCTGCTGCAGTTTTATTATCTGCGATCGGAGTACTTTCACCAAAACCTTTACTCATCAAACGTGATTCTGAAATTCCTTTTTCGATTAAATACTTCCGTACAGATGCACTTCGCTTTTCTGAAAGTGTCATATTGAAATCGTCTGCTCCCTGGCTATCTGTATGACCTTCGATCGTTAATTTTGCATTTTCGTATTCACGAAGAATCAAAACCAATTCATCCAATCTTGATAAAGAGGCCACTTTCAACACATCACTGTTTGTTTCGAAGAAAAGATTACGTGCAATAGTTGTGATCTTTGTTTCAACTTCTTTAGTGATCTCAGGACAACCCTTGTTTGGAATTGTTCCTTTGATCGTTGGACAACGATCATCAATATCGGCAACACCATCTCCATCTGTATCAGGACAACCTTTTAAACTTGCAGGTCCTGCTGCATCCGGGCAACGGTCTTCTTCATTAACAAGACCATCTTTATCATTATCAAGTGTGCAACCTGCTGCATCCACTTTGTAACCTGCTTTTGTATCAGGGCATTTATCATCGATATCCGCTACGCCATCAGCATCTGTATCTGCACAACCCTGGAAGGCAGCACTACCGGCCACATCAGGGCAACGATCATCTTTATCTGCAATACCATCGCCATCTTTATCCGGACAACCATTCAACAATTGCGGACCTGCAGCATCGGGACATGCATCCAGGTAATCGGGCACACCATCTGCATCTTTATCAAGCGGACAACCTGTTTTATCAACAGCTACCATTGCAGGTGTGTTCGGACATTTATCTAACCTGTCTGCAACACCGTCATTATCTGCATCTTTCTTTTTACCGAGATTAAATGTTAAACCAGCCGAATGAAAAAGATATTCATCATTTTTTCCCGCATTAACACCATCTCTTCTATCTCTGTTAGAGAATAAAAATGTTTCCTGTAAATTCAAATTTACCACAGGGCCTAATTTGATATTCAAGCCTGCGCCTGCAGTTGGTGTTGCAAAGTCAAGATTTTGTTTGGTGACCTCTAACTTCTTATCGAACAGCATTGCTCCAAATCCTACAAATCCATATGGGCGTACCGGCGAATTTGGACCTAAAACATTTACACGCAAATTCACACTTGCTGTAGTTACATCGCTCACAAAATTTCCTGAAGGACGATTAAATCCGATCTTCCCTCTTGTTCCCATGATTGTAAGATCAAGGTGCGATCCGATATAATGCGACAACGAAAGACCGCCAAAGCCATAAAAAGCCATATCTGTTTTATAGAAATCATTTCCTAAATCACCTTTGTATTGTGCAGCTCCTCCATGCAATCCAATATTCCATTTTTTGTCTTGTGTTTGTGCAATTGCTATGTATGTACAGATCGACAGTATACATAGCATTGTAAGCTTTTTCATTTTGTTGTTTAATATTAATGAACCGCAAAGTTGACCCCGTTTCATTTGGAAAACATTACACAACTACCTGAATACATTACATCATTCACACCCATATAATTCGATTACCAATAAAATAGAATGAACTGATTGTTTACAAACGGTATCTGCTGTAAATAAAAACAGGCAGGATATGATCCCGCCTGTTTTTAAATCACACGTTCTTACTTTATTTATTATCTGTAAAAATATCGTCGATCGCTTTTCCGAGTTCATTCATATCATGATTAAACTCTGATTTGAATTTTTCCCAATCTGTTTGTGTTGTTTCGTATCCTGCGATCTTTGCTCTTAGTTCTCTGTTACGCTCACGTAATGTTGCAATACGATCTTCGTACATTTTGTCTAATAACTTACCCGGCTTTTTCAGTTTCACTTTCAGTTCTTCAATACGTTTCTCATTCGCTTCTATTCGCTCTTCTGCATCTTTTTTGAAAGCGGCCCACTCTTCGGATGTAGCCACTCGAACGGTAACAACCTCTGTGGTTTTTTGCTCGATCACAACAGTATCTTTTACTTCGTTATCAGCTGCATCGTCTTTCGGCGTTGTGTCACAACTGTACAGAAGCACACCTGCAAATAAAGTTATAACGGAAAATAAATAAACGATTTTTTTCATGTTGTTTGTTTTTGATGAATGAACCGGCAGGTTCAATGTTGATTGAAAAATGTCTGTTTAAAAAAAATGCCGCATAACGAATGTTCTGCTACTACGGCATTTTATAAAGAACAAAAGCCGGACCCTGTCCGCATCTTCTGCCATCTTTTGTAATGGGTGTTATTCAAGCATAACTGTTAATGAATGTAAAGGTGCTTCTATTTTATTCATTTACTTTATACGTTTCAGCTATACTATTATAAGATTCACACATCGTGCAGAAACATAACTAAAATCAATTGCCCTTCTTTTTTTCTTCGGCAGCTTTTAATTCTGCCGCCTTTTTATCGGCCTCTCTTTTAGCGGCTGCTTTTTTCTTTCGGTTAAAATAACCTTTCAGTAAAAAATTCTCTTTTGCAGCTTCCATGTTCTCGGTTAGCCCCTGGCTGCTTGTTTTCATATTCTGCATTGTTGTGCTCAGATTATTGGCAATGGTGGGATCAGAAATTAATCGACCCAATGTACCATTCCCATTATTTACTTTGATCATCACTTCAGCCAACTGATCTGTAATAATCTCAGCATTCGCAGCTGTAATTTGCAGGCTTGCCATAATTTCATCTGTTTCAACCGGTTCTTCCGATTCAAGCAGCTGCCCTTCTTTTACAACTGGCGATTCTGAAGTTCCCTGGGAAATAATGACTAACCGATCACCAATAATTCCTTCGGAACCGATAATTGCTTTACTGTCTGCTTTAATAAATTTCCGGATATTATTCCTGATCACCATCACCACTTTTACAGTTGAATCGTTGATGATCTGAATATCATCCACCGTACCAACAGTGATGCCGGAGAAGCGGATATTATTACCTACCTGCAAACCGCTTACATTGTAAAACGTAGAAGTAATTGTAAAAACCGGTGTAAAAAGGTTGTTCTTTTTCCCAATAATAAAAAGTAATACTGCAAGCAACAGTAAACCGCCCAGTATAAAAAGACCGAGTCTTATTTTGTATGATTGTGATGCTGTATCCATAGTTAATTAGTTATTTTTCTTTATTGAAAAGAAAATGATTGAATGTATTCGTCTGTTGACTTTTTAAATTCTTCCGGTTTCCCTTCCATAAAAACAAGTCCCTCCCGTAGCATAACGATACGGTTAGCAGTATGCAACGCACACTTGATATCGTGTGTAATGATAATAGAGGATGTTTTGTATTTTTTTTGTACATCCAGGATCAAGGCACTTATTTCATCGGAGGTTACAGGATCAAGTCCGGTTGTTGGTTCATCGTACAGCATGATCAATGGATCCACTACAATGGTTCGTGCAAGGCTGATGCGTTTGCGCATACCACCGGAAAGTGCAGAAGGCATTTTGTTCAATGAATCAACCAAATCAACATTCTCCAGTACTTCATGTACTTTTTCGGCAATTTGTTTTTCCGTCAGTTCTTTCTTAATTCTTCGCAAGGGAAATTCAATATTCTGTTTTACCGTCATTGAATCATACAACGCACCGCTTTGAAAAAGGAAACCGATCTTTTGTCGTAACTCATTCAATTCTTTTCGTTGCAATGAGGTTACATCCTTTTCGAGTATGGTAATATTGCCACTATCGGGTTTTAATAAACCAACGAGGCATTTGATGAGCACCGATTTACCTGATCCTGATTTCCCCATTACCACCAGGTTTTCACCCAAGCCAAGCGTAAGTGAAACGTCTTTCAGAATTTCCTGTGCACCAAACGATTTTTTCAAATGTTGAATATCGATCACCGGACCTGCCGATGCAGCCTGTTTATCTTCACGAATAATTTCCTGTTCTGTTTCTGTGTTCATGATATGATGAGATCGGTTATTTGTACAGCAATCATATCTACTATAAATACCAGTAACGAAGCCATTACAACAGCCGATGTAGCAGCAACACCAACACTTTGTGTACCACTGCCTGCATTGTACCCTTTGTAACAACCTACAAACCCAATAACCGCACCAAAGAAGAATGTTTTAATTACAGCCGGCAATACATCGATCATGTCAACCGGTGCAAACGCCTGCGAAAAAAACAGTGTGATCGAAACATCGCCTTTAATATTTGCACCGATCCAACTGCCAAACACACCACATGCATCTGCATAAATGGTGAGTAGCGGAATCATGATCGTTGCCGCTAAAACTCTTGTTACCAATAAATATTTAATGGGGTTGATGGATGATACTTCCATTGCATCGATCTGTTCCGTTACTTTCATAGAACCAAGTTCAGCTCCCATACCTGATCCAATTTTTCCTGCACAAATAAGTGCCGTAATTACCGGTCCCATTTCACGGATCAACGAAAGACTTACCATACTTGGCAACATGGACACTGCACCAAAATCGGCCAGTACCGGTCGTGATTGGATTGTTAACACAAAGCCCATGATACCACCCGTCATAGAAATTAACGGAAGTGATTTGTAACCAACCTGGTAACATTGACGGAGAAATTCTTTGAACTCAAAATCACGTGAAAACATTTCACGCATGATACGGCCTACAAATAAAAACACATCCGCAATGTCTGTTAAGAAATTACCGGCTTCTTTTGTATTTGCAATGGCCCGTTCACTGGCAAGCAATGATTGCTTTGTAACAATGGCCGTTAATTTAGTGGCTGGGTTGAATTTAGCCATAATAGCAAACGGATGATGTCCGTTATAATAAAATTGAAATGTTATAATTAATATTTAACCAACAAGACAGCCGGATCAGTTTTGAATTTTTCAGGAAACTGTTTTGCAATACCATTTGCAAAAATGCCCGCCATTTTCAAAACATCCGAATGAGCTTTATCATAAGCAATTACATCAGCGCTGTAATTTTTCTGAATACGATATACAGCCTGATTCGTAGTTAAAATAAGTTGTTCCTTAATGATCAGTTTAATATCATCCAATGCCCAATACGGGTTGGTCTCTGCAAGAAATCCTGCTATTTCTTCGGCATTGGCATACCAGCGTTGATTAGCTTCCTGCAATGCTGTATTTTTTTCTGCTTTCGCAAGTGTGATCACTTCGGCAGAAATCGTTACATGCTCATATAACAGTTTTGTGAGTTGATCACCTGTTGCTTCTCCATAATAAGGCTTAATTGCATCTCCGATCTCAATTTTATTTTGATGAAGACGCTCTACTGCCTGATCGGTTCCGGGCAATTCATCAACAATACACAGCATTACATTTCTGTTCCATGCTACATGCTGTTCCCACAATTCCACCATCTGTGCCTCCAGCTCTCTTGTTGAAGTTGTTTGTTCCATTGGCCTGTTCAGCAAATTTTCTTTTGATTCAGGATTACCTTTTACGGCTGAATAACCAAGAAGAAAGACGACCAGTGTTATTTGAACCCACGTTGAAATACGATCCCTGCTTACATGTTTCATAAATTATATTGATGCACGCACTCGAAAAAAGAAGTTACTTTCTTCAAATGAGTTAAGTTAACAACCCGGCAATATTGCTATTGCCAGGTTGTGTATTTTTTTCCGAAACAGAATATTACTTACTGTTTCAGGGCAGATGTGACAGGATATGTATGACTGATTATATCTGTTTGAGAACAGAACAGCCATTATTGGAAGGAACGATTACAAAAGAATGATCAGCAAAATAAGGATGAGGATCAATGCACCTACAGAGATGTAGACACCGCCGCTTACTGCTTTCATTTCTTTTTTGATCTCAACAACTTCAGAACGAAGTTCTTTTTTCTCCGATTTTGTTAATGATGATTTATCGATCGCTTTAATTTCCTGCAGTCGATCCGACATTTGCTGCACCCGTATTTCATTGGTTGTTACAATAGATGAGTCGGATGTAATGGTGCTTGCACTGGCAGGCAACGTAAACAAAACGAAAAGCGATGCAGTTATCAATTTTACAATTTTCCCTTGTTTCATGTGTTTGTGTTTAATGTAATGAAGTTTTGATATGATCGAAGTTTAATAGACACATAAAGGTGCATTGCTTTCTGTTCTTGGTAATTACAGCTTTATAAGAATATGTTACAGAATTCCCACATAAGGGTCTGATATGGAAACACATAACAGTCTTCTATGCTGAATTACAACTCATCTCAGGTAAAAATCTTCTTCCTGCACTAACTAAAAAACCTGTGAATTATACAATCTTTTACCGGCAGCCTGTAATTCCTGTGTGGCGGATTTCTTTCAACTTTAGGATGTTACCTTACTATAAACATGGGTACACTTTTTATGCAACCTCTTACGAACGAATTAGAAAAAAATGCAGCAGTGATGGCCACGCTTGAATCGGCCGCTTCACGTGCAGTAAATGAATATCTGGTTGATCCGCAACAATGCTGGCAACCAACTGATTTTTTACCCGATATGGCAAGAGAAGATGCAATGGAACAGGTACTGCTCCTGCGAAAACGAACCGATGCTATTCCACCGGAAGTGATCACTTCCTTAGTAGGAAATATGATCACAGAAGAAGCATTACCAAACTACCAGGCTTTTTTCAACTTGTTGAAAGGTGTGAATGAAGAAGGAAATATGGCGAGTGAAAACGGATGGGTGCAATGGTCACGGTCGTGGACAGCCGAAGAAAACAGACATGGCGATCTGCTGAATAAATACCTGTATTTATCGGGCCGAGCCGACATGAAAGCAGTTGAGATCACCATTCACAACCTGATCGCAAATGGATTTGATGGAAAAGTAGAACAGGATCCGTATCAGGCAATGATCTATACATCCTTTCAGGAACGGGCTACAAAAATTGCACATGTAAATACAGGGAAGCTGGCTGCAAAAGCAGGCGATGATACATTGTCACGCATTTGCAAAACCATTGCCGGTGATGAAGCAAGGCACGAGAAAGCGTACAAAAGTTTTATGTCGAATATTTTTGAAATAGACCCCGATGGCGCTTTACTGGCATTTGAAAAAATGATGAAGAAACAAATTACCATGCCTGCGTTGCTGATGGACCACGCAACAACCGACAGTTTGTTTACACGTTTTTCGATGATCTCCGAAAAGATGGGCATTTACACCACATTCGATTATGCAAATATTATTCATCACCTCACTCAGCAATGGAAAATTGAGGGCATGACGGGACTGAAAGATTATGCAGCTAAAGCACAGGAGTATTTGTGTACACTTGCCGATCGATACCGCCGCATTGCGGAACGTTTGCAACCACAGCAAATGGTAATGGCACCGGTGTGGGTACGGTAACAACCGGCCTCAAGTATGTAAATGATCGAAAGTTGTAACACTATCATCAAATTGTGTAACATATCCCGTTTTATACAACGCATTTTTGTTGCAGCGAAACAAATTACTTGTCATTTTAAAATTTAAAGCAATGGAAAAACATCAAACAGTCAACGAACATAAAGAAGACACAGCAAATGCCCTCAAACAAAAGACCAATGAGGATTTCAATGGTAAAAAGCCAATCCCTGATGATCCTTCTTTAAAAGAAGAAAAGCCGGAAACAGAAGTACCGGGCATTGGCGATGATAAGAAAAAAGATTCGGGCGAAATTATAATGGAAGATGAAGAAAGAAATGATACAGATGAGTACAAGACCGAAACACCAATAGAAGAAGAACCGCTCAATCCCAAACCGCAACAAGGGATCGAAGGTGATTCAGATGCACAACAGGTGGTAAACAAAGACGATAACAAAGTTTTTTAATGTAACGGTTTATACAATCATCACTTCAGGGAAACTGGGGTGGACATTCAACAGAGAATTTATGATGAACATTTCAAATTCTATCCGCATAATGTTACTTGCACTAACCACTACCATGTTTAGTTCCTGCGCTGTAGTTGAAGGAATTTTTAAAGCAGGTATGGGAGTTGGTATTTTTATTGTTGTAGCAATTATTGCACTTCTTATTTTCATTATTGTTCGCATTGGACGTGGCAGAAAATAAGAGCTGCCTGAAGAAATAACAGAACAGCAAACGGGTCCTTGGTTTCAATAAAAAAGTGCAGTCGAAAGACTGCACTTTTTGTTTTATGCAAGCATGTTGTTATGCCATCACCTCTTCCTTCGCTACTTTACTGTATTCATCAGCAAGTTTGCGTTGTACTTCAAATGGCAATGGTTCATACTCTAAGAAATGCATACGGAACTTTGCACGGCCTTGGGTAAATGAACGAAGGTTGCTGCTGTAATCCTGCATTTCAGCCAATGGAACTTTTGCGATCACTTTTGTAAAATGGCCTTCCGTGTCCATGCCTTCTACCATTGCCCGGCGTGTTTGCAGATCACCGATCACCGCACCGGTCAAATCTTCCGGACAAAGCACTTCTACATGATACATTGGTTCAAGTATCTGGGGATCGGCCTGTTGAAATGCCTGGCGGAATGCTTGTAATCCTGCGATCTTGAACGAGATATCGTTACTGTCAACAGGATGCATCTTTCCATCAAACACACATACACGTACATCCCGTACATACGACCCCGTTAGTGGACCTTCCACCATTTTCTCCATTACACCTTTCAGAATGGACGGAAGAAACCGCACATCAATGGCACCACCAACCACGCAGTTGTAATACACTAATTTTCCGCCCCAGGGCAATTCATGCGTTTCTCTGCCACGCACATTCAAATCAGCAGGCTCCGGCATTCCTTCATGCCAGGGTTCAATACGCAGATGCACTTCACCAAATTGTCCGTTACCACCACTTTGTTTTTTATGACGATACATACTATCGGCACTACGGCGTATTGTTTCACGGTATGGAATACGTGGACGTGTAAATTTCACTTCCAGTTTATGCTGGTGTTCAATTTTCCATTTGGCAACAGCCAGATGCATATCGCCCTGACAATGGATCAATGTTTGTTTTAACTCGGGTGAGACTTCTACTTTAAACGTTGGATCTTCATGACGCAGATCGTGTAAAGCTGTTGCTAATTTTTCCTCCTCTCCTTTCTTTGTACTTTCAATAGCCATGGTAAGATTGGAAGCCGGAAATTCAATGGGCATCAATTCAATATCTTTCCCTTTGTCGTGAAGCGTATTGTTTACATGCGTATTCCGGAGTTTTAACGTAGCACCAATATCACCTGCCGTTAATTCATTTATCTGTGTGCGTTTGTTTCCTTCAACCACAAACAACTGTGATATTTTTTCCGACACACCGGTTGTTTCATTCACCAACTCCATTCCGGATTTAATTGTTCCGCTGTATACTTTAAAGAAACTCAGTTCTCCCACATGCGGCTCACTCACTGTTTTGTAAATAAAAATACAAGCGGGGCCATTCGCATCGCAGGTAAGTGTTCCTCCTGCTTTTGTTTTTTGCGGCGGCATTTCATTAGCACTCGGGCAAACGTTGTCAATAAAGCCCATCAATCTTCCACTGCCCATGTTGCGTTCGGCCGATAAGCAGAACAATGGAAACAGATCGTGATTGATCATTGCTTTTTTCATTCCGGCTTTGATCTCATCTTCATCCAGTTCACCTTTGTCGAAATATTTTTCCATCAATGTTTCATCGTTTCCTGCAACTGCTTCGATCAATTCTTTATGCAGTTTATCGGCTCTCTCTTTTTCATCATCAGGGATCGAAAGTTTTTCGGGCTTACCACCACTGTCTTTAAATTTATACATCGTCATGCGCAACACATCAATGATTTCGTGAAAGCCGGCACCTTGTTGTCGTGGATATTGCACCACGGTGATGTTTGAGCCAAAATGTGCTTTTGCTTCTGCAACTGCTTTATCAAAATCGGCCGTTTCTTCATCGAGTTTATTCACCGCAAAGATCATAGGCGTTTTAAACTGCTCGGTATAATCCCAAATAATATCGGTACCCACTTCCACACCACGAGATGCGTTGATGAGCATTACACCGGTATCAGCTACCCGCAATGCACTGATCACTTCGCCCACAAAATCATCGTATCCCGGCGTGTCAATAATATTGATCTTGTATCCACGCCATTTGCTGTGTAAGAGTTTGGAAAAAACGGAATTACCACGTTCCTGTTCAAGGTCATGATAATCGGCTACAGTATTACGTTCTGCAATAGAGCCGCGGCGGGTAACAATGCCTGCTTCATACAACATGCATTCCCCTAATGTTGTCTTACCGGAGCCGGCATGGCCCAGCAAGACAATGTTTTTTACGTGTGAGGTATCAAAGTCTGCCATAACATTCAAGTTTTAAATGTAAACAATCACCTGCCCGCATACAGTTGCAGGTACAGGTATTAACTGCACAAGGGCACAGATAGAATTGAATGGGTGGCTGGGAGGTTGTCTTTGACAGATAAGAGAAAGGCTTATGCTTTCGCTACAAAATTTCTGAAATCACTTCGAAGTTCATGCAAGGTGTGTTCAAGCACTTCGTACTGATCGTGCAGTTGTTCATGTTCATGCAATGCTTCTTCAGAAAGTTGACCGTTACGTTGTGTTTCTTCAATTTGTAAGCGTCGGTCGTGCGATTTGATCGCTTGTTTCAGATCGTGGATGTTGATCTGTTGAATGTAGAATTGGTTGTGATAATGTTCCACTTCGGTAAGGACTTCCTTGTCATTTTCGCCGCTGGCCATGAGTTGCAGCTGATCTCTCAGTTGACTCATTTCGTTGCGGTAGGAACGCAGATGCTCCCTCCAGGAGCTGCATTCCCTGTTGAGCTGTGTTGTGTCTGTTGAAACCATGGGAAACAGTTTTAAAAGTGAGTAAATAGTGTATCATCAAAGAGCTACTTAAATTTAGTCATTCATTCTCATAAAACCTATAAAAAAACAATTGAGTTTCGCACAAAAAGAAAACAGGTTTTATACAAATAATCCCGTTTCGAACGTTAATTTAGCGCTCAATTAATTTCTATGAAACCAAACCGCTTACTAACTGCATTTGCACTGTTAAGTATTTTTACGGCAACTGCCCAGCAACCACTGAAGAAACCCGGATTTATTTCCTACAATCTCAGCCTGTCTGATTACCGGTTTCCGCAACTCATCAATGATTCAACACTCAGCAAAGCCTTTACTCAAAACGATTGGTACAAGCCCGGCAATATGTCGTTTGGCTTTGGTGTGAGTTACTGGAAAGGACTAACTGAAAAAGTTGATGCATCCGGTAACCTCAACGGAACCTTCTCCAACTTTCCTGCCAATTTTGTAAAAGACGATAGCATTGGCCAGGCTGGTTTCAGTTTGCAATTAGATGCGTTGCTTCATCTTCGTGCATTCAAAGAAAAAGCAAGAGTAAATCCATTTTTAACAGCTGGTATTGGTATCGGCTACTTTCCTGATAAAGTTGCATTGTATGCTCCGCTTGGCACCGGTTTACAATTCCGGTTCAGTGAAGGCACATATTTGTTTCTGCAGGCGCAATGGCGTAAAAAACTCAGCAACGGGATCAATAACGATTACCTGCATTACAGTTTGAGTTTTGCACAACACAATCCATTTGGTAAAAAGAAAAAAGAAACCGTTGTAGCGGAGCCGGACCCTGTGTTGCCACCTGATGCAGACGGTGATGGTTTTGCAGATGCTAATGATCTTTGCCCGGATGTGAAAGGAACTGTGAACGGTTGCCCTGATACCGATGGCGATGCTGTGGCCGATAAAGATGACCAATGCCCCAATGAAAAAGGCACATTGAATGGTTGTCCGGATACAGATGGCGATGGCGTTGCTGATAAAAACGACCAATGCCCGAACGAAAAAGGAACCTTGAACGGATGTCCTGATTTTGATAATGATGGCATTGCTGATAAAGATGACAAGTGCAAAGATGTAGCAGGACTTGCTCGTTATGGCGGCTGTTTGATCCCGGATACAGATGGAGATGGCGTGAATGATGAAGAAGATAAATGCCCGAATGAAGCGGGTATTACAACCAACAACGGTTGCCCTGAAATTAAAGAAGAGATCAAACAGAAAATAGAATTTGCAGCGAAGAATATCTTCTTCCAGTTTGCAAGTGATGTAATTCTGAAAAAATCATTTGCTTCACTAAATGAGGTGGTGAAAGTGCTGGCGGAAAATCCATCACTGAAATTAAGTATTGCTGCACATGCAGATAATAAAGGAACGCCTGAACGGAATATGATGTGGAGCGAACGCCGGGCGAAAGCCGTAGCTGATTATTTTATCAGCAAAGGAATTGCAGCAGAACGGATCACCTACAAAGGTTATGGCGACACACAACCCATTGCCGACAATAAAACTGAAAAAGGACGGGCACAGAACAGAAGAGTGGAAATGAAAATAGATTATTAAATTATTACCAGTTTGTATAGAAAGGCGACGGAAATGATTTCCGTCGCCTTTTTTAATATACCCGTATTGCTGTAAAAAATTATAATTGGCATAAGGCTTGCAAACACTATATATCGAACAACAGGATGGTTCGATTCCCTCACTCTGAAGACTGCTCAACAATTTTATCATTTAAAAAACAAAAACATGAAACAAACACTTCAGCGATGCCTGGTAGTAATGGTCTCGGTATTGATACTGGGCGCCATCTCCTGTAACAAAAAACCAAAGGATGCCGATATACAGGCAAGCATTGAATCGGTATTGAGTGCAGATGCAGACATGGCCAACATGATGGTGACCGTAACTGATGGCGTTGCCACACTCAGCGGCGAATGTAAAGATGACGCCTGCAAAGCAAGATGCGAAGCAGCAGTAGCAAAAGTAGAAGGTGTAAAATCGGTGGTGAACAATTGTACCGTTGCTCCTCCTCCACCTGTTGTACCACCTGTAAGTGATGCACTTTCACAGGCAGTAGCAGATGCGGTGAAAGATTATCCCGGTGTACAAACGCAATTAACAGATGGCGTACTTACACTAACCGGCGAAATTAAGCGTACTGATTTGCAAAAACTCATGATGAGTTTAAATGCACTCAAATCAATGGGAATTACAAAAATTGAATCAGCAGGGTTAGTAAAAAAATAAACAAGGAGGAAACATCTTATGGCATTACAGGACAAATACAAAGAACTCACCGATGCTGCAACAGCTTCAGGTGTAACCAATCTGCAAATACGTGAGCAAGACAATGTATTATACATTGATGGCGAGGCAACCGGTGAAGTAAAGCAGCAGTTGTGGGATATCTATGAAAAGCTGGACCCTGATTATTCTTCAGGCGATCTGATGCTGAACATTAACAGCGTTGCAGGAGTTGCTGAAGGTGCACGCTTAAAAGTTACCACCAACAACAGCAACTTAAATATCCGCAGCGGACCGAGCACCGAAGATGAGATCGTAGGAAAAGCAGCCCGTCATGAATTGATCACGCTGGTACGAAAAGAAAACGATCAGTGGTGGTATATCAAAACAGATAATGGAGAAGAAGGCTATTGTTTTACACAATACCTTACACCTGTGGCGTAACATCCGCAGCAACTAAAACAACAAAGGCTTTCGATTGAAAGCCTTTGTTGTTTTATTGATTTTTGAATAATTGAATGGTATAATCGAGCAATGCAGTGTTGCCATAAGCTCCATGCCCCGGTACAATCAATTTCAGATCAGGATATGTTGCTTTAATTTTTTCAACTGTACCCGACCAGGCTGCAATCGTTGCATCGCCCAAAAAGCCTTTCGATGCATCCACTTCTTTGATCAAACATCCGCCAAACAAAATATGATCCGCTGAAAAATAACCCACCACGTTATCTTTTGTATGTCCTTCACCAAAAAACTTCACGATCGTTTTTTCATTACCGATGTTCAACACCACTGAATCTGTAAAACCATGCTTCGGCACTGTATAGTTCTTAGCTGCTGCCAGTTCAATTGTTTTTGCATTTGCGTACGAAGGAATTGCGCTTGTATGAAATGCTTGCAGTCCTCCCAGACAATCATCATGAAAATGCGTGGGCACAATCGCATTGATCTTACATTTTAATGAATCGTTGATCCATTTGATCAACTCTGCTGCACTTGTATCGTTGGTGGGAGTATCGAATACAATTGTTTCGTTGCTGTTTCGTATAACCAAACCGTTACAAGGCACATTCCCGAAATCGTTAGTTTGCAAATACGATACATGTACAAATGAATTTGCCGCAATTTGGGTAATGACCAAGCGCTTTGACTTGTAAACCTCTTTAGCTTGAAACGTTTCCTGTTTTGGAGAACTGCATTGGAGATTGGTAGCTGCGATGATAAAAGTCAGTAATGTTTGAAGAATAAGGCTCATGTTTTGTTGTTGTTGATGATTGATTTGGCCGATGCTGTGTGTTGAGCTGCAAATTTATTCTTTGCAGACTTCGGTTAACGTTAAAACAAGATAATAAATTTTGTTTTCCGAATTCCATGCTGCAATCTGGGCTATTTTATTATTTAACAAATGCTCCACCGAGGTGGAACACTTGCTCAAAAAAAACGCACAACTCTTTCGAATTGTGCGTTGAAGAAATTATTATAAAATAACTACAACTAAATTACAGTCCTGATTTTAATGCATTCAACACAGCCTCATATGCTTTCTTCTTTGCTCCGGAAGGATTGTAGAGAAGTGGATAGTCAGCCCCGTTTCGATAGCGCCAGCTTTGGTTATCCAGCAATCCCCAAATCGTTACACCATAACGCTGTGGTTTTGGCACATGTCGCATATACGATGTAATGATATAGTTGTACATCTCTGCCTGTGCATTTTCCAGATCCTGTGTAAACACCAAACTGGTTGCATTATTGGTATTCACACCAATGTCCAGTTCAGAAATATGTACCAGCAAACCGGTAGCCGCCAGTTTTATAAAATGATTATCGATCTGATTCTTGTTGGTATTGATGCTCACATGCATTTGCGTGCCGATGCCATCCACCTTCGCTCCCCTTCCTCTGATCTCTGCAACATATGCAATCAGCGAATCAAGTTTGGCAGCAGAAAATTCAAGGTTATAATCGTTGATAAACAATTTTGCTGTTGGATCAGCTTCCGCTGCGTAGTTAAATGCTTTCACTCCAAAATCACGGCCCAGGTATTCACTCCACACAAATACATCGTTCGCAGTAGCATTGGCAGTATTCGTATTGTTTCGGATTGCTCCTGCAGGACCATCAGCAAACATTTCGTTGATCACATCCCATCCACGTACCTTCCCTTTAAAATGCCCTGCGATCTGTTGAATCGTTGTTTTCAGCAAGCTATCCACTTTTGCATAATTGTTAGAAGCACCACCGGCAGGAATTAATTCGTTTACACTTACATCATCAATAAAATAAGTATTGCTGTTGCGTCCCATATCAAACACCACACGGGTTTGTGCTTCATTGGCAGTGATGAGCCAGGTTACCTGTTGCCAGTTTGTACCAATTGTTTGATCGCCCTGATACAACGCAGTAGGTTGAGTGGACAAACGAATGGAACCATTTGCTGCCAACGCTTTTACCCAATAGCTGATCTGGTATTGTTTTCCTACCTCAAGTGCAATAGGATCTGTTGCTACCTGCACACGCCATTGCTCGGTTGTGTAGGCAGTAGGATTTACTACTTTCAACGAGCGTGTACCTGTTCGTACTTCCGCTACGCCTGCACCAACTGATATGGTGGCTGTTCCCGCAGGATTACCGGAGTTCAACACAGTGAAATTTGTAAAACTTGTAGCGTCGCCATTTTCGAAACCGGCGTTTTGCGTAAGGTTCGTTGTACTTAGAGTGGAAGAATTCAGCAGACTTCTGTAATACGCTCCTTGTGTTTGTGCATGCCATGCTAATACATGCCCATGAATTTGAATGTTTGCCGCTTGCGCCGCAGCAACCATTGCATCAGCCGTGCCGAAATTATATCCGCCGGAACCATTTACGATAGCATTATTTTTCATTTCATTTTCAAACGTAATGCCATTAAAATCTCTCTTGAGTATTCCGGACGACAATGTATTGGTAATAAACGATCCGTTACTTGCAGCAGCAGCAATAGGAAATGTAGCTACCGATTTTAACGGAACCGTTTCCACAATGGGAGGCGGTGTTGGTGGCGTGGTTCCTGCATCGCCGGTTTTCTTTTTGCAGGAAAAAAAAAGTGTTAACAGTAAGATGAATCCACAAATTTTTTTTTTCATATCAAGCATTCTGTTTTTAAGTGTGGAGTGAATTTATGTATTATATGTTTGAAAACTACATTGTGTTGAATGATACTATGCTTGAACGGTAGACAATTGAATTTTGCAGTATTCAAATTATCCATTGCTTGTGATCACTTGCATTGAATCGTTGCATAAAACAGTTACATCAAACCTGTGAACTATGCAACAAATTTCAATAGTTGCATAACAGTTTTTCTCAAATGATGATTCACCTTTAGCGTGTGGCAACTCGATCGATCATGCTGTTGCATGTTTCGAACGTTTACCATTCGCATCAATTAACTATTAAAACAAATGAACGATGGCAACAAAATCAAAAAATGTAAGCGCCGGCAAAACTCCTGCTAAAAAAAGTGCTGCGAAAGAGTTGGAAGATCTTTTTGAAGACAGCTTAAAAGATATTTATTGGGCTGAAAAAGCACTGACAAAAGCATTGCCGAAAATGGAGAAAAACGCTACTTCCCCGAAATTAAAAAAAGTAATTGCATCACATCTTGCAGAAACAATGGAACATGTTGCACGACTGGAAGCCTGCTTTGAGTCGATCGGTAAAAAAGCAGTTGCAAAAAAATGTGATGCCATGGAAGGTTTGTTGAAAGAAGGAACAAGCATTATGGAAGAAACAGCACCCGGCGCCGTAAGAGATGCGGGGATCATTGGAGCTTCGCAGAAAGTAGAGCATTACGAAATTGCAACCTATGGAACGCTGGCCGCCTTTGCAAAAGTGTTGGGCCAAAAAACAGCGTTGAAGAATTTATTGCAAACATTGAAGGAAGAAAAGAAATGTGATGAACTACTTACTTCCATTGCAGATACAGAATTGAACACAGCGGCAATTAAAAATTAATCCTTGTAGTAGCGTTGATCAGTTTGATTGTACGCCGGAATTTTATCGAAAGGTTGTCTTGCAAGGAAGGCAACCTTTCTTTTTTTTGTAGAATGTATTTCGCTTTCGAGGTTTTATTGCACATTTAAAAGATCAAACAGAAATACAAGGCAAAACGCAAAAGCAATATAGATCGCCAGGCTTATTAAACTCACTAAAAAAGCCCTTTCGTTTTTATGATAGACTGCGCCGTTGTTGATATGATCTTGTAGTTTGTTTTCCTGCAAAAAATAAACGCATGCTGAAGCAATGGATGCAAAACAAAGCGGAAATACAATATTGGGGATCTTTTCAATAGCCGGCACAAATAACATCGCCAATGTTATGACCACCGTAAATGCTATCGTGATGATCAGCGTTCGAATATAGCTTGCTTTCTCGCCAATATGTTTAAAGTTTTCAGCTATCATATAGCCTCCAACTAAAGGACCGGCAAGAAACGCACAAATAACGATCACTCTTTTCTTGAACAATTTTGCTGTTGAAATTACCGGTAAGATGTCTTCTGTCATAATTGTGAATATAGGGCTAAAAAATACTATTTTCTTCAGGTCATTAAACAGTGTCACCAGGTGCTGTTATATGCATTGTTATTACTTGGAAACAGTTTGCTGTTGTAAATCTAGTGACGGTTTGCAACAGGTCGGGAGAGCTGCGCCAGAAATTCACATAGCATCAGCTACACAAAATCAGTTTCAAACAAAGAGAGACTGCTATAAATCAGCAGTCCCTCTTTTATCATCAATCGTTTATTCGTCATTTCTCTTTCACCTCTTCTGCATCGGTTACAGCGCCATCTGCTGCTTTTGTTTTACCGAGATAAGTTGGCAGATCCATGCCCGCCATATCAAAAATATCTTTCAACGGTGGTACCGATTTGTATAAGCCGCTCATGAAATTGGCAGTAGAACCTTTTCCATCAGCACCTTGTCCGCCACCATCCCACACCGTTATCTTGTCGATCTTGATATTCTTAATGGCTTCTGTTTGCAATCGAACCAACTCCGGTAATTTATCAACGATCAATAACAGTACTGCATCTTTCGGATCGTTCCCTGCTGATTTTACAATGCGTTCCAAACCATCGGCCTGCTTGGTTAAGATCTCATACAAACCTCTTGCCTCTGCTTCCAGTTTTGCGTAGATGGCGTCAGCTTCACCTTTTGCTTTTTCACGTAACTGTTCAGCAGCTGCCTGTGCTTCAATAATGAGTTTTTGTTTCTGAATATCCGCAGCAACTACAATGGTTGCATTTTGTGTTGCACGGTCTCTTTCCGCACGAGCTTCCTCCGATTTCTTTTCAGCGAGGTACGCTTCTTCCAACGCTTTTGCAGCCTGCACTTTTTCAGCAGCCATCGCTTTTTTCAATGCTTCTGCTTCACGCTCTCTGCGCAATGCATCTGAATTGGCGATCTCGATCTTCGATAAGTTTTCCCCTTGTACCGCAATCGCATTTGCTTCCGCTGTTTTTACACGGGTATCTCTCTCGGCTTCTGCTTTACCGATGTTTTCATCTCTGTTCGCTCCGGCAATTTGAATTTCTTTTTCTTTTACCGCCATCGCCACATTAATATCTCTGTCACGTTGTGTTTCGGCCACTTTAATATCACGTTCTTTTTCGGCCGTTGTTTTACCAATATCACCGGTACGCTCCTGCTCTGCCACACGGATCTTTGCTTCGTTGATGGCTTTTGCTGCCGCTTCTTTACCTAACGCATCAATGTAACCGCTTTCATCTTTAATATCGGTTACGTTTACGTTGATCATCTTTAAACCGATCTTATTCAACTCTGCTTCTACGTTACTCGCAATGTTGGCTAAGAATTTATCACGGTTGTTGTTGATCTCTTCAATATCCATCATAGCTACAACCAAACGCATCTGTCCGAGAATAATATCTTTTGCAAGATCGTGTACAGATGGACGTTGCATACCGAGCAAACGTTCTGCTGCATTTTGCATTACACTTGGTTCGGTGGAAATACCAACTGTAAAACGGGAAGGCACATCCACACGAATGTTTTGCTTACTCAATGCACTGGTAAGATTTACTTCAATGGAAATTGGTGTGAGATCAAGAAACGAATAGTCTTGAATAATGGGCCAGATAAAAGCAGCACCGCCATGAATACATTTTGCTGTACTCGAGCCTTCTGCATTTTTACCTACTTTACCATACACAACAAGAATACGATCCGATGGACAACGTTTGTACCTACGGAACATCGAAAAGATCAAAATAAAAGCGAACAGGATACCACCTGCTACGATCAGCAAAAAATACTCAGCCATAATTGAGGGATTAATTTATAGATCAGGAAAGAGATGAAGTAACTAAGAGAACACTATCGTTGATGATGCCGGTAACTTTTACGAGTTTGCCGGTTGCAATTTGTTCAGCATCGTCGGTGATGGCTTGCAATTCGTGTAACGAACCCTGCACTTTTACATGTACTTTACCAAAACCTCCACGACTTGCGGGAATAAACAAATAAGTTTCTGCAATTACACCTACTGCATTTTTTAATTGCAAGGTGCCGCTTTGTTTTAATTTGCTCATACTACGAAACAGAAAGGCCATCATTACTACCACTACCGAACCGGCAACCACCGCAATAGCAATGGTCAATCCTTTATTGAGTCCGCCGCTGATTCCCGCAACACCTGCCCAGCCAAAGAATGTAAAAAAAGCGATCATATTCCGGATGGTAAAAAACTGATAGCCGATGCCATCATCGCCACTTACATAATCATCTGCATCGCCGGTTGCTTCACTGCCATCGCCACCTGCAAATGAGATCACCAGTTGTACCAGAAATAAGAGTGAAAACAATAAGGCGATTGCCCAGAAAATTTTTGCGAAGAAGTCCATGCCTTGCCACCAGGAAGAAATATCAAGCAATACCATATTGATGTTTTTAAAAGTTGGAGTTCGAATATAAGAAATCTGCGGTTTCTGTTGCTATGAAATGAAGGATAAATAAATCGAGTGCAAAAGACGATAAAACCTCCGGGGTTTTGAAAACCCAAGAAGTTTATTAATACATTTGCCGCAAATACTTCTATTGCATATTCATACTTCACTCCCCTATCTTTCCCAACAGGCTGCCGCCAGACAGGACGAGAACAACCGCTTTGTTCAGTACCTGAAAGAATTAAATGAACAGGAAGTGGATGAAGAAGTACATCGTTTAAATGCTGTGATTGAGCCACAGATCGACTGCACCAGCTGTGGCAATTGCTGCAAAAGTTTAATGGTGAATATTACCAGCGAAGAAGCCGACAGAGCCTCCGCCCATTTACAAATGACACGTGAAGCGTTCGATGAGAAATTTGTAGAAAAGGGAAGTCATGAATTAATGATCATGAACAAAATGCCTTGTCATTTTCTCTCGAACAACGCCTGCACTATTTATGATGTTCGCTTTGCAGGATGCAGAGAGTTTCCTGCACTGCATCTGCCACAATTTACACAACGCCTTTTCACCGTAATGATGCACTACGAACGTTGCCCCATTATTTTTAATGTAATGGAAGAATTGAAACACTCCACCGGCTTTGAACAAACGGCGTCCTGATAGGCTTGCATCTCCGCATCTTTTTTTATACTTTTCTGCTACCAAAAACTTTTACATGAAATTCCGACTGCTTTTGTTGGCACTTCCCGCCTTTGTTACTGCTTTGCTGGCAGTACAGTTGACCTATCGTTATCAAACAACGCAGCAACTGGAAAAGCTAAAAAAATATAAACAGGAAAACGCCATTCGCTGCAGTCCCGATTGGGATGCATTAAAAGAGATGTTGGATGAAGTGGATATTCCACCTATTCCCGGAGCAGGTTCTTACAAGTGGAAGATCACGACTGCCAGCGACAGTGCACAATTCTATTTCAACCAGGGAATAAACATGTACTACGGTTTTCACATTATTGAAGCAATGGCGTCGTTTAAAAAAGCAGAGAAATTCGATCCGGCTGCTGCCATGATCCATTGGGCAAAAGCACTAGCTTATGGACCAAACATTAATGATCTTGGTTATGCAGCTTCACCCGATGCATTAGCGGCCATCCAAAAAGCAAACGAACTTTCAGCGAATTGTACAGTTGTAGAAAAAGGATTGATCACTGCACAATCCGTACGCTACTCAGCAGACAGTACCAAAACAAGGGAGCATTTGAATCAACAGTATGCAGATAAAATGAAAGGACTGTACGAACAACATGGTTCATCAGCAGATGTAGCTGCATTGTATGCAGATGCATTGATGCTGCAACATCCGTGGGATCTTTGGTTTACCAACGGTACACCTAAAGCATGGACACCGCAAATACGTACGGTGCTTGAAAAATTATTAGCTGTTGCCCCACTTCATCCCGGTGCCAATCACTATTACATTCATGTAATGGAGCCATCGCCGTACGCAGCTCTTGCTACAGCAAGTGCCGACAGATTGGGAACGCTAACACCTGCTCTATCGCACATGGTGCACATGCCATCGCATATTTATTTACGCACGGGTGAATACGGTAAAGGTGGTACTGTAAATGAAGTGGCGGTAAAAAGTTATAAAAATGTGTTGCAACTATTTGCTCCCGCCGCCGGTGCTGATTTTTTATATGTGATCCACAATCTGCACATGCAAACCAATCATGGTATCATGAGTGGAAATATGAACTATGCAGTTGAAAGTGCGAAACAAACTGCAGCCAGCATACCTGCTGATTATTTATTAATGGAAGGAGCATTGGGCAATTACATTCAATACATTTATTACACAACCGTTTTGGTTGATGTTCGCTATGCACGTTGGGATGCATTACTCGCCATAAAACAACCTCCATCAGCACAGGTGTATTCAAATGTGCTCTATCATTTTGGAAAAGGAATGGCCTATGCACATCAACAAAAATTATCAGACGCTGAGAAAGAGTACAATGCAATAAAGGAATTATTGAAAGACAATACACTTTCATTACCATTCGCTCCTTTCTCTCCTTCCATTGATGGCGCTACTGTTGCAGCCAACTTACTGGCCGGCAGCATTGCACTTGCAAAAAAGAACAATGCAGCAGCCATTGAACATTTCAGCAAAGCAGTTGCAACAGAAGAACAGATGGTATACAACGAACCAAGAGATTGGTTACTGAATCCCAAACATTATTTAGGGAATGCCTATTTGCAAATGAAGAATTGGAAAAAAGCAGAAGAAGTGTTGCTGAGTGATCTGAAGAATAACAACAATAATATTTGGGCGATGTCGGGCTTACATACTGCTTATAAGATGCAGACAAAAACGAAAGAAGCAACAGCATTACAACAGCAAATAAAAAAAGCAAGTACTAATGCTGATGTAAAAATTACAGCGCCTGTTCTTTAAGTTGTAAGATTGGGTTTTGCAGAATCGCTACGCCGGTGTTGGTCGCCTGACCAACATTTGAATAGTTCTAAAAACCAATTTTCGAAAAGAATAATGGACTATTTCAGTTCACTGTTTGCTTTTACAAAATCACTTACCAGATAACTGATCAGCTTACCGGTGGTTTCACTTTTGCGGCCATCGCTTAAAAAAGTAGCGCCTTCACAAATATGCAGGTACGCCACTTTTGCATCTACCGCAGCAAAATTGATATACTGTCGTGCATGTAGCTTGCCTATTCCCACTGGCGTAACCGCACTGCTGAGCGTGTGTTCAATACTATCAAGGTCGAGTTCAATACCGGTGTAGCTATCTTCTGTAAAGCCGGTGGCATGTGCTACTGCCTGGATGAAGTTTCGTTTCTCATGCACAAAAATATCTTCGTACGTAATCAGATCGAAAAAGGGATTGTTGACAAGATCCATCCACACATTTTGCGGAATATAATTTTCGTGTACACCAATCACACAATATTTCTGCAAATAGCCATCATCTTCTGCATAGCGAAAGGCGTTGCCGCTGTGCCGCCCTTCGGCCGGACGATAATCCGTATGTGCATCGAGGTTGATGCAGTTGATCTGCGCCAACTGAATTTTTTCTGCTTTGTGTAATCCTTTGGCTGTTCCTTTAATGAGCGGATACGCATTATTATGTCCGCCACCAATTGCAATGGGAATTTTTCCGGCTAACGTAATGAGTTTTGCAAGTACTTCCACTTCATCATCAATGGCAATCACTGCATGACGATAGGCTTCAATTTTTTCTTCGTGCCCATGCGCATTTTCTTCGATCAACGATTCCACATATGTAAAATCAAAATGACCCAGCAGTAAAATTTCATCGCCCTGCAAAAAATCATTGCTTTGAATATTTAGAAACGAAGTAAGAAACGGAAACCATGCCGTATCGGAACCACCAACACCATCGTTTGCCTTTACACCAATATCTTCAGGCACTCCAAACAGTGCATATTTTGCGTTCGATTCTTTTAACACTTTTTCAAATTGCTCCCTGCTGCCTGGTAGCTGCACCCGCTCCCCCAGTTTGGTTTCAAAGCGACGGATCTTTGTAAGCGTAAGCACATCTTCTTTATTGTAAAAACGAAACGATTGCATATGGCTGGTTTGAATTGATATGGAAGATAACTTTTTTCGGTTAACCGTTCATCAGGAAAAAAATTCTCCATCGATCATCACTTTATCAATGAGGTTACTGCCAAATGAATACGGAATGTAGGCAAGGGAAGGAATGGAACGGGTAAAGATGAGATTGGCTTTTTTACCCACGGTGATGCTACCCATTTCATCCTGCAGCCCCATTGCAAAGGCCGCATTGTTGGTGGCTGCATTGATAGCTTCTTCCGGTAACATCTTCATTGCAATACAGCTCATAGCCACCACAAGGTTCATATTACCGCTGGGCGATGAGCCGGGATTGAAGTCGCTGGCCAGTGCAATGGCTGCACCTGCATCGATCAATTTCCGGGCGGGTTGAAACGGCATCCGTAAAAAAAAAGCAGCGGTTGGTAATAATGTCCCGATGGTGGACGATTGTGCCAGTTGCTGAATATCATCATCCGTCATTGTCTCTAAATGATCAACTGAAACGGCGTTGAGTTCAATTGCTTTTTGCAAACCACCAATGCTGTTGAGTTGATTCACGTGCAACTTCGGTTGCAACCCGTACTGAAGCCCGGCTTTGCAGATCTGTTCCATTTCTGCAACAGAGAAAAAGCCTTCTTCGCAAAACACATCGATATAATCTGCCAAGCCTTCATCGGCAATTACAGGCAGCATTTCATTTATGATCAGATCAATATATCCCTGATGATCGTTTCTGTAAGCTAACGGATATGTATGAGCGCCGAGGAAAGTTGCTTTGATGGGAATGGGTGATGTTTCTTTCAGCATCTGAATAACCCGCAGCATTTTTAATTCAGCTTCTACACTTAATCCATAACCACTTTTTATTTCAATGGCGCCGGTACCCAACCGGATCAACTCTTCCAAACGCCCCCACGCTTTTCGCAACAACTCCAGTTCTGAAATTGATTCCATTTTTTGTGCTGAGTTTAAGATACCGCCGCCTTTTGCAGCAATGGCTTCATAACTCATGCCCTTCAGTTTGTCAACAAACTCATCTTCCCTGCTGGCTGTAAATACAAGATGTGTATGACTGTCGCACCAGGTGGGCAATACAAATTGTCCGCTGGCATCAACAACATTTTCTACATCATCTTTCCATGCCCCTAAGCTTTTCATTTCACCATAAGCAGCTATCAACACATCATTGATCAGCAGATACGCATTTTCAAGTACAGGCAATTCGGCAAGTGCACTGCCACGCAGCAAACTGCTTTCGTCCCGAATGCCTATTAACTGTTTGATGTTTGTAATTAGAACCGCCATGCGATAAAAGTAACGGATTCTTGTTTCAAAAAGAAAGCCCCGCCAATTCCGGCAGGGCTTTTTGTATGTAGACAGAGACCTTATTGTTTTGCTACTGTTTCATTTACAGGTTGCGCCACACCATCCACAATATGCACCAGTCCGTTAGTTGCTAAAATATCTGCATTGGTTACATAAAATGAATTACCCATTTCGTCGGTAAGCATTACTTTTCCTTCCTGTACAGTTGCTTTCAGTTTATGTCCGCTCAGTGTTGGTAATTGAATAAATCCTTCGCCTTGTTTAATAGCAGCCATCAGTGTTGTTGAAGTCCATGTTCCACCTACAACATGATACTTGAGCACCTTTGCCAATTCCTTTTTATTCTTCATCAGTTTAGCACGATCAGCGGCAGGTATTTTTTCAAACGCAGCATTGGTTGGAGCAAACACTGTGAACGGTCCGTTCAGTTGAAATGTTTTAAGTACACCTGCAGTATTGATCGCTTCCACTAACATGGTGTGATCTTGCGAACCGCTTGCAATGCCAACAATATCACTTGCAGCAACTGCTACAGGTGGCGGTGTAACGGGTGTTTCCGTTTGTGCTTTCACGGTTGCGATTGATGCAATCATGAGAAAAGAGGTTGTAGTAAATGCGAATAAAATCTTTTTCATTTGTTTGAATTTATAGTTTAATTAATCTGAATAAACATGTTAAAGGCAATAGCATCTTCTGCAATAGTTTATCAACTAAAGCAATGTTGTTACATTACATTCGCTACAGAAAAATGTACACAGCGGTACAATAAAGGAAAGTGGGTTTGACGTATTCGTTTACGAAGTTCGAAACAGGAAAAACAAGAACCATGCCAGCGGAAAATAATGTGCATTACTTTCCGCAATTTCAATTTTTCGTTTATGTTTTCTGAGGTGATTTATGCTGATTTTCTTCAGTCGCATGGCGTAACCATAAAAAATTATCTTTGCTCTTATCATACATTAACATCATCATTTTTTATCGACATGTCAATGATCCAGTTTACAGCGGTTCTACAGAAATATAAAACCATGGGCGAAAAAACTGGATGGACGTATATTGAAATTCCCGATGGCATTCCGGAACAATTAAAACCCGGACACAAAAAAGAGTTTAAGGTAAAAGGGAAACTGGATGACTATGCGTTTAAACAAATGCCGCTTTATCCGGTTGGTGGCGGCAAATTTATTATGGCCTTGAATGCCGATGTACGCAGAGCAATTGCCAAGCGCCAGGGCGCAACGGTGAACGTTAAACTTGCTGCCGACAACAGTGCTTTTCAATTCAACAGTGACCTGATGGATTGCCTTAACGATGAACCGGCTGCATTGGATCACTTCAACAGCCTTACCGCAGGGCACCAGCGGTACTTCAGCAAATGGATCGATAGTGCCAAAACAGAACCTACAAAAGCCAAACGCATTGCCATGACCGTTAACGCATTGGTGCGCAAAATGGGTTATCCCGAAATGATCAGGGAAGAAACGGCAAAAAACAAACTACTCCGTTAAGCTTATTCACATAACAGCTGTTAGTTGTGAATAAGAAGCAGGCAGCACAACATTTTTTGCGGGTTACCTTTTTTCGATTCAGGTATAAAGAGCGGGAATCTTTATTCCATGTCAACATCTGCACCACACTGCTTAACTGAAAAATGCCGGATGTTTGACAATTCACTTAAAACTATAAACAACGAAAAATGGTACAAAAAACTTACTTCAAGACAAAGGATTACTGTAAAGTGAAATTCTCTTTTAAAATTGAAGACGCCGAAACAATTGAGATTCTTGGTCTTAACAGCGATTGGCAGAATTCAATCATCATGAGTAAGAAAAAAGACGGAACCTTTAGTGCAGAGGTGAATCTTCCAAAAGAAACCAAGCACGAATTCAAATATTTAGTGAACGCTACTAATTGGGTGAATGAACCCGAAGCCGATGAAGAACAACCTAACGCATTTGGCGGCAGCAACAGCGTAATTGTGCTGTAATTATTTTTCTCCCTTTAACAACGATTGCCTTTTACATGGCAGTATTTCAACTTCGAATCACTGTACTGTAACAGGCATGTCCCTACGCAAACGAATCTTATATAAAAAGGAAAACGAAGCCCCTGCAACTTGCAAGGGCTTTATTTTTTTATCGTTTGCTTTCTTTCTTCTTTAATCGTTGTTTGATGAATTTTTCAAACTCCACTGCATGAAACACGATAGCAGAAACACCGATACAGATCAACAACTCATTTAAGGAAAGCGGTTGTGTTTTAAATATCTTATTTGCAAACGGCAAATAAATCACGCATAGCTGCAACACAAATGTCAACAATACTGCTCCCAGCAACTGCAGATTGCTGAACAATCCCTGCTTGTATAAATATTGACGGTCGCTTCTGATCGACAACACATGTCCCAACTGCGCCAGCGATAACACTGTGAACACCATTGTTTGCCAATGTGAACCGCTGTGATTAATCGCCCATGCCTGTATGCCCAAAGTAACACCCGCCATCAACAAACCCACCCACAAAATATGATAGCCGATTCCATCCGCAAATAAACTTTCATTTGTTTTGCGTGGCGGACGACTCATAATATCGGCTTCTTCCTTTTCACTTGCCAATGCCAACCCCGGTAACCCATCCGTAACCAAATTGATCCACAAAATATGAATTGGTAATAACGGAATGGGCAATCCAATTAACGGCGCAAGAAACAGTGTCCATATTTCTGCACCATTACAGGTCATGATATACTTTACAAACTTGCGGATATTATCATAGATACGTCTCCCCTCTTTTACTGCTTTTACAATGGTTGCAAAATTATCATCCAGTAAGATCATGTGCGATGCTTCTTTGCTTACATCGGTTCCATTGATGCCCATCGCTACACCAATGTTGGAAGCTTTTAATGACGGTGCGTCATTCACACCATCACCCGTCATGGAAACAAAATGATTTTTGCGTTGCAATGCTTTTACAATATTTAATTTTTGTTCAGGCGATACACGTGCATACACACGGATCTTTTCTACCTGTTCATCAAAATCTTCTGTAGAAATTGCTTTCAGTTCTTTACCCGTCATTACCAGATCATTCTTTGTTAAGATACCGATCTGTTTTGCAATGGCTGATGCAGTTGCAGGATGATCGCCGGTGATCATCACCACATGTATTCCTGCTGCTTTGCATTCCTGAATAGCGAGTTTTGCTTCTTCACGTGGAGGGTCGATCATGCCGGCCAATCCTGCAAAGATCAAATCAGTTTCCACCGATTCGTAGGTGAATGGCTCAGGCAATGCATCAACAATTTTAAATGCGTATGCAATTACACGAATACCATCCGATGACCACTGATCAGCTTCATTTAAAATGGATGTTGTATCAGTATTGGATTGCAATGATGCCGTGATCGATTCAACTGCTCCTTTTGAAATAACAAGAAACTGTTGTTGAAAACGATGAACAGTGGTCATGCATTTCCGGTCTGAATCAAATGGTAATTCTGCCACACGTGGCAAATGCTCCAACACTTGTTGCAGCGGTTGTGCAGGATGTTGCGCAATAAAATAGTCGACTAATGCAATTTCAGTTGGGTCACCCACCATTGTACCGTCTTCCGCCTCTTTTACATCATGATTCAAAGCCATTGCAATTTCAAGCATACTCATGTTTTCCAATTGCAGACTTTGTTGTTCATCGCCATGCACCTGCACCACTTTCATTTTATTCTGTGTAAGTGTTCCTGTTTTATCGGAACAGATATAGGTAACCGATCCCAACGTTTCAACGGCAGGTAATTTGCGGATGAGTGCATTCACTTTTACCAATCGCTTAGCACCCATTGCCAATGCAATTGTAATAAGCGCAGGCAATGCTTCCGGAATGGCTGCTACTGCCAGTGAAATTGAAATGAGTAACATGTTCAATGGTTCTTCACCACGCAACAATCCAATCCCAAATAACAGTAAACAAATAAACAGAATGATGTACGATAGCTTACGACCAAAATCGGCCATGCGCTTTTGCAAAGGTGTTGCTGCTTCATCTTCCTGCAACATGCGTGCAATGAGTCCGATTTCTGTTTGCATACCCGTAGCAATCACAATTCCTTTTGCACGGCCATTGGTAACCAATGTACTTTTGAAACCCATGTTCAGCCGGTCGCCAAGAGAAAGATCAACTTCTTTCATTCGCTGCTCGGTTTTTTCGGCGGGCACCGATTCACCTGTGAGCGCTGATTCATCAATTTTCAAACTAAATGTTTCGATAAAACGAAGATCGGCCGGCACCACATTTCCTGCTTCTAATAAAACAAGATCGCCGGGAACCAATTCTGCTGAAGGAAGTGTAACCGGTTTTCCATTTCGCAACACCTGCGCCTGGAATGCAGCAATTTTCTTCAACGCTTCCATTGCTTTTTCAGCACGATACTCCTGCACAAAACCAACCACTGCGTTGAGTAACACGATCACCATAATAATAATGGTATCTGTAAGATCGCCCGCAATTCCTGCAATGATGGCGGCGGCGATCAATACCAGAATCATAAAATCTTTGAACTGATGAAGGAACAATACCCAGGCCGGTTTTTTCTTTTTTACCAGTAACTCGTTAGGGCCGTATTCTGCCAGTTGTAACTGCGCCTTTTCGTTGGTTAATCCGTCAGGAGATGAACCGGTTACTTCAATTACTTCCGTTGCTTCAAGATGATGCCAATTCATAGTCGTTGGTTATGTTTGAATACAATAGAAAGGTACAACACAAATAATTGTACCAGTTACATGATATTGGTATCTGTCAAAAAAAGAGTTGCAAAAATAAAGATGTTCACTGTGGCTTTTTCAGAATGGCGACAGTTAAACGGCTGATGCAAATCAGCTTCTCTCGTTCATCAAAAATTTTGATATCCCACACATGTGTGCTGGCACCAATATGAATGGGTGTAGTGATGCCGGTTACCAATCCGCTTCGTACTGAACGGATATGATTGGCATTGATCTCAATACCAACACAAATAAATTTTTCAGGATCAATTACTTTGGCTGATGCAACACTTCCTAATGTTTCAGCCAATACACAACTGGCACCGCCATGTAACAATCCGTAAGGTTGATGTGTGCGATGATCGACAGGCATCGTTGCTTTTAAAAAATCTGTCCCTACTTCTGTAAAACGAATATCGAGTAACTCACCAATAGTTTGTTTTCCCAACTCCGTAAAATCAGCAAGCGACAGATCTTTTTTGAACCAGATAGCGTTCATACAAGTTGTTATTAGAAATTCAACACTATTTTTTTGAAACAGTGTTATTCACCACATCCGGTAAAAACGGTGATGCATCGCCACCATTGCGGATTACATCACGAACAAGCGTTGATGCGACCGATGTGTATTGCGGCAGACAGGTAAGAAAAATGGTTTCAATATCGTGATCGAGACTGCGGTTCATGTCGGCAATCGCTTTCTCGTATTCAAAATCGTTTACGTAACGTATACCACGAAGAATAAATTTTGCATTGATGCGTTTGCAGCAATCAACAGTTAATCCATCATACACGACTGAATCAACCCGTGGTTCATCTTTAAATATTTCATTGATCCACGATACCCGTTGCTCCTCACTGAACATGGGTACTTTGCCTGCATTGCGGCCAATACCGATATATAGTTTATCAAACAGATCAAGTGACCGGTAAATAATATCGAGATGACCTACGGTAATAGGGTCAAATGTTCCGGGGAATAAGCCAATTCGTTCCATGCAGTTGGTTTAGATGCCGAATATCGAACGAATAACCCATATAAACAAAGCGAAAACCGCAAATGATCGTAAATGAACGTAGAATAAACACACCGTAAAGAGGTATTTTATTTTTACGCTGTAGTTTGTATTTTTCTGCAAACAAACCTAACCATGAGTAACCGCAGTACTTCAAAAATAAGGATCCTCAGTATTGATGGGGGTGGCATCCGTGGCATTATTCCCGGCACCATCGTTCAATATCTTGAAACACGCATTCGTGCAATCACAGGTAACAGAGAAGCAAAGATCGGCGAGTATTTTGATC
Source organism: Lacibacter sp. H407 (assembly GCF_037892605.1). Classification (NCBI taxonomy): domain Bacteria; kingdom Pseudomonadati; phylum Bacteroidota; class Chitinophagia; order Chitinophagales; family Chitinophagaceae; genus Lacibacter; species Lacibacter koreensis. The sequence continues at coordinate 3,178,081 of NZ_JBBKTU010000001.1, read as the reverse complement.
TCATTGCAGGAACCAGCACCGGTGGTATCCTCACCAGTATTTATTTAATGCCGGATGAAGCAAATGATGGTAAAGCAAAATTTTCTGCTGCCGATGCCGTACAGTTGTATATGCAGCATGGCAATAAAATTTTCAATAAAAATTTCTGGCAGCAATTCAAAAATTTCAATCTCTGGAACGAAGGTTTCCCCGCTGACAACCTGGAAGATTTGTTGCATGGTTATCTCGGTGAAACATTGTTAAGTCAACTGATCAAACCTTGTTTGATCACTGCCTATAATTTTTATGAACGTAAAGCTGCTTTCTTTAACAGCGCCGATACAAAACGAATTGAAGGACAGGTTCGTGATTTTAAGATAAAGCATATTGCAAGGGCCACAAGCGCTGCTCCCACTTATTTCGAACCGGCCATGATCTACAGTTTAAGTGAAGCACCTCAATTTTTAATTGATGGTGGTGTGTTTGTAAACAACCCTTCCCTTTGTGCTTATAGTGAAGCAAGAAGTTTAAACTTCAGTCAACACAATATATTACCCGGCACATTTGCAAAACCAAAGCCTGATACACCCTCTGCAAAAGATATGCTGCTCATCAGCATTGGTACCGGCAGCAGTAAACGAAAATATGAATTTGAACAGTTGCGTGATGCCGGCTTGATCAAATGGTTGCCGGTGCTCATCGATATCATGATGAGTGGCAACAGCGAGACAGTGCACTATCACCTTAGTAAAATGTGGGACACGTTAGATGACAATGATAAAAAAGATTATTACCGCCTGGAGCCTGATTTAAAAACAGCGTCACCTGAAATGGATAATGTAAAAAAGAAAAATCTGAAATTATTAAAAGAAGCAGGTGAGAGTTATGTGTTTGAACATACAGAGAAGTTAAATGAGATTGTAGATAAGTTGTTGTTGCATAATTGATGTCATCCCGAGGCACGAGGGATCTGCTTCATCTGAGTACAAAAGCCAAACAGATTCCTCCTTCGCCGGAAAGACAGCAATCCGCAACATAGAAAATAAGTCCACAAAAAAATGCCGAGGCAATTGCTTCGGCATTTTTAGTATTTATGGTTCAGGCCGCTCCTTCGACTTCGCTCAGGATTCGTCCCGACCCTGTTAATTCAAACTTCTGAAATCCACCGGCACCAGCTTACTTACACCGGCTTCCTGCATGGTAACACCATAGATCACATCCACTGCTCCCATTGTTTGCTTGTTATGCGTTACAATGATGAACTGTGAATTGTTACTGAACTGGCGGATCATATTGGTGAACTTACCCACGTTGGCATCATCCAACGGCGCATCAACCTCATCCAGAATACAGAACGGAGCAGGTTTAATGAGATAGATCGCAAACAACATCGCTGTTGCTGTTAATGTTTTCTCACCACCACTCAACTGAGAGATGCTGCTTGGACGTTTACCTTTTGGCTTGGCAATGATATCAATACCGGTGTCTGCAAGATTTTCCGGATTTTCCAACACCATATCAGCAGTATCTTCTTCTGTAAACAAGGCCTTAAATACTTTCTGGAAATTCTCCCGCACCTGGTTAAAGGTTTCAAGAAAACGTTGGTTGGCTGTTGCCTCCACTTCCTGGATGGTTTGCAACAACGATTCTTTTGCCGTAACAAGATCATTCTTCTGTTCAAGAATAAACTCATAACGCTTGCGCATTTCTTCAAATGCTTCGATCGCTGTCGGGTTTACTTCGCCCAGATTTTCCAAACGCTTCTTCATACGATCAACCTTGGCTTGTAATTCTTCCAATGGTTCTTCGCCTGTGCGTTCTTCTTCAATTACTTCTTCAAGATTTACTTTAAACTCAACCAGCAAACGTTCTTTGGTTCCGCTTAGCTGCAATTTCAGTTCAGTGAGTTTATCTTTTATTTCATTTAGCAAATGATCAACCTGCTCCTTCTCTTTTTGTTTGTGACGAAGCTCGCTTTCTTTTTCACCCAACACATTGCGCAGATTGTAGTAATACTGATCTGCTTCGTTGAGTTTGCGCTCTTCTGTTTCTTTGTTCTGTAACAACGTTACCAAACCATCCTGTGCTTCCAGCAACATCACTTCACTTTCGTTGATCTGGTTAGCAGCTTCTTCCAACGCTGCTGAATTGGTTGTGATCTGCAATTGCAAATCCTGGAATTGATTTTGTTTGAATTCAAATTCCTGTTTCAACGCTGTTACACGACTTTGCTGACGGGTAACATTCAGGTTATAATCGTTGTACGATTGATTGGCTTCGTTGTATTGTTGTTCAGCAGCAGTAAACTCTTGTTCAATTACTTCTAACTTACCGGCGAGTTCATCTAACTGTGAATTGTATTTCTGCAAATCATCACGGTACACCTGTTGATTTTCCAATACTTCTTCCTGTTGCAGTTCAAGGTCTTCCAAACGCTTAACAGCATTGGTTTCCATGCCTCGCAGGTTTTCCATACGGTTGTCAATACCATATACCTGGTTCACCAATTGATTGATAGCTGCTTCGGTTTGCTTGATGGCATTTTCTTTTAGCTGCTCATTAAACCCGATCACTTCATTGTGACGCATTTGAATGGCATGCTTCAGATCCAGCACCACTGTTTCCTGTGCTAAAATTTCTTCGTGTAAACGTTCAAGATTTTTTGCACGACCGAGTTTCTTTCCTTCAAACAAACCAACACTACCACCGCTCAATGCGTATTTACCTTTAAAGAACTTACCGCTCTTTTCCAGTACTACACCATCAAAATCGGTTGGTAAATTATTCTCATCATCTGCGATCACTACCTGACCTAACAGGTAATTGATGAGCGATTGATATTTTGCTTCCACTTCAACAACACTCAATGCAGAAATGGTTCCTGCAGGAACATTGTTCAACACTGCCTGACCATTGAACTGATCGAGCATAAAGAAATTCGCCTTTCCTTTTTGGTTGGCATGTAATAAGTGAACGGCTTTCAACGCATCACTCATATTCCCCACCACATAATAGTTAAGGTATTGTTCCAACAGATTTTCAACTGCTGTTCTGTATTCTTCTTTACAATAGATCACATCACTCAACAATGGCGATTCAACATTCCACTCAGGATTGTTGTGTAAAAATTTTACACTGTCGGGATAACCTTCCATTGAATCAACCAAACTCTTTAACAGATCATGCTCGTTCTTTTTTGAATCAAGCTTTCTGTTTTCATCAGCCAGTTGATTACGTAAACCTTCGAGTGCTTCCTGTGTTTGCAGAATCTGATCTTTGGTAAACGCATGTTGCTCCTGTAACTGTTGCAATTCTTCACGACAGTTATTCAGCTCATATTCTTTCTGCTGCTTTTCTTCCTCGAGTTGATGTAATTGCTGCTTGCGGTTCGTTTGCTCTTCTTTTAACTGGAAGATGGTACGTTGTAAGTTTTGTACCGATGTTTCGCCAACAGCCACATTCTTCTCTGCTTCAAACTGGCTACGTTGAATCGCCTGATTTTCTTTACGAATTTCATCAATGCCACTACGCTTTTCATCAAACACTTTACGTGTACTCTCAACTGAGCTGCGCAAACTATCTAATTGCGAACCAAGATCATTCAACTTCGCATCTTCTTCTGTGATCTGCAGTTGAGTAAACTCAATGCTTTCTTCAATTCCTTTTAATTGTCCACCTGCTTTTTGTAAAAAGTCGTTGAGACTTGTTTCTTTTTCTTTCAGGTAATGCAAACGCTGCTGCGCAAGATTCTTTTCGTTTTCTTTCGAGCGCAAGGTCTGAAGCATATCGTTAAACGAATGCTGCATTATTTGCAATTCTTTTTCCTTTTCAATAAATCCAACTTTCTCCTGCTCAATCGCCGCTTCTTCCGTAGCGATCTTTGCTTCCAATTCCACTTTTTTATTTACTTCAGCATCATGCTGCTCATTCAAGTCTTTCCAGGTAAGATTAAAACCTTCCAATGCAGCTTTCGCTAATTCAATACTCACTTCACGATAATCTTTTTTGATCTCGTAATACTTCTCCGCTTTCTTGGCCTGGTTCTCTAACGTTTTTAACTGGTTATTGATCTCGAACAACAGATCTTCAATACGTGCCAGATCCTGTTCGGTTGCATCCAGTTTATTCTTCGCTTCTTTCTTTCTTGTTTTGTAGATGGTGATACCGGCAGCCTGCTCCAACATGCGGCGACGGCTGTTCTCCTTATCCTTGATGATATCATCCACCATGCCCAATTCAATGATGGCATAGCTATCGGTACTTACACCGGTATCGAGGAAGAGGTTTTGGATATCCTTCAAACGACATTGCACATCGTTGAGACGGTATTCACTTTCACCACTTTTGTAAAACTTACGGGTAACGGTTACGGTACTGAATTCGGTGGGCAGCAGGTTACGGGTGTTCTCAAACGTCAAACTCACTTCAGCCAAACCCGAAGCACTTCTTGTTTTGGAACCGTTAAACACCAGGCTCTCGAGGTTTTCACTACGGAGATGACTGATCTTTTGCTCACCAATTACCCAGCGGATACTATCAATAATATTACTCTTGCCGCAGCCATTGGGGCCAATGATGCCGGTTACACCCTCATCAAAACTAACCACAGTTTTATCGGCAAAACTTTTAAAACCCTTGATTTCTAAGCTCTTTAAACGCACTATTTTTCAATTTAGGAAGGCGACAAATATAGGAGATTAAGGTTGTAATAAAATTTTACCCTTTTTGCTTCTTATCAACAGTTTTCGGTAGGTTTTCAACAAGTGAAAGCTTTTGTTTGCGATATGGCTGCTTTGTCTTAACTGGAGATATTGGAGCATTTTTTGGGTGTGAGCTGCAGGATTTTATGGCATCTTCGTTGCCACGCTCGCTTGTACTGTATCGCTTTCTGCAGCAGGTACACTTTCCACCAAAACCACGCTGCAATTTCAACCCAAACCAGAAAGAACTATTTTGCAGCACAACGGTTATTGAACATATGTATGCAGTTTTAACCATCATTCGCTATAAAAAACGCTTTATCTATTTCGCTCTGCTGGCGATGGCCATTCATCGGTTACCCCTGCTTTTCCGAAAGAATATTCACTTTTCAAAAACATTGGGGTGCGGCAAAGGCGGCACCTTCAGCAAAACGCCCGACTGGCAGCAATGGGGATTATTAGTGGTGACGAATGACGAATCATTACTCAGTACCAACGATCAGCCAACATTACAGCAAAAAGCCTACGGCAGTTTTATCCGTGGCTGGTGGAAGTTCTTTGGCTGCGAAACCTGGACGGTGTTGCTCCAACCCATCGAAGCACATGGAAGCTGGGATGGAAAGCAGGCGTTTGGTGCATTACCCGCCAAATCGGATTACGAAGGCCGGATCGCCGTGCTTACCCGGGCCACCATCCGCCCAAGCAAACGCTCCCGTTTTTGGGAACATGTGGAAGCTGTGTCGAATGATATGCGAAAAGCTGATGGCTTCCGGTTTTCGGTGGGTATTGGCGAATCGCCGTGGTTACGACAAGCCACCTTCTCCATTTGGGACAGCAAAGAACAGATGAAACAGTTTGCCTACAAAATGCCACGCCACACCGATGTAATCCAGAAAACAAGAAAAGAAAACTGGTATAGTGAGGATATGTTTGTGCGGTTTAAAGTATTGAAGAGCTGGGGAACGATTGAAGACGTTGCACCGCTTAGCTAGGCACCCACTCGCTCAAAAGCTGTAATCTTGCAGCCAATTATATGTCAGCAACTTCTCACCGTTATTTCATCATCAACAAACCATACGACATGGTTTCGCAGTTCGTCAGTTCGCATGATGTGCGGTTGCTGGGCGATCTTGATTTTGAATTTCCGGAAGGCACACATGCCATTGGCCGTTTAGATAATCATTCAGAAGGTCTGTTGCTCTTAACGACCAATAAAAAAGTGACACGCCTGCTATTTGATCCCAAGAAAAAACATGAACGTAGTTACCTCATCATGGTAAAAAATATTGTTACACCTGAATTGCTTGAACAATTAAGAACAGGTGTTTCCATTCCTGTTACAACCGGTGAAGATTATGTAGCTGTTCCTACGTCCATTGAAATTGTTGAAAATGTAAAAGATCATTATGTGCACATGGATGATGTGCGGCAGCAATATCCACATACCTGGATGCTGATGACGTTGACGGAAGGTAAATTTCACCAGGTACGAAAAATGTGTTTAGCCATTCACCGTCGTTGCCTGCGTTTGATCCGTATTTCGATTGGTAATTTAAAACTCGGTGACCTGAAACCCGGAGCCGTTAAAGAAATAAATGAGAAGGAGTTTTTTGAGTTGATCGGGATTGATTATGCGGGGTGATTCAGTTATACAACAACTGATCATATGCCTGCTAATTAACTCTCAGACTAATTTACTTTTCAAGAATCATAGTTTTAAAATCCTCGTACGTGATTGTTTGACTTAATAGTTCATAATGTGCATGTAATTTAGATCTAGCTTCTTCATATCTTTTTTGATTCTTTTGCCTACCCTTTTCTGCTTCCACGAAAGAATCAAAAAGCTTCTCCAACTTTTTTACATATTGCTTGTCAGGTTCATTCGAAATATTACCGTAAACCTTGCCATTTGCTAACTCCAATGAATGGCAGCCATGGCTTAAAAGGCCTAAATCTTTTAAAGAAAAGACGTAAGTTTTACCAACCTGATACGGACCTAAAAAGGCAAGTTTGTTTGAACTAGTAGTATCAGCCCCTTTAATCACAACCCTACTTACTCCTGCCATCCCTTTTAATACCTCAATTACCTCAACCTCCATTGTTTGAGGCAGAAACATACCTGTTTGAGACATCGATGAATTAGAAATAATCTTTCCAACGATAATCAAATCGTCTTCTTTTGAAACCTGCAAGAAACTTATCGCAGAATCTTGAGATTTCGCTGCAAAAAAGCCTAAAAAAAATACAACCAAGAGAAACAGGAGCTTGATAGGCATATTTCATCACATTGATTAAATTCAAATTACTATACAATTTTCAAATGAACAGTTAATGAACGGCTCTCTTTTGCCCTTAGGTCTTATTTCCTTATCTTGCAGTATGTTTTTACAGAAACATATCACTACAAATAACCTGCTGCCATATTTCCTCAACCTGATCGCTGCAGGTGAAGGCAGTTTGCCCGATTACTAATTCACTTGTTCCAACTTGTTTTCAGTATAACTGTGCGTAAGCATTCGTATTAATTTTTATTTAATGACCGATGACACGTTACTGGCTGAAGAACTCCCTGTTTTCACTATATTCAAGAACGAAACACTTATCATTTAAATATTTCTTTTATGGCTCAACATAATTATTACGTTGAAAACGAATTAGGACGATTGCGGAAATTAGTTATTCATAGTCCTGATGGTGGCATTGGCAAGATTATCCCGGGTACGTTTGCCGATAACCTCTACGATGATATTGTACACCTCAACAAAATGCAGAAAGAATACAATCATTATGTAAAACTCTTATTGTATTTTCTCGACAAGGAAAAAGTAAACTACATCAACCAATACCAGCAAACTGCCGACGAAGAAAAAAAGTCGTGGTGTTATATTCCCGGCAAAGATGAATATTTCAACAGCGACAAAGTACTTGACACACAACAATTGCTGGCTGAAATTATCAAAGATGAAAAAGTAAAGCTCCGGTTAATATCAGCAATATGCTCTTACGAAGAATCGAGTTACGCCATTCAGCAGGTATTGGAAAATATTAATGATGCTCCACTGCTTGCAAAAATTTTCATTACAGGCATTTTACCTGCCGAAGCAATGGGCACACAGGAAGATCAATACATCTTCCCTCCTATTCCCAACTTCATCTTTACCCGTGATATCGGCATTATGGTGAAAGATCACATTCTGCTGAGTCGCATGGCTACTGTTGCACGCAGAAGAGAATCGTTGCTCACTAAATTTTTATCGCTCTATTATTTCTTTAAAGATGAGCCGCAAAAAGTAATGGAGATCATTGAAGAAAGCGACTTCTTTTTGTATGAAGAAGAAGAACGTAAACACCGCATCATTACCATTGAAGGTGGTGATGTCATGATGATCCATCCCAAACATTTTGTGATCGGCTGCAGTATACGTACCAGCAGCAGTGCAGTAAATGAAATGGTTCACACATTATTCAGCAAACCTGAACTGGGTATTGAAAAAGTATCGGTTGTGAAAATTCCAAAGAACCGTGCACAAATGCATATCGATACCATCTTTACACAGGTGAAACGAAATGTTTGGGTGTTGTATGGTCGTTTTTCAGAACGCATTTTACGGGCTGAACATATCAGCAGACATAGTTATGTAAACAAGCTGTCACATAATCCACGTCAATTGGAAATGGAACAGGTAGAAATTCTGCAATTCCAGAAACCAACGAACGAGCCGTACATTAAAACAAAAGATTACAGTATTCACAAACGGCTTCCCGGTATTGAATCATTATTAAGACAAATAAGTGTGGAGGATTTCGGCGCCAACCCGGAAGATGTAAAAATTATTTACAGCGGCGGCAACCTGTTTCCACACGATGAGCGAGAACAATGGACCGACAGCTGTAATGTAGTTGCCGTTAAAGAAGGTGTTGTGATTGGTTATGATCGTAACGATAAAACAGCAGATGCTTTTAAAGAAGCGGGGTTCAATGTACTCACCACCACCGAAGCGTTTCAGCAATTCGAAAATGGTGTAGATCCTGAAAAAATCGAGAACACATTGATCTTACTGCCAAGTGCTGAACTTTCAAGAGCAAGGGGCGGCAGCCATTGTATGAGTATGCCTTTACTACGAGACAAGTTATAAGTTAAGCGTTACGGGTTATGAGTTAAGGACCCCACTCATAACATTCAACTCATAACCCGTAACCGTATTACTACGAACTATGAACCATTAACAATGAACCAAAATGCAAACAACATCGCATTTATTAATGATCAAACCCGTTGCTTTTGATTTCAATGCTGAAACAGCAGTAAACAATGCGTTTCAGCAAGAAGGCAGCAATGAAAATGCACAGCAAAAAGCCGAAGCTGAGTTTGATGGCTTTGTACAAAAACTAACTGCAGCTGGTGTGGATGTTACAGTTGTGCAAGACACGCCGCAACCACATACACCCGATAGCATCTTCCCCAATAACTGGATCAGTTTTCACCATGATGGCAGTATTGTGCTCTACCCCATGTATGCAACAAACAGAAGAGCCGAACGTAAACAACATGTACTCGATACCATTGCTGCAAAGTTTGACGTGAAGCAGCAGATCGACTTTACTTCAAAAGAAAACGATGATCATTTTTTAGAAGGTACCGGCAGTATGGTGTTAGACAGGGAAAAGAAAATTGCGTACGCCTGTCTTTCGCCACGCACTGATAAAACTGTATTTGAAGAATGGTGCAGCAAGATGAATTACACGCCCTGCAGTTTTTACAGCGTTGATGAAAAGGGAGGCGAAATCTATCACACCAATGTAATGATGTGTGTGGCCGATCAATACGTAGTGATCTGTTTAGACAGTATTCGTGATGAAGCAGAGCGTGACAATGTTTTTGATACAATTACCGATAGCGGCAAAAAGATCGTCGAAATTTCTTACAAACAGATGAATCAATTTGCAGGGAACATGTTGCAGGTTGAAAACAAAACCGGTCAGCGTTATTTAGTGATGAGCAGCCAGGCCTACAATGCATTGACTCCTGCGCAAGTGAAGGAATTGGAAGGCTATAACCCCATCATTCATTCCGATCTTACTACCATTGAAACAAACGGCGGCGGAAGTGCAAGATGTATGATGGCAGAAGTTTTTCTCCCGTTAAAAAAGTAATTGAAAATTTATACAGAAGCCGGTCAATCATTTTTGGTTGGCCGGCTTTTTAATTGCTTGCAACTGCTTCATCACTACTTTTTCTTTCACTTCAATATCCTTCTGCACCAAGGCAAATGCCTTATTGAATTGTTGCTTTACAGATTTCTCTTTACTGAGAAAGAATTGTCCATCCGTTAGCCATTGCTGTAAATCAACCACATCATGCCAAATACCAATATTCTCCTGCAACATGTCCAGCCTTTTATAAGCTGTAACTGTCAGCACTTTTAATTTATCCTGTTCAGTAAGCCAATGATAAGCATATAGTAATTGTTTGATCAACTTGCGCAACGCATGCCAATTGTCCTTTAAAACAATTGGCAATTGCTCTTGAAGTTTTGCTTTCAGCTCTAACGCATACCGGAGCAAATCCTCTTCCTCAACTTTTTTTAAGTACTTATCAATTTCTTCACTGACAGATTTTAGTTTTTTAAGGTGGCCGTGTTTGTTAGTAACAAATAATTCCTCTTCCTCCTTTATTTTCTGATCAAAAGATGAGTGCCGAATTAACAGCAGGAGTTTTTTCTCAGCAAGCCATTTCAAACGAAGTTGCGCTTCACGCAAAGAACCAGCTGCATGAAAAACAAGTTGAAGTTTTTTACGAGTTGACTTTATTTTCTTGGGATGGAGAGTGCGTAGGTGATCAAGAACAGCTTTTATTTTTTTAAGGCTCACTCTTAACTGGTGTAACACTTCTTCATTTGAGGCAGTGTTGTATTGTTCCAGCAGATGGAGAGCAGAACTAATTTGCTTTTCACTATATTCTCTTACCACACTCATGACCTGTTCGTTTTTCGACCGTTCAATTCATCTATTCTGCAAAGTTCCGCTAAAGTCCGAACACACGCTTCAACCCATCTTCTAATTTAACGGGCACATAACCTAACTCTTTTACCGCCTTTGTGATAATAAAACCCGTCTTCGGTGGTCGTTTCGCCGGTTCTGCAAAAGATGCCGCTGTTACTTTTTCAATCAAACTTTCATCGAGTTGTAAAAGATTGGCAACAGTAGTTGCTAATTGATAGGGCGTGCACATCTCCCGCCCTGAAATATGAAACACACCTTTTGCATGCTTCATCAACACCAACAAAATTCCTTTCGCTAAATCTTCTACATAAGTTGGTGTGCGAAATTGATCATCTACTACCTGAATGGTTTCACCTGCCGTGAGTTTATCTTTTACCCATTGTATAAAATTGGGTCGTCCGCCCGGAATTTTTCCGCCATACAACAATACTGTTCTTACAATAGCCCAATGCAAACCACTCATCTCCACCATTTCTTCGGCCAGTAATTTGCTTTCGCCGTAATCATTAATGGGATTGGGAGTTGCCGATTCATCGTACGGACCATCATTCCCATCAAAAACAAAATCGCTGCTGATGTAAATGAAATAAGATTTTGCTTTTTGTGCGGCCTTCAACAAGGTTCTTGTAGCCCCCACATTTGTTTTCCAGCAAGTAGTTTTATCGGCTGCACAATCGTTGGGTTGTGTAACAGCGGCGGCATGAATAAGAATATGTGGAGAAATTTTCTCCACAAGTGCCTGGGATCGTTTAAAATCGGTAATATCTAACTGATGATAAGTAACCCCATTCTTTTCGCCATACGATAAACGGCTGGGGCCTTTACCCGTAGCATGGATCACAAACTTACCCTCATCCACTAACTGGCGAATGAGGTGCTGACCCAACAATCCGTTTGCTCCGGTTACAAACACTTTCATAAACTGAATATAAGAAATGAATTGAAACCTGTTATTAAAAATCAATGCAATACAACCGATTCTGACTGAAAGCCTCATCAAATCGAATTGAATCACTCGAGAAAAGGCATCCGCTAACCGCAAAAGGCGTTTTGTTGTTAATTGATTGCGCTGCAAACGTTTGAAAACCATCAGCGAACAATCGTTATCATGGCATTTCCTTATTTTTGGCACTTCTTGAAATTCAGTACCATGCGAAAACGAAGAAGGCTTTCCTGACACCTGAATGACTAATTGATTAATAATGAGTAAAAAAGTAACGAAGATCGGCGTTTTAACCTCGGGCGGAGATGCGCCGGGAATGAATGCAGCCATCAGAGCTGTTGTACGCACAGGTCTTTATCACAATATGGAAGTGTTTGGTATTATGCGTGGATATCAGGGAATGATCGATGATGACATTGTTCCAATGCACAGCCGCAGCGTAGCCAATATTATTCAACGGGGTGGAACCATCCTCAAAACTGCACGCAGCAAAGATTTCTTTGAACCTGCCGGTCGCAAAAAAGCATTCGACAATTTAAAGAAACATGGCATTGATGGTTTGGTGATCATTGGTGGCGATGGCAGCTTCCGTGGTGCACAAAAATTTTCTAACGAGCACGATATCCCTTGTATTGGTTTGCCCGGCACAATTGATAAAGATATTGCCGGCAGCGATTTTACAATTGGTTTTGATACGGCTGTAAACACAGCAGTTGAAGCTATTGATAAAATTCGTGATACAGCCGATGCACATGACCGCCTGTTTATTATTGAAGTGATGGGCCGTGATGCAGGTTATATTGCCTTGCACAGTGGTATTGCCACCGGTGCAGAACATATTTTAATTCCCGAAACAAAAACCGATCTTGAGTTGGTAGTTGATTCGCTGGAAGAAAAAGAGCGCCGTAAAAAATTAGTGAACATGATCGTGGTAGCTGAAGGTGATGAAACAGGTGGTGCCAATGAAGTAGCCACTATCATCAAAAAACGTTTACCACATCTTGATACACGTGTTTGTATTCTCGGACATATTCAACGTGGAGGCTCTCCTACTTGTCTGGATCGTTTGATCGCAAGCCGTTTGGGTTATGCCGCTGTTGATGCATTGATCGAGGGCAAACACAATACCATGATCGGTATCATGAATAACAAACTTCATTTTACACCGTTGGATAAAGCTGTGAAGGCAAAACAACGCATCAGCGATGAGTGGATGAAGATCGTGAAGATCCTGGCCAGTTAAGAAACACCTCAGCGTTTTTAGTTTACAATTGAACAGGCGATTGCGCCGCACACATAACGATTACACTAAACCAAACAAACTTTCAGACTATGTCGAAGTCAGTTTCAAAATATTTGCACACCGAAATGGATAAGGAAGCAGGAAAACGACACATGGGCCATCGAACAAAGATCGTGGCTACTGTTGGACCTGCATGCGATACATACGATAAGCTTTTAGAACTGGTAAGGGCCGGTGTAAATGTGTTTCGCTTGAACTTTTCACATGGTGCACACGAAGACAAAGCACAGATCATTGAGCATATCCGCAACATCAATAAGAATGAACCGTACAACATTGCCATTCTTGGCGATCTGCAAGGTCCAAAACTCCGTGTAGGTGAAATGGAAGGGGGTGGTATTGAAGTTTCAGAAGGTGATGTATTGACATTCACCAATGAAAAATTGATCGGCACCAAAGAACGCATTTATGTATCGTATCCCGATTTGCATAAAGATGTAAAGCCAGGCAATATCATTTTGATCGACGATGGAAAACTGGAAGTAAAAGTAATTGGCATCACTCGTGAAAAAGATGTGCAGGTGCAGGTTACATTGGGCGGAAAACTTTCTTCAAAAAAAGGGATCAATTTACCCGATACAAAAATTTCTTTACCTGCATTGACTGATAAAGATCTGGCTGATCTTGAATTTATCATCGATCAGGAACTGGATTGGGTGGCGCTTTCGTTTGTACGAAACGTAAAAGACATTATTATTCTGCGTAACAAACTGGATGAACGCAAAAGCAAAAGCAAGATCATTGCAAAAATTGAAAAGCCTGAAGCTGTTGCCAACATCCGTGATATCATTATCGAAAGCGATGGTATTATGATCGCACGTGGCGATCTGGGTGTTGAACTTCCGGTTGAACAAGTACCATTGATCCAGAAAGATATTATCAAGAAATGTATCCATCGTGCCAAGCCCGTTATTGTGGCAACACAGATGATGGAGAGTATGATCGACCGTGTAAAGCCAAACCGGAGTGAAATTACCGACGTAGCCAATGCCGTATTGGAAGGTGCTGATGCCGTGATGTTAAGTGGTGAAACAGCAACAGGTAATCATCCATCGCTGGTAGTGGAGACAATGGTGAAGATCATTGAAGAAGTGGAAGGAAGTTCTTACTATCGTTACGATCGTGAAGAAGATCTGAAACCACAACCCCACTCACCTTCGTTCTTAAGTGATGCGATCTGTTACAACGCCTGCGAAATTGCAAAAGATGTAAATGCAAGTGCATTGATCGGTATGACGCTGAGCGGCTACACCGGTTTTATGTTGAGCAGCTTCCGTCCAAAAGCACCGTTGTTCATTTTTACAAAAGAACGGAAACTTGTAAATCAGTTGAGTTTAAGCTGGGGCGTTCGAGCATTTTATTATTCAGAAGAGATCAGCGTGGATGATATCATTGCTGATCAGATTAATATTTTAAAAGAGCGTGGTTTTGTACAAACAGGTGAAATTGTTGTGAACACAGGAAGTACACCGGTTCATCTGCATTTGCCAACCAACCTCATCAAACTGACCGTAGTCGAATAATCATCGTTTTATACAAATACAATTCAGCGCCCCGTTTTACGGGGCGTTTGTGTTTACTGATTTTGTACTTTCATTGTTCATGCAGGATGTTACATACATACCCGTCAACGAATCGTCGGTACTGCTTTCTTTTGGATCAACCATAGAAAGCAGTATTCATGAGCGTTTGATGCAGGCAAAGCAATTGATTGAGCAATATCCATTTGTTGGTTTTATTGAAACAGTACCGGCGTATAATTCACTGGCTGTTTATTATGATCCGCTGCAGATCGCAAAATCAGAAGAAACAATTGCAGCAACAGTCATCAAGCAATTGAAAAACATCTTACAGAACGAAAGCGTTGCAATTGATTCAGTTGTTGAACGATCAGTGATTACGATCCCCGTTTGTTACGAAGAAAGTTTCGGGATCGACTTGCAGGAACTTTCCGCATCGCTACAACTTTCCATTGAAGAAATTATTCAACTGCATCAAGGTAAATCCTATCATGTATTTATGATCGGCTTTACACCCGGCTTTCCGTATATGGGAACAGTGGATGAACGTTTGACCACACAACGAAAAACACAACCACGATTGCAGGTTCCACCCGGTTCTGTTGCTATTGCAGGAAATCAAACCGGCATCTATCCGTTTGCAACACCCGGCGGATGGAATATTATTGGCAGAACTCCTATCAATATTTTTGATCTGCAAAAAGATAATCCGTTTTTATTAAAAGCAGGTGACGAAGTAAAATTCAAAGCTATCACTATAAATGAATTTGAAAAGTATGATTCGTCAGACGACCTCATGGGACGGAATTTAACAAACAGCATCAATCATCCGAAGAGAATATCTGACAAGAAAAAACAGATTATCCATATTGAACAATGTGGTTTCTTAACTACGCTGCAAAATACAGGACGCACTCGCTACTTGCAGTTTGGCGTAAGCAAAAGCGGAGCAATGGATGAATATACAGCCCAACTTGCAAATACATTGATTGGAAACGATCCAAAAGAAGCTGTATTGGAAATCACACAATCGCCGCACCGTTTTCGTTTTTTACAGGATGCAGTCATTGCTTTTACAGGTTCCGGTTTACAACCACAAACAGAACATACCATCATTCAACTCAATCAACCGGTTTTCATTTCAAAAGGAAGTATGATCGAATGCAAACAACCCATCCATGGTTTTCGGTTATACATGGCCGTGGCTGGAGGTTTTGAGGCTGATGAGTTCTTGGATAGTTCTGCAACTGATTTGTTGGTAAAAGCTGGAGGCTATCAAGGGAGGCCATTGCAAAAGAGCGATGAATTAAAACTAAGAATAAACTTATCTCCTTTACAGAAAACATTAATGACGGTGCTGAAAGCAGGCGCTGTTGTTTCATTAAATATTACAGCGCCTGACTACGCCACGAGCAATATTCGTATCATTAAAGGTGCTGAATGGAATTATATGGATGATGCATCAAAAGCAATTTTGTCGGGAGGCACATTCAGTATCAGTCCGCAAAGCAGCCGCATGGGATATCGGTTAAAAAAAGAAGCATTCAAAACCGAACAAGCATGTGAGATCATTTCTTCTCCTGTTACACAAGGAACAATGCAATTAACTCCTTCCGGTGAGTTGATCATTTTAATGGCCGATGCACAAACAGTTGGCGGCTATCCACGTGTTGCACAGGTATGTGCTGCTGACCGTTCGATGCTGTCACAAAAAAAACCGGGTGATCAGATTCATTTTCAATTGATCGATCTGCAACTGGCAGAAGAATTATATTTGAAACAGGCTGCGCAATTATCAAACATCAAACAAACGCTGGAACAATTATATGCAGGTTGATTTGAATTGTGATTTAGGTGAAGGATTAGCAACTGATGAGCAGATCATTCCGCTCATCAGCAGTGCAAATATTGCCTGTGGTTTTCATGCAGGCAATGTTGAAACCATGAAACGAACGATCGAACTTTGCATGAAGCACGGCGTTTCAGTTGGCGCTCATCCTTCCTGGCCCGATCTCGAAAATTTTGGTCGCACAGAAATGCAACGCTCCACAAATGAAATCTATGCGATTGTTACAGAACAGCTCAATATCATTTCCGGAATCACCAATGAGCTTGGCGGCAAACTGCACCATGTAAAACCACATGGGGCATTGTACAATCAATCAGCAAAAGATAAATCGATCGCTGCTGCCATTGCAAAAGCGGTTTACGAATTTGATGCTGGTTTATTCTTGTTTGGCTTGAGCGGCAGCATTTCATTAACGGAAGCAAATGCATTGCAGTTAAAAACAGTGCACGAAGTGTTTGCTGATCGCACGTATCAGGATGATGGCAGCTTAACACCCCGCTCCCAAGCCAATGCATTTGTTGAGAATGAACAACAAGCAGTACAGCAAATTTTACAAATGATCAATGAACAAACTCTTACGAGTGTAACAGGAAAGATCGTTCCTGTAAAAGCAGATACGATCTGTATACATGGCGATGGAAAAAATGCCGTCGCTTTTGCAACAACCATTTCATCAGCCTTACAACAAGCCCGCATTGACATCAAAGCAAACTAACTGGAAACTATTGGGCGGCAAAGGTGCAGGTGCTGCTTTTCTTATGGCAACCTCTGCTATCGGCCCGGGTTTTCTTACGCAAACTACGGTGTTTACACAACAGCTCATGGCGAGCATGGGCTTTGTGATTCTTGTTTCGGTGATCATTGATATTATTGCACAGCTGAACATCTGGCAAATACTCACGGCTAATAATAAACGAGGATCGGAATTGGCCAATGAAGTGATTCCAGGAAGTGGTCATGCGTTGACTATTTTAATTTGCCTTGGTGGGTTAGCATTTAATATTGGCAATGTGTCGGGTGCAGGGCTTGGACTAACGATTCTCTTTCCTATCAGTTTAAAAACAGGAAGTTTGATCAGCGCAGGAATAGGGGTCGTTCTTTTCCTCTCAAAAGATACAGCGAAAGCAATGGACCTGTTTGTGAAACTGCTTGGAATTGTAATGCTTGGCTTAATGCTCTATGTGGTATTTTCTGCGCAACCTCCACTTGCTGAAGTAGCATACCGAACGGTTGTTCCTTCGATAATTAACTTAACATCCATTGTAACATTGGTTGGGGGCACTGTAGGTGGTTATATTACGTTTGCCGGCATTCATCGCATACTGGAGGACCGATCAACTACTGTAAGTATGAAAGAAGTAAAACGGAGTGCAGTGAGCGGTATAGTTATTACTGCATTCATGCGTGTGCTTTTATTCCTTGCAATTTACGGTGTGCTGTACAAAGGAGTTCAATTGAACCCTTCTAATCCCACGGCATCTGCTTTTCAATCGGCGGCAGGTACAATTGGCTATAAATTATTTGGAATTGTTTTATGGAGTGCCGCCATTACCTCACTCGTTGGTTCAGCATTTACATCTATTACTTTTTTAAAAACATTACATCCTGTATTCAACAGGCAACCACGCATTACCACGATCATTTTTATTTTGATCTCAACCAGTATTGTACTACTATGGCAGAAGCCTGTTTTTATTATGGTGATCGTAGGAACTCTCAATGGTTTTATTCTTCCCTTTTCGTTGGGGCTAATGTTATGGGTGATGATGAAACGAAAGCTGAAGCATTACCAACATCCTGCATGGTTGTTGTGGAGCGGATGGATTGTTGTAGCCGTTATGCTGTGGATGAGCATTGTTACATTTGTGAATGAAATTCCGAAGCTCTTCTAATTGTTTGCCACTAAGACACAAAGGCACGAAGTGCCTCGCTCCCGCCCGACGTAAATCAGAACTATAACTGTTTTTGTTGTAGCTCTTTGAGTCCTTGCGCCTTTGTGGCCACATTCATATTTAAACAGATGAACAATTCTGCAACACATAGCATGTATTTCCTCGCTGTACTTTGTCCGGCATCCATTGATGAAAAAGTGCAGGCATATAAATTATGGATGCGTGATCGGTTTGGATGTACAGTAGCACTAAAATCTGCAGCGCACATTACACTCATTCCTCCGTTCTGGATGGAAACGAATTCTGAAGAGCTACTGTTTGAAACGCTTACTCAGTTTCAAACAACCATTCCTGCATTTCAAATTCAGCTGAAAGGATTTTCGCATTTCAGTAACCGTGTACTGTTTGTTGCGGTAAACGAGAACCATCAACTGGGGAGTTTGCGTAAAGCTGTGGAAGATCATTTCATTCAACCGTTTCATGGCATCATCAAACCCGACGACCGTGCGTTTCATCCGCATGTAACCATTGCCAACCGTGATATCAAACCGGGCGACTTTATCAAAGCCTGGGATCATTTCAAACGCCTGTCGTTTGATGAAGATTTTGAAGCAACCGCTGTTTCGTTACTTAAATTGAGCCCGGGAAAATGGAATGTAATCAGTGAACAATCTTTCTGTTCCCGGTGAGCCACTATTCCTTCAACAAGCGCTGGATAAAGCCAGCAACTACCTTGTAACTATGCGTGCAACCGATTGAACAGAATCCGTGAGCGGTGGCACCCTTTTCAACCAAAATCAATACCTTTCAAACTTAAATTTCAAAGCATGAGAAAACTGGTTTTTATCCTTCTGTCGGTTTTTGTTTTTCAATCCGCATTTGCACAAACGCTCAACCCGCAGGATTCTGCGTGGATAAAAGACAACTACACAAAAAAAGAACTTTACATTCCTATGCGGGACGGTACAAAACTGTTTACAGCTGTGTACACTCCAAAGAATAGCAGTGAGGCACACCCGATCTTGATGAACCGTACGCCTTACTCCTGTGCTCCGTATGGTGAAACAAGTTTTCGTGCATTCTGGGATAATCATTGGCGCTACTACATGCGTCGCAATTATATTATCGTTTTGCAGGATGTGCGTGGCCGTTGGATGAGTGAAGGTGAATTTGTAGATGTGCGTCCTTACAACCCAAACAAGAAAGGAACCGAATTTGATGAAGCGAGTGATACATACGATGCAATTGACTGGCTCGTAAAAAATCTTCCGAACAACAATAAAAAGGTGGGCATCTTCGGCATATCGTATCCCGGTTTTTATTCAACCATGGCTGCATTGAGTAATCATCCTTCACTCGTGGCCGTTAGTCCGCAGGCACCGGTTACCGATTGGTTCATGGGCGATGATTTTCATCACAACGGTGCATTCTTTCAAATGGATGGCTTTTCGTTTTATTCATCATTTGGCAAACCACGTCCGAAACCAACAACAGTTGGCTCACCCGGTTTTCAATTCCCGACAAGAGATGCGTATAAATTTTATTTAGAAGCAGGCTCTACAAAAAAATTAGCAGAGTTGATCGGCGACAGTATTGCATTCTGGCAGGAGATGTACAAACATCCGAATCTGGATGAGTGGTGGAAAGCACGGAACGTTCGCAACTTTGTACAAAACGTTCCATCGCATACCGCAACATTGGTTGTGGGCGGTTTGTTTGATGCAGAGGATACGTATGGTGCATGGCGTACTTATGAAGCCATTGAAAAGAAAGCAAAGAATAATAACCGGATCGTAATGGGCCCTTGGCATCATGGCCAATGGAGCAGGGCCGATGGTAGCAGTTTAGGCAATGTAAAATTTGGCAGCAACACATCAACTTATTATCAAAACGAAATTGAATTGCCGTTCTTCATGCATCATCTCGAGGGGAAAGCAAACATTGATCAATTGGCAGAAGCAACGATCTTTTTTTCCGGTGAAAATAAATGGCGCAATTTTTCAAAATGGCCTGCTGCCAATGTTGAAATGAAATCGATGTACTTACAGGAGAACGGTCAACTCAACTGGAACAAACCAACCGTTGCAAAAAGTTCTACTGATTATGTGAGTGATCCTGCAAAACCTGTTCCGTATACAGAAGATGTACACTTCAGCCGTACCATTGCTTACATGACCGACGATCAACGTTTTGCAAATCGCAGAACCGATGTACTTTCTTTTCAAACAGATGTATTAACTGAAGACGTAACACTCGGTGGTACAGTTATCGCTGATCTGCTCGCCAGTATTTCTACAACCGATGCTGATTTTGTAGTGAAGTTGATCGATGTGTTTCCGAGTGATTTCAGTTATCCGGGCGCAACTGCAGCAGCCGGTCGTGTAGGTGGTGGCAGTTATCCAATGGGTGATTACCAGATGCTGGTGCGTGGCGAAGTAATGCGTGGACGTTTCCGCAACAGTTTTGAAAAACCGGAAGCATTTACTCCCAACAAAGTGGAGAAAGTAAAATTTGAATTACCGGATGTAGCACACACATTTAAAAAAGGTCATCGCATTATGATTCAGATCCAAAGCAGTTGGTTCCCATTAGTGGATCGTAACCCACAGAAGTTTGTAAACATTTATGAAGCTGATCCAAAAGATTACATCAAGAGCACCATTAAAATATGGCACGATGCAAAAAATGCATCCAGCATTATCCTGCCGGTATTAAAATAAAAAACCAATTATTCAGTAAACTAAAATAAACGTCCTCACAGATGAAAAAATTCTTAGCGATCTTGCTTGTATGTTCGTCGTTCATTACCTCCGCACAGGAGATCAACATTATTCCGCAGCCATTTGAAGTAAAACAACTGGTGAAAGGAACCTACACGTTAAAACAAACGATTACGTGGAGCAGCAATTTCCCCGACAATGAAGGTGCAAGCGCTGTTACAAGTTATCTCGCAGAATACTTAAAAAAATATTATAACATCGAAGCAGTAAAAGCAAAAGGCAACAAAGCTGATATTGTTTTCGCATCAACACGCATGCCTACCGGTGGTGCATTGGCTTATCGTTTAAACGTAAGTAAAAGCGGCATCCGCATTGAAGCAAATTTTGATGAGTCGGCATTTCATGCAGTACAATCCCTGATTCAATTGTTGCCTGTTCAACAAAACGGAACTGCGGAAATTCCTTTTGTACAGATCTACGACAAAGCACGTTTCGATTATCGTGGCATGCATCTCGATGTGGGCCGTCACTTCGAGCCTGTTTCATTCATCAAAAAATATATTGATTACCTCGCATTGCATAAGATCAATGTTTTTCATTGGCATTTAACGGAAGATCAGGGCTGGCGTATTGAGATCAAGAAATATCCTGAACTCACTTCAATTGGCAGTAAACGTAATGGCACCATCATTGGCCGTTATCCGGGCAAGGGAAACGACAACAAACCCCATGATGGTTATTACACACAGCAAGAAATTAAAGAAGTAGTGGCTTATGCAAAAAGCCGTTTTGTAGAAGTGGTTCCTGAAATTGAGATGCCCGGTCATGGCAGTGCGGCGATTGCTGCGTATCCATGGTTGAGTTGCTTTCCCAACAGAACCACAAGTATTCCATTGAACATGGTTTCACTGAAAACCGTACAGGAAGCACAAAGCGGACGTGTAAAATTTGTACAGGAAACATGGGGTGTGTTTGACGATGTATTCTGCGCAGGAAAAGATGAAACATTCGGATTTCTTGAAAAAGTTTTGGATGAAGTAATGACATTGTTCCCGTCGAAATATGTACACATTGGTGGTGATGAGTGCCCCAAAACACATTGGAAGCAATGCCCCAACTGTCAGAAGCGTATGAAAGAGCTGAAGTTGAAAGATGAGCACGAACTGCAAAGCTATTTTGTACAGCGCATTGAAAAATATCTCAACATCAAAGGCAAAACACTCATTGGCTGGGATGAAATTCTCGAAGGTGGATTGGCTCCCAACGCACAGGTAATGAGCTGGCGTGGTGAAGCAGGCGGTATTGCGGCTGCAAAAGAAAATCATTATGTGATCATGACGCCGGGCAGTCACATGTATTTCGATCATAAACAAACGGCAAATGAAGACTCCGTAACCATCGGTGGTTTTACAACCGTACAAAAAGTGTACACGTACGAACCAATTCCAAAAGAGTTACCAGAATCGCAGTGGAAGTTTGTGCGTGGTGCACAAGCCAACGTATGGACCGAATACATGAACAACACCAGCAAGATCGAATACATGATCTTTCCACGAATGGCTGCATTAAGTGAAGTGTTGTGGACTGCAAAAGAAAAACGCAATGCTGCTGATTTTGAGAAACGTTTACTTGTTCAGTTCAAACGATATGATATGTGGGGAGTTAATTACAGCAAGGCATACTTGCAAGCAGAATCCAAAGTAACTCCCTCACAATCGCCGAATGCTGTAAGATGGGAAGTGAAAGTTAAAAATCCAGGGGCCTTTCCAGTTGGAATTTTTCGGAATGTAGAATCGGAAAAAATTCCAGATACAATTCCTGTTTATAACTATCAGGGAGATATTACACATTACGAGTACAGGAACAAAAGAACTGCATTTGTAGGTTATATAGATTTAGAGAACCCTTTTATAGAAGTAACCAAAAGTGGGAGCTATGTTGCGTATGTATGCAACTATTCCAGAATTGGAGTACATTGTAAAAGCCCCAAGGATTCTGTTTCTCAAAACTTCGTGTTTACTAAATCAACAGGAACAAAAATTACACTTACGCATCAACCCTCGGAAAGTTACCCCGGTGATGGCGCTTTTACATTAGTAAATGGAATTGTAAATGAAAAAGGTTTGGAGCGTACACATGAATTCATAGGCTTTAACGGCACAGATTGTGAAGCTGTCATAGATTTGGGAAGCAAGCAACCTATCAATCAAGTTACAGCATTCTTTCTTGATCAAAAAGGAAGTTGGATATGGCCCCCCACTGCCCTACAAGTCGAAACGAGTGACAATGGTGTTCAATTTAATAAGATTGGAGAAGCAAGTAAAATGATGGATAATAAATTACAATTTACTACGCCTGAACTTTTAACCCGTTTTGTAAAAATCAATTTACGGAATCATGGCATCATCGATACTGGTTTTGACGGCGAAGGGCACAATGCATGGTTATTTGTGAGTGAATTGCAAATTGATTAGGCAACCAAAAATCTGATATAAACAAAAGCCGATGTTCGTAAACGAACATCGGCTTTTCTCTTGTGCCTTGATTCCTCTTGAAACTTGAACCTTGTGCATTTACTTCAAAATCTCTTCCAGCTTTTTTTCCAATGCCTCTCCTCTTAAATTCCGGGCAACGATAATTCCATTTGGATCAATGAGCATGTTGAACGGAATACCGAGAATGCCATATTGTTGCGATGCGGCATTTTCCCAGCCTTTCATATCACCCACTTGTGGCCATGAATATTTATCATCTTTGATGGCCTTTAACCATTTGTCTTTACTTTGATCAAGCGACACACCAAAAATTTCAAAATTCTTTGGCTTGTACTTTTCGTATGCTTTTACAAGATTGGGGCTTTCAGCACGACAAGGGCCACACCAGCTTGCCCAAAAATCAACCAACACATATTTCCCACGAAAGGAAAAAAGGGAAATAGGTTTTCCATCGGCCGTCGGTTGTGTAAAATCAGCTGCTTCAACTCCCACCATCGACTTTTTACCAATGGCAATCATTTCTGCGATCTGTTTTCCCTTTTCTGAAGTACGCAATTTTTCATTGAGCAATACAAACATGGGCTCAGCAGTTGCCGCATCCATATCCATTCCCAACGATTGCTCCACCATATACAATGAAACCGGTGAAGCAGGATTATTCTTTACAAACTTCAATTGTTCAGCAGCAACTAACACCTGCGACAAGTTGAACATCTCCATCACCTGATTGGTAGCTTCCCTGTTCTTTGCCTGGCCGTAACTGTAATACACATCACCGATCTTATCTTCCAGTTCTTTCAACAATTTGGTTTGTTGTTGATATTTATAATAATCATTCACAAGAGCTGAACCTTTTACTTCTGCTTCACTCAACCATGTTTTCGAAACAATAGTAATGGTTCCTTCATCAAGAAATAATGTGAGATTGTTACGGCGATATTCCGTCATATCGAAAGCTTTACCCGATGGAGGATTTGACTCCTGCAGCATCAATGTAGCTGTTACCGGCTCATTAATGGTTCCTTTAATTTCAAACTTACCATCAACGAGTTTTGCTTCTTCAGCACTGTTGCCATTGTTCCAGCTCAGCAACACATCATACTTTTTTGTGTTGGCAGGTAAACTTCCGCTCACTACAAATTTCTTTTCCTGTGCTGTTGCAGACAAACCGGCAACCAGCAGCAAACACATCATGAATTTATACATACAGATTATTTGAATAGTTCTTCCAAACGTAATTGCAATTCTTCGCCACGCAGATTTTTTCCGATGATCACTCCATCCGGACCGATCAATAAATTTTGCGGGATAGAAGTGATCTTGTAAATACGTGCGGCTTCATTGCTCCAGAATTTGAGATCGCTTACATGCGTCCAACGTAGCCCATCTTTTGCGATCGCCTGCAGCCAGGCATTACGGTCACGGTCAAGCGAAACACCTAACACGGTAAAGTTTTTGGCGTTGTATTTTTCGTAAGCCGCCACGAGATTTGGATTCTCCATGCGACAAGGGCCGCACCAGCTGGCCCAGAAATCAACCAACACATATTTGCCACGGAACGATTGTAACGATACGGGTGCACCCGATGTATCGGCTTGTGTAAAGTCAATGGCTTCTGTGCCGATTGCTCCAATTTTATTTTCTTTTACAATGGCACCTACCATGCGGCCATAATAACTTTTTTGTGATGCTTCGGCCAGTGTAGTAAACCGTTGATCTAAGATTTCGGCCTGTTGAAAAAAGCTATACAGAAAATAAAGCAGCAACGGTGTTACGGCTGATTGATTGTGTGCTGCAATGTACTCATCGGCACGGATATTAATTTCTGCTGCCAAACTGCGAATGAGATCATACAACGAATCCTGTTTCATTTGCATGGCAGGACTCTGCAATTGTTTTCCCAGTTGATCGAGCTTGCCAAAATACGGATCGAACAACCGGCGGAAATTCATAAACTCATCATGTGTTCGGGAGCCACTCACTTGTGCAGTTGCAATAGAATCGATATGTGCAGACACAGTTACCGCCGATGCATCTAAAAAAATACCCAGGTTTTGTTTTGCACCATCCACCGTAAGTACATGCAATGCATTCTCAATTAAATTTCCACGCAATTCAAACTTGCCGTTCTTGATCACCGATTCGGCAAGCGTTTCACTTTCCTGACTGTCGAAACGCACACTGATTTTAGTATTTTCTTTGGCACCCCTGATGGTTCCTTTAATGGAAAACACCTGCTGCGCCTGTAACTGTACAGACGTAAAGATGAGGAATAGGGCAATCAACCTGCTGTTCATATTATCGTGAATGACGTTGTTTGAGTACGTAAATAACGTCTTGCAAAGAAACATTTTTCGCTCTTAACAAAACGATAAAGTGGAAGAGCAGATCGGCTCCTTCATTTAAGAAAAGCTCTTCGTTATTATCCTTGGCTTCAATAATTACCTCCGTTGCTTCCTCTCCTACTTTCTGTGCGATCTTATTGATTCCTTTACCAAAAAGCTGTTTTACATACGACGTTTCATCGCTGCTTTTACGGCGCAGTTCAATGATCTCTTCTAAATACGATAAAAAGTCGTCGCTGTGATTTTTCTCGCTCCAGCAAGTATCCGCACCTGTGTGACAGGTTGGCCCGGCAGGCTCGGCTTTAATGAGCAATGTATCCTGGTCGCAATCGAGCAACACCTGTTTCACTGATAAAAAATTGTTACTCTCTTCACCCTTCGTCCACAGGCGCTGTTTGCTGCGGCTGTAAAACGTAACCTTGCCTGTTTCTTCTGTTTTTACAAATGCTTCTTCGTTCATAAAACCAAGCATCAATACTTTGCTCGTTTTATAATCCTGGATAATGGCCGGTAACAGTCCGTCGTGATATTTTGAAAAATCTGGTTTCAATTTGTTGATTTTTATTTTTGTTTGATAGAAACGCTGATGACGCTGATTTAAAAAGATACAACTTATCAAAATCAAATCCGTTTCATCAGCACTATCTGTGTTATCTGTGACTCTATTGTCTTCATCCGCAAAGCTAAATCCTTACTGCAACATTTCTTCCCTTCAAATAAGCTTTCAAATCAGCAATTTCAATTTCTTTAAAATGAAAAATGCTGGCTGCTAACCCTGCATCCGCATAAGCCAGTTCAAACACATCAGCAAAATGCTGCATGGTTCCGGCTCCGCCACTTGCAATTACAGGTATGGGCAATTCAACTGAAAGCTTCTTGGTAATGTCCAACGCAAAGCCTTGTTTCGTGCCATCATTGTTCATACTAGTCAATAAAATTTCACCTGCTCCCAAATCAACGCCTTGCTTTGCCCAATCAAAACATTTGATGTCGGTTTTGGTTCTGCCGCCATTCAGGTACACATACCATTCACCATCTTCTTCTTTCTTGGTATCAATCGCCAGCACACAACATTGGCTGCCCGCTGCCATCGCAATATCATTGATCAACTGCGGATTTTTAAACGCTGCCGTGTTTACACTCACCTTATCGGCACCGGAGTTGAGCAATACGCTCATATCTTCGACGGTGCTGATACCGCCACCAACAGTGAACGGAATATTTACATGACGGGCAATACGCTTTACCAGTTCGCTTAATGTTTTCCGTTTTTCAACGGTTGCAGTAATGTCAAGAAATACCAGCTCATCTGCACCCTGTTGGGCATACAATGCACCGAGTTCAACAGGGTCGCCTGCATCACGCAGGTCTACAAAGTTGGTGCCTTTTACAGTGCGGCCATCTTTTATATCAAGACAGGGAATAATTCGTTTTGTCAACATAAAATAAAAAAGGCTTCAATCTAATTGAAGCCAAGCTCGTTGCAAAGATAATGCTTATGGTCGGGGTGAACTATTTTGTAATACACGGCCTGCACCCAGCAATTTGCGGCTCCAATAGGTTTCGTTGAGATCGCTGATCATAACGCCACCCGATGTAGATGCATGAACAAACTTATTATTATGGAGGTATACACCCACATGAGATACGCCGCCTCTAGTATTAAAAAACACCAGATCACCTTCCCGTAAATCAGACAATGGTATCCAGGTAGTGGTTTCTTTTTGTTCACGTGCTGTTCGTGGCAATTGCATGGCAAACACGCCCAACATCAATGTTTGCACAAAAGCAGAGCAATCGATCCCTTTTTGCGTAGTGCCGCCAAGTCGGTAGGGCGTTCCCCACCACTCTTCAATTCGGTCGTATAAACTTTTATTTTGGAGTGTTTCGACCGGTACGTCCAACTTGATCGCATATTTAAATTGTAAAAGAGAAAATAACTCTAACGGAGAACTGCTTTCTGCATATTCTTTGGGGTGAAATAAATCCGATGAATTGTTTCCGGAAGAAGCAGCACCAACACGAACCCGTTTGTATTCAGGCTTTACCTCAGCGGTTTCTGAATTGGTTGTTGTTGATTGCGTTTGCCTGGGTTGAAACGCATTCTTTACCGCACTGCAGCTGCTGAATACACATAGAACAGTCAGGTATGTAAGCAAATGTTTCATGGTATTGAAGCTTTCAACTTCGTAAAAGTAACTTTATTGGCTCTTTTTATCAAAAAACAAGCCAAATCGTCTATGCCTTAAAGATAGTTTCTGATAAGCGACTGACAAATTTTCATTCATATTTTTTCTCATTCGTGCCATATTCTTGTCTTTCATCGTTTTAATCAAGAACGATGAATTGCAATTGTGGATTACTTTCTACCTGTTAATTAAAAGCAGAAACCGAAATTTGACGCTTCACTATGACCAAATTTTCCCACTTACACGTTCACACGCAATATTCGTTACTCGATGGAGCGGCGTCCATTCAGGCATTGTACAAAAAAGCAATTGCAGATGAAATGCCCGCATTGGCCATCACCGATCACGGCAATATGTTTGGTGCCTTTCAATTTGTTGCCGAAGCATATAAAAACACCAATGCAGATGGATCGCTGAAAGTGAAACCTGTTGTTGGATGCGAATTTTATTTAACAGAGAACCGGCATATCAAAACGTTCAGCAAAGAACAAAAGGATCGTCGTTTTCATCAGGTGCTTCTGGCAAAAAATGAACTTGGGTATAAGAACCTTGTTAAGCTTACATCACTCGGTTTTATTGAAGGCATGTACAGCAAGTACCCACGTATTGATAAAGAGCTCATCAATAAATATCACGAAGGATTAATAGCCACTACTTGCTGCCTTGGTGCCATGGTGCCGCAAATGATCTTAACCAAAGGTGAAGAAGAGGCGGAGAATGAATTCAAATGGTGGCTCAATATTTTTCAAAAAGATTATTATGTAGAAATTCAGCGGCATGGAATGGCCGAGCAGGATAAAGTGAATGCTGTGCTGCTGAAGTTTGCAAAGAAATATGATGTACGTGTGATTGCCAGCAATGATTCACATTATGTTGATCAAACAGATTTTAATGCCCACGATATTTTATTGTGCATCAACACGGGCGAAAAACAATCGACACCTGCCCTACGTGAATTTTCGGATGATGATGTAAGTATTAAAAACAAACGCTTTGCATTTCCCAACGATCAGTTCTATTTCAAGAACACGGGGGAAATGAAAAAACTGTTTGAAGATATTCCCGATGCCATCCATAACACCAATGAAATTGTTGATAAGATCGATGTGCTAAACTTGAAGAAAGATATTCTGCTTCCTGCATTTCCGATTCCAAAAGAATTTCAGGTGCATGAAGATGCAAACATGAATCAATGGGAATTCTTAAAACACCTCACATACATCGGTGCGAAAGAGCGCTACCATGAAATTGAAGAAACAACCCGTGAACGTATCGACTTTGAATTATTTACTATCCGAACCATGGGCTTTGCCGGTTACTTCTTAATTGTAAGTGATTTCATTAAGGCAGGTCGTGATATGGGCGTGTTTGTCGGGCCCGGTCGTGGATCTGCTGCAGGAAGTGTGGTGGCCTATTGCATTGGTATCACCAATATCGATCCCATTAAATACAATTTGCTGTTTGAGCGTTTCTTAAATCCCGATCGTAAATCAATGCCGGATATCGATACGGACTTTGATGATGAAGGAAGACAAAAAGTAATTGATTATGTAGTTGATAAATATGGCAAAGCACAGGTAGCACAAATTATTACTTACGGTACCATGGCGGCAAAAAGTAGTATTGCCGATGTGGCCCGTGTAATGGATCTGCCATTGGCGGAAAGCCGTGCTTTATCGAAGCTGGTTCCTGAGCGTCCGGGTGTTTCGTTGAAACGTGTATTGCATGCTCCGTTCACTGGTGAAAAAAGTTTAGCCGAGAAAGAAGCCTTTGGTCCTGATGAATTAGAGTTAGTAAAAAAGATACGTCAGATTTACAATGGTGATGATCTGTCTGCAAAAATTTTACATGAAGCAGAAATCTTAGAAGGTTCAGTTCGTAACACAGGTATCCATGCGGCAGGTATCATTATTGCACCAAGAGATTTAACAGACCTCATTCCTGTTTGTACATCAAAGGAATCGGAATTATGGTTAACGCAAATTGAAGGAAGTGTAATTGAAGATGCCGGTGTAATCAAGATGGACTTTCTCGGTTTAAAAACACTCAGCATCCTCAAGAATGCATTGCAGCTCATCAAACAAAACCACGGCGTTGAAATTGATATTGATACGATACCGTTGGATGATAAAAAAACATTTGAACTCTATCAACACGGCTCTACCATTGGTACGTTCCAGTTTGAAAGTGTGGGTATGCAAAAATATTTGCGTGAATTAAAGCCGGATCAGTTTGGTGATTTAATTGCGATGAACGCTTTGTATCGTCCCGGCCCTATTGCTTACATTCCCAACTTTATTGACCGGAAGCATGGTAAAGAAGCGATCAGTTACGATCTTCCTGAAATGGAAGAATACCTTGATGAAACGTATGGTATTACAGTTTATCAAGAACAGGTAATGTTGCTGGCACAAAAGCTGGGTGGTTTTAGTAAAGGTGATGCCGACGTATTGCGTAAAGCAATGGGTAAAAAGCAAAAGGCTGTACTGGACAAAATGAAAAAGCAGTTTATTGATGGTGCTTCTGCAAAAGGACATCCATCTGATAAACTCGAAAAAATATGGACCGATTGGGAAGCGTTCGCTCAATACGCCTTTAATAAATCACACTCTACCTGTTATGCATTTGTAGCGTATCAAACAGCTTATTTAAAAGCACATTATCCCGGTGAATACATGAGTGCCGTGTTGAACAACGCCGGTGCTATTGAAAAGATCACCTTCTTTATGGAAGAGTGTAAACGAATGGGCATAAAAGTATTGGGGCCTGATATCAACGAATCACAAACAGGATTTGCAGTGAACAAAGCCGGTGAAATTCGTTTTGGTTTGGGAGGACTGAAAGGTGTGGGCGAAGCAGCCATCGATAGTATTATTGAAGAACGTGCAAAGAAAGGACCGTATAAGAATATTTTTGATTTCATCAAACGTGTCAACCAACGCACCGTTAATAAAAAATCGTTGGAGAGTTTGGTATATGGTGGTGCATTCG
Organism: Lacibacter sp. H407; assembly: GCF_037892605.1. NCBI lineage: Bacteria > Pseudomonadati > Bacteroidota > Chitinophagia > Chitinophagales > Chitinophagaceae > Lacibacter > Lacibacter koreensis. The sequence continues at coordinate 3,147,152 of NZ_JBBKTU010000001.1, read as the reverse complement.
ATTGCTTTACCGAATATCATCGTGCACAATATTTTCATGTAATGCCGGGCGACACGGTAAATACACTGGAACGTATCATCAACTTCGGTAACCGCTTCCAGGCAAATGTGCAGAGCAATACCAATACTTTGTTTGGCGAAAGTATGATGATGGAAATTCCAACTCCAAAAATTGTCAATTGTGAAGAGTGGACACTTACAGAAAAACTCGATCACGAAAAAGAAATTACCGGCATCTTCATCAGCGGACATCCATTGGATCATTTCAAATTTGAAATGCAATACTTCAAGATCACACCGTTGGCTGATTTCAATGAATTTAAAGAAGCCATTCTGCTGCATGCCAATCCATTTCAAACATTTCGTTTGGCTGGTTTGGTAACTTCACACAATCAACGTGTAACAAAAACAGGCAAGCAGTTTGGTATTTGTATGATCGAAGATTATACAGGCAACACTGAGTTTGCATTGTTTGGTGAGGACTTTGTAAAATTCAAAGATCACTTTACACCCGGCGCCGTGGTATTCATCACCGGTGTATTTAAAACACGATGGAATAAAGACGATGATTTTGAATTCAAGATCAACCAGGTGCTGTTGCTGGAAACGGTGAAACGCACAATGACCAAACAACTCATTGTTGATATTGAACCACGTTTTCTCACCGAAGAAATGGTAAGCTTCATGGAGAAGAATGTAAAGAAGAATCCGGGCAAGAGTAATTTAAAATTCAACTTATACGAACCGAAAGACAATTGGAAGATAGGTATGTACACGGTGGAGAGAGGCTTTGAAATGAATGATGAAATGGCGGCGTTTTTACTCGACCGCCCGGAAATGGGCGTTACGGTGATCGGCGCTTAACTGAAAATTATATACATCTCACTCAATATTTAGTAACAGCCGGCCCCAAATGCCGGCTTACTTTTACTTCACAATCTGGAATAAACAGTCGAAAAGGCTGTTGAAATTACGAAGCAAAAGGATACGACACTAACTTAAATCAGTAAATGTGTCGATAAAATAGTTATACTTTTGTTACACAGTCAAAATGAAAAAGCTAGTAGTAGCCATATTATCGTTTATCTACATCAGTACTTCAACCGGAGCTACCTTACAAATGCATTACTGCATGGGCAAGTTGGTTGATTGGAGTGTAGGACATGGCGATGAAAAAAATGCCTGCAACAATTGCGGTATGGAAAAAGATGGCGAGGGTAAAAACGATTGTTGTAAAGATGAACAGAAGCAACTGAAAATTGAAAAGGATCAGAAAGTATCTCAATCCATTCAACTTTCGCTTTCCTTAACCGCTGCCCTCCCTGTTTCTTATCTCCCCATTACATTCGATGCTTTTTCTTCCATTACAGAAGAATATCCGCTCAGCAATGCACCTCCCCGAACGGCGGGCTGTCGAAGTTATATCCGTAACTGTACTTTCCGTATTTAATTCTTTTTCTCACATAGAAGCCGGGCAATAATGTTGCCGGGCTATTGGCATTTCTATTCTTTATTCATTAAAATTTTATTCAAATGAAAACAATGAAAATACTGATGATGGCAGTATGTACCATCCTTGCTTTTAACGCTATGGCACAAGACCAGGAAAAGAAAAAACAACAAACGGACAAGGTAACGTACAGCTGCCCGATGCATGCAGATGTTACCAGCAGTAAGCCCGGCAAATGCAACAAGTGTGGAATGGACCTGGTGAAAATGAAAAAAGAAAATATGAAAACAGAGGTAACAAAAACTTATAGCTGTCCTATGCATGCAGAGGTTACAAGTGATAAACCAGGCAAGTGCAGCAAATGCGGAATGGACCTCGTGAAATCGAAAGAGAAAACAAAAACAGAAGTTGCAAAAACATATGTATGCCCAATGCATGCAGATGTAACAAGCGACAAGCCGGGCAAGTGCAGCAAGTGCGGAATGGAATTGAAGAAGAAAGAGCACAAGCATTGATCAGTTCAAAAAGAACAGGAAGTTGAAGAGTGCGACGCAACTAAAGTTGAATAGCAGCACTTCAGCCGGATACAAAAAATAAAAAATATGGTTCGAAAATTAATTGAACTGGCTTTACGAAACAGGCTTGTTGTATTGCTGGTGGCAGCAGGCCTGTTTGCCTACGGCATTTACTCCATCAACAAAAATCCGATAGATGCAATTCCTGATTTGAGTGAAAACCAGGTGATCGTTTTTACGGAATGGATGGGCCGTAGTCCGCAGGTAATCGAAGACCAGGTTACGTATCCATTGGTGAGTAACCTGCAAGGCATTCCGAAAATTAAAAACATACGTGGCTCTTCTATGTTCGGGATGAGTTTTGTGTATGTAATTTTTGAAGACAATGTTGATATCTATTGGGCCAGAACAAGAGTATTGGAACGTTTGAATTTTGCACAGCGTTTATTACCGCAAGGTGTAACGCCTTCGCTTGGTCCTGATGGAACAGGTGTTGGTCATATTTATTGGTATCATCTTGATGCACCAAAAATGGATTTAGGTGAGCAACGTGCTTTGCAGGATTGGTACATCAAATTCGCTTTGCAAACAGTACCTGGTGTTGCTGAAGTAGCATCATTTGGTGGGTTTGAAAAACAATATCAACTCGTAATTGATCCGGTGAAGTTGCAGTATTACAACATTTCATTAATGGATGTAATGAATAAAGTGAAGAGCAACAACAATGATGTGGGCGGACGGAAATTTGAAATGGCAGATATGGCTTACATCATCCGGGGACTGGGTTATATCAAGAATAAAGAAGATGTTGAAAACATCGCCTTAAATAATTACAACGGCATTCCTGTTCGTGTAAAAGATATTGGTTCTGTTCAAATGGGTGGCGATTTACGCCTCGGTATTTTTGATATGGATGGCAAAGGCGAAGTTGTAGGCGGCATTGTGGTAATGCGATACAATGAAAATGCTAACAAAGTAATTGCAGCAGTTAAAGAAAAAATGAAAGAAGTGGAAAAGGGATTACCTGAAGGCGTAACCTTTAAAACATCTTACGACCGAAGCACATTGATACAGGAAGCAGTTGAATCTGTAAAAGGAACGTTGATCGAAGAGATGATCGCTGTATCGATTGTTGTGCTGATCTTTCTTTTTCATTGGCGAAGTGCCGTCATCATTCTTATTCAACTACCCATTTCAGTAGCAGCAGGTTTTATTTTCCTGGAAATGTTTGGCATCTCATCAAACATCATGTCGCTTACAGGTATTGCATTAGCAATTGGTGTAGTGGTGGATGATGGCATTGTGATGGTTGAAAATGCCTACCGACATATCAGTGAAGCACAACTCGAAAAAGAAAGCACAATAGACAACAGACAATAAGCAAACCACATGAAACTACTTAAGCAACATAAAGATCCTTTAACGGCGGCTGAAAAGATGGAGATCATCGAACGTTCGTCGAAACAGGTGGGGCCGGGTGTTTTTTATTCAACTATTATTGTAGTGGCTTCCTTTCTTCCCGTGTTTTTATTAACGGGCATGGAAGGAAAACTCTTTCATCCATTAGCATGGACAAAAACATTTATCCTGTTGATCGATGCAATTCTCGCTATTACGTTAATGCCTGTATTAATTTCCTTTTTTCTGAAAGGCAGACTAAAACCCGAAAGCTCCAACCCAATTACAAGAAGTTTAGAAAAAATATATACGCCTATTTTAAAACTCTGTTTAAAATGGCGCAAAACAACCATCGCTGTTAATCTCATTGCATTGGCAGTTGGTATTATCATGATGACGAGATTAGGTTCTGAATTCATGCCACCATTAGATGAAGGTTCTCTGTTATTCATGCCTGTTACATTACCCGATGTTTCTAATTCAGAAGCAAAACGTTTATTGCAGGTGCAGGATAAATTGATTCGTACTGTTCCTGAAGTGGCGCATGTATTGGGTAAAGCAGGTCGTGCAAATACTGCAACTGACAACTCTCCTATCAGCATGATCGAAACCATCATTCTCTTGAAACCAAAAAGTGAATGGCGTAAAGACATGACCAAAGATGCGATCATCAATGAACTGAATGCGAAGATGCAGATACCCGGTGTAACCAATGGTTGGACACAACCGATCATCAACCGTATCAATATGCTTTCTACCGGTATACGTACTGATGTGGGGTTAAAAGTATACGGCCAAAACCTCGACAGCATTTATGCGTTTGCACAAACCATCAAACAACAACTTGTAGGAATTGATGGTGTGAAAGATCTGTATGTTGAACCGATAACAGGTGGCAAATACATCGACATTGCGGTGAAGCGTGAAGAGATTGGACGATATGGTTTAAGTGTGGACGATGTAAATCTTGTCATTGAAAGTGCATTGGGTGGTATGAAACTCACCACCACCATCGAAGGTCGTCAACGCTTTTCGGTGAATGCAAGATATGGACAGGATTTCCGTAACAACCTCGAAGCATTAAAACGTTTGCAGGTGCAGACAATGGACTTCGGCCCCATTCCATTAGAAGCAGTGGCTGATATAAAGTTGAGTGATGGCCCGCCGATGATCAATTCAGAAAATGCAATGTTGAGAGGAACAGTTTTGTTCAATGTACGTGAACGTGATTTAGGAAGTACTGTAAAAGAAGCACAGGAACGTTTGAACCAGATGATCACCAAATTGCCGAAAGGATATTTTTTAGAATGGAGCGGTCAGTGGGAGAACCAGATACGTGCCAACCAAACATTAAAAACAATTCTGCCCATTGTGATCATCATCATCTTCATGGTGTTGTACTTCACCTATCATTCATTTAAAGAAGCAGCAGTAACCATGCTTACTGTTCCGTTTGCATTGATCGGCGGCGTGTTTATGGTTTATTTCTATGGCATCAATTTATCGGTAGCTGTTGCTGTTGGTTTTATTGCGCTTTTTGGAATGGCGATAGAAACAGCGATGCTGATGACGATCTATCTCAATGAAGCGATGCAGAACATGGTTGCCAAACATGGCAATTCAAAAGCAACACTTACAAATGCTATCATCCGTGAATTTGTAATAGAAGGTTCAGCAAAAAGATTACGTCCCAAGTTGATGACGGTATCAGTTGGATTGTTTGGTTTGATTCCCATTCTATGGGCAACAGGTGTGGGTAGTGATATTATGCGACCAATTACGATCCCCTTAATTGGAGGAACCATATCATCCACCATTTATGTATTACTGATCACTCCGGTGATTTTTGAAATGATAAAAGAACGTGAATTAAAACGTAACGGCAAAATTGAATTGATCGATGTTAAAGAATAAACTACTCCCCGTAATGTTTGTCCTTGCTGCATTTAACAGCAATGCACAAACAATGAAACTCGATGCAATCATTGACAGCATCACCCTATCGCATCCCGTTGTAAAAATGTACAACAATGAGATCCGTTCAATGGACGAAGCAGCAAAAGGTGCAAAAAGCTGGATGCCGCCTGAGTTCAGCAGCGGCTTATGGATGACACCTTACAATCCCGGTCTTTGGAAGAAGATGGATGATGGCATGGGCGGTTTTAAAGAAGGTATGGGGCAATACATGATCGGCGGGCAACAGATGTTTCCCAACAAACAAAAGCAAAGTGCAGATGCGAAGTATATGGAAGCGATGTCTTCGGTTGAAAAAGAAAAAAAGAGTGCAACGCTGAATGAACTGATCAATGATGCCAAACAGTTTTATTATGAATGGGTGATCCTGAAAAAGAAGCTGGCAATTCTAGATCAGAACGAGAAGCTCCTCGAATTCATGATCAAAAATGCGGAGATACGTTACAAGAATGGATTGGAGAAGATCAGTGCTTATTACAAAGCCAAAGCTGCATTGGGCAATGTACAGAACATGCGCTTGATGTTTGAAAGTGACATCAAAGAAAAACGCATCCGCATCAACTCACTGATGGGTCGCAATGCAATGATCAATTTTGATATTGATACAACTTATCAAGTGAATGATTATTCATCACTGGTATTTGATAGTACGCTCATGTACAACAACCGAAGTGATCTGAAAGCAATTGATAAAGACATTACGCTTACCTGGCTGAAGCAGGAAACAGAAAGACAAAGCCTCAAACCGCAGTTCGGTATCCGATACGAGCACATGTTTGGATTTGGCGGATTGCCGATGCAATTTTCATTGATGGGCATGGTGAAGCTTCCGCTTACCAAATGGTCATCGAAAATGAGTAAAGCAAACATGGAGAGTTTGAAATGGAAAGCCAGTGCATTGCAATCGCAAAAAGAAATGATGCTGAATGAATACAGCGGCATGGCTTATGGCATGCGAAATGAACTGGAGTTAAAACGTAAACAACTAAAACTGTATGATGAAAATATTATCCCTGCCTTAAAGAATAATTACAAAACCATGCAACTGGGTTATGAACAGAATACAGAAGAACTCTTTATGCTCTATGATGCATGGGAAACATTGTACATGACACAACTGGAATATACCGAGTTACTCAACCAGGCATTGAAACTACAGGTAACGATTGAACGGTTGATTGAACGAAAGTAAAAATGAAAGGTACAAGGTTCAAAGAGCAAGGCACAAGAAGAAAATCCAATGTCCAAAAAACAAAAGCCAAAAAGAAAAGGCACAATAAAGTAAAACAGATGAAGCATAAACTATTTTATATAATCTCATCATTCCTGTTGATGCTTACTATAGCCTGCAACAACAATGATCCGCATGCAAATCACAAGCAGGAAGTTGCAAAAGACATGTACACCTGCCCCATGCCACAGGATTCAGTGTTTAGTGATAAGCCCGGAACCTGTCCGAAATGTGGAATGGAGTTGATCAAGATGCAACAACCCGTCGCAAAGCAAGATTATGATCATGAAAGCGTAGCAGCAGAATATACTTGCCCCATGCATCCGGATGTGATCAAAGACAAACCGGGCTCCTGCCCCATTTGCGGAATGGATCTCGTTAAAAAAGAAACCGGTGGCAGTGCATCAACAGAAATTGGATTGGATGCATTGCTCAAACCAACCAATGAGTTTGTGGTGTCATCCATTCCTGTAACAACGATTGAAAAGAAAGAAGAGCATATCAACATAGAAACTTTGGGAACAATTGCTTACGATACAAGAGAAGTTGGAACGATTTCAGCAAGAGTGAGTGGACGGATCGAAAAACTATATGTCCGTCACCGTTACCAGAAGATCAACAAAGGTCAACGCATCATGGATATTTACAGTCCGGAAATATTAACTGCCCAGCAGAATTTATTATTCCTGTTGAAGAACGATCCGGAAAATAAAACCTTCATTGAATCAGCAAAACAAAAACTGTTACTGCTTGGCATGAGCAGTGAGCAATTACAACAGGTATTGCAAACAAAAAAAGCATCATTTACCATTGCCGTTTACAGTAACTATAGCGGACACATTCATGAATCAGCAGGCGCATCCATGAATACATCATCTGAAAAAATGAAAGATATTTCTCAATTAACAGAAGAACTTTCATTAAAAGAAGGCATGTACATCAATAAAGGTCAATCGGTTTTCATTGTCTATAATCCAACCAAGGCATGGGCACTTTTGAATATTTTTGGCGACAACCAGGGATTGGTTAAAAAAGGAAACAGCGTACACATTATTCCTGAAACAGCACCGAGCAAAGGCTTTCGGGCAAGTATAGATTTTATTGAACCCTTCTACCGGAAAGAAAATAAAACTTTAACAGCAAGAGTTTATTTCAATAACAGCAGTTTAAAAATTCCGATCGGCAGCCAGGTAAGAGCAACCATCAACGGTAATTCAAAAGATGCATATTGGTTGCCGAAAGAAGCCGTGTTATCGCTTGGGTTAGATAAAGTGGTATTTCATAAGGTGAATGGTGGTTTTAAAGCGCACAAAGTAAATACGGGCATTTTGCACGACCAACATATTCAAATCACCAGCGGATTAACAGCAACAGATTCAGTTGCGGTGAATGCACAATATTTAATGGACAGTGAAAGCTTCATTAAAGTAAAACAGTAATTATGCGACATCTTTTTATACTTCTTCTTTTTGCTTCAGTTCTTACTTCGTGCAAAGACAAAGCAATTACAAAAACAGAAAGCGATGTGTACTACACCTGCTCCATGGACCCACAGGTAGTGGAACAGAAGCCGGGCAAATGTCCCATCTGCAAAATGGATCTTACACCAGTGAAGAAACGAAATGGTGAGAAGAAAGATGAAATACAATTGAGTGATCAACAGATACAGTTGGGGAACATCCAAACCGATACCATCCGCACAGGAACAATCGGCGACAGGTTAGTATTAACTGCCAGTCTCAACTTCGATCAGATGAAAACATCATCCGTGAGTTCAAGAGTGATGGGCCGGATAGAAAAACTTTATTTCAAAAATCTCGGTGATTATGTGAGCAAAGGGGCAGCTTTATATGCGATCTACAGTGAAGATCTCAACAATGCCAAACAGGAATATCTTCTTGCATTGGAACAGAAGAAAACATTTGCAACAGAAACAGTAATCGACTTTGAACAGCTATTGCAAAGTGCCAAAAACAAATTACTGCTGTGGGGATTGAGTGAAGCGCAGATCAATGAACTGGCGAAGACAAAAAAGTCAACACCGCTTACTACCTTCTTCAGTACAGCGTCGGGCTACATCACTTCAATGGAAATACGTGAAGGCGATTATGTAATGGAAGGAGGAACCATTATAAAGCTCGCCGATCTTTCAACGCTTTGGGCCGAAGCACAAGTATATACATCGCAACTTTCGGAAATTGATCTTAACGGAACAGCAACTGTTCAATTACCGGATATGGACGATAAAGAAATCAAAGGCCGTATTGAATTTGTAAACCCGGAAATAAATCCTGATACAAGAATTAATCTTATCCGTGTATCAATTCCAAACACCGGCAACCTGCTAAAACCCGGTATGCCGGCTTATGTGGTATTAAAAAGTACGCAACGCAGATCACTCACTTTGCCTATTGATGCTGTGATCAGAGATGGCAAAGGTGCAACTGTATGGATCAGAACCGGTGAACATTCATTTAAAAGCAAAATGGTGCAGGTGGGATTGGAAAGCAATGATCGCATTGAAATAAAATCAGGCTTAACGGCTGGTGATGTGGTGGTGATGAGTGGCGCTTACCTGTTGCATAGTGAATATGTATTTAAAAAAGGTGCAGACCCGATGGCCGGGCACAACCACTAAAAAAATGTAAGTATTATTGTGCTTCCGCTAAAGCGTGTCGTTTAAACCAATACAAGAAATGAAATCGATTTATAAAATAGCAGTTGCCTTTTTGTTATTGCTGGTAAGCTGCAAGGAAAAAGAATCATCTAACAACAAAGACAAACCGACTGTTGTAACAAAAGTTGAATCCGAGTTTGATAAAATAAAACTCACTGAACTTGATGGCACGCCAATTGACCTGCAGCAATACCAAGGCAAAACCCTCTTTATTAATTTCTGGGCAACCTGGTGTGGCCCTTGTATACAGGAAATGCCTTCCATTCAAAAGGCGAAGGACAGTGTGAAAGATGAGGACATTGTTTTCCTGTTTGCATCAAATGAAGAGGTTGAAGCTATTGAAACGTTTAAGAAAAAGCAGACGTACGATTTTCATTATGTACGTGTAGAAAACCTGGAGCAACTAAAAATTATGGCCTTACCAACTACTTATATTTTTAACCCAAACAGAAAACTGGTTTTTTCAGAAATGGGATACAGGAAATGGGATAGTAAAAACAATATTGACTTAATTCTTAACGCCGGAAAATAATATGTACAAACTGATCACATTACTATCGTTGATTATTGTATTTGCATCATGTGCAGATAAAACAGCCGAAACAAAAACCATTGGAGAAGTTGTAACACTCTCCTCTCCTGCCGCTGATTCATCTGCAGAACCTTATTTGTTTACGGATGCAAAAGGCGTTGTTCATCTGTCATGGGTACAGAAAAAAGGAAAAGAATCATCGCTGCATTTTTCTGCACTTGTAAATGATCAATGGACAGCACCCGTTACAATCAGTTCAGGAAACAACTGGTTTGTAAACTGGGCCGATTATCCAGTTGTATCTTCTGATGCTGCCGGCAATATGCTTGCACATTTTTTAGAAAAAAGTGATACGGCAAAATTCACCTACGATATTAAGTTGGTTGCTTCTGCCGATGCAGGTAAAACATGGGGAACGCCAACTACCTTACATGATGATGGTAAAAAAGCCGAACATGGTTTTGTTTCTATCACTCCTTATAACGATCAGTTTATTGCCACCTGGCTCGATGGAAGAAAAACAGCCATGGAAGGAGATCACAGCAGCCATGAAGGACATCATGGTGAAATGACATTAAGAGGAGCGCTGCTTGATAAGAAAGGAAAAAAAACAAAAGAATGGGAACTCGATGGTAGAATATGTGATTGCTGTCAAACCACCATTGCCATTACAGATAATGGCCCAATCGTTGTTTACAGAGATCGTTCAGATGAAGAGATCAGGGATATGTCGATCGTACGTCTTGTAAACGGTGAATGGACACAACCCAAAACCATCTTCCCCGATGAATGGAAAATTGCAGGATGTCCGGTGAACGGACCAAGAGCCGATGCTGTTGGAAATAATTTAGCGATTGCTTGGTTTTCTATGAAAGACAAGAATGCTGAAGTGAAAATTATTTTTTCTACTGACGGTGGTGCTACATTTCAACAATCGATCCGTATTGATGAAGGCAAAGCAATTGGCCGTGTTGATGTTGTGATGATCGATAAAGAAACAGCAGTGGTTAGTTGGATGGAAGGATCAACCATTAAAGCAATTAAAGTAAATGCTGATGGTTCAAAAGGACAGCCTATTGTTGTTGCAGAATCATCCGATTCAAGATCAAGCGGTTTTCCGCAAATGACAAAAGCAGGTGATAAATTGTTCTTTGCCTGGGCCGATAACAAAGCAAAAACTATTAAGCTGGCAAGTTTGACTTTATAACAAAACCCTCCGGGTTTTCAGAGAGCCGGAAGGTTTGTTTAACCTATTCATTGTTAGTTTTCACTGATCGTTCCACCAAAATCCTAAGATGAAGAATGAAAAATCAAGCGTTAACGGCCCTTTAACTGTCATTCTTGTAGTACATCCTGTCGTTTTTTATTTGTGAACAGCTGTGGATAATGACATAACATCAGATTAACAGGAATGGGCTTAAATTTGTCCCCTCATTAAAAAATTATTAAAAGGATATAAATTATGGCACTCCAATTTACAGATGCAAACTTCCAGAGTGAAGTGATCAGTTCAGATAAACTCAGCGTAATCGATTTTTGGGCAGAATGGTGCGGACCATGTCGTGCAATCGGGCCGGTTATTGAAGAATTGAGCAAAGAATACGATGGTAAAGTAAAAGTGGGCAAAGTAAACGTTGACGAAAACCCACAGGTTAGTATGAATTACGGTATTACTTCTATTCCTGCGATCCTCTTCGTGAAGAACGGCCAGGTAGTTGACAAATTAGTAGGCGCACAGCCAAAAGGTAATTTCGTAAAGAAAATCGAACAGCACATGTAAGATCTTCTTACAACGATCATAGAAACCCGTTTCAGTTTTGAAACGGGTTTTGTTTTTTTGGTCGGTACCGAAGGTCAGACCAAAAATGACAACTATTTTGCTACCGGCATTGGTGCAACGATAATCGTTCCTTGCCACAGTTTATCCCGCACTTTTTCATGCGGGACTCCGTTCATGGTTTCGTATTTCATAGCATCATTCAAAAGCCTGGTAGTTTGCAACCGACGGTGCTGAAACTCATCGCTCATTATTCATCACTCATCTCTCCTCCCCATTTATTCACATTCATTCAACATTCATTAAACCTTCTATACTTTATTAAATCTATTAATTAATTTCAGAGCATTAACACTAAAACCTCTTCATGAATTCAACCACCCTTTCAGCTACCATGGTTACCGGGCACTATGGTTTTGCTGATATCCACAAACAAACCGACAATGATCATCATCTCCTGGTAGCAACCAAAAGCTTTGCAGCCGAACAGGTCATCAGCGCATTCAGCTCCAGCGAAATTCATGCAACGCCTTCCCGTTATACCGTTCAGATAAATGAACATGAACACATTATTCTAAAGCCGGAGTTTCTGCAGTACATCAACCACAGTTGCAACCCCAACGCTTTCTTTAATACAAGCACCATGGAATTGGTTGCATTACGAAACATTGAACCGGGTGAAGAATTTACATTCTTCTATCCATCAACAGAATGGTTCATGGCCGATCCTTTTCAATGCCTTTGTGGTGAAGCAAATTGTATCGGTACCATCAGAGGTGCAATGGAGTTGAATGTTGACGTATTGGCCAACTACCGACTAACTGATTTCATTGCATCGAAACGTAACCATTTAAATGATTAAACTGCTACATTTACAGTATGCTTTCGAACCCGTTTCATTCACTTCCTTCTACTGAACATCCGTTGTTTATCTGGGTACTGGCACCGCATCTGCAAACCAATGATGCAAACCTCGATTACTATTACGATTTCACACAAAGCATCGACGAATACACAAAGGTTTTTGCAGAGTTACAACTCAACTGGAAATGGCAACCGGTTACACAAACCAATTTCAAAGAGATCATTGATGATATCGCAGCTACTACTTCGTTTCAAACACCATTGGTGTTGAATTTATGTGATGGCGATGAAGTAAACGGCACACCTGGTGTTTCTGTGATCCATTATCTCAAAGAAAAGCAACTCATTTTTACCGGAGCCGATGCTGCATTTTATGATAACACTACTTCGAAGATCATTATGAAGGAGTTGTTTGATAAAGCAGGGATTGCACATGCTAAATGGGTACCCATCCATCATGCTAAACAAAAACTCACTGGTATTTGTGAATTTGTTGGTACACCCATGATTGTGAAGCCGGCGGTGAGTGGTGGAAGTATGGGATTAGGAGTAAAGAATGTGGTGCATAACACCGACGAATTAAAAGCATTGGTAAAAGAATTGTTTGATGGGTACCGTGGTTGGGATTTTTCGTTTGGCGGATTAGTGGCCGAAGAATTTATCAATGGTCCGGAATACACCGTGTTTCTTTCCGGTTCGCATCATTCGCCACGTAGCCGCAAAGTATATACACCGGTTGAACGCATTTTTCATAAAGACTTACCGGATACTGAAAAATTTTTATCCTTCGATCGACTTTGGGAAACCTATGAACAGGAAAAGCCCATTGGCGAAGAAGAAGATTTTTATCAATACCACCTGCCTCCCATCGGCTTACAGAAAAAGATCATGGACCTGAGCTGGAAAGCGTATTGTGCAGTTGGCGGAACTGGTTATGGTCGTGTAGACATCCGCATGGATAAAGCAACCGGCAAAATGTATGTGCTGGAAGTAAATGCACAATGCGGATTAAGTGAAGATGAAAATTATACGTCAATCGGTGCTATTGTTCGCTTAAGCAATCAATCGTACACTGGTTTAATTCTGCACATCCTTCAGGATGCCATGCAGCGACATAAACAAAAACAAAAAAAGGCTGTGGCAGTAAGATAATATTGCCGATGTGTTATGAAGATCTGTGTACTGCAACCCGACTATTCTACTTCTGCTGTTGATTATCAATATTACGATCCTGCAAGAAATTTATCGAACCTGTTACCACAAGTACAGTTCGATCACGTGTTACTCAACAAACTCACTACCTACAAACAATTACTCGAGCTTAGTAAAAATGGCTACGATTGTTTTGTGAATTTATGTGAAGGCTACTTAGAATGGGAAGTGCCGTCGATTGATGTGATCTATACATTGGAATTACTCAATCTTCCATTCACCGGACCAAACACGTTACTCTACGATCCGCCCAAAGAGTTAATGAAATACGTTGCCTATACCGAAGGTGTGGCTACTGCAAATTATGCATTGCTGGAAACAGTGGAGAATCTTGAGCAACAGGTAAAGCATCTGATGTTTCCCCTTTTTGTAAAACCCTCCAAGGCAGGCGACAGTTTAGGTATTGATGAACATTCCATTTGCCACAACATCGACGAACTGCAGCAAAAAGCATTTGCCGTATTGCAGCATTATCCGCAATTATTGATTGAAGAATATATTGCCGGCAGAGAATTCACTGTGCTTGTTGCGGCTGATGCAAAAGATGAAAAGAAGTGCAAAGTGTTTCAACCCATTGAATTTATTTTTCCGGAGGGAAGAACCTTTAAAACTTATGCACTCAAAACATCGGAGTTACATCCCGAAAGCAATATTCCTGTTACGGATGCAGCGATCAAGCAACAACTAACGGAAGCGGCCCAGCGCATTTTCCGCAGCTTTGGTGGTGTTGGCTATGCCCGCATGGATTTCCGGATGAACGATGCCGGCAAACTGTTTTTCCTGGAAGTAAATTTCACCTGCTCTGTTTTTTATACAGATGGATACGAAGGCAGTGCCGATTATATTATTAAAGCCGATGGCATTGGTCAGGCTGGTTTTCTGCAACACATCATTGAGGAAGGCATTGCCCGCCACAAACGAAAGCAAAAGAAATATGTAATGAAGGGCAATTCAATTGCCGGCTTCGGTATCTATGCTACCTGTCCGATTGCTCAAGACGAGGTGATCTTCAAGGGCGAAGAACGTCCGCAACGTATCGTTACCAAACGTTATGTGGACGAAAACTGGCTACCCGAAGAGAAGCTGTTATTCCGCCATTATGCCGTTCCGCTCAGTACCGAAGTGTATGTACTCTGGGACAATAACCCGTCTGAATGGGCGCCGCAAAACCATTCCTGCCGACCGAACACTGCTTACAAAGGTCTCAACTTAGTCGCTTTATCCCCCATTTTACCGGGTCAGGAACTCACAATGGACTATGCCGACCTTCTCGATGAAAGTGCTGAAACATTTGAATGCCAGTGTGGTACGCCCGATTGCCGCAAATTAATTTCAGGTACAAAAGGAAACGCTGTTACACAACGGGAACAACACCTCTGGTAACATCAACCCCACTTCCGGCTTATCTTTGCAACGCCTTTACTGATCCATTCTACCGGAAAAGAAATATTCTCTTTCACTAAACTCCGGTGATTCTGCACAGTCTATTTTGAGGATTTTTTAAACCGGAAGGAGGAAGTATATGCCTGGAAAATGGGTGATCAACACAATTGTAAAACAGTATAAGTATAAGTTACTCCTCACTTATTCCTTGTTTGCCGTGGAAATGCTGGGGCTGCTGATGCGTCCGTATTTTCTGGGAGAAGCTGTGAACGATCTCATCAAAGGTTCGTACCACGGCTTGTTTTATCTCGCTGGTGCTCACCTGCTGTGGGTGGTTACAGGTACTATCCGTCACCGTTACGATTCACGTACCTACTCCGATATTTATACATCGCTTGTTGTAAAGTTGATGACCCGGCACAAGAACAAAGAGTTATCGAAGCTCAGTGCACATTCAACATTATCACGTGAGTTTATCGACTTCCTTGAATATGATCTCAATTATATTATTGAAGCAGTGTACAACATTGCCGGCTCATTGATCCTCTTATTCTTTTACGATACGCAGGTAGTATTGCTCTGCATGTTGATGTTGATCCCTGTTACCATCACCAGTTATATTTATGGAAAACGGATGCGCCAACTCAACAAGCAGAAGAATGATGAACTGGAGCAACAGATCAACGTACTCGCCACCAGAAATCCATTACGAATTAACGAACATTACAACAAGTTGCGGAAATGGCAGATCAAGATCAGCGATCAGGAAGCATGGAATTTTGGTGTGATGGAATTGTTGGTAATGGTGATCATCACCGCTTCTTTACTGACGGTATCAGCAGTAAATGGGAAAACATTACAGGCCGGTGATATGATCGGTATCTATACTTACATTCTCAAATTTGTAAGTGGATTAGATACTGTTCCGTACATGATCCAACGAATGGCAACCTTGAAAGATATTTTGCACCGTGTAGAATTACAACCTGAAGAAGTGCATGGAAGGGAACATGATCCGGAGACGGTGATAACTGCGGCATAATTGATATTTAGGAACTGGTAATTGGGGATTTGGAATTAGTAACACCTATTACTTACCCAATTCCCTATTCCTGATTCCAAACTCCTTTACGCCCTTACTTCTTCTCTACTATTTTCAAATCCGGAAGTACAGTCATTGCTAATACAATTACAGAAGCAGCAAAATAAACGTACAGCCAAACTGTTGACTGCGGACATTCTCCGTTACGACAAGTAGATAATAACAACAGATTTCGTAATGCCCATGCAAAATTAATTGCACCTACAAAAGGGTTGATACGTTTAGCCCAAAGTTTTGGAATTAAAAAAAACAGAAACGCCATCCCCAGCATCACCATATTCATCAATACAGGCATACCAAATTTCGAAACGGTATCGGAACCAAATCCTGTTACTGTTGCATTGATCGATGGAATATATATCCAGGTAAAGCGGGCGGCCAGTAACATCAGTAACCCGGCAAGTATGCCAATATAATTTGAATAACGCATAAGCTTACAAACAGAAAAAGCGCAGGATGGTTCCAACGCTTTTCATTTTTTTAGAGGTCCCGAGCGGATTCGAACCGCTGTACGAGCTTTTGCAGAGCTCTGCCTAGCCACTCGGCCACAGGACCAATTTGTGAGGTGCAAATGTAGTATATTCGGGCAAATACTCCCAAAGAACTATGCAAAGAATTGCGGAAAGCGAACTCATCATCAATAACAGAGGGGCTGTTTACCATTTAGATGTGCGCCCCGATGAATTAGCAACTACCATTATTACCGTAGGCGACCCGGATCGGGTAAAAGAAGTTTCCAAACATTTTGATTCCATTGAACATAAATCTCAACACCGTGAATTTGTTACGCATACGGGCTACATCGGAAAGAAACGAATCTCTGTTGTGTCGACAGGTATTGGTCCGGATAATATTGATATTGTATTAAATGAACTGGATGCATTGGTGAATATTGATTTCGAAACAAGAACCATCAAGCCAACACTCACCTCTTTACATATTATTCGCCTTGGCACATCGGGTGCATTGCAGGCCGATATTCCGGTTGATGGATTTGTGGTTTCTACACATGGATTAGGGATCGATAATCTCCTTCATTTTTACCGGCACGACAGTAATGAAGAAGAAAAACAGATCATGCAATCGTTCGTTACACATACGCAGGTGCAGGATAGTTTATCGTATCCTTATGTAACAAGTGCAGGCTCGCAATTGCTCAAACATTTTGTAGAAGGTTATCATCATGGCATTACAGTAACCTGTCCGGGATTTTATGGTCCGCAAGGAAGAGTGTTACGTCTTGGTCTCTCCAATCCTGCCTTGATCGATAGGCTAACACAATTTCAATTCGGTCAGCACCGAATCACCAACTTTGAAATGGAAACGGCAGCCATTTATGGTCTGGGTAAAATGATGGGGCATCAATGCTTATCCATCAGCGCTATTGTAGCTAACCGGGTAAAGAAAGAATTCAGTAAAGATGGCGGAGCGGCCGTTGATCATTTGATAACTAAATCGTTGGCGATAATCGCTGCTATCTAGTTGAAGGTTTAACGTTTAATGTACACCCCTCACGAACCAGCATCAGCTATTTAAGTCGTAATTTTAACCTTCAACCCGAAACATTCAACTTTAAACTTATTAATGACCATTCCTTTCTACAAATACCAAGGCACCGGCAACGATTTCGTTATACTGGATAATCGCTCTGGTAATTTTACGCAATTAACCAGCGTACAAATAGCCTATTTATGTGATAGAAGATTCGGCATCGGTGCCGATGGTTTGATGATGTTGCAGCTCAAAGATGGCTACGATTTTGAAATGCTGTACTATAATGCCGATGGTAACGAAGGCAGCATGTGTGGCAACGGCGGACGCTGTTTAGTAGCTTTTGCAAAGCGGTTAGGTGTGATCGACAAAACCGCTGCATTCCTTGCTACAGACGGGTTTCACGAAGCGGTGGTGAAAGAAAACAGCTGGGTTGAATTGAAAATGAAAGACGTAAACAGCATTGAAAAAAATGCTGATCATGCCGTTTTAAATACGGGTTCACCGCATTATATCCGCTGGGAAAAGGATATCGCAAAAACCGCAGTTTATGATGAGGGAAAACGCATACGCAATTCACCCCCTTTCATAAAAGAAGGGATCAATGTTAATTTTGTTCAGGTTCACGAAGATGCTCTCAGCGTACGTACCTATGAACGGGGTGTAGAAGCCGAAACCCTGAGTTGTGGTACAGGTGTTACAGCCGCAGCAATAGCAGCCAGTAGCGCCACCACCGGACAGCAGGAACAAAAGATCCTGACGCCGGGCGGAGAGTTGAAAGTGAAGTTTAAAAAAATATCCGACTCGTCTTTTGAAAACATTTGGCTTTGTGGCCCCGCCACATTTGTCTTCAGCGGTACGATCGAACTTTAATCCAATATCCAAAAACCCTAACCCTACACCCAATGATCGCAAAACGCTATCATTTAAATAAGTTTCAGATCATCAGCCATGCTGAGAATACCATTGAGGACATTTTAAAACAATGCAGGCAAATGGATGAGGTTCAGTTTTTTTATAAATCTGAACAATGGTCTGTTGCAGAAAATCTCGAACATCTTTCACTCAGTTTACATAAAAGCTGGCTCGGCTTGTTTGCTCCCAAATTTTTATTGAAGTGGAAGTATGGCAAACCCGATCACAAATCACTTTCATACGAAGAACTGTTGCAGGTCTATTACCAGAAGCTCGATGCCGGTTACGAACAGGACAAACGTTATATCCCGGTTGTAAAAGAAGAAAAAGGAGCGAAGGAAAAACTGATCACCCGCTTTGAACATCTTACGATAAAATTCCTTGACCAGATCCGCTATTACTGGGAAGACGATACCATGGATGAATACCAGGTGCCACATCCCGTATTAGGAATGATCACGATAAGGGAACTGCTTTATTTCAACCTGTTTCACAACACCCACCATTACAAAACCATCCGTAACAGGAAAAACGAGGCGCTGGAATTTTCAACTGCAGATTAGAAACCGGCTCTTACCTTTGCGCCGCTATGCTGCAATTCTTCAAAAACGAAAATGGGAAAACCCTTGCAATTGAAAAGCCTGAAAGCGGGGCCTGGATCAATATTGTTCCACCATTAAAACAGGAAGAGTTTACTGAAATTGCAGAAGCACTGGACATCCCCATCGATTTTCTTGCCGACTCACTTGATATTGATGAACGTTCCCGTTACGAACTGGAGGATAATGTAAAGCTGATCGTTATTAAAACACCGGCCGAGAACAACTCCTTTAACGACAGTGATGCGTTTTATATCACCATACCCATTTGCATCATCTTAACGCATAACCAGATCGTAACGGTTAACTCCTTTGATAATGGAGCCATCAAAAAATTCCTGAACACGTTTCAAAACCGCCACCCGGACAAACGGAATATGATGGTGTTGAAAGTGTTTGAAAAAGTGGTGCAGGCCTACATGGAATTTTTGAAAGAGATCAACCATCGTAGAAATTTACTGGAGCAAAAATTATATGATGCCAACCGGAATGAAGAGTTGCTTGACTTGATGCGTATCCAGAAAAGCCTGGTGTATTTTGTTACGGCTTTGCGCAGCAATGAAATGTTGTTGATGAAATTGCAACGCACCAAATTTCTGGCATTGAATGAAGAAGAAGATGAGTTTTTGCAGGATCTGATCGTAGATACCAGTCAGGCCCTTGAGATGGCGAATATTTATACCAACATCCTGAGTTCAACGATGGATGCATTTGCCAGCCTCATCAGCAATAACCAGAATCAGGTGATGAAGCGTTTAACTTCCATTACCATTATGCTGCAACTGCCTACATTGGTAGCAAGTATTTATGGAATGAATGTGCCGATCCCGGGTGCGCATTCATCCTTTGCATTCTATTTTCCGATCCTTATTTCATTGGTATTATCATTACTGCTCGGCATTTTCTTTTTGCGAAAGAAGTTGTTTTAAACAATCATTTCACCACTCATTAATCAGCAGAAAAATGTTCAATATTCGGGTTTACGGCATTATCATTAACGAACAAAAGCAGGTATTGGTAAGCGATGAGTTTATACGTGGAGCCTATGTTACCAAATTTCCCGGCGGCGGATTGGAGTTCGGCGAAGGCACAAGGGATTGTTTGAAACGGGAGATGAAAGAGGAACTGAATATTGAAGCTGAAATTGGCGAACATATTTATACAACCGATTTCTATCAACGTAGTGCATTTAACCCCGAACATCAGATTGTCTCTATCTACTACCATGTAAAGCCACTGGAAACGATCACTGTTCCATTCAAACAAACACTGTTTGATTTTGAACCCCATCAAATTGCTGATCCAAAAGGCGAAGCCGAAGTATTCCGTCTGATTGATTGGAATGTATTTAGTGAAGATGCGTTAACTCTCCCTATTGACAAAGTGGTTGCACGATTGCTGAAGGGAAATAGTTAGTGGTTAGTAGGCAGCCCCGCAAGCGAACACGAACGTACTTATTGCATATAGTACATTGCTTATTGCTATTAAGCCTGCATAGCTGCTTCCTTCATTTCCGTTGCCCGTTCCTTTCCAAGATAACGTTCGATCACCGAATGCATCAGGTAAATAACCGGTGTTAAACAGATAGCCACAATAAATTTATAGATATAGTTCACCACTCCTACTGCCAAAAACAAACTCATGGGCCACACGAAGTCTGTACCATTCTGATTCACTCTTGTTCCAATATAAAACGCAATAAAGAGTACCACAAAACTATCAATGAACTGCGATACCAATGTGGACCCGGTTGCACGTAACCAGATGTTTTTTTCACCTGTTACTTTTTTGATCCGATGAAAAACAAATACATCGATCAGCTGGCCAAGAATGAACGCTGTTAATGAACCGATGATGATAAAGCCACCCTGCCCCAACACACTGTTGTATGCTTTTTCCATATCAGGAACACCGCTCCCCTGTTTGCTGGTGATAAAAAAATCGGCTGGTGTTAGATTCATCGCCATGACAAATACAAGAAAGGCAAACGTGATGAGGCCGGCCGTGAGATACGAAAGAAAACGAACACCCTTCATACCATAATACTCGTTAATAATATCAGTCATGATGAACACAACGGGCCACAGCAATACACCGGCAGTTAAATTCACCGACAACACATTTCCAAACAACTTCAATTCCATGGGCGAAAAGCCCAATGTTTTTTCCAATGAAAAGATCTTTACACCAATAATCTCAGCGATCAATGCATTGGCAATAAAAAAACCAGCCAGCACCAGGAAGAGTTTGGTTGATTTATCGGAAAGCAGTTGTTTGATCATAAAAAGAAATAAAGAAGTTGAAAGATAAAAACCGCCACATTAAAGAAATGGACCGAATAGACCGTGAGTTGTAGTCTTTTCTGCAACAACAGCACAGATAACCAAACACTCACAAGAATGTTCACTAACAAACTCAAAAACCATCCGCCAATGATCAGTACAACGAGTATTGACTGAGAGCTGACGAAAGGGATGTATCGCAGGATCAGGCAAATAAGAAATAATACATTCAAAATGAGGGCAACCTTGCTAAGAAATAAAAATCCTTTCATACAGTTAAAAATGCTGTCAATCCCCCAAAATACCATTATTTTGCCTCACTGAAACTGAAAATTTTCACACATGAGTTAAGCCGTGAAAAATATTCATTCTTATACTTGGTCAGTGAATATTTTCAAGGCGATCCTGTTTGACCAAAAGAAATAAAAAATAGCACATGAAGTTTGATTTCAAAAAGCTGATGCCACATGCCATTGCAGTGGTTGTTTTTATTGTTGTTGCGTTGATCTATTGCAAACCGGTACTTGAAGGCAAGGTGTTAAATGCAACCGACAACCTTGGATGGAAAGGTATGGCCCAGCAATCGTTTGAAGTTCGGGAGAAACAAGGCATTTTCCCAAACTGGTCTAACAGCATGTTTGGGGGTATGCCAACGTACCACTTTGCAATGGAAGCAAAGCACAAGATCATGTTTGCTTATGTACAAGAGATCATTATGTTGAAATTGCCAAAGCCTGCCAACTTCTTTTTCCTGGCATGTATTTGCTTTTACATACTGGGGCTTTCGCTACGCCTCAATCCATGGATTGCCATCATGGGTGCATTGGCCTACGGCTATTCAACATACAATCCGGTTATAATTGGTGCCGGCCACGATACAAAAATGCTGGCAATGGGTTATGCACCATTGATGATCGCAGGTTTATTACTCCTCTTTCAAAAAAGATGGTGGGTTGGTATTGCTGCGCTAATAACGGGCACCAGCTTGCAGATAAGCACCGGCCATTTGCAGATCGTTTACTATACACTCATTATTCTTGCCATACTCTGTATTGGATTTTTGATCGATAGCTTCAGGAAAAAAGAAGTGGCAGCAGCGTTTAAAAGTTTTGCCATTGCATTGTTCGTTGGTCTTGTTGCTTTTGGTAGTAATGCCATCCACACACTCACTAACTGGGATTATGCAAAAGAAAGTATGCGTGGTGGTGTAAGTGAATTAAAACAAACCACCGATAAGAATACAACAAGCGGCGGACTTGATAAAGACTATGCTTTTAAGTACAGTGTAGGCGTAGGTGAAACATTTACATTACTGATCCCCGGTATTTATGGCGGCAGTAACGGTGGCTCAGAGTACAAAAAATCTGCATTTGCAGATAAGTTAATGGAAGTTGGTTATCCCGAAGATCAGGCCTTGCAATCAGCAAACGGTATGTCGTATTGGGGCGATCAACAACCTACTTCCGGTCCGGTTTATTTTGGAGCGATCGTGATGTTACTGTTTGTATTTGCACTCTTCTTTGAAAAAGGTTGGCTGAAATGGAGTTTGCTGGCCGCAGGTTTATTTGGGGTATTACTGGCTTGGGGCAAAAATGTTGAAAGCATCAACTATTTCTTATTCGACTATATGCCGCTCTATAAAAAATTCCGTGCACCATCGATGGGACTTGTAATTCCGCAATTGTGTTTTGTTGCCATGGGAGCAATTACACTCAACAATCTTTTATTCGGAAACAATAGTGCCGATAAAATTAAAAAGGCCTGGAAGAATACAGCCATTGCATCCGTTGCGTTGATCGCTCTTGCAGCCATCATGTATTTCAGTTTTGATTATTCTTCACCAAACGATAGCCGGATCAAAGACAACATGAGCGGTGCGATGTTGCAACAGTACACGCAACAAGGCCAGCAGGTAACGGCTGAAATGCAGCAACAGGCAGAAACATTTGGACGCTCATTCATCACAGCTATTCAAACCGATCGCAAAGGATTATTCGGCGGCGATTTAATGCGTACTGTTTTCTTACTGGCACTTGGTCTCGGTTTGCTGTGGGCGTTTGCCTATCAAAAGATGAAGGCATTTCCTGTGATGATTACCCTGTTACTTATAAGTTCATTTGATGTGATGGCAGTTGGCAAACGTTACATCAATGAAAGTTCATTTGTAGAACCGGATGAATTCGACAACTCGTTTATACTGTCGGAAGCAGATAAAATGATCAAACAGGATACCGGCTATTACCGTGTATTGAATACAACAACTGATTTCACCAACGAATCATTTACGTCGTATCATCATAATTCTATTGGTGGTTATCACCCTGCCAAGCTGCAGATCTACCAGGACCTGATCGAAAACCAGATCGCTAAAAATAATATGCAGGTGTTGAACATGCTCAACACAAAATACTTCATTGTACAAAATCCGCAGAATGGCCAACGGATTGCTCAAATGAATCCTGCAGCATTTGGTCCGGTATGGTTTGTAAAAGCGATCAAATACGTAGCTGATGGAAGAGAAGAAATGAAAGCACTGGACAGCACCAATCTGCGTGATACAGCTGTTGTACAAACGAAATTCAAAGCCAATATTGGCAGCGAACCTGTTGCCGATTCAACAGCAACCATTCGTTTGATTGAAAATAAAAACGATTACATTCTTTATGAATCATCTGCTGCTGCCAACCAGTATGCGGTGTTCAGTGAAGTGTATTATCCACGTGGCTGGAAAGCATTCATTGATGGCAAGGAAGTTCCAATTGTAAAAACAAACTACGCATTGCGTGGCTTACCCGTTCCGGCCGGTAAACATAAAATTGAATTGAAATTTGAACCACGTTCATACGAATTAGGAAACAGCATTACCATGTATGCGTCATTACTTGCCTTCCTGCTTTTATTCGGAAGTCTGTTTATGGAATGGCGCAGCAGCAGAAAAGCAGACTCATGAAACGGGTGCTGACGATTGTTCCTTACCCTTACCTGCCTTTTTTTTCGGGAGGGCAGAAACTCATTGCTCAGTTCACTTCCTTTCTGGGAGAACAATGCGTGTTACATGTAGCGGGTACAAACAATAACGATGCAGCACTTGCAACCAACTATACGTTCCACCCTGTTTTCATCAACAGTCAACTGCGTTATGCAGATCTGTTTGCTTTTTTTCGTTTGAAAAAAATCATCAAAGAGCAACGTATCGAAACGGTCATTATTGAACACCCCTATCTTGGTTGGTTAGGTTGGATGCTGAAAAAGAGTTGCGGAATAAACCTGGTGATTCATACACATAATGTGGAGTATGAACGTTTCAGAACTGTAGGCAAAAGCTGGTGGCCTTTGTTGAAATGGTATGAAGGTTTTGTATTAAGAGCAGCTGATACTGTTTTTTGTATTTCGGCAGAAGACAGAAACCGCATGATTGAACAACTGAACATACCTGCATCGAACTGTGTGCTGATTCCTTACGGCATTACACAAACGCAAGTACCTGCTGATAAGGCTATCTTTAAACAACAGGTATCTGCAAAACACCAACTTGATCCCAATGCTTTGTTCCTCTTCTTTAATGGTTTGCTCGACTACAAACCCAATACGGATGCGCTCCGTACTATTATTGAAAAGATCAATCCGTTGTTGAAACAATCCGGCTTACAGTATAATATTCTTATTGCTGGAAAACGTTTACCCAATGAGTTTGGCGAATTAAAACAATGGAACAGCGAACATATTTTTTATGCAGGTTTTGTAGAGGATATTGATCTGTATACGAAAGCTGCCGACATACTTTTGAATCCTGTAAATAGCGGTGGTGGTGTTAAAACAAAGATGATCGAAGCACTTGGATCAAATACAAGTGTGGTGGCAACGGAAACCGGAGCAACTGGTGTTGATCGAATGGTTTGTGGCAACAAACTAAGTATTGTGAAAGATGGTGACTGGAATGCATTTGTCAAGAGTATAGCAACAGTTGCCAATGCAGGCACAACGGATACTCCTGCCGCCTTTTACGCAACCTATAACTGGACCGCTGTTGTTACAAAAGCATTGCAGCATTTATAGTGTTTATGAAAGCAGTTTCAGCATAGTTTTCACAATCGGTATATTTACAAACAGAAAACAACAGCAAGAAAACTAAAACGGGAAAGATGGTAATCGGGAATGGCATGATAGCGACAAGGTTTGGTTCATACAAGGATGATGAACGTTTTGTTGTATTCGCATCAGGCATTTCCAATTCTACTTTGAATGACGTAGATAGTTTTGTACGGGAATTGAACCTGCTGAAAGAAACGATCCGGAATTATCCAAGAGCACAACTGGTTTATTTCAGCACATGCAGCATTTATGATCCGGCGATGCAGCAATCGGCATATGTATTGCACAAGCTTACTGCAGAAAAACTCATTCAGGAAACACACCCCAATCACATTATTTTCCGTGTTTCAAATCCCATTGGCAAAACAGATAACAGAAATACGATTCTCAACTATTTCATTACACATATTTGTGAGGGACAACATTTCACCGCCTGGAAATATGCTACCCGTAACCTGATTGATCTTGACGACATGTATGCTATTTGCAATTGTATTCTGCAAAAGCAAACACACAACTCGGAGATCATTAATATTGCAAACCCGGTAAACTACTCTGTGATCAGCATCATCCACGGAATTGAACAACACTTTTCTAAAAAAGCCGATTACAGTATTGTTGACAGAGGCAGCAGTCCGTTGATTGATATTACAGCCATCGAAGCTGTATTAAGTGAGTTGAAGCTGGAGTTTGATGAACATTATTTTGCACAATTACTGACCAAATATTTTCCTGCCAATGAGCTACCGGTCAGTTAAACAAAAACTTTTTATTGAACAGTTGCTGATGGCCCCGTTTGTGTGGCTGGGCAAATTGTATGGAGCACTCGTTCCGTTACAAACAAAACACGGTGCCGTATTATTTTTTTCGAATGCTGATATTGGTGGCGCCCCACAAGTGAATATTGATATTACTGAATGCATCAAAGACAAAAAACCGTTGATCATTTTTTCAAAGTATCCTCGCAACAATCAGTTCAGTGATCGCTTTACCATTGAAGGAGCCAGAATTATCGACCTGCATAAAAAAATCGACAACAAACTCTATCACTTCGTCAATTTTTTCTATAGGGGTGTTATCGCTTCGTGGATCAGGCAACAACAAATACCCGTGGTATTAGGAGGGGAATGTCTGTACTTCTATAAAGTGATCCCACATTTACCTGCCAGTGTAAAACGCATTGAGATCTGTCACCTTGATACATGGATGAATTATACCATTGGCTATATCGATGATATTTCAACCCGGATATTCAGCACGGAAGAATTGAAGAAAAAAATTGAAGCCCAATACAAACAGAACGAATTACCTGCACAATACTTCAATCGTTTACTGTTTATTGACAATGCCATTGATATTCCAATATTCGATCCAATTGACAATCCTGTAATGCAGGTGTATTTTATTGGACGTGGTGCTGCGCAGAAACGAGTGCATTTGATTGCTGCCATCGCAACTGTGATTCATAAAAAAGGGCTGCCGGTTCAATTTAATTTTGTTGGCGATGTAGAGAATATCGTTCGTGAAGCCGACTACCCTTTCTGCAAATTCTATGGCAATGTAAAAGACGAAGCCCTGATGAAACGCATTTATCAGGAAGCCGATGTGTTGCTGATGACATCGTTGTTTGAAGGGTTACCTGTGGTGGTGATGCAAATGATGGCGCACGGAAAAACAGTGGTATCGACGGCTGTTAATGGCATACCCGATTACATTCATCATAACGAAAATGGGCTGTTGATCCAATCACAAACGGAAGATGAAATAATATCAGAAGGTGCCGGCTATATTGAACGCCTCCAAGCTAATCCGGAACTGCGGACACAACTTGGAAAGCGAAGCAGGGAAATAGCGATGGAAAAATTCAGTCGGGAGGTGTTTTGCAGCACGTATCGCAAACTCATGTTTAACGAATAAGCTCGCATCTCATGTTCGTTTGCTTCGTAAAAACGAATAACTCATCAACAGTTTGGAAACAACACCGTTCTTCAACAGGGTCATTGGTATTTTTTGCTGAAACCTGAGCAACTGTAATAAAAATTCCGGAACTGCTATTCCATCCGCATAAGAAACTAATTCCTGTTTTGAACGAATGGAAAGATTACGCAGTAACCGCCACCATGCATCGTACGTATAAAGCTGTGCATGCGTTGCAGCCCCAAGCTTTTGATAGTACATGAGCGCTTCTTTGATCTCAACAGCCGCATTCCTGAACACTTCATTTGTTACCTGTGTATCGTTCCTGCTCATGGTGATCAACGACTGCGGAATGTACACAGCTTTATATCGTAACATCATCCTGATATATGCTTCCAAATCGACCAGCCATTTAAACGAAGGATCGTACAACTCATTCATTGAACTTTTGAACAATAACACACTGGGTGGCCCCAGTTCATTCTTTGCAAACAAAAGATAGGGATGTGTTTGAATTGCTTCGAAACGTGCTGTTGAAATTGTTTGATCTGCTAACAGCTTGGTTTTTTCATTGTAGATGGAATAACCGGAAAAAATACAATCTACTTTTTCATTCATATGTTCAGCAAATACTTTCAATGAATCTGCTGCAGCAAACCAATCATCATCATGCATGATCTTGATCCAGGTTCCTGAAGCATACTTCATTCCTTCCATCCAGTTGCGTGGAGTTCCAAGTTGTTGTTGATTACGGATGTATTGAAACGGAAAACGATAGACTTGTTGAGTAAGAAATTGTTCCACCGCATCATTCGTTGAATCGTCTGTAACAATCACTTCAAAATCGGCGAACTGCTGCACAGCAATACTCTCCAGCAATCGTTGCAGAAAAGGCAACCTGTTATAGGCCGGGATGCAAATTGAAAGAAGTGGTTTATGCTCCATTGTACCGCTTACTTTTTAATGAGCCGATGAAGATACTGAAGTCCGGTTGGCCGATAGAGCATAAACTTGGCAATGGCATACCACAGCGAAGTATACTTCCAAAGTTGCTGACGCCATACCCATTGTATCCGATAGCTGAATGAAACGGGCTTATCCTTCAACCAATCGAGCCAGCAGGCTGCAACCTGCAATTCAAAACCGGCAGGAATTTCGCCAACAGAAACAGGAAGATGTTTTTCCTTTGCAGCATGATAAATAAATGCTTCCTTCACCCATCTGCTACCGTAATCACCACCAAGCGTATAATGCACCAATGTTACGTCTGTAACAACCATTACCTTGGCAACTGCCGATGCACGTACAGAGAAATCAATATCATAAAAATGAAATCCTTTTAATAACTGATCATCGAAGCCCACCTGCTCCCACACATTCTTTCGGCACATCATAAAAACACCATCGATACAAACAGCATCATGATAGTGAGTTGATGGGGCGGGGCGGTTGTGCATTTCATTCACATGCTTCCCATCTGTGTGAATAATGTTGAACACATCCATTTCTTTTTTGGACGTATACCAGCCAGAGTACATTTTTCCTTTATACCTGCTGCCGGCTACACCAATTAATCCCACTGCAGCATCTTCCTCAAATTTCTGCGCCAGCTTTTGCCCCCAGTTCATTGTCTCAAACGTAACATCTTCGTGCACAAACAGAAGTAATGGATATTTTGCATCACTTGCCAAACGATTGTACACTTTACAAATACCATCATTACTTGCTTTGTTGTCCCACACCAATATTTCATAGGGCACCCCAACAGTTTCAGCAATATTCTCCTTTACCTGCCTTAGCAACTCCTCATTAATTGAACAAATAAGTACTGAAAGCATAGCTTCTCTTTAAAAATCAAAAAAACCTACATTTGCCTGATACGTAAATAAAAAATGTCGAATAACTCTTTCTTCAATAACCTCCTCAAAGGCTTTAACCACACAGTCAATCGTTTTATACATAACCCATACCGGGAAGTAAATATCAGCTGGCTGAAACTGAAAATACTGAAACACTTACCGGCAGGAAAATTAAGACATCACAACCTATCCGGCAAAAAAGTATATTTCACCAATGCACAGGAATTTTTATTTGGATTGAAAGAAATCTTTATTGATAAAGCTTATAGTCAACAACTGCCACCAAACGCCGTTGTTGTCGACTGCGGATCGAATATCGGGCTTAGCATCATTTATATAAAACAATTGTATCCGGATGCAACAGTGATCGCCTTTGAGCCCGATGAAAAAAACTTTGAATTGCTTCAAAAAAATATCAACTCATTTCAGTTAAACAATGTTACACTCCACAAAGCTGCGGTATGGATCACAAACGATCCGCTTCAATTTACAGTAACAGGAACAATGGGCAGCAGTATAAGCACTTCCAGTGAAAATGGCAAAACTGTAACGGTGCAAGGTTTCCGGTTGAAAGATATCCTGACGAAAAAAGTAGATTTTTTAAAGATCGATATCGAAGGTGCAGAATATGAAGTACTAAAAGACATTGTACCGCAATTACAGCATGTGCAGAATCTTTTTATCGAATACCACGGCACCTATGAGCAGAATAAAGAGCTTGTTGAAATGCTGACAATACTTGAAACAAATGGTTTTTCGTTTTACATCAAAGAAGCCACAAGTATTTATGATCACCCGTTTACCAAACAAAAAAATCCCGTTCACAACTTTGATGTACAACTGAATATTTTTTGTATCCGAAGGAAGGCATGATAACTTTTT
This sequence comes from Lacibacter sp. H407, assembly GCF_037892605.1. Lineage (NCBI taxonomy): Bacteria > Pseudomonadati > Bacteroidota > Chitinophagia > Chitinophagales > Chitinophagaceae > Lacibacter > Lacibacter koreensis. Next base: position 3,117,001 of record NZ_JBBKTU010000001.1, on the reverse strand, counting down.
GTAATTCGTTTAAGAAAATGGCTGAAAAATCAAGACATAACAGCAGCCCGTATAAACAAGCCCGGGTTTCACTTACTGCTAAAAACTGAGGGGATATAGATGTATTACAGAGGTTAACAACGGCTTTACGAAGCTATACCTATTTCATCTTATATATCGAGGAACCGCTAAAAATTTCACTGCCGTGCTGTATTCGGCAATAGACGTGCATATATGAAGACCGTTAGTAACCAATCCTCTTCAGGAATTCATCTTTTCGACGGGTAGCCACCTCCAGGTATGCACCGTTTTCCATTTCCACTTCCCCTCCCCTTCCTTTGTGATACTTTCTGATTTTATTCAAATTGATGAGGTGAGAATGATGCAGGCGGAAAAATATGCTATCGGGCAAAAGTTCTTCATACTCTTTTAAACTTTTAGAGGAGCCCAGTTTCTGCCCATCGGTTGTAAAAATAAATGTATAGGCTCCGTTGGCCTCACAATAAAGAATTGTATCGGTTTCAATAAACTCCAGTTGATCTTTGAAGGTAGGCACGGCTATTTTTTGCAAACCGGCAGAGGGTTGTTTTAAATTCTGCATCAAGAGACTCAACTGTTGATTAATATTTTTTGCATGCACCCGCTGTTCTGCTTTTGCAATTACGGCTTTCAGTTCATCAATATTCACTGGCTTTAAAATATAATCCAGTGCAGAATACTTGAATGCCTTCAATGTATAAGAATCAAATGCCGTAACAAACACGATCTCAAAATTTACAGGCATAATACTATCGAGCAGATCAAACGCATTCCCATGTGGCATTTCAATATCCAGCAATACAAGGTCGGGCTGTAACTCATTGATCATTTGACGGGCAAGCTCAATGTTGCCAGCTTCACCTATATGCGTTGCATTCGGACAATACACCCGTAACAGCTCTTTAATGATCCGCAGATTTTTTGGCTCGTCATCAACAGTTAATACTTTTACCATATAGCAATTAATTGATCGATTCTTTGATGCGGACAAATGGCATTTTCCATACGCAAAAACATTGCCAAGCGTAAATCTAATAAATAATCATCCTTGCTTTTTACATTGTTCTGCAAAATTGATAGAAAGCATTCCTAAATGGGAAACAAAACCTGTATCCTCGTACCAGAAGCTTTCCCATTTTCATCTTTCAGGTCTTCAATTACTACTTCGATCTTTTTTTCTTTTTCCTCATTCAAAAGTGCAATACGTTCTGCCGTTAATGACATGCCACGTGATTGATATTCGATTGGATTTACTGCCTTTAACTCCATCGCCCTTCCCCTGCCTACTCCGTTATCCTCAATTGTACACAGCAATACTCCGGGATATTCCTGAAACGAAAGTGTAATTAATCCTTCCCCGGCTTTGAGGTAACGAACACCATGTCGCAAAGCATTTTCAACATATGGTTGTAAAAGCAAAGGTGGAATATCAAGCTGCGAAGGTGGCTGCTCCGTTTGTACGATCACTTTATACAGAAAACTGCTTTCCATTCGTGCTTTTTCAAGATCAAGATAATTTGACAGGTAAGCGATCTCTTCTTCCAAACTGATCCGTTCTTTAGAGGAGAACTCAAGCGTTTGACGCATTAGTTTTGAAAACCCTGATATAAAACTATTTGCCCCTTCAACATCTCTGTCAATAACATATTGCTGAATAGAATTAAGACTGTTGAAAATGAAATGTGGATTCATCTGCGCTTTCAATGCCATTTGTTCTGATTCACTGATTCGCTTTTGCAACTCTTTTTCCTCTTTTTCTTTTTGCCGGATGAATCGAATACGGTTCCGGAACGACAGTACTAAAAGAAAAATGATCAGTGAAAAAATAAATATCCAAAACCAGGCCGATGACCAGAATGGGGCATGGCATACGATCGGTAAACTGATAAGATTAGATGAACTGTTCCAATCTTCTAACTCACTCTTGGCCTGTATCTCCAATACATACTCACCATAAGGCAGCGGATTGAATTGCACCTGAAGATCGCTTGTATAAAACCAGGTACTATCGTAACCCGATAAACGGTAACGATAACGGAGTTGTCCAGGGTTATTAAATCGCAGAGCTTCGTATGTAACAGAAAGGTTTCTGTTTTTAAACCCAAGTTTGTTCAACCTGCCAGAATCGACCAAGTTGCCATTTAACCGGACTCCTCTTATATAAAAAGGCAATGGCTCATTTTCCCGCTTAATAAAATAATTTCGATCGAGATAAGAAATGCCTGAATTGGTTCCAACTACAATGTAATTCCCGCTCTTCACCACATCGTTAATTTCGTTGGAAAGCAAGCCATCTTGTACGTTAATATTTTTTATGTTGCAGCTAAATGGATTCGTTGAGAGTACTGTTAAAAGCGACAATCCCTTATTTGTTGCAAGCCAAATACGATCATCATCTATGAAGATCTTCCGGATATTATTACTTACCAACCCATCTGCTTCCGTAACCTGCGTTACACTATCATTGTCTGCTATCAGTAATCCTTTTCCACGTGTGCCAAGAAAAAGCATCTGATCTTTATACTCCACGATATCAGTTATACGGGATTGCAGCAGAGGTTTCGAACTGTCGTACAACAGCAACTCCCTGTCAACATATTTCCACAACCCAAACAGATTGCCAACAAGTAATTCATTTTTATCGTTGAGAAATACTTTCGACACACGAAAACTCACTTTACCAACCATGAGAGTAAGTTCAGGTACCCGGTTTAGATTCACTCTGGTAATATTATCATTCTGTCCGGCGATAACAACAGTGTCCGTCAATAAAATATTTGACAAACTCGGTATAAGCGTATAACTAAACTGGCGTCCATATCGTCGTGTTAACGATTCGGGCCAACCCAGCAATGAAACACCTACATAAAAAGAAGAGTTATCTTTCTGTTTGATATCTACAACTTGTCCTGCTTTTATTTTTACTTCGTCCCAAACTGCACCGGGAATAATCTGCACAACACTTCCGTCAAATGTGCCGGCAACAATACCCGTATCAGCGAGATTGTACAGTACGTTTATTTTTCTGTTGATAATAATGCCGTCCTTCGCCAGGTGTCTGGTACGTGTACTGCTTAAGTAGAAAACCCCATCCAATAAACTTGTAAACCACAACCCACCTTCATGATCTTTAGCCAGGGAAGTAATGTGCTTATTACTAAAATATTCTGCCAGCACATCACCGTTTTTATTTTGTATTAACAACCCTTTCTCGGTTGCCATGTAGAACAATCCATTGATTTCCTCGATATCATAGATGCGGTAGGCCGGCTTTTGTAAATCAAACCTTCCATCAGCGTAGATCCAAATCAACACTTCATTGGAGAAAAAAAGCGCTTTATCATTTGAAAACTGCCTGATACGAAATCGTTCCGGCCTGTAAATAAGAGGTATGGTGATATTCACTTCTTTCCCGCCTAAACGAACGGCAATATTGGTTTTCTGAACCGGTAGCGGCTCTCCTATATTAAATTTTCCGGGATAAGAACTCACGTATGTAAAAAATCTGGTAGCAGTTGTTGGAAAGGCTTTGTACTGAATTTTATTCTGGATTGAGAGCAAATCTTTTATTGTTCCATCCTTTGAAACCATATAGGTATGCGGACCAGTTGAAGAAATGTAAAGCGCATCACTGCTATCAACATACAATGCATTAATTACTCCGGGCTTAATGACATCTACAAGTTTGCTATTCCATTTGTACTCTTCGAATTTGCCGTTTTCATAATAAAAGAGCTGGCCCGAAAATGAATGCACCCATATTCTCTTTTTATAATCCTCGTACAAACCTAATATCGAATTATCAGGCAGATTAAATGTTTCAAACCTGTAACCATTGTAGCGGCACACTCCATGATCGGTAGCAAACCACATGTAATTTTTTGCATCTCGCCATACCTTGTGTACTTCAGAGCTCGGCAGTCCGTCTGATGTTGTATAATTTTTGAATGAATAACGTAACTCCTGCGCATGAAGATTGCCTGTTAAACAAATGAACAGGAATAAAAAATAACAATAGATAATATGTTGCGCCCGTTTACCGGTCATTTTTAAAAATAAACATTACACCTGTAAAAAATCAAGGAAGCGTTTCATTCCTTTCCGCTTTTCATCATCCAACAGGTAACTGATATTGTTTGTATAGTATTTCTTTAAATCATACACAGGATACTTCTGCTGTTCGGCTATTTCATCCAGCAATGTAAAACCTTCCGCATTTGCAGCGTTAAACTGTTTTATCCAATCATTGCTCATTGGCTCAATACTTACCCAAACTGCAAATACAAATGGCAGATCGGTCATAGCACGCCATTCGCTGGCAAGATCGTACACATAAGTAGAGAGTCGACGTTGCTCTAACGCCCTGTCGCCAATGACCACCGCAGCAGTTGTACCGGTTATTTTTGTTCGATAGCTTTCATCGGTAGCGTTGATCAACTCCGGATGTATACCCCAGAACTCTTTCATCAATATTTGCGCCAGTGCTACCGATGTCCGGCTTTGGTAATCGAGATAAACAGTTGTCACTTCTTCCACGGGTACCTCGCTGAAGAGGCAAACAGATGCCACTTCAACATCCGATGCAATACAATAATCGCTTACAATATGATAATGCGGCAACTCAGGTAGCAGGGCCACAGGCACCAACGCCACATCTACTTCTCCCGACTTCAACATCGCCGCCACTTTTGAAGGATAATCGGGCACCAACTCATGCGTCGCCAGAAAACTTGCCGACTGCATCCCATACATCATGGGCTTTGTGTTTAAATAACTGACGGCTCCAATTTTTATCTTATTCAATTCATTTACTTTTGCGCTGCAAAGAAAGGGATTTTTTGTTGGTCAGGCTGTTTGCTGCTATGGAGCTTTCGTTGTGTCACTCACTTGTACCACAACAGCCATATGCAGCAATAACTTCGGCAACCAATTAACTACAAACTGTAAACTATTACATGGAACTTCAAAACCTCACCGCTATTTCGCCTGTTGACGGACGTTACCGCAATCAACTGCAGCATCTTGATCTTTATTTCTCCGAATTTGCGTTGATCCGCTACCGGGTACATGTAGAAATTGAATACTTTCTCTTTTTGGCAGAAAAGAAATTTTTCAAACTTACAGCACAACAGCAGAAAGCATTAAAAAATGTTGTTGTCAACTTCTCCGTTGAACAAGCGGTTGAAATTAAAAATCTGGAAAGCGTTACCAATCACGATGTAAAAGCTGTTGAATACTTTTTGAAACGTGAACTGGACTCCTTACAATTATCACAGCACAAAGAATGGATCCATTTTGGACTTACCTCACAGGATATTAACAACACTTCTATCCCGCTTCTTTGGAAAGATGCGTTGGAGCAGGAATTACTTCCCGCCGTATCAACATTAATCTTAAGCTTGAAAAGTTTTGCAAAAGACTGGAGAAACATTCCGTTGCTGGCACGTACACACGGCCAAGCTGCATCGCCTACCAAACTTGGTAAAGAGATCATGGTATTTGTTGAGCGCCTCGAAAATCAGCTGCAACAATTGTCTGCTTTACCAACGTCAGCAAAATTTGGCGGCGCAACGGGAAACTTCAATGCACATTTTGTTGCCTTCCCAAAGAAAGACTGGGTGAAATTCGGCAACGAGTTTGTGGAAGCGAAACTTGGTTTGCAGCGTCAGCAATACACTACGCAAATTGAGCATTACGATAATCTTGCGGCGCAGATGGACGGCATCAAACGCATCAACACCATTCTAATTGATCTTTGTCGTGATATCTGGACCTATGTATCGATGGATTACTTTAAACAAAAGATCAAGAAAGGCGAAGTAGGCAGCAGTGCCATGCCACACAAAGTAAACCCGATCGATTTTGAAAATGCAGAAGGCAATCTTGGTATTGCCAATGCGTTGTTCGAACATTTATCAGCTAAACTTCCTGTTTCAAGATTGCAACGTGACCTTACTGATTCAACCGTATTACGTAACCTCGGCGTTCCGTTTGCACATTCAATCCTTTCATTAAAATCAATTGACAAAGGGTTGAATAAATTATTGTTGAATGAAGAAAAAATTAAACAGGACCTTGAAAACAACTGGGCCGTTGTGGCCGAAGCGATTCAAACCATTTTACGAAGAGAAAATTATCCAAACCCATACGAAGCTTTAAAAGAATTAACACGAGGAAACGCTGCCATCACACAAAAATCAATGCAGGCGTTTATCAAAGGGTTGAAAGTAAGTGCTGACGTGAAAAAAGAATTGAGTGCTATTACGCCTTATAATTATATCGGCGTTAATCCAAAATATTAATCCAAGCCGATAGTTGGTAGTCGTTAGTATCGAGTAGTACTGGCTATCAACTACAGGCTATCGGCTAAGAAACATCTTCCAAAAAGAAATATTCCGGCGCTTTGAATCGGTGCAGGCGTATACTAAGAATATCATATTGAATGCGTTTCCATTCGGGATGTTGATACAAAAACTCCTCGCCTGCATTCATTAGCCGTTCCAGTTTTTTGGCTGTTACACCCTCTTCGGGATGACCATAGGTATCACTCGTTCTTGTCTTTACTTCAATAAAATGAAGGATATTGTCTTTTGACGCAATTACATCTAATTCAAAATACGAATGCTTCCAGTTGCGGTGAAGAATTACAAAACCCTGTGCCAGCAACCATTCAGCCGCCAACTCTTCCCCTTGCCTGCCGGTTTCCAGGTGTTTTGCCATTGCACTAAAATAATCCTTTCGTCATTATCCACATATCGGGGAAAGACAATTTCCAAAATGGCTTTTCGGGAGCTGTTTTTAGCTATTTTTGTCGCTCAATACAGGATTTATGAAGTTGAATAAAACATTCGTTTTTACATTGGCAGCATTGATTGTTGTGGCAGCGCTTTACCGCATCTTACCAAACCGTCCCCTAGGTTTTGCACCACAAATTGCGATTGCCCTGTTTGCCGGTTCGATCATGAAGGATAAAAAATATGCTTTTGCGTTGCCTATCCTTAGTATGTTCATCAGTGATGCATTGTACCAGGTGTTGTACAGCGCAGGACTTACTTCAATTAAAGGTTTTTATGGCGGACAGATGACTAACTATATTTTATTTGCAGGTTTAACTGTGATGGGTTTCTTTATCAATCAAAAGAAAGCATGGCAGATCGGTTTAGGTGCTTTGGCCGGACCAACGGTTTATTTCTTTGTAAGTAATTTCCTGGTGTGGATCGGCGGTGGTGGTTACCATCATCCAAAAACAATGGAAGGATTGATGCTGACTTTAACAGATGGTATTCCATTTTACACCGGCAGCTTATATGCTACCGTTGTATTCTGCACCATGTTTTTTGGCGGTTATGCATTGTTAACATCAAGTGAATTGAAAACAGCGAAAGCATAAAATTGTTTTTTATCATATTGAAAACCTCATCACAAGATGAGGTTTTTCTTTTTAACAACATAATTAATCCACTCTTAATTATGATTCAAAAGAAACAAAACATACACCTATATTCCATCTTTTTTTTGGCAATAATCGTACCCTCTTGTAACAACAACACAACAACATGTGAAAAAATCCAAGAATGGAAGGTTCAGAATTACAGGATTATAAAATCAAAATGCCCAGATTTAGTATTGGCCAATTATTTCAAATACGAAGTCTATATTGCTGACAAGAAACAGAATACAGGAGCTTCGCAGATTGATAGTTGCATTTTTACTTGGCAAGCCTCGAACGAAAGGTTCCTTACACTAAATATATGCGATAACACAATTAGTGAGCTTAACCCGCACAGAATTTACTTAGACACAAAGCCTATCGATTCGATAATGATATTCTCAAAAAAAGAAAATAAAGCAAAATTGCTAACATCTGATCAAATAGTAAGATTTGTAACAGATTGGAACCATAGCAAAGTACGTGGTTACTCAAGTGAACCGTTCGATTCAGCTTTTTCAATTTCCCCAGCCTATCAATACAAATTGACTGTATTTTTTAAAGAGAAGAAACAGCATTTCTACGGATACAATTATCTAATACTTGATAGCTCTAATTGGAAATACGAAATGATAACCCCTGGCGACCTTGAATATTTCCATAACTTTTGGAAAAAGTAAACTACCCTATATAAGCCCTTACACCTGAAACACTCCCACTCTCAACTCATCCATATCCGGATTATGATCGGCTGCATGAATTCCCTCGCTGATCACCCGGCGGGTTTCAACAGGATCGATAATTTCGTCTACCCATAACCGTGCGGCTGCATAGTAAGGCGTCGTTTGTGTTTCGTACCTGCCTTTTATTTCATCCAGCAAAGTCTTTTCATCCTCTGCACTCACTTCTTTTCCTTTTGCTTTCATAGCAGCAACCTGTATCTGTAACAATGTTTTTGCGGCTTGCTCCCCACCCATCACCGCAATCTTCGCTGTTGGCCATGCATAAATAAAACGTGGATCGTATGCTTTACCGCACATGGCATAATTACCGGCACCATAAGAATTTCCTATTACTATCGTGATCTTAGGCACCACACTATTCGCTACGGCATTCACCATCTTAGCGCCATCTTTAATGATACCACTATGTTCGCTTCTGCTGCCCACCATAAAGCCGGTTACATCCTGCAAAAACACCAATGGTATTTTTTTCTGATTACAATTGAGAATAAAACGGGCCGCTTTATCCGCACTGTCGTTATAGATCACTCCACCCAACTGCATTTCATTCTTTCGATTCTTTACAATGGTTCGTTGATTGGCCACAATGCCCACTGCCCAACCATCAATTCGTGCATAACCACAAAGAATTGTTTTACCATAATCCTGTTTGAACTGATCGAAGTCACTATCGTCCACAATGCGTTCAATAATTTCCAGCATATCATACGGTTTCCCATCCGCAGGAAAAAGCCCGTACAATTCTTCCGGATTCTTTTTCGGAAGTTTTGCTGTAATCCGATCGAAACCTGCTTTCTTTTTTGCACCCAACTTATTCATCAATTTCTTTACTTCATCCAAACATTCTTCTTCAGTTTTGAATTTGTAATCAGCAATACCAGATATCTCTGTATGCGTTACAGCACCTCCAAGCGTTTCGGCATCAACATCTTCACCAATCGCCGCTTTAACTAAATAAGGCCCTGCTAAAAAAATCGAGCCATTGCCTTCCACCATTAATGTTTCATCGCTCATAATGGGCAAGTAAGCACCACCTGCCACACATGCTCCCATCACCGCCGCAATTTGTGTAATGCCCATTGCACTCATCCGTGCATTGTTGCGAAAGATGCGGCCAAAATGTTCTTTATCAGGAAAAATTTCATCCTGCATTGGAAGAAATACTCCTGCGCTATCAACCAAATAGATCACCGGCAAACGATTTTCCATGGCTATCTCCTGTAACCGCAAATTCTTTTTTCCACTGATGGGAAACCATGCACCAGCTTTTACTGTTTGATCATTTGCTACAATTACGCATTGCCGGCCGCTTATATAACCAATACCGGCAACAGTACCTCCTGCCGGACAACCGCCTTGCTCCGCATACATTTCATAACCTGCAAACGCCCCGATCTCAATAAATGGTTTGTCTGCATCACGCAGGTATTCGATGCGCTCCCGTGCAGTTAGTTTATTACGCTCCCGTTGCTTTTCAATCGATTTTTTTCCGCCACCCTCGTAGATCTTTTGCAGACGTTTCCGCATTTCGGTAAGCGATAATTTCATCACGTCCTCATTCTTATTGAACTGAATATCCATAAGGCTAATATTTTAGAAAAGTACAATCGTTAGCGCAAGATAAGGGCAGAAAATGAGAAAGGCGAGTACATAAAAAAAGCCACCCGAAGGCGACTTTTAAAGCTGTGGAGAATACCGGAGTCGAACCGGTGACCTCTTGCATGCCATGCAAGCGCTCTAGCCAACTGAGCTAATTCCCCGAAGGGTGGCAAAGATAACAGTACACATGCTTACAACAAAAAAATTGATAACGGTTGGGTTTGGCGAACACAGTAATCTCTTAGCCGGAAGCGAAAAATGAGTTGAGCAGTAGAGAAGCGATGAAAAACCGGTAGAAAAGAAGTCAGGTAAGAACCTTCTATAAAAGAAAAAGGTCATCTGTAGAAACAGTTGACCGTTAACGATTGCTTGCCATATAAAAAAAGACTTCTGTAAACCTTGTGTAGCTTTTGCTACTTATCAGTTGGGATTCCTCATCTCTGCTTTTAACTTCTTCCATTCCCGTTTGATGATGTAAAAATACCCCACTAACAAAAGGTCGTCAAATCAAGATACGGTCTGTTTTATGACGGCAAATTGATATTCGAAAACCGAAAAGCCCGCCAGTAAAGGTTTTCAGCCAAAAACGCCCCTGATGCCCAACGGGGAAAATGAATTGAATTAATTTGTCAAAATGACAATTTTAACTGGATTTGAAGGCTTCATCCGGTCATTGTCTGTTCTTAAACATTCTTTTCAACATGCAGGAATTTCTTTATCATTGTTACTACTCTTACTGATTGCTATATGAAACTGGAAAAATCACTCTTTCAAAAAAGTTATTTGTATTTCATTGGTTTTTTTCTGTTTGTAATTGCAGGTTTTTGGGTTACGTACTTTACCAAACTGCTTGAGCAGGATAATTATCGTATGCACACGCATGGCATTACTCTTATACTGTGGTGCCTCATGTTAATTCTACAACCATATCTTATTCGTACCAAATGCACCAGGCTGCATCGTACCATCGGCAAATTCTCTTATGTACTTGTTCCATTGCTGATTTATACCACAATGGATCTGTTGAAATACCGGTTGCAGCCGTTGCCGCAACTGGGTACAATGGATTACTTTTTTGTTGCCCTTGCGGCGAATGCGCTGGTTGCCTTTGCAATTCTTTACGGGCTTGCGATCTATCACCGCAAAAAAGCAACTATACATGCCCGTTACATGGTTTGCACGGCATTTACCATGTTTACGCCGGTTACCGATCGCCTGATTCATATTCACTTTCGTGAGGTATTGGCTTTTATGCCAACGATAGAAGGGAATCATATGGCACCGTTCGCCGGATTTTTGCTGGCCGATCTTCTGTTGATCGGTTTATGCATCTGGGATTGGCGTTCGCATAAACGATACAACGTATTTCCCGTTGCATTGCTCATCTTGTTGCTGTATCACATCTCTGTATTTACGTTTCATCGATTTGATTTTTGGCGATCATTCTGCGATTGGTTTGTACACTTGTAAGCCAGGCACCAAATTACCTATTTTCTACTACAAACCATTCCTGAAACTTGGGTTATCTTTATGGCATCCATTGTTCAAAATATGAGAAGCCGATTCCTCTTTTCAATGCTGTGTTTGTTACCGATGTGTTTGTTTTCCCAGCAAACAGATACGCTGCCGTTCAAGAACACGATCACTGTACAATACGACTATTTTCATTTTGATAAACAGTTTACCAACGATTGGCATATTGCCGGCATTGAATACAAACACGAAGCAAAAAATACTGCACTGCTGGGCCGCTTTAATTATGCAAATCGGTTAGCACAAAATGGATGGCAGGCCGAGCTGGAAGCTTATCCGAAGTTTTCAAATAAAGTCTACAGTTATGCAGGTATTGGCTACTCACCTGATATGCCGGTATTTCCTAAATTCCGTGCAGGGTATTCATTGTATGTAAATCTTCCAAAAGCAATAGAACTGGAGGGCGGTTTTCGTTATTTGTATTTTGATAAGAGTTTGTTGATTGGTGTAGCCGGTATTGGTTTTTATACAGGCAATTGGTTTTTACAGGCGAGAACTTTTTTAAGCGACAACAATGGTTTCAACTTTGCCGGTATTGCAAGTGCACGCCGATATTTTGGAGAGATGAATGATTATGCATGGCTGCAGATCGGCACCGGTGTTTCGCCCGATGAATCGAGGAATATCCAGTTTAGCACCAATCAGCGTTTATATTCCAATCGTGTAACGATCGGCATTCGGAAATCGATCCAACGGAAACATTTATTGTTATTTCATACCGGTTATTCAAGAGATGAATACCAGCCAAAAACGTTTGGCAATCAATATTTCGGATCGGTTGGTTATGCCCGACGATTTTAAGTTTTCTTCTTTCCCGCAAAACCTGTTCTCGTCATTTCACCCCATGCATTTTTTTTGCGAAGCAGATCGATATTTCCTTTTACTGCACTCCACACCACAAACGGATGAAAAATAAATGGCTCCAGAAAAGCCGTTAACATCAAACTGAAAATTTCTTTTCGCTTCTTATACTGATTGTAGGTAAGCACTTCCATAAGTATTGCAAATACGGAATATAAAAACCCGAAACAAAGAATAAAGCCAAGCAGCGCCAGAAAAAATTTCCAATCCATTAAGCCCAGCACAACAAATACCAGCAATGCAATAAAGCCTACAAACTCAATAATTGGTGCCAGAAATTCAAAGAAAAACCAATATGGATAACTCAGCATACCCAATACGCCATACTTCGGATTAAAAAACATCTTCCGATGCAACTTTAATGTTTCAATGGTGCCTCTTGTCCATCGGTTGCGCTGACGGCCCAAAATTTTATAACTAGAAGGCGCTTCTGTCCAGCAAAGCGGATCGGGAATATAAGCAACTTTATAGGGCAGCTTCCGTTCTTCCATGTAGCGTCGCATACGAACTACTAACTCCATATCCTCTCCTACCGTGTTATGATCGTAGCCACCGGCTTTAATAGCAATGTCACGATCAAACGCACCGAATGCACCTGATATCAGCAGCAATCCGTTTAAACGACTCCAGGCCATTCGTCCTAATAAAAAAGCACGGATGTATTCAAGCGTTTGCACACGAGGCAAAAACTGTTCGGGCAAATGCACACGTATGATCTTTCCATCTCTCACTTCGCATGAATTGGCAATGCGTACAACTCCGCCTGTTGCAATCACCCTTGTTTCTTTCTCTTCAAGAAACGGTTTTATCAATTTCAACATTGCATCCTGCTCCAGAATACAATCCACATCGATGCAAACCACATAATCGTTTGACGCCACATTAATACCTACATTCAACGCATCTGCTTTGCCGCCATTTTGTTTATCAACCACTACTAATTTGCGATACACAGGATTACTGCTGCGATAAATACCACGCACCGGCTTTGTGGCAATATGTGTCGTGAATAAATACGGTGTTATTTCGAGCTGATAGGCTTCGATCAGTTTTTGCAGCGAATCATCTTTACTTCCGTCGTTGATCACAATCACTTCCATATTGTTGTAGTGAATGTTCAGTAACGACTTTACATTTTCAATCACCGTTGCAGCTTCGTTATAAGCAGGTGCTAAAATGCTGATGGAAGGCGTGTGCGGCGATACAGCCATGATCGAATAATCAGTAAAGCTGCTTTTGCGGATATACTTTCTTGTTTCGCCAATTGAATAAAAGGCGATAAAGAGATAGCATAACAGCAACACTACTGAATAAGCCAGAATTACATACGTAAAGAAATCATATATCCAATCCTGCCAACTCATCAACTTCCCTCCCGTTTTAATTGCGGCAATAATACTGTCCACGGCTCGTCCGTTATTCGAACCTGTTGTTCAATGTAAACCATACCGTCTGCCTGTGTATGATATACGGCTTTTGCTGCAGCTGCTTTTACTTCAACTGCTGCGTGTGAAAGACATTGCAACAAAAACGGCAATTCATTTTCAGTAGCATGAACTTCAAAAAGTTGAAGTATAAGTAACTGTAATTCTTTTTCCTCGGCAGGAAATTGATTGATCAAATATGCAGCAGCATCGGGCTGATAAATTTCATTTAATGCCTGAATGGCTCTTTTGCGAACTGCCACCGATGGATGTGATAAACACCCGATTACCTGCGCATGCAGATCGTACAACTTATACACTTCAATTAGCCGCAACGCAAATTCAATCACACTGTTATTTTTCGAGTTGAGCCACCGATCTATTTGTGCAAACGATTCGGCTTTGTGAAACGACAACTCATGCAATAAACATAATTGCTCCCATGCTGTAATAGGATACGTAATCACATCTAAAAAACGCAAGCCTTCAAAACCGGTTAGTTTTACCACAGCCGTTCTAGCTTCATTACGCACCAGTTCATCAGGATGATTGGTAAGCCGGTATATCTTCGTAATTTGTTTTCGCTGGCGAAGCCCGCTCAATTCCTGAATGGCTCTTGCTTTTACATGCCATGCACCTTGTTGTAAACGATCCAGTGAATCTTTGTCCAGATCGGCCTGTGCATAAAACCAGCAAACGTTGCTGGCTGCACTTCCACTCATGCTTCGTGACGTTTTGAGCAATTCGGTGATCAATACCTTTCTTGCAAAACCATCTCCCAATAAACGATATAAAATTTCTTTTGTAGAAGGCTGCTGCATCAAGGCATATAATTCATCTTCGGTTTCACAAACAGCCAGTTCGCTGATGAGTTCACTATATAATTCCCGTAATTGTAAACGAAGAGTAGTACGTCCAGCACGACGTACTAAGTAGAGTAAAATAAAAAGAATAACTCCTGCAATGATCAGAATAAAGAAAAACATACCAAGCAACAAATGCCACGGTTGTACCAGTACATCCAGTAGCAACTGTTTTCCTGCATAATATGTATGCCCTGTTTCCACTACAACAAAAATAAGGGGCTTGGTTCGAATCGTTCATGAACAATTCGCCGGTTTATGTACAACAGATTTCGTCAGGCTGATTTTGCCAACCGCTTTACACGCATCGACAATTCGTTTGGGCTAAACGGCTTTGTAATATAGTCGTCGGCACCAAGATTAAAGGCTTCAACAACTACATTTTCCTGCCCCATTGCACTCAGAATAATGACAGGTACATTTCGCTGCCCGGCCGCTTTTACTTTTCCTACAATTTCAAGACCGGATGAATAAGGCATCATGATATCAGTGATGATCATATCCGGATCATGCGCATCGATCTGATCCATGGCTTCACGTCCATTATCAGCAACAATTACATCGTGTCCGTCCTTACGTAAACGAAGTGCAATGGTCTTTAACATGATCGGTTCGTCTTCAGCTACAAGAATTTTCATTTTCAATTGGAGTTTGGATTATTATTTATTCAATTATTTACCTGTTTTACTTTTGCTAATTCAGCCTCGATCATCGGGCGTATCAATTCAAACAAGTCCGTTGCTTTCTTCAACCCATCTGGTATACGCTCAACCTGTTGCTGCTCTTTTGCCTGCAATTCAATGGTTGAAATAACGCCAAGCATTAAATTCATTTGTAAAATACCAAGACTGCTTTTCAGCTTATGTGCTTTTCGATATACTTCTTCCCAGTTTTCATACAATGTTGCTTCATGAATTTCATTTAATAACAATGGAGTTGTAGAAAGGAACAACTGCAGCACCTCGCAGAAATATTCCTGATCATCCATTTCGTAAATGTGAGAAAGATTATACAGCTCTGTCCCTTGATATTCTTCTTTGTTACTGTCTGTTTGTTTGCCGGCTGATGGCTGTGCAAGTAAGAAACGGCGCAACTCCGTATAAAGATCAGCAGGAACAAATGGTTTCGTAAGATATTCGTTCATGCCCAATTCGAAACAACGCATTTTTTCATTGCGAAGAGCACTCGCCGTCATAGCAATGATGGGAATCGTTAATTCCAGTTTTTTCCGGATATAAGTTGCGGTTTGAAATCCATTCATCAATGGCATTTGCAGATCAAGAATAATAAGATCGAATTCCTCACCCGCTTCCAGCAGATCAACAGCTTCCTTGCCATTGTTTACGATAGTGGTACTTATGCCAACACGTTGCAACACATGCATGATCACTTTCTGATTGATCTCATTATCTTCTGCAACCAGTATTTTTTTCCCACTGATGTCTTCGTTACGGATCGTCTTTTCCTGATGTGCTACTGTAACGATGGGAACATCTGATGAAATTATGAATGGCAACTTCACCCGAAACGTTGTCCCTTTTCCTAACTCACTGCTCACTGCTATTGCGCCTCCCATTATTTCACACAATTGCCGGGTGATCGATAAGCCTAATCCTGTACCTCCATACTTACGTGATGTTTCACTGGCGGCCTGTTCAAAACTGTCAAAGATATGCTCCAGCTTTTCGCCTGGTATCCCAATGCCCGTATCTGTAACAAATATGTTGAGATTTGTTTTTCCATCGTCTTGTTGCTCTGCTTCTTCACACACCCTGATCTCAATACTTCCCTCTTCTGTAAACTTCATTGCATTGCTCAACAGGTTGGAAAGTATTTGTGTAATACGCAAAGGGTCACCGGTTAATTGTGCTGGTACTGACCGATCGGAAACGATCGAAAGCATAATTCCTTTTTCTTTTGCTTTCAACCTGAATGGCGCCACTGCCTGATCCAATACTTTTTGCAGATCAAACAACACTTGCTCTACTGACAATTTCCCGGCTTTGATCTTTGACAGATCAAGAATATCGTTGATCAACATCAATAAATTATCAGACGATTGACGAATGATCTGTACAAACTCATCCTGCTCTTCAGACAGTGGTGTGTGCTGCAGAATATTCGTCATGCCAATGATCCCATTCAACGGCGTGCGTATTTCATGGCTCATATTTGCAAGGAATTGTTCCTGCAACTGCTCAGCTGATTCGGCTTTTCGTTTTGCTTCAACTAATTTTTCACGTGATTGTACACGTTCTGTAATATCAGTTGCAATACCGCCTACACCATATAAAATATTATCTCTGTCAAACAATGGAAATTTTACAATCAGCAAATTGTGTTCACCATCTGCCATTTGTACTGTTTCATCCGTTTGCACATGGACCATTTCAGCAATTACCTGTTCATCGGCTTCACGATAACGGATCGCTGCATCATCTTCCTCAAAATCAAAATCTGTTTTTCCAATCACTACTTCGTCCGACAATTCAAATGCTTCACGAAATGAACGGTTGATCAATAAGTAACGACCTTCCAGATCTTTAATGAACATGATCAACGGTGTATTGTCCAGAATAGACTGCAACCTGAACTGGTACTCTTCACGTTCTTCACGCAGTTTTTCCCATGCCTGATCAACTAATTTCCGTTCAGTTACATTTTTTACAGATATACAAACAGCAATAACTTTGTTTGCTTCATCACGCACAGGGAAATAGGTATTTTGAATCCACAGATCACCTTCAACCGTTTCAAAAAACAATTCATTTTCTTCTACCCGGCCGTTTAATACATTGGTAAATATTTTTTGAAATATGATCTCACGCTCGGGTTTAATATACTTGAGAATACTATCGCCCTCTCTGCACAACAGGTTTGTAGTAAGCCTCATGATCTGCTTCCCTGCTTCATTTACCAGCACAATCGTATGATCGGGTGCTATCATATAAAATCCTTCGTTGGTACTGGCTAGCATTGCACTGATCTTTTGATTGGCCTGTTGTACCTTTTCCTCATTCAGCTTAATAGCAGTGATATCCGATGTTACAACCGCAACACCACTTACAGTATTGTTGTTCTCCTTTACAGGCGAATGACTGATGCGTAACCATTGGATTCCATTTGCTGTTTCATATTTTGCTTCGTACTCTACTGACTCTCCATTGAACACACGATTAAAATTTTCAGTAGCGGCTTCTACTTTATCTTCCGGAATAAGCGACAGCAAATTCATTCCGACCTCTGCCCGCGTTCCATTCCGCATTTCTATACCTTCCTTTGCCGGCTGATTCATCACAAGAAGATTCATATTTCGATCAACCATAAAGAAACCTTCCTTCGTATTATTCAAAAGCGTTTTAATCAACTCTTCTGACTCTTTCAATTTTGTTTCTGCATCCATTTCATCCGAAATGTCTTTTACCATACATTGAAAACCTACCGGGCGATTTTCATTGGAGATTACTTCTGCATTAAGTTTTACCCAACGTTCCGTTCCATCTTTCGTAATAATAGGGAATCGTAATACTTTTTCACCGGACGAGTTAGAATGATACTGATGTTCAAAATGCTCAAGGATTGGCTTGCGCCAGTTTTCGGCAACCAGTACATCAAATGTTTTTCCCTGCAATTCAGCTGCGCTGTAACCGGTGAGTTGTTTGCATTTTGCTGCTACAAACTCAAACCGTCCGTTGAGATCGGTTGTAATGGTAACCCTGCCTGCACCTTCAATCAGCCTTCTGTATTTCAATTCACTTTCACGAATTTCCTGTTCGGCTTTTTTTCTCCGTATAATATCCCTATTCAATTGCCACAATAAAACGGCAATAAACATGATGATCAAAAGAGCACCTGCTATTGCGATAAGAATAAGTCTGCGTTCTACTTTTGTATTTTCATGTCTCCTTTCCTGTAACAGAAGCTGCTGTCCGTCCAGAATTTGCTGTAGTTTTTTATCTAGCTCATTGCTTGATCTTTTATCAGCCTCCGTCAGTTGCAATGCCTGCTCCCTTGTAAAGCTTGAACCTGATTTCTCAACGATCTTTTTTTGTTCTGCGATCTTGATCTGCAAACTTTTTCTCAGATGCCATATCAACTGCTTCTGTATTGGATCTTTTGCAACGGCACCTGCTGTAATGGCCGACCGGTCAACAAAGAGGTGAATATCATTTAACCGTGCCTGCATGCCTTGATCCTTTGCAAGCAAAAACTCCCTGATCAGTGCTTCACTCTCAGCAATACCTGAACGAACATTACCTACCTGTTCAATTACACGATACGAGGTTGAAACCATTTCATCAGTTGATTTGCTTTCAACACTTACTACATAAATGATCCGGGCAAAAAATAAGAGTACACAAATAGCCAGCAAAAACACCAGCACGATGTTACGGCGCAAGGGAAAAAATTGTTTACCAATGCTTACCATGACCGTTGTATTTTACAGGTTGAAGAAATAACGGTTGCTGGCCAATAGTTAAAAGCCAACAAACCCTCTTTGCAAAAGGACTTTGAATCCGATATTTGAACAGGAAATAGTTTAAAAAATACAGAACGTATTTGATTTGCAGGAATCATGGATACCGGATCAGGATTTGGATTCAATGAATTTCGCTTAAAAGCTTTTACGAATTTCTATTTAACTGGTCGAATTTTAACAAATAAGTGATTTCCCTTACTGGCGACAAGCCGGGTTACTACAAACAGAACGTCCTGCTCTATAGTTAGAGCAGGACGTTGACTTTTTATATACCTGATCATTTACTCCAATTCACCTTACCCATTTTTACATCTTTTGAATTACCACCGATCATTACATGAAATTCACCGGCTTCCCAACCATACTTCAACTCATAATTGTAAAACATCAAATCCTTTGGACTGATAGTAAAAGAAACGGTTTTGCTTTCGCCCGGCTTAAGTTCAATTTTTTGAAATCCTTTTAATTCTTTTACCGGACGTGTAACAGTACCCACTACATCACGAATATAAAGTTGTACCACTTCCTTACCGGTAACAGCACCCGTATTGGTCAATGTTACACTTGCTGTGATCGTTTGATTTCCTTTTGGTGTTGCATTACTGATCTTTACATCGCTATAACTAAAGCTTGTGTAACTTAATCCATAACCAAAAGGATATAACGGATCATTGCTTACATCCAAATAGTTACTACGGAATTTTTCAAACCACTTTCCTTCAGCTAATGGACGACCTGTATTCTTATGATTGTAGAACAAAGGCACCTGACCAATATTCTGCGGAAAGGTCATTGATAATTTACCGGAAGGATTTACATCACCAAACAACACATCTGCTACTGCATAACCTGCTTCACTTCCACCAAACCAAACATTAAGAATGGCAGGTACATTTTTATGTTCCCATGTTAATGCTAACGGACGGCCGGTAAACAATACCAACACAACAGGCTTTCCTGTTTTCAACAATGCTTTTAATAATTCACGTTGTGCTTCAGGTATTTCAATATTGCTCCGGCTGGATGATTCGCCACTCATCTCTGCACTTTCGCCCAGCACCGCCAATACCACATCACTTTGATTAGCGATGGCAACTGCTTCGTTGATCATTTCTTCATTTGTACGTTTATCTCTTCCTATTCCTTTTCCGAACATCGTAGCCCTGTCTTCAAATGCTTCGTCATAATCGAGGTTGCTTCCTTTTGCATACAAAAACTTTACTTGCTTACCTGCAACTTCATTTAGTCCGGTTAACACAGCTGTGGCTTTATCAAATTCAGCAGCCACACTCCAGGTACCGGGCATATTCCGTTTGTCGTTTGCTAACGGGCCAATTACTGCAACTGTTCCACTTTTCTTCAACGGCAATACGTTGTTTTGATTTTTTAACAACACAAAACTTTGTGCAGCGGTTTCCCTTGCGATCTTCCGATGAGCCGTCGTAAAAATTTCTGTTTTTGCACGTTCTTCATTGCAATAACGATACGGATCATCAAACAAACCCAGTTTGTATTTTGCTTCCAGTATTCTTCTGCAGGCTGCATCCAGCATTGCAAGTGTAACTCTTCCATCTTTCAAGGATTGCTTGAGTGTTGTTAAGAATCCTTCGCCCACCATATCCATATCAATACCAGCCCCCAATGCCCTTGCAGAAACAGTTTTGAGATCACCAATACCATGATCCATCATTTCGTTGATACCGGTATAATCTGTAACAAGAAATCCTTTAAAGCCCCATTGCCTGCGCAACACATCCGTGAGTAACCATTTATTTGCTGTTGCCGGAATTCCGTCAATATCATTGAACGATGCCATTACACTTCCAACACCTGCATCAACTGCAGCCTGATAAGGATACAGATATTCGTTGAACATACGATAACGGCTCATATCAGTTGTGTTGTAATCACGACCGGCCTCTGCAGCACCATACAACGCAAAGTGCTTTACACAACTCATGATGGTATTGTTGAGCGACAGGTCCTTTCCCTGATAACCACGCACCATTGCTTTGGCAATTTGTCCGCCTAGATACGGATCTTCTCCATTGCCTTCCGATACACGACCCCAGCGTGGATCACGTGTAAGATCAACCATTGGAGAGAATGTCCAGTTGATACCATCCGCACTGGCTTCTACTGCAGCAATACGTGCACTTTGCTCAATGAGTTGCATATCCCAACTGCAACTCAAACCCAGCGGAATTGGAAACACCGTTTGATAACCATGTATCACATCCATACCAAAGATCATCGGAATTTTCAATCGTGATTCTTCCACCGCAACTTTCTGTACAGCTTTTATTTTAGCGACTGATTTGATATTGAACAATCCACCAACTTTTCCTTCTTTGATCTTTTTTCCAATATCGGAACTGCTCGCCTGCCCCGTTACAATATCACCGGAGCCGGGCAAATTCAATTGACCGATCTTTTCATCAACCGTCATCTTCTTCATGAGTGCATCAATGAAGATTTTCATTTTTGCTTCGTTTGTTTGCTGTGCATTCAACTCCTGCTGTGAGACCATAAGAAATAACACAACTGCTGATACTAACTTTTTCATGTATGTTCGTTTTATTGGCACTTAAAAACTGATTTCACTTTTATTGATCGTGTATTCAATACGACTGTTTCTGTTTTTATCGATGATCTCCATTTTGATAGTTGGATCTTTTGTCCATTCAATAGTAAGTAAGCCGATATGATTCTCCATCACGGGCCCTTCAATACGGTTTTTGTTAAGGGTCGCAAAATCCCAGGTTGAAGTAATACCACTCGAAGTAACATCGTAAATGGGATACAAACCCGGCGATTCTAATTTTGAGATTTCTGCATAATGCACATCACCTGTTAAAAACATAGCGGCATTTGCTTTGGTTGATTTGATGAGATCAAGCATGCGTTGCTGTTCGTGTGGAAAATTGGCCCATGCTTCATATCCGTTGTATTCAATGCTGAATTGCGATCCGCTGCAAATCAAACGCAGATCAGCTGGCTTTTTCAATTCTTCTTCCAGCCACTTCCATTGTGCTTCACCCAACAACAAACTGTCTTTACTTGTGTGCGGTTGATAGTCGGGTGTATAGAAATAATTCTTTCTTGGCAATTTTGCTGTTGTATCATACAACAATAAGCTGTTGCGAAACGTACGGACGTCGAGTAAGATCAGTTGCACCGTTTTATCGCCTTGCTGAATGTATTCTGTATGATAAATCCCTTCGTGTTTTCTACGATTGCTCTCAGCCGGTTCTTTAAAAAATGAGAGAAAAATTTCCTTTGATTGCTCCTTGTACGGATAATATTTGCCTGCATCATTCCAACCGAAATCATGATCATCCCATGTAGCAAATATTTTTGTGGCAGCAGCCAGTTGCTGATACTCCGGCTTCGCACCTAAGCGCTGGTATTTATTACGCAGCGTATCCATGTTATCTGTATCGCCGTAAATATTATCACCGAGAAAAATAAATGCGTCCGGCTTTTGTTCGGCTGCAATGGCTAACACCGGCTGCGGCTCATCTTGATAACCACAGGAACCAAATGCAATTTTTGTTTGTTGCGGTTGTTCCTTACAACTCACAAACAATAACATCAACAAAACAACTGATAAAAAAAATTTCATACTTGATTATTTAAGTAATACTGTTTCTAATTTCTTTTTCCAGATCGCATATCCTTTTGCGTTCATGTGCAAATTGTCAGCAAGAAAAATATCCTGCATGGGTTCACCTGATGCTGTAAGCATAGCACTGTACACATCCACAAACTTTGTATTGGGCTTTGTTGCAAGAAATGATTTGATCCGTTTGTTTGCTTCCTTATACTTCTCAAGCAAGTGTATACGACTCGGGCTTGGTTTCATCGAAACATAAGCCAGCGGTACAGTCTTATATTTCCCACGGATATAATTGTACAGGGTTGTAAAACGCTGCATCACCAGTTCAACAGTTACTGTATCGCTTGAAGCGAAATCATTTTCACCGCAATAGATCACTATTTGCTTGGGTTGATAGGGAAAGATCACATCGTAGCGGTAACGAATCACATCAACCAACGTACTGCCGCCAAACGCACGGTTTAGAATTTTTCGATCAGGAAAATACGAGTGTACATCTTTCCACATGGTGAACGAAGAGCTGCCGATCAACAGAATTTGATTGGAAGCCGGGAACGAAACACTGTCTGTTGTTTTAAACTTTTGCACTTCATCCCAGAAAGGGAATGGACCTTTGTTTTGCGAACGGGCCGCAACTATCAATAACAACAAGACAATATTACATATGATCTGTTTTTTCATCTTACTCAACTTTTAGTACAGGTGAACGTTCGCTCACGCCATTTTCATTAATCGATTCAATACTGTAATAATAAGTTTTTAATGCATCCATCGCTTTCATCCAATACTCATTATTCGAATGGATCATAATGCTCGTGTACAGTTTCTCGGGATGTGTGCCATAATAAATATTGTAAGCAAAGGCATTATCAACGGGTTTCCATTTGATAAATGCGCTACGTTTATCTTTTTCTGTACGCAACACTATAAATCCTTTTACAGCATCAGGCTTGGCACCATTCCCATTACCAAATACACGCAAACCGCTAATGGCAAATTTTCCTGTTGGCATATGAATATTTTCCAACCTGATATAACGTGCCTGCACAGGTTTTTCCAGCTCAACATAATCATGCGGCACATCTTTTTTGTTGTTGCTTTTATCGACCAATACATTCCACTTCTTTCCATCGATCGAATAATATAATTTGTACTGATGATACAAGCCGATGGTTTTACCCAGAAATATGCTATCCATTTCCTTTGGAAAACTTACATCCTGATCAGCATAATTGATCTGTACAGCATTTACTGTTGAAATATTTCCCAGGTCGGTTTGGATCCACTCCCCTTTGTTTCCACTTGCTGCACTCCAATAGGTCTTTATTAATTCATCTACTGCATTATTTGGGTGATAACCACCCAACGTTGATGAAACCTGTACAGGCTTGTTATAGTTGAGCAGCATCCAGCCGGTGAAATAAGGCGACTTACCATCTTTCCCGTAAGCTGAACCATCAAACTTATCGCCCGGAATATAATGCGGATAATCACCAAACGTAGTATTGCAAAACATCATTCCATCTTTATCAAACCCTGTTGGCCAAATGCCAAGTCGGCGTTCGAATGTATTCTTTACTGATATAACGGTTGTTGATACATGCCAGTACTGATCAAACTTATCTATGAATGTTGCACCATGACCAGCTCCTCTTACAAATCCACCAAGCTTAATACTTAACGGATCGCTCTGTGCTTCAAATGAACCCAATGGATCACTGCCAATTAATAACCCATCCGCATAACCGCTGAACTCAGTTCCCGGTGCGCCGTATTGCAGATAATATTTTCCGTTATGTTTCGTCAAATGACTCCCTTCAATAAACGGATCAAGAAAAGTATTATCCATGTGTTCACCAAAACGTTGCCAACCGAAGCGCCATGGTTCCAGCACATACATTTCTTTTCTTGTTCCGATCGGTTGCATGGTCTTTCTGTTGAGTTCAATACCATACATCGGGAATTTATTACTGCTGCCATTGTACATGTAAAGTTTCCCATCATCATCTGTAAAGAATGATGGATCCCATCCTCCTATATCAAATGAGTCGACCAAAGGTTTCCATTCGTTGGCTTTCGGATTGGTACTCATCCAGATGCTGAATTGTTTTGTATAGGTTGATCCAAAAACGATCATGGTATCGCCGATGATACCAACAGCAGGTGCACACAACTCATCGTACGCTTTATTCCACGGACGTAAAAATTTCTTTGATACAAATGTCCAGTTGAGCATATCACTGCTATACCAATAGCCCCATTGATTGGTACTGAACAGATAATAATCACCTTTGTAGGTAACGATCACCGGATCGGCTGTTGCACGGTGCCTGCCCCATTCGCTGAAGTTAGGAATGGGCGTGTAACCGTAATCAATGTTAATGGGATTGCAATAGGTTTTCTGTTGTGCATTCGTCTGCAACACTAAAATGAATACAATGACAATCAAGAATATCTTTTTCATTTTACAGGTTTCCTTTTTTTAATTGCTCCACAGCATAGTTGACAGCCCTTGCTGTAAAAGCCATGTATAAAATTGATGGGCTTTGACTTCCGGTGCTCGTCATACAAGCCCCATCCGTTACAAAAACATTTTTGCAATGATGCAGTTGATTCCATTCATTGAGTAACGATGTTTTGGGATCAGCACCCATCCGCACTCCGCCCATTTCATGTATATCCAGACCAGGTGCTTGTTTATTATCTCTTGTTTGAATATTTTTTACACCCGCCGCTTCAAGCATAGCTTGCCCTTCCTGTAAAAAATCGTTCACCATTTTTTCATCATTTTCATCATAACCAACCGATGTGATCAGTAAAGGTATTCCCCATTGGTCTTTTTCTTCCTTGCTCAACCGCACATGATTACTTTCTTTCGCAATGGTTTCGCCTTGCATATACATATAAACACCCCAGGTACCGGGTTCGCTGATGGCTTCTTTGTAAGCAGCACCCAGCAGCGGTTTGATATTTTTATCACTCAACTTCTCACGATAAGCACCCGAATAAATGACATAGCCGCCATGAAAATCAGTTTCCTTTTTTTCAAGATTCCGAAAATTCGCCACAATACATTCAACGGGTTTTGATACTTTATAATAATATTCTTCAAAACCTTCCACATCACCATTCATACTGCCACGGTAATTATGAAAGCAGATATATTTTCCCAACAACCCGCTGTCGTTTCCCAATCCATTCGGGAAACGTGTTGAAGTTGAATTCAATAAGATCAGATTTGTATTTAATGCAGACGCATTTACAAAAATGATGTTGGCAAAATATTCTTTCGTCTCTTTTGTATTGGTGTCGATCACACGCACGCCAACAGCTTTTTGTTTTTGTTCGTCATAAATAATGGAATGCACAACCGAATGAGGGCGAATCGTCAAGTTACCTGTTTTTGTTGCCCACGGCAATGTAGAAGAATTCGAACTGAAATATCCGCCCAGCGGACAACCACGCATACAAAGATTTCGATTCATACATTGTCCTCTGCCTTGTTCCAGATGTATTTGTTTCGGATCACTGATATGTGCCCAACGGCCACTTACATAATGGCGATTGAATTTTTCTTTGATCACCTTCTGCAGATGACGTTCTACTACATTCAATTCATAAGCCGTTAAAAATTCTCCATCGGGCATCGAA